>NZ_JBFRCW010000018.1:0-92078 GCF_052113265.1 Novosphingobium sp. YAF33
CGCGGTACATGACGCTTGAAACGATGGCCCCGCTCAGCGACAATCCCATTGTCATGCTGTCGGCAGTACCCGGCTCATGATCGGCTCAGGCTGAGGCCGAAAAGCAAGGTGGTCCAGAAAAGCTACACCACCTCTCGGGACACGATCCCTTCATGCTACGCGCGCGCAGCTAATGGCGGGACCTGCGTTGGACCTGCCCGGATGCCTTGCAGCGGCCGGAAAAAAATTTTTCGAGGCTGCGCTCGGCTACCCACAATTGGGGAAATTCGACCTGCGAATCATCGGCAGTCGTGACGCCCGGTCGGTGAGAATGCCGAATCGGATTCGGCGCGCCTTGTCGGCTGTTCCGGAGTTCGGCTGCGTCTAGACGGCAACCCGCCCGCAAGTCAAAAATTGACTGCAGCGGCAACGTACCAAAACTGGAACGGCAAAGCTGGTGGCATGCGGGATCGGCGCTTGACCGGGGAACCATCCCCTCCTGAAACGGCCTGGCGCGGCGCTGTTGTTTCGACATTGGAAGCCACGAGACAAACTTCGGCCGAAACCGGAGTTGGATCGAAAAGAGGATGATCGCTGGCGATGCAACTCGACGATTACCGCCTGCTGGGGCGCTCCGGCCTGCGGGTCTCGCCGCTGGCCTTGGGCACGATGACCTTTCGCGTGGGCGCGGGCGCGTGGGGCAGCAGTGACGAGGAGGCGCGCCGGATGGTCGATCTCTATATCGATCGCGGCGGCAACTTCATCGACACCGCAGACTTCTATGGCCAGATGGGCCAGTCCGAAGTCCTGCTGGGTGAACTGCTGAAGGGCCGGCGCGATCGCCTGGTGGTCTCCACCAAGTACTCGCTGACGACGAGGCCCGGCGACCCCAATGCCAGCGGCAATCACCGCAAGAACATGATCCGCTCGGTAGAGGACAGTCTCAGGCGGCTGGGTACCGACTATATCGACTTGCTCTATCTCCACATGTGGGACTTCAACACGCCCGTGGACGAGATCCTGCGCAGCTTCGACGATCTCGTCCGCCAGGGCAAAGTGCTCTACATCGGCCTGTCCGACACGCCGGCCTGGCAGGCCTCGCGCATGCAGGCCATTGCCGAGTTGCGCGGCTGGACGCCGTTCTGCGCGCTGCAGATCCCCTACAGCCTGATCGAACGCACCGTCGAACGCGAGCTGATCCCGATGGCCCGGGAGATGGGCCTGGGCGTTTCGCCCTGGGCGCCGCTGGGCCAGGGCCTTCTCACCGGAAAATACACGCGCGCCGATCTTGGCGGCGGCGACATGGACGAACTCGGCTCGCGCAAGGCGATCAATGCCGCCACGGGAAAGCTGACGGCACGAAATCTCGATATTGCCGACCGGGTCGTCGAGATTGCCGGCGAAATCGGCTGCACCCCGGCGCAACTCGCCCTGGCCTGGACCCTGACTCATCCGGCCGTCGCCTCGCCTGTGGTCGGGGTGCGCACCCCGGGGCAGCTTGAGGACAATCTCGGTGCACTGGCATTGGAAATCGCGCCCGAGCAACTCGCGAGGCTCGACGCGGCCAGCGCGGTGCCGCCGGTCTTCCCGATCGATGTGCTGCAGGGACCAGCCCGGAGCATGATGTTCGGCAACGTGAAGCTGCGTGATCGGGTATAGGCGCGGATCGGAATCCTAAGCGGCGGAGAGCAAACGCGCGGCGCCAGCCAGTTGGCCGCCGAGCAGCGCGCGACGTTCAGGGCCAAGGCGCTCCGAAGGGCCGGTCAGCACCAGAGTGCCGAGCGGTCGCTCGTCCGGCCCGAGCACGGCCGAGGCGATGGCGACCGCCCCGGCGACGATGTCCCCGTCATTCACGGCATAGCCCCGCGCACGCGTTGCCGCGAACTGTGCCTGCAGATCCGCGTCCGGCGGCGCAGAGAGCAAGTCGCGCTGTTCCGGCGCGCTCAGATAGGGCAGCACCGCGCGCGCCGTGGCGCTCCCGTGCGAAGGCACGACCATGCCGACCGGGGGTGCCATGCGCAGCACTTGCGGGCTTTCCAGAGCATCGATCACCACGAAATGGCCGCCGTCGGGCACGGTGAGATAGGCCGTCTCCCCGGTTGCCGACCGCAGCGTTTCGAGCACCGGGCGGGCGCGCTGGCGCAAGTCGTTGCTGGAGTGCGGCGTGCGCGCCAGGGTGAGTATGCGCAGCGTCAATTCCCACTTCGCATCGCCTGCGGAGCGGATCCAGCCCGCATCGGCCAGCGTCATGAGGTCACGCTGGACCGCGCTTTTGTCCGCCGCCAGCAGGCGCGCCAGCGCACTGACGCCGATCGGCTGCGCGGCGGCCACCGCTTCGAACACCTGCAGCATGCGGCCACCACTCTGGCCCCGCTTGACGGCCATGGGGGGAATCTCCTATCATGTCACTATTCAATACATCGTATCACTAAGTAATACAATAAAGTGAGCGTTGCAAGGAGAGTGTTGCATGACCAGGCCTCACGCATTCACCGTCGGCCCCCTTGGCGAGGGTATTCCTTTCGGCATCCGGATCGGCGCCCTCACGCTCGCCATGCTGGAGGATGCCGATACCCGCCAGCAGATAGACGCCCTGTTCGTCGAGCATGGCATGATCGTGTTCGAGGACGTGGAACAGAGCGACGAGATGCAACTGGCGATCAGCAGCTGCTTCGGCCCGCTCAAGGAGCATCCGGTCAAGGCGGTCAGCCGCGTCGATTCCAGCCGGCTTCCCGGCGTGATCGAAATTCGCAGCCGCCGCGGGCAGGGCATTGTCGAAGTCGACGGCAAGCAGCTCTCGCACTGGCTGCCGTGGCACTTCGACCATTGCTATAACGACGAGCTGAACCGCGCGGGCGTGCTGCGTTCCGTCGAGCGGGTGGAAGAAGGGGGCATCACCGGCTTCCTCGACGGCGTGGCGCTATACCGCATGTTTCCCGAGGACTTGCGCGCGCGGATCGAGGGCACGGAAGTGGTCTACAAGCTCTCCACCCAGTACGACCGGCTCAAGTTCGGCAAGCCGGCCCGATATCGCATGGTCGAACCCAAGCCGATCCCCGCATCCTTCGACGAGCAGGTGGCCAGGATGTCGCGGGCGATCCACCCTTCGGTCTGGACGCGCGCCAGCGGCGAGAAAGTGCTCCATGTCTCGGCCTATATGGCCGAGGGCCTTGTCGGCAACGAGACGCCCGAGGGCGATGCCCTGCTGGAAGCGGTCTGCCAGGAAATCAACCGCCTGGGCGGCGCCTGCAGCTACCATCACAAGTGGCGCGAGGGCGACATGGTGATCTGGGACAACACGCGGATGCTGCACTGCGTTTCGGGCAACGACCCGGACGAGGAGCGCCTGATGTATCGCACCACCATCGCCGGCGATTATCGCCTCGGCCGCTGGGAAACGACGCCGGTGGAACAGAATTCCGCCGACGCCATGGCCTGACGGCGAAACAGCGAAGAAGCGGGAGAGCATCGATGGCCAGGATCGACGTGAACGGGCTCATGCTGGACTACGAGCTGCTCGGCGAGGAAGGCGCGCCTTCCTTGGTCATCACGCCGGGCGGGCGCTACGCACGCGACACGGCCGGCGTTCCGGAACTGGGGGCGGAACTGGCGCAGGCCGGCTACCGGGTGCTGCTCTGGGACCGTCCCGGTTGCGGCGCATCCGACATCGCCTTCACCGCGCCTTCCGAATCCGTGATGAACGCGCAGGCGCTGGTCGGGCTGGTCGAGGCGCTGGGGCTCAAGGACATCCGCATGGCGGGTGGATCTGCGGGTTCGCGGATAACGCTGATGGCGGCGGCGCGCATGCCGCAGAACGTCCGCAAGATCGCGATCTGGTGGCTCAGCGGCGGACCGGTGGGGCTGGCCGGGCTCGCCTGGTTCTATTGCGGAGACCAGATCGCCGCCGCCTCGAAAGGCGGGATGGAAGCGGTGGCGGCGCTGCCGAGCTGGGCCGACCAGACCGCGCGCAATCCCCGGATCCGCGACATCCTCCTGGCGCAGGATGCGGAAGCCTATATCGATACCATGCAGCGCTGGGGCAAGGCATTCGCCTATAGCGACGAGACGCCGATACCGGGCATGACGCCTGCGGACTTCGCGGCGCTGACGATGCCGGTCATGACCTTCCGCTCAGGAAAAAGCGACATGGCCCACACGCGGCGCACCTCCGAATGGGTGCACGAGCTGCTGCCTTGCTCTTCGCTGGTGGAGCCACCGTGGAGCGATCAGGAGTGGAACGACGTCTCCACCTTCCCGATCGACACCGCGAAGCGCCGCGGCCGCTTCGAACGCTGGCCGCTGCTTACACCGATGCTGACCGAATTCTTCCGGGACTGACCGGGCCGCCCTCCGCCCCCAATACGTGATCGAGCGCAGCCCCCAGATCCGCCTTCGACCAGAGCGTCAGCAACACGGTATAGATGTGCAGGACGGTGCGGAGGCCCTCCTCTTCCGCCACCAGGGGGTCGTGCGGGCCCAGGATCGCCGCCCCGCCGGGCAGCCGCCGCAGCAGCACCTTGTGGAGCGCCAGCACCCGCGCTGCGCCCATGACCCCGACGTGGACGAAGAAGTGGCGCTTCAGTTCCTCGGCGTCGATCCCAGCGCCGCCCTGCGCGCGGTATTCCTGCAGGAACAGCATGAGCAGCGCGTCGAGATCGTTCTCCAACATCCCCGTATGCGCCGCGCTCAGACAGCCCCAGAGCGCGGATCCGAAGGTAATCTGCGCGACCCCGCCCCAATCCAGCAGCCCGCAATGAAGAACCTGCCGATCGTCGCGCCAGAACCAGGCATTGTCGATATGGGCATTCCAGTGGCAGAGCGCGATCAAGTCCCGATTGCCGAGCAGATAGGCCGCGAGCCTGTCACGGTTTTCCCCGATGCGCAGGACATCGCGCAGGACGCGGTCGTAGAATTCGGGCGCCCGTAGCGCCGGCGGCAGAAGCTGCGGCAGGTCCGCCGCGAACTGGCGGCATCCCTCCACTGTCCTGCGCAGCGCTGCCGCGTCGCCGGTCACGCGCTCGACGCCGGCGCCAGCGGGATCGAAGGGGAAGCGCTGCTCCATATCCGCGGTCAACCGCCCGGCCTTGTGCGCAGCGGCGAGGCGCGCGAGCGCGGCGATCAAGGCGCGATAATAGGGCAGCGGATCGTCGATCTCGTGATCCCGGCATTTCTCGCGCTGCGGCTCGATGTCGTCCCGGCCGAAAGCCACGCGCGCGGTGATGAGCAGGCCGGTGCCGCTGGCATGGTCGAAGTCACCAAAATAGGCCCTCGGCACATGAATGGGAAAACCCGGCGCGCGCGAGACGGATGCGAAGCGCGCCTCGCTTTCCATCTCGTGGCGCGCATGATCGCGGCGGCTGTCGGTGAAATCGCGCGAGAACTTCACGAAGAGATCGCGCTGCAACCCCGGCTCCTCCAGCGCATAGGCCACTGACAGGAACAACTTGTGCCCGGTGCTGCCACCCGGACAAGGCTCCAGCCGGATGATCCGGGTGACGCTGTTGGCAGGAGAGATCGAACCGAAGGCGTGAAAGGCCCGCGTGAGGAACGCCGCGCCGCCAAGACGCAGCGCCGCCTCGTGCGCCGGCATGAGGACGCCGGTGTCGTCCCCCCGCGCATGGCCGGTCGCCTCTACCGCGCCGCTGACGGCGCCAATTTCCGCTTCGCCCATGCGGTCAGGCAGACGGTCGAGGCGGAAGTCGCAATGGGCGGCGGTCTGCTGCAGTTCGATCACATTGCCCTCGGGGTCGCGGCCATAGACCGATTTGACATGTCCCATATCGATCGGGGCGGGCGCGCCGAACGTCATGCCCAGCGCTTTCAGGCGAGCGTATTCGCCCTCTATATCGTGCGTCACGTCGATGCAGAAATGCGTATAGCCCCTGTCCTGCGGGGAAAGCGGCTCGGTGCGACCCGGCGGCGCCTGGAACTCGAACAGCTCGACATAGCAGTTCCCCGTCCGCAGCATGGCCCCTCGCGCCGCAGAGCCGAGCACGTCGATCAGAGCGTCCAGCACCGGCTCTTCCTTCCAGCCGAAGGGCTCGCCCACCAGTTCGAAACCGAAGGCATCGCGGTAGAACGCGATCATCCGTTCGAGATCGCGGACGTGGACGGAAACGTGGTGAATTCCTCGGATCATGGCTGCCTCTTGCGGGTCCTGCGTCCCGTCGATTGCCCCAGCCCCCGCCCCGGAACAACCGTGTCGCCGCGTGCTGGCGCGGGCAGACAAGTCGCGGTGCATGTCCCGTCATCGGGCAGCGAGGCGCCAGCCGGTAAAGGATGATCCGGTAAGCCGATGGAGAAAGGTCATCCAATGGGCAGCACAGTGATTCAGGGCGCCAGCATCTGGGATGGCACCGGCGCCGATCCGTTCACCGGAGACGTGCTGATAGAAGGCAACCGTATCCGCGCCGTCCTGCGCGGCGGCGGACCGTGCCCGCCGGGAGCGGAAATCGTCGATGCTTCCGGCCTGTTCCTCATGCCCGGCATGACCGAGGGCCATACGCATCTTTCCTTCGAGAACGTGACGCGCACGGAGGATCTCATCACCCCCTCGCCGGAGCGGCAGGTCTTCACCGCCGCACGCGGCGCCAAGGCCCTGATCGATGCGGGTTTCACCAGTGCCTATGGCGCTTCGGAAGCGAAGCTGCGGCTTGCCGTGGCGGTGCGTGACGAGGTCGAGGCCGGGCGGCTTCCCGGCCCCCGCATCCGCGCGGGCGGGCTGGAGATCAGCGTCACGGGGGCAATGGGCGACGAGGGCAAGGAACACGATCCGCGCATTGGCCCTGCCACGATCGTCGACGGTGTGGAGGAGATGCGCCGCGCCGTGCGCCTCCATTGCCGCGAGGGCGTGGACAATGTGAAGCTCGATGTCTCCGGCGATCCCTTCTATCCCTCCACGCCCGCCCACACCACGCCGATGACGTTCGAGGAAATCCGCGTCGCGGTGGAGACGGCGCATGCCTATGGCCGCAAGATCAACGCCCACACGCGCTCGATCGCCGGCTCCAAGGCCTGCCTGCGCGCCGGGGTCGATGCCCTGTTCCACTGCGAATATGCCGACGAGGAACTGCTGGACATGATGGAGGAGGCCCGCGACCGGATGTTCGTGGTACCCACGGTCGGGCTGTTCCACCAGATCCTCAAGGGCGAAGCCTCCGCATTCGGCCTCACGCCCGAAGTCGGCGGATATATGAACATTCCCGAGCTGATGGAAAACTCCATCCGCACGCACACGGAACTGCGCAAGCGCGGCGTGCGCCACCTGATCGGCGGCGATTACGGCTTCGGCTGGAGCAAGCAGGGCGCACAGGCGCGGGACCTGCAGTTCTTCGTCGAATACTACGGCTACAGCCCCGCCGCTGCACTGGTCTGCGCCACCCGCAACGGCGGCCTGGCCATGAGGGCACAAGGCGATCTCGGCACCCTGACCGAAGGGGCGCTGGCCGACCTGATCCTGGTCGACGGCGATCCACTGGCGGACGTCTCCGTGCTGACGGAAACCGCCAGGCTTCTCCTGATCATGAAGGACGGCCAGATGCACAAGAACGACAGCGGCGCCCGCGCGAAAGCATCGCCCGCCGGCCGCAAGGTGGAGAAAGTGGGATGAAGCCTGAGCCAGACACTCTCGCGCTTGGCGAGGCGCGCTGCCCTGCGGAAAGCACGCAGGACATCATCGCCCGCGACCGGGTTCCCGCCCCGGACTGGGCGACCTCGCAATCCTACGAATACCTGGGCAGCCAGGACATATCGAAGGATCGCTACGTCGATCCCGCGTTCCAGAAACAGGAATTCGACAAGCTCTGGACCCGCACCTGGCAGATGGCCTGCCGCGAGGAGCACATTCCCGAAGTGGGCGACTATTACGTCTACGACATCGGCCCCTACAGCTTCATCGTCACCCGCGTGGCCGAGAACGAGATCAAGGCGCATTTCAACGCCTGCCTTCATCGCGGCACCAAGCTGAAACCGTCGAACACCCTGGGCAGCGGCAACCAGATCAAGTGCCCGTTCCACGGCTGGAGCTGGAACCTCGACGGCACCAACCGGAACATCCCCTGCCAGTGGGACTTCGCCCATGTCGACCCGGAGCGGATGCGCCTGCCCGATGCCAGGGTGGAGTGCCTGGGAGGCTTCGTGTTCATCAACATGGACCCCGACGCGCCCACGCTGGCAACGTACTTCGGCCCGGAAATCATGAAGCATTTCGAGGCCTGGAAACTGGAGGACCGATACATCTATCTCCACGTCCAGAAGAGCTATCCGGCGAACTGGAAGCTGACGGTGGAAGCCTTCCAGGAGGCTTACCATGTGCTCGACACCCATCCCCAGGTCGCCCCGGCCAACGGCGACGTGAATTCGCAGTACGACGTCTATGGCCAGCATGTGAACCGATTCATCTCCACGCTTGGCGTGGTCAGCCCGAACCTGGCCGGCAAGTACAGCGAACAGGACATCATCGACAATTTCACGCTGGGAGACAGCTCCGCGCTGGGCGGCAGCAAGCCGCGGCTGGCCCCGGGCGAGCGCGCGCGGCAGGTCATGGCGGACATGTTCCGCGCCATGTTCGAAAAGGCTGCCGATGCCGACCTCAGCCAGGTTTCCGACACCGAGCTGCTCGACACTTATTCCTATACGATGTTCCCCAACCTCTACGTCTTCCCCGGCATTTCCCTGCCCATGCTCTACCGCTTCCGGCCCGACGCCCGCGACCATCGCCGCTGCATCTACGAGGTCATGTTCATGCGGCCGATCCCCCGCGGCGGACGCCGCCCGGAAACCGCGGAAGTGCAGATCCTGGACGACGACCAGTCCTTCGCCGAAGCCGAAGGGATGGACCCCGGTTTCGGCCGCATCCTCGACCAGGATACCGACAATCTCCATGCCCAGCAGGAGGGCCTGGAAGCCAGCGCCAAGCCCGGCATAACGCTTGCCAACTATCAGGAAATCCGCATCCGCCACTTCGAGGACGCCGTGGACAGGTACATGGCGATGGAGCCGTTCAGGCCCCAATGGTAATGCGGGAAAGCGCGCAGCAGGGCGGCGGAAGAGGCACGACGCCGCAGCCCAGGGGAACCGAAACACCGGGGCCTTGCCCGAAGGACTTTGCGTGACCAAGTCCGTCGCCGCCTTGCAGGACCGGTTCGAGCAGACCTCGGGGCAAGTGTTCCTGACATCGATGCAGGCGCTCGTGCGCCTGCCGCTCGACATGGCGCGGCGGGACCGGGCCGCCGGGCGCGACACGGCAGGCTATGTCACCGGTTATCGCGGATCGCCGATCACGACGCTCGATGCGCAATTGTGGTCGGCCAAGGCCTTGCTCGACGCGCACCGGATCCACTTCGAGCCCGGCCTGAACGAGGAACTGGCCGCCACCAGCCTGCGCGGGACCCAGCAAGTGGACTGGTTCGGCAAGCCGCGCTTCGATGGCGTGTTCGCCCTCTGGTACGCCAAGGGCCTTGGCGTCGACCGCGCCTGCGAAGCGCTGAAGCTGGCAAACTTCGAGGGCACTCACGCAAACGGCGGCGTGCTGGTGGTTGCGGGGGACGATCATGCGGCCAAGTCCTCGGCTTCCGCACACCAGTCCGAACACACGCTGATCGCCGGATTCCTGCCGATCCTGGCGCCTTCCACCACCGACGAGATCATCGCCTATGGCCTGCTCGGCTGGGAGATGTCGCGGTTCAGCGGCCTCTACGTCAGCCTCAAGGCCGTCACCGATACGCTGGACCTGACCTCCTCGGTCATCCTGCCCGATCTGCGGATCGAGCGGCCCGACCGTCCGGCAGGGGTGGATCTCAACATCCGCCGCAGCCTGCCGCCGCTGACACAGGAATCGCTGGTGGTGAACGAGCGCCTGCCTGCGGCCGTCCAGTTTGCGCGCGCAAACGGCCTCAACCGGGTGCTCATCGCGCCCGAGCGGCGCAACCTGGTGATATTGACCGCGGGCAAGCCCTATCTCGACGTCTGCGAAGCCTTGCTGGCGCTTGGCCTCGACGCCGCCCGATGCCAGGCCCTCGGCATCGCGCTGGTCAAGCTGGGCATGACCTGGCCGATGGACGAGGCGTTCCTGCGCAGCACCTGCGCCGGCGCGCGCGAGATCCTGGTGGTGGAAGAGAAGCGCCCGGTGATCGAGGAGCAGCTGGCCGCCGCCCTATTCGCCATGCCCGGCCCGCGTCCCCTCCTTCTCGGCAAGCGGGACGAGCAGGGCCGCGCGCTGCTGCCGCTCGACAATGTCCTGGATGCGGGACTGGTGCGACGCGTCCTCGTTTCGCGTCTGGCGGGGCTCGGCGTTCTCGATGGGGCTGCCCGCGACGCCGCCGAGCGGCTTGCCACTCTGGAAGCGGCAGCGGCGGAGCCAGCCCGAGCGGTTCGCCCGGCCTACTTCTGTTCGGGCTGTCCCCACAACACCAGCACCCATGTGCCCGAGGGCAGCCTGGCAATGGGCGCAACGGGCTGTCATGGCCTGGCCGCCTTCATGCCCGAGCGCCGCACGATGAATGTGGTCGGCATGGGCGCCGAAGGCCTGCCCTGGCTGGGCGCCCAGCATTTCACCGAGACCGGGCATGTCTTCTCGAACATGGGCGACGGCACTTATACGCATTCGGGCATATTGGCGATCCGGGCAGCGCTGTCGGCCTCGGCGAACGTGACGTTCAAGATCCTCTACAACGATGCCGTGGCGATGACCGGGGGCCAGCCGCTGGAAGGCAATATCCAGCCGGAGCAGATCGCCGCCGAATTGATCGCGGAAGGCGTCGATCCGGTGGTCCTGGTCTCGGACCGGCCCGAGCACTGGCGCGGCAAGCTCCCGGCGCAAGTCCGCGTGCTCGATCGCGACCGGCTGGACACGGTCCAGCGCGACCTGCGCGCGGTGCCCGGCGTCTCCGCCATCCTCTACGAGCAGACCTGCGCCAACGAGAAGCGCCGCCGCCGCAAGCGGGGCGATGCGCCCGATCCGGACATGCGGCTCTACATCAACCCCGCCGTCTGCGAAGGCTGCGGCGATTGTTCGCGCCAGTCCAATTGCGTCAGCATCACCCCGCTTGAAACCGCCTTTGGGCGCAAACGCGCCATCGATCAGTCCGGGTGCAACAAGGACTACAGCTGCGTCAAAGGCTTCTGCCCCTCGTTCGTTTCCGTGCGCGGCGCCCGGGTCGCGCGGCGCGGCGCCGATATGGGCGCGCTCGAACCGCTGATCGCAAGCCTGCCCGAACCGGCGCTCGCCGCTGTCCCGGATAGCTATGCCATGCTGGTGACGGGGATCGGCGGCACCGGCGTGCTGACGGTGGGCGCTGTGCTGGGCATGGCCGCGCATATCGAGGGCAAGGCGGCCAAAGTGCTCGACATGACGGGCATGGCGCAAAAAGGTGGCGGGGTGATGAGCCACATCCGCTTCGCCGCGGATCCTGCGCGCATTCCGAGCGCCCGACTGGGYACCGGCCAGGCCGACCTGCTGCTCGCCTGCGATCTCGTGGTCGCCTCTGCCCCCGATGTCGTCAGAACCTTGCGACCGGACAGTCGGGTGATTGCGAATGTGGATGTCGTGCCGACCGGCGAATTCCAGACCCGCAAGGACCTGGACTTCCGCGCCGCCACCTTCCTGCCTGCCATCGCCACACGGGTCGGGGAGGGAAACGTCGCATCGGTGCGCGCGCTCGCCCTCGCGGCCCGGTTGATGGGCGACACGATCTTCACCAACCTGCTGATGGTCGGCTTCGCCGCGCAGAAAGGGCTTTTGCCGGTGAGCGTGAGCGCCATTGCCGTGGCGGTGCGGCTGAACGGCACCGCCGTGGAGGCCAACTTGCGCGCGCTGGCGCTGGGCCGGATCGCTGCGGCGTTCCCCGAGGACCTGGAACCCGTCGCCAGGCTCGATCCGGTTTCGCCCATGCCCGCCGATCTGGAAACCCTGACGGAAAGCCGCAGCCGCCACCTCGCCGCCTATCAGGACGAGGCCCTGGCGGCAGACTATCGCGCGTTCCTGCATGACATCTCCGGGCGGCTGGCGGCGCGCGGGATCGCCGATCCGCAGCCGTTTCTCATGGCCGCGGGAGAGCAGCTTGCCCGCCTGATGTCGTACAAGGACGAGTACGAAGTGGCACGGCTCTACACCGCGCCGGCGTTCCGGGCCGGACTAGCCGCGCAGTTCGACGGCGACTACCGGCTGGAGGTCAACCTGGCCCCGCCCCTCCTCGCCTTCCGCAAGGATGCGAAAACAGGAAGACCGCGCAAGATCGCGATGGGGCGCTGGATCTTCCCCCTCTTTGCGCTGCTCGCCCGCATGAAAAGCCTGCGCGGCACCCGGCTCGACCCTTTCGGCATGACTGCGGAGCGCCGCATGGAGCGGGCGCTTATCGGCGAATATCGCGGACTGATCTGCTCGCTGGCGGATTGCATGACCGAGGACGGACTCGCCACCGCGACCGAAATCGCCGCATCGGCAGCGCTGATCTGCGGGTTCGGGCCGGTGAAGATGGCCGGAGTCGCCGCCTATCGCGAACAGCTCGGCCCCTTGCTGAAACGGTTCGATGCCATCGCCACTGGCGCGGCGCCGAGACAGGCGGCGGCCTGACCGCTCAATAGCCGTTAGGCGCCACTTCGACGCGCAGCCCGTCCAGCTCTTCCCGCAAGCGGATCTGGCAGGAGAGCCGGCTGTTCGGCTTCTGGAATTCCGAAACGAGGTCGAGCATTTCCGCCTCGATCGCATCGGCACTGCCGACTTTCTCCATCCAGGCATCGTCGACATAGACATGACAAGTCGCGCAGGCGCAGGCGCCCCCGCAGTCGGCCAGAATGCCGCTCACGCCGTGCGTGCGGCCCACTTCCATCAGGGATTGGGACGGCTCCACGCCCTCGAACTTCCGCTCCGCGCCGCCTTCCTCCACGAATGTCACTGTCACGCCCATCGCCATCACGCCCCTTCGCCCAGAGCCGCGGCACGCGCTGCCATCAGCTCCCTGAAATGATTGACCGGATCGCCCGCGGATATCCCCCCATCCACGGCGAGCACGGTGCCGGTGATCTGGGCCGACCGGCCGCCGGCGAGGAACAGGACCGCCTGCGCCACGTCTTCGGGCGTACCCTGGCGCTTCAGCGGCTTGTTCGCATCCCACACCGGCTTCATGGCCACCTGGATACGCGCGGCCGCCTCGAGCGATGCGCCCGGGGGCGCGAAGGCATTGAGATCGGTGGGAATATGACCGGGGGCCAGGCAGTTCACCCGGATGCCATATTGCGCCAGATCGATCGCCATGGACTTGCTGGCATGGATCGCGGCCACTTTCGAGGTGCGATAGGCGAGCATGGCCAGACCCGGAATGAGCCCGGCGATGGACGTGTTGTTGATGATAGACCCGCCGCCGTTCCTGGCCATATGCCGCGCGGCGCGCTGCGTCCCCAGGATCACCCCCAGCACGTTGACGCGCATCACCTGTTCGAAATCCACAAGATCGTCGTCGAGGAAATCGGCGCTCGGCCTGCACGAGACGCCGGCATTGTTGAACATCACGTCCAGGGCGCCGAACCGGTCGACGGCCGCCGCCACCAGCGCGTCGATGTCTTCAGTCCGGCCGACATCCGCCTTTCGGAAGATCGCGGCCTCCCCCAGGGCAAGGGCGGCGGCCTGTCCGGCCTCCTCGTCGATATCGCCGATCACCACCCTTGCGCCTTCGGCCACGAACAGCGCGGCGGTCGCGCGGCCGATGCCCCGCGCCGCGCCGGTGATCACGGCGACTTTTCCTGCCAGCTCCTGACCCAAGTGCCGCTCCCTCATGCCCGCTTGGAGAAGGCGATCGGCAGGCACTCGATCGAATGCGTGGCGACCGTGGGCAGGTACTTCAGGTCCCCCGCCGGAACGGTCAGCCTGAAATCCTCCATGCGCCGGATCACCTCGCGCGCCGCCACCCGGATCTCCATGCGCGCCAGCGACAGCCCGATGCAGCGGTGCGAACCGCCTCCGAACGAAACGTGACGGCCCAGGTTGGAACGCTCCATGTCGAACGTGCGCGGACAGGGAAACACGTCCTGCTGGTCATTGGCCGAGGCATACATGAGCAGCAGGTGCGCGCCTTCGGGCAGGCTCCTGCCGCCCAGTTCCACCGGCCGCGTGGTCATGCGCGAAAGGCCGCGCACGGGCGGCTCGATCCGCAGAAGCTCCTCCACGAAGCGCGAGAGCAACCGGTCATCGTCGGCGGATTCCTTCAGCAGTTCGGCGACCTCCGGCTGCGTGGCCAGGATGTAGAGCATGTTCGACATCGCCGTCGCCGTCGTTTCGTTGCCCGCGATCATCAATGCGCGCACCAGCGAGACGGCTTCCCCGAAAGCAAGGGTGGGGTTGTCCTCCCCTTCCGCCCGGGCGTGGACGAGATCGGAGATCATGTCCTCGCGCGGGTTCGCCTCACGGTCGCGCATATGGGCGATCAGGAAGTTCTGGAGGTCGCAGATGTCCCTGGCATTGGCGATCATCTGCTCGCGGTTCTGCATGCGGCCGATCTGCTGAGTCACGGCGATGGACCAGCGCTGGATCTTGTCCGCGTCGTAGACGTCGATGCCCAACTGCTCGCAGATGACGCGGATGGTGACCGGCACCGCGAAGTCCTTCACCCCGTCGCACTCTCCCCGATCGATGAAGCCCTCGATCGTCTCGCGCACGATGGTCTCGATCAGGGGTTCCAGCTGCCGGACACGGTGGGCCGAAAAGGCATTGTCCATCAGCTTGCGGATGCGTGTGTGGTAAGGCGGGTCGGACATGATGGCGTCGGGAAAATAGCCCTGTCCGTCGCGTTCCAGGATCTGCTGGAACTCCTCGAAGAAGCCGGCCGCATATTGCGCCTTGTAGCCATGCTCAACCGAATAAGTGATCGGATCGCGCTGGACGGTCTGGATGTCCTCGTAGCGCGAGACCAGGTACATCCGCAGCTTCTCGTCGTAATGGACGGGATCGAGCGCCCGCATCGCATCGTAATAGGCCGTGGGCTGGGCCGAGATGGCCGGATCCGTCAGCGAGGCACTGCCCAGAAGCGCCGATCCCTGCGCCGCGGGGCATTGTCCCGCCTCACGGGGAGCGGGGCCGGTGACCTGAGTTTCAGCAGCAGCCATGTCGTATCTCCGCTTTTCAGAGGCTTGCAGCGGCACCGGCCGCCTGCGGAAGCACGCGGTCCGCGACGAGCGCCTCGGTTGCCAGGAACTTGGTGGTCGTCCAGCCGCCGTCCACGGCGATGGATTGTCCGTTGATGTAACTGCCCTCCGGCGAGGCCAGGAAGAACACCGCATTCGCCACGTCCTGAACCGTGCCCTCGCGGTCGAACGGGGTCATTTCCTGGTTGAGGCGCCGGAATCCCTGCAGGTCCCAGTGGTCGCGGGTCATGTCGGTCTTGATGACGCCGGGCGCCACCAGGTTCGAGCGGATGCCCTGCGGTCCGTACTGGGCGGCCAGCGTCTGCGTCAGCCCCACCAGCGCCGCCTTGACGGCACAGTAGATGCCTCCGTCCAGCCCGCCGATCAGGCCGAAGGTCGAGCCGACCGTGACGATCGCCGAACCCGGCCCGAGCGCGGGCACGGCCTCTCGGCAGAAACGGAACGTGGCCTTGAGGCTGATGTCGATCACTTCGTCCATCGCTGCGTCGTCGGTCTGGTGAACGGGCGCCCAGCGGCCGGAACCGGCGTTGTTGACCAGGCAGTCGAGCCGGCCGAACCTGTCGAGCGCAAAACGGACGGCGCGGGCGGCGCTTGCGGGCTCGGCCACGTCGAGCGAGAGAGTCTCCACTTGCGTCAGGGGCGACAGGGTGCGCGCCAGAGCATCCAGCTTTTCCTGCCGCCGCGCCACGGCGACGATCCGGTAGCCCGCCGCCGCGAAACGATGCGCAATCGCCTCGCCGATGCCGGCGCTGGCGCCGGTGATCAACACGACCGGCGCGGATGCCGGATGATGCCCCGAACCCTTGCCCAAGCCCGCTTGCTCCCTCATCCGCCATCCTGCTCCGTGCTTCCGGTTTCCGGACGCAGCGCCTGCCTGCAAGGGCTTGGGCCACGTCCCCAGTGCCGCCACTTAGCCCGAGGGAAGAAGACATCGCCAAGGCAAAACGTGCCTTCGCAGAGCGCTGACAGGTCAGAGCAATTGCCATGGCAGTTTCCGGCAAGGCCCATCGATCGCGCGGCGGTATCTCGCCCACAGGCGCTTGCCGTTGCTGATGCAGGCATAGCGGATCACTCTGGGGCAACTTAGAGTCGAACCGAACTGGGGAAGGTTCCGGCAAGGACAACTTGCGGAAAATGCCAGGCGGGGAGGACCATCTGAAGACCTATCGCAGCCGCTCGCACGTTTCCGGCACAGGCACGGCCGGTCTCGCTTCGCCGACGGCCATGGCCGTGGCTATGGCAATCACCGCGCTGACGCCTGCGCCGGCTGTTGCGCAGGAGGAGCAGCCGACCGCCACCGCCCCGATCGGTCCCGACGAAAGCGGCGTCATCGTCGTCACGGCGCGACGGCGCGAAGAAAGCCTGGCCGACGTGCCGATCTCGATCACGGCAATCGGAGCCGAGGATCTCGTCTCGCGCGCGGTGGTGACCGATGCCGATCTCCAGCGGACGGTACCCGGCCTGACGATCCGCCAGACGCAGGGCAACAATTCGCTGACTTACTCCCTGCGCGGGCAGAGCGCGGACATCTTCAGCGGCTCGCCTTCCGCAGTCGTCACTTACCTGAACGAAGTGCCCATGCCGGTGAGCGGCGCCTCCACCTTCTTCGACCTGCAATCGGTGCAAGTGCTGAAAGGGCCGCAAGGCACGCTGTTCGGCCGCAACGCAACGGGCGGCGCCGTGCTGTTCACGTCGGCCCGGCCGACCGACAGGTTCGAAGGCTATCTGCGCGGCCGCTACGGCAATTACGACCGCCGCGAAGTCGAAGGCGCGATCAACATACCGCTGGTGGCGGACAAGGTGCTGCTGCGCGCCGCCTTCAACCTGACATATGCAGACGGATATATCCGCGATCTCTACACAGGGGAGGACCTCGGCAGGGTCAATCGCGAAAGCGGCCGCATTTCCCTGACGCTCAAGCCCACGCCCGACCTCGTCAATACGACGGTGGTGCAATATGCGCGCAGCGGAGGGAACAATACCGGCGCCTCCTATACCTACAGCGTCTACGGCTGCGGAGAGACGAACAACGGCTTTGCCCTGTCGTGCAGCGCGGGCCTGCTGTTCGGCCCCTCGCTGGACGGCGTGCTAGGTCCGGGCGCCTGGGCACGGTACCTTGCCGCGCATCCGAACGCCTATGCTCCGGGCCTGATCGCCTATGTCGAGGAGCAAAGACGTCTCGGCCTCTACAAGACCAACCACCCTGCCGGAGCCGATCATTTCGGCGAGAACTGGAACGCCTCGAACACGACGGAGATCGAGCTGGGCGGGGACTTGCGGCTGCGCAACATCTTCGGCCTGGTGGATTCCTACACGGATTCGCAGCAACCCCAGCTCGGCGCGCCCTTCGCCACCATCCTCACCGCCAATGCCCCCGCAGGCGAGTTCGGAAACGTGGAGGACCTGCGCTCCTATTCGGAGGAACTGCAGCTACAGGGCAAGGCTGCCGACGGCGCGCTGGAATTCATCGTCGGGCTCTATCTCCAGCGGCAGAACACCAGGTCGCTCTATCCGCAGACCTATTTCGATCTCTCCCCCAATCCCGGTTTCCCGACTTATGCGGTCAACCATTTCCGCATCAAGAACCACACCGACGCGCTCTACGCGCAGGGCACTTACGATCTCGGACGCATCGGTGCGCCGGGCTTCCGGCTGACGGCCGGGCTGCGCTACACGCGCGAGCGGGTCTACGGGGTGCAGCTTGCCGGATCGGACAATTTCGGCCCGCCCCAGCAGAAGCGCACCTACCAGGATCCGAGCTGGGAAGTCGGCCTGGAATACAAGCCCGATGCCGACTGGCTGCTCTACCTCAAGACGCGCGGCAGCTTCCGCAGCGGCGGCTACAACGGCACGCTCGATCCGGTAGGCATCGTCACGCTGGGCGGCAGCAACTTCTTCGATTCCGAAACGACGCAGGACATAGAGGCCGGCGTCAAGTACGGCGGCCGCGCCTTCGGCCGGCCCGCCTCGCTGAGCCTGGCGCTGTTCAACCAGTGGATCCAGCACGTCCAGCGCGTGGAGTTTCCGGATCCCGACGGCCCTGCAGGTCCCCTTGCCTCCATCGCCTTCACCACCAATGTGCCGGCCGAGCGGGTGCGCGGCATCGAGGCCGAGGGCACGGTGATGCCCATGGAATGGCTGCGCCTCGGCGGCCAGCTGGCCCTGACCGATGCGGACTTCACCCGCAACCAGGTGGAGCTGTTCGGCAGCACCTACTTCTACGGCCCGGTTGGCGACACGCCCAAGGCCTCTGGCACCGGCTGGGCGGAAGTGATCCTGCCGGTGGCGCAGGATGCCGGCGAGATCAGCCTGCGCGGCGAAGTCTATGCGCAGACCGGCCAGTATTTCTCGAATGCCGCGGCCAGCGTCTCACCGCGCACGAAGCTGCCCGGCTATGCCCTGGTGAACAGCCGCCTCAGTTGGAAGAAGATCATGGGTTCGGACTTTTCCGCGGCGCTCTATGGCGAGAACCTGTTCGGAGAGGACTATTTCGTGGGCGGCATGCAGCTTGCCGTCGCGCTGGGCCACAACGGCGCCGTCGTGGGCAAGCCGCGTACCTACGGGCTGGAGCTGTCTTACGCATTCTGACCGGGCCCACGACCGGGCCTCACGACCAGCCTACTGTCGCCGGGCCCACGAATGAGCTATGGTAGATCACAATGCCGCAAGAGCATTTCGGAGAAGGATAAGCAGATGCCCGTTCTCGCGTTCGACATGACCACGGCGAACCACGAATCCCGGCGGTTCGAATTTCGAGGCACGAACAAGGCGGACTACTACGACGGCGATCTGGTGCCCCTGTCGTCGCATAATATCGACGTGCGGATCGAGAAGAGCCTCGCGGGCGAATACACGATCTGCAAGGAAGTCTCGCGCTCGGGCCTCGCGTTCCGGCGCTCCTGGGGCCACATCCGCAACGACAAGACCAATCTGGTGATCTTCTGGTTCCTGCGCCGGGGCCAGATGACCATCTCCCATGCCGGCGGCCGGCACGTCGTGAACGCCGGCGAATGTGCGATCACGCGCTCCACGCGGCCGTTCTACATGGAGCTTGTCCCGCCCGAGAACAGCGAGCTGGAGGTGATGCACGTCGTCGTCCCCTCCCACAAGATCTACGCGGTCCTCAGCGAGAACATCGAAGCGGGCCGCGCCTTCCCGGCCTCCAGCGGCGAACTGGCCCTGACCGACCGCATACTCGAACTGGTGTTCGAACAGGACGACCAGATCGACCAGGACATGGCGGAGCAACTGGTGCAGGCGCTGCTCACCGGCATCAGCAAGACGATCACGCGGCTTTCAGGAAACCCGCCCGCGCGCGAAACCATCTGCGACAAGCGGATCGGCGACATCACCCGCTACATCAACCAGAACTTCGCCAATCCCGATCTCAATGCCCGGATGGTGGCGGACAGCTGCGGCATTTCGCTCCGGTACTTGTGCCATGTGCTGAAGAAGAGCGCGCTTTCGTTCTCCAACCTGATCTGGGACAAGCGCATGACCACCGCGCACGACTGGCTGGGCGACGAGAAGATGCAGCACTACGCGATCAGCGAGATCGCCTATCTGGCCGGGTTCAAGAGCAGCGCGCATTTCAGCCGCATGTTCAAGTCACGCTACGGCCTCGCTCCGCGCGAGTATCGTGGCCATCCGTCCATCCCGGCATAACGGCAACGGACCTGTCGAGCCTCTTCCAGATGGTAGCCTAAGGCATTTCCACCTCGATCCATCCTTCGACAAGGCGAACCGCATAAGTAGCGATGGGGCGTTTTGCCGGCGGGTTTCTGGGCTTTCCGCTTGCCAGATCGAAGCGCGCGCCGTGGATGGGACAGGCGATCCAGCCATTGCCCATCCGGCCACACTCCAGCCGCTCCTCCGCGTGGGAGCAGATGTTGGACACCGCGAAGAACCGGCCGCCGACATGGCAGATCAGGATGGACCTGCCTGCCAGGTCGACGGCTTTCTTCTCGCCCGGCGGCAGGTCGTTTTCGTGCAGGGCGCGCAGGAATGTGGGCTCGGTCATAGGATCGCAGGTTCGCTCGCCATGGCTGGGTCGCCTCAGCGCTAGCACGGGCCGGGCCTTGCGCGCTGTGCTGACGTTGCACTCTGTCTTGCCGGACGTTGCAGCCGCTGCGGCACTGCTTGCGGGGCCGGAAATGGGGCCGTAGCGACCGGATGCAGAAGCTGCGCGATCGCGCGATGCTCAGGAGGGAGGACAGGATGCGGCGAAGCCCAAGATCCGCAGGATCCGGTCGCGAGAAGCGCGGCGCCGCCAGGCCGAAGCAGCCCCCCGTGGTAGCCGGCGAAGTCGATCTCGGCCTCGCGCTTTCCATCTACGGCAAGCGGGAGGACGGCTCGCTGGTGGAGATCGGCGATCCCGCCTCGCCGCTGGCCCATCAATCCGCCGCCGGCACCTGGCCGACCGAACAGTGACGACCGAACAGTGACGAGCGAACAATGAGGAGCAACTGGCACCGTGTCCTTTGAACTCAACCGCAAGCTCGCGGCCCAGCGCGCTCCTCTGCCCACGGGGGCCGGGATCGACGCCGTCACCGCCGAGATCATCCGGGGCGCCTTCGAGACGGTGTGCTTCGAGGCCGCGACCCATCTCGGCCGCGCGGCGTCCTCGCCGATCATAAACCAGTCGAACGAGCGCAATGCCGCGATCGTGGATGCCCACGGCCGTCTTGCCATGGGCGCCATCGGCACGCCGCACCTCACTTTCGTCAACCCGATGATGGTGCGCTGGGGCCTGATGAACTTCGAGGCGTTCGACTGGGGGCCGGGCGATGTCTTCCTCGCCAACGACCCCGACCACGGCGGCGGTCATCTGCCCGATTACTGTATCTATGCGCCCGTTTTCGACGATGCGGGCGAGCTGATCGTGGTGCAGACGCTTCAGGCCCACCAGGGCGACACCGGCGGCAAGGACCCCGGCGGTTTCACGCTGGAGGCCACCGACATCTTCACCGAAGGCGTCTCCTATCCCTGCCTGAAGCTCGTGCACCGCGGCGAGCCGCGCAAGGACGTGCTGCGCATGGTGGAGCGCAACAACCGCTTTCCCTCGTTCGCAGGCGATCTCGCCGCCATGATAACCGGCGTCCAGAAAGGGGCGGCGCGGTTGCAGGGTCTGATCGGCCGCTATGGCTCGGACCGGGTGAAGGCGGCGATCAATCACTCGATCGCTCACACCGCCGCGCGTTGCCGCGAGGAAGTGTCCGGTTGGCGGGACGGCACGTACGAGGCCGCCGTCTTCATCGACCACGACACGGCGGGAACCAAAGACATCCGGGTCCAGGTCGCCTGCCGCGTGGCGGGGGACCGGCTGACGATCGACCTCACCGGAACCGACGCGCGGCCCGAACTGGTGGGCGTGTGGAACACTTTCGCGAACACGCGCAGCTATATCATGACGCAAGTCGTGGCGGCGATGGCGCCGGACATCGTCAAGAACGAAGGCTTCTTCGATGCCGTGGAGATGATCGTCCCCGAAGGCTCGATAGCACAGCCGCCGCCGAACAAGCCTGCCGCGCTCGGCTCTTTCCATCCGGCCTGCGAGATCACCGAAGCCGTGTGCCTCGCACTCAGCAACGTCGCGCCGCAGCGCTCCGCCCCCCAGCTCTACAAGATCGGCATGCCCAATGCGGTGATCGGCTTCGACGAAGCCGGCACGATGTGGATGGACCAGGGCGTCGATTGCCGCTCGATGGACGTATCCGCCGTGCCGGGGATCGACGGCTGGGGATCGTGTCCGGTCAGCCTGGGCAGCCTGATCCTGTCCGAGGCCGAGGATGCCGAAACGCGCTATCCCATCCTCAACATCAGCCGCGAGATGACGACCGACGCCGGCGGCGCCGGGCAGTGGCGCGGCGCGCCGGGCAGCCTCAACGTCAAGCAGGTGCTGCAACCCGTCACGGCGATGGCCTGGATGGTCTCGGCCGACCACCCCTTGCGCGGCATGTGCGGCGGCGAGGACGCCATTCCCTATTCCAACCGGTTCGAGGTGGGCACGCCGAACGAATACCGGATCGAGCAAACCGCCCAGGCCATGCTCCCGGCAGGCGCGGTGATCGCCTATCAGCATGGCGGCGGCGCGGGGTTCGGCCCGCCGCTGGCGCGCGATCCCGAAGCGGTCAAGGAGGACGTGCTGGACGAATACGTCAGCATCGAGGCCGCGCGCAGCCGCTACGGCGTGATCCTCAAGGGAAGCATCGAGGAATACGACCTCGAAGTGGACCACGATGCCACGGCGGCGCTGCGCCGGAACATGACCATGGCTGCGGCTGCCTGAGGGGGGAAACGATGGGCTATCGCGTCGGCATCGACATCGGGGGCACGTTCACCGACTTCGCCCTGCTCAAGGGTACGGAGGTCCGCCTCCACAAGAACCTCTCCACGCCGGAAGACCGCTCGCTAGGCGTCATGACCGGGCTGCAGAAGCTGGCCGACATGGAAGGCCTTGCGCTCGGGGACTTTCTGGGCGCCTGCGACACCATCGTCCACGGCACCACCGTCGCGGACAATACCCTGATCGAGATGAACGGCGCCGTCACCGGCCTCATCACCACCGAGGGATTCCGCGACGAGGTGGAGTACCGCCGGGGTTTCAAGGAAGACATCTGGGACGTCCGCCTGGAGCCGCCCATCCAGATCGCCCCGCGCCGCCGCCGCCTGACGGTGCCCGAACGCATGTTGCATGACGGGACGGTGCACAAGCCGCTCGACGAAGCGGCGGTGCGCGAGACTTGCGCGCGGCTGCGAAAACAAGGCGTGGAATCGGTGGCGATCTCGCTCCTGTTCTCCTTCGTGAACCCCGCCCACGAAAGGCGCATCGCGGCGATCCTGGCCGAGGAACTGCCCGGCGTGCAGGTCTGCGCCAGCCACGAAGTGCTGCCCCGCGCGCCGGAATATGACCGGACCAGCACCACGATCGTCAACGCCTATGTCGCCCCGCGGGTCTATTCCTATCTCGAAAAACTGGTGAACCGCGTCAGGGACGCCGGCTATGCCCGGCAACTCATGGTCATGCAGGCGAGCGGCGGGGTCATGACCGTGGACTATATAGAAGGCGCGCCGATCCGCGTGCTGGCCTCGGGGCCGGCGGGGGGCGTGATCGGCTCGGCCCATGTCGGATCCGCCAAGGGCTACCGCGATATCCTGTGCGTCGACATGGGCGGAACCTCCTACGACATCTCCGTCGTGCGGGACGGCAGCGCGCCGGCCGAGGCGGGCTGGAACATGCACCACCGCTACCTGATCGGCGTGCCCATGGTGAAAGTGGAGACCCTGGGCGCGGGCGGCGGTTCGATCTGCCACGTCAGCGGCGGCGCGCTTCAGGTCGGCCCTGCCTCGGCCGGATCGGAGCCGGGACCGATCTGCTACGGGCGCGGCGGCAGCGAACCGACGATCACCGATGCCCTGGTCATGCTGGGCATCCTCTCGACCGACGCGGGTTTTGCCGGGGGCAGCTTCTCCCTGTCGCGCACCGGCGTGGACGAAGCCTTTGCCGCGCTGGGGCGGGAACTGGGCTACGGCGCGGAGCAGGCCGCCTTCGACTGCTGGCGCATGGTCAATGCCAGGATGTCGCAAGGCGTGCGGCGGATCACCGCGGGCAAGGGCATGGATCCCGCCGGAATGGTCATGCTGGCCTATGGCGGGAACGGCCCGGTGTTCGCGGCGATCCAGGCCGAGGATCTGGGCATCGCGCGCGTGCTCGTGCCCAAGGCCTCGCCGACGTTTTCCGCCCTCGGGACGCTCGTGGCCAATCCGAGCATAGACGAGGAGCGATCCTACATCGTGCCCGCGCTTGCCGCCGACAAAGACCGCCTGCGGGCGATGTGGCGGGAACTCTCCGATCGGGCGCAGCGCCATTTCGAAGCCGCGCAGTTCGCCGCCGAACGGATCACCGCGCGCTACCAGATGAACATGCGCTATCCCGGGCAGAATTTCGCGCTGACTTTCGACATCCACGCCGGAGACCGGCTGGGCGACCTGGCCTTCGTCGATGAAGACCTGCCCGCCCGCGCCATCGCGCTGTTCAACCAGCGCCATCAGGAAGAATACGGCCACATTCGCGAGCACGAACTGCCCGAGATCACCGGCGTCCGTCTCGCCAGTTCGGTGGAGACGCCCTCTCCCGCGGTAGGCAGGGGAACCAGCGTCGCCGCCCATGCCCCCCAGCCGGCCCTGATGCGCCGCGCCAACCTGGGCCAGGGCTTCGAGGAAACGCCGATCCACCGGGGTGCCGAGCTTGGGCCGGGGCACGAAATCCTTGGCCCCGCGATCATCGAGGAAACCTTCACCACCATCGTCGTCTACGCCGGCTGGAAGTGCCTGGTCGACGATGCGGGCGATTACGAACTGGTCAAGACGAGCAAGAGCAGCTGACGCAATCCCGCGCTGGGGACAAACCTTTTCGCGCGGGTTCTCAGCGCAAGGCACCTGCTTCGTGGAGGCAGGCCTGCTCTTCCGCCGAAAGCCCCATGATCTCGCCCAGCACATAGCCATTGTGCTCCCCGAGGCGGGGCGCCGCGAGCGTGATCGCGGCCGGGTCCGACATGCGCCATGACGGGCCGAGAACCGCGCGCGGCTGACCGTCCTGATCCTCGACATGACGGTAGAACCCCCGCACCCAGAGGTGCCCGTCGCCGATCAGGTCCACCGAATTGGCGCTCTTGGCGGCAGCTATCCCCGCCGCCTGCAACGCAGCGGCAAGCGCGGCGGCATCCTGCTTGCGCGTCCACTGCGCGATCAGGCCGTCCAGCGCGGCCTCGTTGGCCTTGCGATCCGCAAGCGCGGCGAAACGCCGGTCCTCGGCCAATCCCGGCACGCCGATGCGGGAAGCCAGCGCCCGCCACTCCGCATCGGACTGGACGGCCAGCGCAATCCAGTCCTCTCCGGTGCAGCGATAGAGGCCGTGCGGCGCCATGTCCGCATGGCGATTGCCGTCGCAGGCAGCCACCCTGCCGTTCAGGCTGAAATCCATGACCGTATCGCCGATCAGGCTGGTCAGGGTCTCCACCGCGGAGACGTCCACGAACTGGCCTTCGCCGGTCGCCTCGCGGTGACGCAGCGCAACCAGCGAGGCGAAGGCCGCCGCCGCGCCGAAGCTGGAATCGGCATAGCGAACATTCATGCCGGAAGGCGCCTCGCCTTCGTAGCCGACCAGCGAACTCATCCCGCTGAGCGCCACGAAGCACGGCGCATAGCCGGTCTGGTAGGCGAGCGGCCCATCCGCCCCATACATGCTCATCGATGTGAGAATGATGTCCGGACGCACCGCCCTCAGGGCCTCGTAGCCCAGCCCCAGCCGCTCCAGCGCGCCGGGGCGCATGTTCTCGAGCACGATGTCGCATGTACCCGCCAGCCGCTTGAGCAGCGCCCGTCCCGCCTCGCTCTTCATGTCGATCTGGACCGACAGCTTCTGCGGATTGACCGCCATGAACCCCGGCGCCTTGTTCACATCGCTGACGCCGTAGCTCCGCGTCACGTCCAGCGAGCCCAGACTCTCCACCCGGATCACCTCGGCGCCCAGGAACGCCAGCAGCTTGCCGGCGTAGGGTCCGGCCCAGACTTTGGTCAATTCCAGCACACGGACCCCGGCGAGCGGCCCCTTTCCGGCCGCCTTGCGGGCTGGCGGTCGCGGCGGGCGATGATCCGGCGGGCAGTGGTCCGGCGGGCAGTGGTCCGGCGCGGCGCTCCCCAGTTCGGGAGCCGCCGCCACGATCCTGGCGGGGGTTGCCGCGAGCCGGTAGCCGACGGTCGGGAACAGCGCGCTTCCCGCCCCGCCCGGCAGTTCGGCGCGGGTGAAGTAGTTCCGGTGGCGGACTTGCGGCGATTGGCCGAGATCGCCCATGTCGTTGATCGGGACCAGCGTGATGCCGCTGGCCTGCGCCGATGCCGCCGCCTCGTCCTTGTCCAGCCCGGCCAGCCAGCCCACCATGTGCTTGCGGCAAGCCGCGATGCGCTCCGGCGATAGCCCCCGCTCCAGCCAGTCGGCCGGGAAGTCGCGCAGTTCCTCGGGGTCTCCCATCAGGCCGCGCAGCGCATGCCAATGGCCCGGCGTGGTCAGGAACACGTAGATGAACCCGTTGCGGCACGGGAAGATGCCGCCCGGCCCGCCAAGGTCGAACTGCCGCCGGCTCTCGCTGACGTCCATGTCCCCGGCGATCATCTGGCCGAGCACGTAATCGAGCCGTCCCGCGAGCACCTCCTGCGCCGAGACGTCGATGAAGGTCCCCTGCCCCGTTCGCCCCTGCCGGTGCAGCGCCGCGGCAAGGCAGAGCGCGCTTTCGAGGCCCGCCTCGTAGCTGGCCAGGAAGCGCCCTGGCCCCTTCAGCGGCGGCCGCTCGGCATCGGCGGCGCTGGGCGTATGATAGCCCAGGCCGCTGGCGTGCGTGACGATGAGGTCCGTCGCATGGGCGCGCTCGGGTGGTGGGTCCAGCCCGAACGGCGTCACCGAGCATAGGATCAGGCCGGGATGCTCCTCGCGGAACGTGGCGGGAGAGAGGCCGAGCGCGGTGAGCCAGGCGCCGCCGTGGTCGTCGATCACCGCGTCGGCGCCGGCCAGGAGCCGGTCCAGCCGCAGACGCCCCGCACGCGTCGTCAGGTCCAGCACCAGCGACTGCTTGTTGCTGTTGAGGTAGGCGAAAAGCCCGCTGCATCCACTTTCCGGCCGGTCATGCAGGAACGGGCCGAGGCGCCGGGTCGGGCTGCCTGCGGGACGCTCCACCTTGATGACTTCCGCGCCGAAATCGGCCAGCAGCTTGCCGCAATATTCCCCCGCGACCTGCTCGGCCAGTTCGACGATCCTTAGCCCCTTCAAAGCCGACACGTCCGCTCCCCCTGCGCGCTGATGCTGTCTCGTCTTGCGGTATAGGCCGGGGCCGGGCGGGCATAGTTGTCCTGATTTGCAGCCGCACCAGCCCGAGAACGCAGTGAGTGAAGAAGGGCAGCGAAGGCGCGGCCGATCATGGCTAGGCCAGGCAGGGAACAGAACGGGAGGATGGCGATGAGCGACATTTTCGACGTGATCGTCGTCGGTTCGGGTGCGGCCGGGCTGACTGCCGCCCTGCGCGCGCACGATCTCGGCCTGCGGGTATTGGTGGTGGAGAAGGCGCACAAGTACGGGGGCACGTCCGCCACCTCGGGCGGCGTCGCCTGGATCCCCAATCACGGGCTGGGCGGCACCAGCGACACGCGCGAAGAGACGCTGACCTACCTCGACGCCGTCATCGGCGGGCCGATCGATCGCGACCGGCTGGAAGCCTATGTCGACACCGGGCGCGAGATGCTGGACTGGCTCGGGCGGGAGGGCATCGCGATGATGCCGATGCCCTGGCCGGACTACTTCGCCGAACTGCCCGGATCGCGCAGCGACCGCAGCCTGGTGATGCCGCCCTGGGACGGTCGCCTGCTGGGAGACAGGTTCCCGCTGGTGCGCGAGCAATATCCCCGCTTCAAGCTGTTCAACCGCTATGCGATGAACCTGGAGGAAACCTTCACCATCGCCGCCCGCAGTGCCGGCTGGAAGCGCATGATCGCCAGGGTTGTCGGGCGCTACTGGAAGGATCGCAGCACCCGCAGGATCACTCGCCGCGACCGGCTGTTCGTTTCCGGCGCGGCGCTGATCGGCCCGCTGCTCGCCAGGCTCTTCGAGAAGGGCGTCGAGATCCGGCTGGAGACCGGGCTGGAGCGGCTGCTCGTCGCAGACGGCAAAGTCACCGGCGTCGCGGTGAGCCATCGCGGCCGCCGCCATGAGATAGAGGCCCGCCACGCCGTGGTGATCTGCGCGGGCGGGTTCGAGTGGAATCAGGCGCTGCGCGATCGCTTCTATCCGGTCAGGACCTCGATCTGGTGGAGCAGTACGCCGCAGGGCGCGAATGCCGGCGAGGCGCTGATCGCCGCCGAAGCCATCGGCGCGGCCACCGAACATACCGGCGAAGGCTGGTGGGCACCGACGATGATCCTGCCCAGCCGCTCCGCATCCAATTTCGAGGAAGTACACCAGGCGGTGTTCGACGTGGGCCGTCCCTACAGTGTCTGCGTCAACCGCGAGGGGGACCGGTTCGTCAACGAAGCCTGCTCCTACGATCGCTTCGGCGCGGCGATGGTGGCCGATCAGCGCGCGACCGGTGCCAACACGCCGTGCTGGCTGGTGTTCGACGCCGCCTTCCGCAGGAAGTTCACGGCGGGCGGCATCCTGCCCGCCGCGATCATGCCGGACCGCGCGATCCCGGTCGACTGGTGGGATCACTATATCTTCCGGGGTGACACCGTGGGCGAACTGGCGCGCAGGATCGACGTCGATCCGGTCAAGCTGGAAGACGTGACGCGCCGGATGACCGAGTATGCCCGCAAGGGCGAGGACCCCGAATTCGGCCGCGGCTCGACGATCTATGACAAGACCTTCGGCGACCCTACCTGCAAGCCCAATCCCGCACTGGGCGCGATCCGCGAGGCGCCCTTCTACGCGGTGCAGATCCACCTGGGCGATCTGGGCACCAAGGGCGGTCTGAAGGCGGACCGCCAGGCGCGCGTGATCGATACCGGGGGCACACCCATCGCCGGCCTCTATGCGGCCGGAAACGCCGCCGGAAGTCCATTCGGCCTCAACTATCCCGGCGCCGGGGGGACGATCGGCCCGGCCATGGTGTTCGGCTACATCGCCGCGAACGACATCGCGCGGCGGGCCGCCATGCGCGAGGCCGTGGACGTGCGGGAACCGGCGACAATCTGAGCGCGATCCCATTCTTGCAGGAGGGCCCATGGCCTCTATCACCGTCGAAAGGATTGCGAACCTGGCCGTGGTACGGCTGGCCCGCGCCGAGGCGCGCAACGCGCTCACCGTCGCCATGGCGCAGGAGCTGACCGCTGCGCTCGCCGGCGTGAGCGCCGACGATGCGTGCCGGGTCGTCGTGCTGGCGGGAGACGGCGCGACGTTCTGCGCGGGCCTAGACCTGAAGGCGGCGATTGCGGAAGGGCCGGAAAACGCGCCGGAATGGATGGCGCTTCAGGAAGTGTTCTCGGGCCTGATCCGGCAAATCCGCAAGATGCGCCAGCCGGTCATCGGGGCGATCCAGGGGGCGGCGGTGGGCGCCGGTCTGGGCATCGCGCTCGCCTGCGACGTGCGCATCGCCGCGCCGTCTACGCAGTTTATGGTCGGAGCCGTGAAACTGGGCCTCAGCGCGGGCGAATGCGGTATCAGTTATCACCTGCCCCGCCTGATCGGCGCCGGCCGGGCCTTCGAAATCATGCTGACCGGCCGCCCCGTAAACGGCGAGGAAGCGCTGGCTATCGGCCTCGTCAGCCATCTGGCAGAACCCGGCAGCCTGTTCGACCGTGCGCTGGAAGTGGCACGAACGATCGCGGCCAACGCGCCTTATGCCGTCAAGCACACCAAGCAGGTGATGTGGGCCAATCTCGATGCCCCGCTCCAAAACGCCCTGGAACTGGAGAACCACGTCCAGGTCCTGGGGTTGCTAACCCAGGATTTCGCCGAGGCCGCCCGAGCCTTCGCCGAAAAGCGCGCGCCCGTTTTCACCGGCCGGTAGCGGCGGGATGGCGCGAAGAGGGTGGTGTCAGTTCACTGCCAGTCATTGCCGCCGCAGGACCGCAAGCCGAGTGATGGGCCGAAGTCGGCCCGACATCTGGACGGGCCGCCGAATGAGCGTCCTTGCGCGAAAAGGAGAAGACGATGGCTGAAGCGGATCGCCCGAACCCGGAGGACATCATCCTCTACGAAAAGGATCCCGCCACCAAGATCGCCACGATCACGCTCAATCGTCCGGACCTCCTGAACGCACCCACCACCGCGGCGCGGCTGCGCTATGCCGATCTCATCCACCGCGCGAACGTGGACGATGACGTCAAGGTGCTGGTGATCCGCGGCGCCGGCAACAACCTGGGCGGCGGCGCAGACCTTCCCGAGCAGGAAGAGATGCTGGCCGCGGAAGGCGAATATTCGCTGCTGCACGAATTCCGCATCGGTGCGGGGGAAGACGTCCGCTACCCTCCCAAGGGCAGCTATCGCTATCTGGCGCAACTGACGCAGCTATACGCCAATTCGAACTTCGGGTGCCGCACGCTGCAGGACTTCAAGAAGATCAGCATCCTGGAGGTGAAGGGCTATTGCTACGGCTGGCACTTCTATCAGGCCGCCGATGCCGACCTGGTGATCTCGTCCGACGACGCGCTCTTCGGCCACCCCTCGTTCCGCTATGTCGGCTGGGCCCCGCGCATGTGGCAGTGGGCCCAGATGATGGGCCTGCGCAAGTTCCAGGAGATGGTCTTCACCGGACGCCCCTTCACCGCAAAGGAGATGCAGGACTGCAACTTCCTGAACAGCGTGGTCCCGCGGGACCGGCTCGAGGCGGAAGTCGCGAAATATGCCCATGCCTGCTCGATCACGCGGCCTACCGATGTCGTCTTCATGCAGAAGACCCTGTTCGAGACCTACAAGCAGCAGCAGGGCGAATACATGGGCTCGATCATGACCGCATGGCTGGAATCGATGCTGGCCCAGGTGAAGAACGATGCCGACGAATTCACGCTCAACAAGGAGACGTTCGGCCGGGGTCTCAACAATGCCGTGAAGGACAACGATTCGCTCTACCCGCCCGAATGGCGCCTGAGCAAAGGCGGTCGCAAGGCGGCGGAGTGAAACGAGCCGGTCAGTAGGGAACCGCTGCGGCGGCGAGGGTTGAAGAGTTCGGCGCCGAAGAGTTCGGCGTTGGGGCATTCGCTACCGGGGCTATCGAAACGGGCGCGCGGGGGGCTTCCAGCTCGCCCACTTCGGCTTCCTTGACTTCAGCCGCTGCCCGTGCGGCGGCGGCCGCGGCTTCGGAGGCTTTGTCCGGTGATGCCGATCCCGGATCGTCGGACAGCGGATATTCCGCTGCGGAATAGGCCTCGTCGAAGCTCTGCCCTTCGGCGCCATATGTCGCAGCCTGCCAGAGCTGGCCGTCCGCGCCTGCGCCATGGTCGTCCTGGCTTTCCAGCCATCGCGGCATGCCCTGGCCGGTGAAGCCGGTGTCGCTGACGAAAGAGGCTCCGCTTCCCGATTCGCCATAAGCCGGATCGTAGGCGGGCAGCGCATCCGAAGAACCTGGCCGTTGCGCGGCTTCCTCCGGCATCTTCATATGCGTGGGAATCACGCTGGTCGCCGCGAACCCGAGGGCGGCAGCACCCAAGGCACCCGCTGCGACTAGAACGTAACTGGGCAAAGCATCGGCTCCGGCTTGCCCCCCTCCTCCCTCTCAACGCGGCTTGCGCCCGGCCGTTCCTGGGCCGCTGCAATTCGCCTAGTGCGCGCTGGCGCCTGCTGCGCCGATCCCGGTTTCCGACCGGATGCGCTGTGCCGGATAGCCGCTTCTATCCACCGCCGCCCGCCCGGACCGATCCAGCAGCGAGACGATCCAGATGGTGAAGAAGGCCAGCGGCATCGAGAACAACGTGGGCGAGGAATAAGGGAACACCGGCTCTGCATTGCCCAGCACCGTCACCCATACCGTGGGCGAAAGAACCGTGAGCACGAGCGCGAGCGCCAGGCCGAGCGAACCGCCCCAGACGACCCCGCGCGTCGTGCAGCCCTTCCACAGCACGGACAGAAGCAGCACGGGGAAATTGCCGGAAGCCGCCAGGGCGAAAGCCAGGCTGACCATGAAGGCCACGTTCTGCTTCTCGAAGAGAATGCCCAGCACGATCGCGATTGCGGCGAGAACCAGCACCGTACGCCTGGAAATGCGCAGTTCTTCCGCCGAGCTGGCCTGTCCCTTGCGCAGGACCGAGGCGTAGAGATCGTGGCTCACCGCCGAAGCACCGGCCAGCGTCAGCCCCGAGACGACGGCCAGGATCGTCGCGAATGCCACGGCGCAGACGAAGCCGAGGAACAGATTGCCGCCGATCGCGTCGGCCAGATGGAGAGCCGCCATGTTGCTCCCGCCGCGCAGGCCGCCCGTCAGCGGGTCCAGGAATGCGGGCTCGGTAGCGACCATGACGATGGCGCCGAAGCCGATGATGAAGGTGAGCAGGTAGAAATAGCCGATCCAGCCCGTGGCCCAGAGCACCGACTTCCGCGCCGCCTTCGCATCGGGCACGGTGAAGAAGCGCATCATGATGTGCGGCAGCCCCGCCGTACCGAACATGAGCGCCATGCCGAAGGAAATCGCCGAGATCGGGTCCTTGATGAAATTGCCCGGCCCCATGATCGAGCGGCCCTTCGCTGCCGCCGAGGCCGAGTCGGCCCCGGCCTGCCCGGCCAGCATCGTCTTCACTTCCACCGCTTTGGCGAAGAGGGCGTCCGGCGAAAAGCCGAAGCTGGCCATGACGGCGAAGGCCATCACGGTGGCGCAGCCCAGCAGCAGCACCGCCTTGATGATCTGCACCCATGTCGTCGCGATCATGCCTCCGAACAGCACGTAGAGCGTCATGAGCACGCCGACGATGACCACGGCATAGGAGTAGGGCAGGCCGAACAGGAGCTTGATCAGCTGCCCGGCGCCGACCATCTGCGCGATCAGGTAGAACAGGACGACCGCCAGCGTGCTCAAGGCCGCGAAAAGCCGAACCGGGGTCTGCGCGAAGCGGAACGAGGCGACATCGGCGAAAGTGTAGCGGCCCAGGTTTCTCAGGCGCTCCGCCAGCAGGAACAGGATGATCGGCCAGCCGACCAGGAAGCCGGTGGAGTAGATCAGCCCGTCATAGCCGTCCGCGAAGATCTGCGCCGAGATGCCCAGGAACGATGCGGCCGACATGTAGTCGCCGGCGATCGCCAGGCCGTTCTGGAAGCCGGTGATGCCGCCGCCCGCCGTGTAGAAATCGGCGGTGGTCCGGGTCTTGCCCGCCGCCCAGCGCGTAATCATCAGCGTGCAGAGCACGAAGGCGCCGAACATGAGGATGGCGGGCCAGTTCACGGCCTGCTGCCGGGTTTCCTGCGTCAAGGCATCGGCCAGGGCGGGCAGCGGCAGGCAGCAGGCGGAAACGACAGCGGCCCAGCGCGTCATGCGGAACGGCGCGATCACTGTTCGGCATCCTTCCTGATGGCCTGCAGCAGCGGATCGAATTCGCGATTGGCGCGGGACACGTAGATCCCCGTCAGCGCAATGCCCACAAGGATCACGCCCAGACCCACCGGGATCCCCCAGGTCGTCACATGGTTGCCGATCGGCGTCGCCAGAAGGTCCTTGCGGAAGGCGATGGCCAGGATGTAGCCGAAGAACACCACCAGCATCACCCCTGTCAGCGTCCAGCTGAAGCGCGACCTTCGGGCCACCAGCGCGTGATAGCGCGGGTCTTCGGCAACACGCTGCAACGCGCCGCCTGCCGGTTCTGCAGGATCCATGCTTCGCACCCTCTCTCGCCATTATTGCGGCGGATGCTATGCCGAATTTCCCGGAATATCTAATGTTTAATGCGCAGCCGCGACGGGCCTTCCGGGCCATGTCCGCCCGGCAGCCGGACTGCGCGGCCAGCCGATGCCGCCGCCGAAAGCGCAGTACGAGGAAAGAAGCCGGCCGGGGCAGTTGGCTTTCGTCAGGGTGATCTTGGCCCCGGCCGGTCGGCGCGCCTGAGGCTAAGCGCCGGAGTTTTCGCGACCCGCGGCTTCGTAGTCTATGCCGAGCTGCTGCAGGTAGGAATCGTACTTGCCCGGATCGTAGTATTTGGGCTGCATCGCCGGCCGGATCTGCGCCATCGTGCGCGCATTGCGGTCTATCGCGGGCATGTCGGTGGCGGCGATGAGCGGATCGTACTTCTGGTCCTTCAGCTGGACATCGCGCATCCAGCCCTTGGCATCGGTGATGAGCTGCGGCGTGGTGACGAGGTCGAGTATCGTCATCGCCACTGCCTTGGCGCCGACCACGGTCCCCTTGTGCGCGATCGGCGTGGCCATCRCCATCGCGGCGGTGGCGTGGTGGAAGATCACGTTCGGCACGTTCGCCGGATAGCCGATGGTCACGGTGGGCACCGTCCACATCACGTCGCCGATGTCGTCCGAGCCGCCGAAGCTGGCATTGCCGCGGGTGTCCGGTGTCGAAAGCGGCGCCACCTTGTCGGGCAGCGGCTCGACCTTGAGGTGGTTCTTCACCTGCACGGCCCGGGCAAAGCCCTGGTCCGCGGCGGACCATTGCGGAACACCCACCGCCTCGATATTGGCATAGAGTGCCTCTGCCAGGGGCTTGTTGCCGTAGTTCGGCGCGGCGAAGCCCAGGACCTTGCGGCTCACCGTCGTACCCGTAGCCAGCGCCGAGGCTTCGGCCACCTGGTTCCCGGTCTCATAGAGACCGCGCAGCGCGGCGAAGTCCTTCTCGCGGAAATAGTACCAGCTGCTGGCCTTGTCGGGCACGACATTGGGCTGGCCGCCGCCATTGGTGATGACATCGTGCGAACGCTGCGTGAGCGGCAGATGCTCGCGCCGGAAGTTCCACATGACGTCCATCAGCTCCACGCCGTCCAGCGCGCTGCGGCCTTCCCACGGCATGGCCGCGGAATGCGCGGTCTTGCCTTTCCATTCGTATTCGACCGAGATCATGCCGGTCAGCCCGAGATCGCCCCAGCCGGTGCCGAAACCGGTGTTGACGTGAGCGAAGATCGACGCGTCGACATCCTTGAACAGGCCGGCGCGCACGTAATAGGCCTTGGTTGCCAGCAGTTCCTCGGCAACCCCCGGCCAGAGCATCAGCCGCCCCTGGATGCCGTGCTTCATCATGACCTGCTTCGCGGCAAGGGCCGCGGCCACCATCAGCGGCATGCCCGAATTGTGCCCCTCGCCATGCCCCGGCGCGCCCTCGACCAGCGGCTTCACGTCCGCCACGCCGGGAACCTGGGACACGCCGAGCAGCCCGTCGATGTCGCTGCCCAGCGCGATCTTCGGCCCGCCGGTCCCCCATGTCGCGGTGAAGGCCGTGGGCACGCCGGCAACGCCGCGCTCCACCTTGAAGCCGTTCCTTTCGAGGATCCCGGCAAGATATTCGCTGGTCTTCACTTCCTGGAAGCCGGGTTCGGCGAAAGAGTAGATCTCGTCCACCATGACCTGGATCTGCTTGCGCTGCGCCTCCACGGCGGCGCTGACTTCCTGCTTCAGCGCCGGATCCGCAGCCGCCTGGGCGGCGCCGGGCAGGAGCGAGGCTGCCGCAAGGGCGGCGACGACAAGGGCTTTCTTGCGCATTCGGTTCACTCCGCCGGCTTCGTCAGCGTGGGATACTTCACCCCGAGCTGGTCGAGGTACGAGGGGTACTTGGCGGGATTGTAGTAATACTTCTCCATCAGCGGGCGGTAGAGCTGCATGTTGCGCTCGTTCAGCCAGATCGCGGGCACGTCCTTGTCCGTAAGGACAGCCGCGTAATTGTCCGTCTTGAGCTGGACGTCGGTGAAATAGGCCTTGGCGTCAGTGACCAGCTGCGGTGTGGTCAGGATGTCGAGCACGGTCATCGCCACGGCCTTGGCCCCCGCTTCCACGCCCTTGTGGGCGATCGGGGTCGCCATCGCAAAGGCCGAAGTGGAGTTGTGGCCGATCATGTTCGGGATGTTCGACGGGAAGCGGATGGTGATCGTCGGCACGGCCCACATGATGTCGCCGATGTCGTCGGAACCGCCGCCCGTGGAAGGCTTGCGGTTTTCAGGCGTGGAGAGTTCGGTGACCTCGTCCTTCAGCGGCTCCATCTTGCGCTCGTTGAAGGTCTGCGCGGCCTTGGCGAAAGCCTGGTCGTCGGCGCTCCATTTCGGCATGCCCACCGCCTTGATATTGGCATAGGCCGCCTCTGCCAGCGGCTTGTTGCCGAAGTTGGGCGCCGCATAGCCGAGCGTCTGCTGGCTCATCGTCGTGCCGGTGGCCAGAGCAGCGGCCTTGGCGATGTCGTTGCCGGTTTCGTAGAGCTTGCGGATATCGTCGAAGGTGCGTTCGCGGAAGAAGTACCAGATGCTGGCCTTGTCCGGCACCACGTTGGGCTGTCCGCCGCCGTTGGTGATGATCATGTGCGAGCGCTGGGTCAGCGGCAGGTGCTCGCGCCGGAAGTTCCAGGCGACATCCATGATCTCCACCGCATCGAGCGCGCTGCGGCCTTCCCACGGCATGCCCGCAGAGTGCGCGGTCTTGCCGTGGAAGGTATATTCCACCGAGACCATGCCGTTGCCCCCCATCTCGCCGTAGCCGGTCGAGAAGTCCGAGCTGACATGCGTGAAGATCGAGGCATCGACATCCTTGAACAGGCCGGCGCGCACGTAATAGGCCTTGGTTGCCAGCAGTTCCTCGGCAACGCCCGGCCAGAGCATCAGGCGGCCTTCGAGCCCGTGCCTGGTCATGACCTTCTTCACCGCGATGGCCGCGGCCACCATCAGCGGCATGCCGGCATTGTGCCCCTCACCGTGCCCGGGCGCTCCTTCTACCAGCGGCTTGAGGTAAGGCAGGCCGGGGGTCTGCGAGACGCCGAGCACGTCGTCGATGTCGCTGCCCAGCGCGATCTTCGGGCCGCCCTTGCCCCATGTGGCGGTGAAGGCAGTGGGAATGCCGGCAACGCCGCGCTCCACCTTGAAGCCGTTCTTTTCCAGGATGCCGGTGAGGTATTCGGACGTCCGGACTTCCTGGAAACCGGGTTCGGCGTAGCTGAAGATCTGGTCCACCATGACCTGGATCTGCTTGCGCTGGGCCTCCACTTCGGCGGAGACTTCGTCCTTCAGCGCCTGAGGCGCGGCGGCATGGGCCGGCACGCTGCCCAGCCCGGTGGATAGGAGAGCGGCTGCAAGGGCGGCCGCGAACGCCGGGCGCTTGAACGTCTTCATGATACGATCATCCTCTCATGGAGCGTTTTCCACCGGGCACTGCCGCCCGATGGAAAAACGCGGCAATTGGAAACTCAGAACTCGACCTTGGCGGACATGCGGAAAGTGCGGCCGATCACATCGTAGCGGCTCCGGTTGGTCTGGGCGTAAGCCGGCACGTTGTTGCCGTCAGGCCCGTTGCCCACGAGCACGGGGTCCTTGTTCAGCAGGTTGTTGACGATGAAGGTCAGGTGCCCGACCCCGCCCATCGCCGGGAACTTGAAGTCCACCGAAGCGTCGAAATAGGTCGCGCCCTTGATCGAGTTGTCATTGATCGTGCGGTATTGCGCGGTGCTGACCGGGCAATCGCCGTCGCATTCGATCCAGTCGTTGCCGTAGACCCCATCGGTGAAGCCGCGCGCCACCAGGTTGAAGCTGACCGGGTCGATGTCGTAGAAGGCGCTCAGTCGGTAGACCCAGTTGGGCGAGGCATACGTGCCGCTGGTCAGGACGCCGGCATAGTCGATCGGGAAGCTGATGCCGTCGTCGACGACGTTCTTGATGTAATGGGTGGTCTGCCCGTGCAGGCGCAGGGTGCCGGGGCCGACCGGGACCGCGTAGCTGGCCTCGATGTCGAAGCCGCTGGTCTTCTGGCGCGCGAAGTTGATCGGCGTGAGGTCGATCGTGCTGAGCTGCCCGTTCACGAAATGGATGTTCGGGCAATAGGAGCTGATCCCCTGCTCATAGCACAAGTCCACGGTCTGCTGGGCGGTGATCGAACCGATCGCGTCCTTGATCCGGATGGAATAGTAATCGAACGAGAGCGAGAAGCCCGGCAGGAACGTCGGTTCGAACACGGCGCCAAGAGTCCAGCTGTCCGCGACTTCGGGCTTCAGGTTGCGATTGCCGAAGGCGTTCTGCACGAATTGCAGCGATCCGGTCTGCGGGGCATCGGCGCCGGTCGGGATGATGACCGAATTGGTGCGCGCGGTACCGGCGGCGAACAGTTCCTCCAGGTTGGGTGCGCGGATGTCGTGGCTGATGTTGCCGCGCAGGCGCAGGGAGTCGATGGCCTGCCAGTTGGCGCCGACCTTCCATGTGCCGACCCAGCCCGACGTCGAGTAATGCGTGCCGCGCGCGGCGGCATTGACGTTCATGCCGTCGAAGATGGGTACGTCGAGTTCGAGGAAGCCCTCGTAGACGTCGTACTTGCCCTGGTTCACGCGGAAGTTGCCGTAGAGCCAGCCGGAATTGTACTGCGGATCCACCGAACCGTCGATCTGCTCGCGCCGCCATTCGACGCCGGTGGCGAAGGCCAGGTCTCCGGCCGGCAGCGCAAAGGCCTTCCCCGAGATCGTGGCGGCGGCAACGTCCTGCTTGATCGTCTGGTGGCGCAGCGGCTGGTTGCCGTCGTTGTAGATGTAGTTGAGCGCTTCCTGCGAGGGACCGTCGGTGCCCAGCCTGTCGATGGGCACGCAGCCGTTACCCGGATTGGTCAGGGTGGAGCGGCAGACGATATTGCCCGTACCGTCGAACACGGCGTCCTGCGCCAGGGCCATGCGGGAATTGAGCCAGGTATTGGTCAGCTCCTCGCGCGCCTTGGTCACGCCCTTCTGGTAGTAGACATCCCAGTTCATGGCCTTTTCGAACATGTCGAACTGGCCCTTGGCGCCCACGACGCCGCGATAGACCTCGCGCTTGATATTGCTGCCCGGGATCGGGAAGCCGGCATTCGACGTGCCCACCGTGATCGAGGACAGCCCTTGCGCCGCCATCGCCGCGGCAACGGCGGGATACTGGCTGAGCAGGTAGGCATTGTCGGCCGCGATGGAAACGCCGGTGCTGGGCGTCTGCTGGTACGAGCTGGCGCTGACCGAGCGGTTGTAGGAGAACTGCCCGAAGATCTCGATGTCCGGCGTGATCTCGAAGCCGGCGCGCTGGAACAGGCTCAGTCGCTCGTCGAGGGGGACCAGGGTATTGGTGCCGAGGTGGCCGTCCAGCGTGGTCTGCCAGTCGCCGCCGATCATCCAGGGGCTGGAGACGGTTCCATACGTGAGCTGGGCGGTCTGCCCCTCGCCCAGGAAATACGTGCCGCGCAGCGGTCCGCTGGAGATCAGACCGCCGGCCGTGTAGCCGGCCGGGCCGATGCCGCTGCCGACCAGGCGCTGCGGCGCGCCGTTGGTGCCGTCATAGGCGGGGTTGTTGATCTGGAAGTAGCCGCTGTCGTTCCAGTCGCGGTTGATCCCCTCCTCGCGGGTCTGCTTGAAGTAGGACACGTTGGTCAGCAGGTGCAGGCGGTCATCCAGCAGCGAGAAGCCCGCGGTGCCGGTGAAACGGTAATTGTACGCGTCGCCATAGGTGGAGAGGCCGGTATCGACCCCCAGCTTGACGCCTTCGTATCCCGTATCGAGGATGAAGTTGACCACGCCGCCCACCGCGTCCGAACCGTAGGCGGCAGAGGCGCCGCCGGTGATGACTTCGACGCGCTTCACCAGGTCCTGCGGGATCGTGTTGATGTCCACCGTGCCGCCCACGGTCGAGGCCACTGAGCGCTGCCCGTCGACCAGCACCAGCGTACGGCCCACGCCCAGGCCGCGCAGGCCGATCGAGTTGATGCCCGCACCCGCGTTCGACAGGCCGCCCGAGCTGTTGCCGGACGTGCCGCTGCCAGCGATGGCGGGAAGCTGGTTCACGAAATCGGAGATGTTCGCAGGCGCCTGGGCGGCGATATCCGCCTCTCCCAGTACCGCCACGGGGGTCGGCGCGCTGTAGCCGTCGCCGACGATGCGCGAGCCGGTGACGACGATATCGTTGACCGGTTCCTCATCGACCGCAGCGCTCTGGGCCAGCGCCGGCGTCGCCACCAGCAAGGGCGCCGCCACGCCTGCCAGCAGCAGGGCACGGATCGAGCGCGCTGAAAAGGTATCCATATTGCCTCGGCGCCGCGAGGTCTGGACTGCATTGCGCATCGCGAAAACTCCCTGTGACTGTTTCTCGCCACAGGCGCCCTCATCCCGATGGATGGAGAACTGGCAGCCCCGGACAGGCGCGCGAACACGCACCGCCCTCACGGTGCCTTGTCGACGCCTAACTGTGTCGGAACCCCTGTTCCCCGCACCCGCCAAATCCGCGGGCACTCCATCATCCGGCAATGTCCGCTTCGATGTCGGTTGCTCCCGACCCGGACTGCTGCCTGACTACTGCGATACTATCCGCAAGGGTGCGAACGATCCCACGAAAGTTCAGGAGATTTTCACCCCCTCGTGACGGATTTCATCACCGATTAGCAATATCGCGCAAGAAAGATGCATCCGCTCTCGCGAAGACGCACGTTCCTGAAATCAACCATGACCTGATTCGCGAAATGCAGTGCAGCATCGCACCTAAGGGCTGGGACTTTCACGAGAGGCAGCGCACCCGCGCCGGAATTTCACGTCCTTGCGATCGTTTGCGCAGGATTCCATCACGGCGCGGTGCGGCCGGCCCGATAAGTTCGGGGAAGCTGCGTCCGGTTTCGGCTAGGCTTGCTGCAAGAGCGAGACAAGCGCGGCGAACAGGGGCCGCCGTCTCGTTGTCCATCGAACGTCCGCTCCCAGGGGAACCTTCCAAGATGTCCATCGTCGCCCGCATGAAATCCATTCTCGCCGCCGGTTGCGCCCTAGCCTGCCTCGCGCCCATGGCCGTGGCGGCGGCACCGGCCGCGGTGGTCTCGTCGCCGGACGGGGCCCTGCTTCCGGTTCTGGTCGACGCCGCCAAGGGGCGGTTGCTGCTGACCCTGCCCGCGGCCGACGCGGAGGGTCTGTCGGGCCGCTACCTGTTCACGCAGGCGATCAAGACCGGCCTCGGCTCGGCAGCGATCCGCATCGACCGCGGCATGCAGGGCGATACCAAGATCCTGGTCTTCCGCCGCATGGGCGGCAAAGTCGCGGTACTGTTCGAAAACCCCCGCTACCGGGCGAGCGGCGATGCCGAAGTGGCCAAGGGTGCCCGCGCGAGCTTCCCCTTCAGCACGGTAGCCATGCTCGAAGTGGTGAGTGAAGCGGGCGGCGGCGTGACGGTGGATGCGACGCCGCTCCTCACCAGCGACGCCATGGACCTTGCCGGCGCCATCGGCGAAAGCGCCAAGGGCTACAAGCTCTCGGAGAAGCTGAGCGCCCTCGACCCGGCGTCGGTCAAGGTCTTTCCCCGGAACGTCGAGTTCGAAACCGTCCAGACCTTCACCGCCGATAGCGCGGGCAAGGAACTCGACGTGCTTGCCCCGGATGGCCGCGCCGTGAGCGTCACCGTCCATTCCTCGCTGGTGGCCCTGCCCGAGCCCGGCTTCGTGCCGCGCAAGTTCGACATTCGCTCCGGCAGCCACGCCACCCAGGTCTACGATTTCGGCACGCCGCTGGGCAGCCCGATGCTGGTGGAATATGCCAACCGCTTCCGGCTGGAGAAGACCGACCCCACCGCGGCCCGATCGCCGGTGAAGAAGCCTATCGTCTTCTACATAGACAGCGCCGCGCCCGAGCCGATCCGCTCCGCCCTGGCGAGCGGCGTGCGCTGGTGGGCCGATGCCTTCGACGCAGCCGGCTTCATCGACGCCTTCCAGGTGGCCATCCTGCCCGCCGGCGTGGACCCGCAGGATGTGCGCTACAACGTGGTCAACTGGACCGACCGGCAGAACCGCAGCTGGTCCTACGGCGGGGGCGTGATCGATCCGCGCACCGGCGAGATCGTGAAGGGCGTGGTCGTGCTGGGCGCGCTGCGCGTGCGGCAGGACATCACCGTGTTCGAAGGCCTGGTCGGCACGGCGCAGAACAACACCGGCGGCGCCAACGACCCGGTTCGCGTGGCCCTCGCTCGGATCAGCCAGCTGGGCGCGCACGAAGTGGGCCATGCCATCGGCTTCGTGCACAACTTCAAGGCCAGCCTGCAGGACCGCGCCTCGGTGATGGACTATCCGGGGCCTAAAGTGGGGATCGCCGACGGCCGGCTGGACCTCGGCGATGCCTATGCCACAGGCATCGGCAAGTGGGACAAGTTCACGGTAGACTGGCTATACGGCCAGCCGGCACCCGGCGTCGACGGCGATGCCGAAGCAGCGGCCAAGGCCGACGCCATTCGCAAGGCCGGCCTGATCTACGGCACCGACATCGACGGCCGCGCCCCCGATCTCGCGGTGCCCGGCGTCAACATGTGGACCGAAGGGCAGGACACCCCCGCCGATCTCGCGCATACGATGGCGGTACGCCGGCTCGCGCTATCGGGCTTCGGTCCGAACGTGTTGCTGGCGGGTGAGCCGCTCTCCAACTTGCGCCGCAAGTTCGTGCCGATCTGGCTGTTCCATCGCTATTCCATCGACGCCACCGGCAAGCTGGTAGGCGGGGTGAACTACGAATACGCGGTCGTCGGCGATGGACGCGAGACGCCCCGCCCGGTCCCGGCCGCCGACCAGATGGCGGCGATGGATGCGCTCATCGCCACGCTCTCCCCCCGCGAACTGACGGTTCCGGCGGCGCTCTCCATGCTGCTGTCCAGCGGCACGAGCGCCCGCACCGATGCCGAGGCAGCGCCCGAAGTGCTGCGCGGGGCCGGATCGGCAGTGTTCGATCCGCTCGTCGCCGCGCAAGTGGGCGCGCAGATGACGCTCGACAGCCTGCTTGCCCCCGCGCGCCTGACGCGCCTGCACATCCAGCACGGCTACGATACCGCCCAGCCCGGCGTCGCCACGCTGCTCGACAAGCTGTCGCCCGTCATCGCCGCCCATGGCGATGCGGTTTCGCGCCGGATCGCCCAGACCGCCCTGCTGGCGATCGCCTCGGCCCGGCGCGATCCGGAGACGCCCGCAGACGTGGCCGCGCTGCTGGACGGTTATCTCAAGGATACCGCCAAGGGCTTTGCCCGGGCCAGGAGCGGCTCCGAGGACGGCCTGTGGCAAGTCTCCATGGCAGCCCTGCTCGGCGATCCCGAGCGGCTGGAAACCGAGATCGGCAAGCTCAGCCGCCCGCGTCCGCCGATCCCCGCCGGCATGCCGATCGGGGGCGAAACCGGCTGGTTCGACAACATTCTGTCCGAATAACACCTCAGACCCGCACCTTTTGTTTGAAATCGAAGGGAAACCCGGCACTATGGTTTCGAAACAAAAAAGAGGGGCGCTCATCAGGATGGATATGCAATCCAGCAAGCTGCATTGGCTTGAGGCAGCACGCGGCAAGCCAATGCAGCACGAACTGGACGACACCGACCTTCGCCTGATGCGCGCGCTCGTTTCGGACGGCCGTGCATCGGACGTGTGGCTGGGCGAAAAAGTGCACTTGTCCAGCACCGCCGTGGCCCGCCGCCGCAAGATCCTGGAGGAAGCGGGCTACATCACCCATTACTCGGCCAACCTCAACGTCCGCGCGCTGGGTTACGGGACATTGGTGATGGTCTCGATCGAGCTTGTCTCGCAGGCCGAATCCGTGCTGCAGGACTTCGAGAAGGCCGTGCTCGACAGCCCCTCGATGCAGTTCTGCGCCTTCGTCACCGGCGATACCGATTTCCTGATGATCCTCAATGTCCAGTCGCTGGAAGACTACGACATGATCTACCGCAAGGAACTGTCGGTGCTGCCGCATGTCCGCCGCATCCGATCGAGCTTCGTGCTGCGCGAAGTGGCCAGCCGCCAGATCGCGCCGGCCATCCTCAACCGGCCGCTTCACGCCGCGAAGTAGTCGCCCCGCGCCGGTATTCCGGCCGGGAAAACCGACAAGGCGCGCGTCTGCCGCGAAACCGCCCGATGCCTGGCGACGTTGACCTGTCGTCAGATCGGGAGAGCGATGGATGACCGAGCCGCATTTCAGGCCCACGATGAAGATGGCCGCAGCCGCGAGGCGCGGGCTCCGCCTGCGCGAAAAGTTCGGCCGCGGCGGGACCAAAGTGGGCGTCGAGCGCGCGCACCAGCTGGCCGGCCGCCACGATCTTCGCGCAGGCGACGTGAAGTCCATGCACAGCTACTTCGCCCGTCACGCCGTGGACAAGGACACCGCGACTCACAAATGGAATTCCAACAGCGACCCTTCGGCCGGGTTCATTGCCTGGCTGCTGTGGGGCGGGGACGCCGGCAGGGAATGGGCCGATCGCAAGGCCAGGACGCTTGAAGCCTGATCCAGGAAGAGGAACCGTCATGAAGCTCTATTACGCACCCGGCGCCTGCAGCCTTGCCGACCATATCGCGCTGATCGAAAGCAAGCTGCCCTTCACCACCGACAAAGTCGATCTCAAGGCCCGCACTACCGCCGAAGGCGAGGACTATACTGCCGTCAATCCCAAGGGCTATGTCCCGGCCCTCGGCCTCGACGCAGGGGGTGTCCTGACGGAAAACGTGGCGATCCTGGGCTATATCGCCGACCGGGCCGGAAACCTCATGCCGCAGGGCCCACTCGGCCGGTTCCGGGCGCTTGAGGCCCTCGCCTATATCTCGACCGAATTGCACAAGAGCTTCGCGCCTTTCTTCAAGCCGGGCTCCTCGGACGAGGCGAAGTCCGCCGCGAAGACCCAGCTTGGCAAGCGTTTCGGCCTGTTCGAGGATGCGCTGGCCAGCCAGGAATTCGCGCTGGGCGATCAGTTCGGCGTCGCCGACTGCTACCTCTTCGTCATGCTGTTCTGGGCCAGGGAGAAAGTCGGCCTCGACCTGCCGCCCCACCTCTCGTCCTACTACGAGCGTCTCTCACAGCGCGCCGCGATCCTGCAGGCGTTGGCAGAGGAGGGGCTAGGGGCCTAGGGGACTAGGGGGCTAGAAGGCTAGGCGGCCTAGAGTCAGGGTCTGGCCCGGGCCGTCATCCGCCGGGCATGAAGCCATCGTCCCGGTCGGAGGCGGTGGGTGCGCTGATCGCATCGCAGATCGCCCGAAGCGCCGGTTTCAGGCCTTCCTCGTAAGTCGGATGATAGAACGGCATGGTGAGCATCTGGTCGGCGGTAAGGCCCTGGTCGATGGCCAGCGCGAACAAATGGGCACTGTGCTCCACGGCCGGCCCGACCATCTGGACCGCCAGCAACCGGCCGTCTTTCGCATCGGCATCGATCTTCACGCAGCCCGCGTTCGTGGCGAAGACCTTGGCGCGTCCCTGGTCTTCGTAGGAGGCGGCGCCGCGCACCGTTGCCGCGCCTTCCGGCACTTCGCCGACCCGGGCCATGGCGGGCGAAGTGAACATGATCGAGAGCGGCGGCATGCGGCGCCCCGGCTTCACTTCGGGAAAGCGGGCGGCGTTGCGACCGGCGATGGCGCCTTCGGCCTGCGCCTCGTGCAGTACCGGGCGGCCATGCTCAGCGTCACCGGCGATGAAGATGGCCTGATCGCCGCACTGCATCGTCCGCGGGTCGGTCTTCGGCGCGCCGTGCTTGTCGAGAGCGAGGCCGGTGGTTTCCAGCCCCAGATCGGCAAGCTGCGGAGGGCGGCCGGCTGCGGCCAGGATATGGTCGAAAGTCGCATCCCCCCTGAACTTCCCCGTCCAGGACAGGCGGACCTGCTTGCCCGAGGCTTTCGCCGAGAGCTTCACGCCGAGATGGACCGCGAATTCGGCTTCCAGGCATTGGCGCAGGCTTTGCGCGATTGCCTCGTCTTCCAGTCCGGCCAGGCTTTCGCCTTCGTCGAACACGGCAACGTCCACTCCCAGCCGCGCCAGCGCCTGCGCCAGTTCGAGGCCCAGGGGGCCCGCGCCGATCACACCGACGGAGCCGGGCAGCGCCTCAAGCTCGAACAATGTCTCGTTCGTCAGCACGGCATGACCGACTTCGCTGAGAAAATCGGGAACCGAGGGTATGGCGCCGGCGGCGATCACGACGGCTTTCGCCGTGACGCCGGTGCCGTCGTCGATGACCAGCTTGCCCGCACCTTCGAACCGGGCGCGTCCCTTCAGCATCGTGCCCTTGGGCAGCTTCTCGAACTCGGCCTTCACGCCGGCCACGAACCCGTCCCGCAGCGCCCGCAGCCGCGCCATGACCGCGGCGCCATCCACGACAGGCTCCGCGCGGACGCCGAAGACTTGCGCGTGCCGGGCCGCATGGGCCGCCTGGCCCGCGGCGATCAGAAGTTTCGAAGGCATGCATCCCACCGTGGTGCAGGTGGTGCCGGCAAAGGCCGGATCGATCAGCAGCGTGGAGGCGCCATTGGTCCGGGCCGCACGCTCGGCAGCAAGGCCCGCCGTGCCCGCGCCGATGATGGCGACATCGCAGGTCCGGTCAGTCATGCCGGGCCGCGCCGCCATGGCTGTTCCAGCGGGCCCTGTCGCCCGGCTGCCGTATCTTCGTCATCGCTGTCTCCTTTGCCTGGAACAACTCGCGAGGGCGCCAAGTGTTCGCGCCTTCTGGCGGGACTTGCGGCTCATGAAGCAGGCGGCCCAGCCAGCGGCCCCGTGCGGGCCATCATATGCAAATCCTATGCGACCGGCCCCAGCCTCGTCTCGAATGTTTACGGCGGATGGGGCTAGCGGGGCTGCTGCAATCGCTTCCGCCGCACCGCGCGGCGATGGGCGTGCAGGAGCATCACCATGCAGGACATCCTCTGGATCGGCCTCTTCCTGACCTTGCTGGCGGCGAGCCTCGGCTACGCGGCGCTGTGCGACAGGGCGTGAGGAGCAGGCAGCCATGACCATCGATCTCTGGCTGGGCGCGGGAACCGCGCTCGGTCTTCTCGTCTACCTCGTTGCCGTGCTCGCGCGGCCCGAACGCTTCTAGGAGGCGATCCCATGACCTATCAGGGATGGCTGCTGATCGCAGCTTTCGTCTGCCTGCTGCTGGCGCTTGTCCGGCCGATGGGCCTCTGGCTCTTCGCGCTCTACGAAGGCCGCCGCACCCCGCTCCACGCCGTGCTCGGCCCGGTCGAGAGCGGTTTCTATCGCCTTTCCTGCATCGATCCGCAGGAGGACCAGTCCTGGCGGCGCTACGCCGTGCACATGCTGATCTTCAACGCTGTGCTGCTCCTGCTGACTTATCTCGTGCTGCGGATGCAGGCGCTGCTGCCGCTCAACCCGCGCGGCCTTCCCGCCGTGGGCGAGCACCTCGCGTTCAACACGGCGGTCAGCTTCACCACCAACACCAACTGGCAGAGCTACGCAGGCGAATCGACGATGTCGAACCTCAGCCAGATGCTGGGCCTGACCCTGCACAACTTCCTATCCGCCGCCACCGGCATAGCGCTCGCCTTCGCACTGTTCCGCGGCTTTGCCCGAAGGAGCGCAGCGGGCATCGGCAATTTCTGGGCCGACATGACGCGGGTGACGCTTTACCTGCTGCTGCCGCTCTGCACCGTGCTGGCGCTGTTCTACATCGCCAGCGGCGTGCCGCAGACCCTGGCGGGATCGGTCGATATCACGACCCTGGAAGGCGTGAAGCAGACGCTGGCGCTCGGCCCCGTGGCATCGCAGGAGGCGATCAAGATGCTGGGCACCAACGGCGGCGGCTTTTTCAACGCCAACTCGGCCCATCCCTTCGAGAACCCCTCGGCACTGACGAACCTGGTGCAGATGCTTTCGATCTTTGCGATCGGGGCCGGGCTGACTCACGCTTTCGGCAAGGCCGTGGGCGATGCGCGCCAGGGCTGGGCGATCCTGGCCGCGATGATGGCGCTGTTCCTGGCGGGCACGGCCGTGACGTACTGGCAGGAAGCCGCCGGCAACCCGGTGCTTCATCATCTCGGCCTCGGCGGCGGCAACATGGAGGGCAAGGAAGTCCGCTTCGGCATCGCCGCTTCCGCGCTGTTCTCGGTTGTCACGACGGCGGCGAGCTGCGGCGCGGTCAATGCCATGCACGACAGTTTTACCGCGCTCGGCGGGCTGGTTCCGCTGTTCAACATCCAGCTCGGCGAAGTCGTGGTCGGCGGCGTGGGCGCGGGTATCTACGGGTTCCTGCTGTTCGCGATCCTGGCCGTTTTCGTGGCGGGGCTGATGGTCGGGCGCACGCCGGAATATGTCGGCAAGAAGATCGAAAGCCGCGAGGTCAAGCTGGCGGTGCTGGCCATCGCCGTCCTGCCGCTCGTCATCCTGGGCTTCACCGCCCTCGCCTCGGTCCTGCCCGCCGGGCTGGCCGGACCGCTCAACAAGGGACCGCACGGATTTTCCGAGATCCTCTATGCCTTCACCTCCGCGGTCGGCAACAACGGCTCCGCCTTTGCCGGGCTGACGGCCAATACGCCCTTCTATGACGGCATGCTGGGCATCGCCATGTGGATCGGCCGCTTCTTCATCATCATCCCGATGCTGGCCGTGGCAGGCAGCCTCGCCGCCCGCAGGCATACCCCGCCCACCGCGGGCAGCTTCCCCACCACCGGCCCGCTCTGGACCGGCCTGCTGATCGGCATCGTGCTGATCGTCGGCGGCCTGACCTTCCTGCCCGGCCTCGCCCTTGGCCCCGTTGCCGATCATCTCGCGATGATCCGCGGCCAGCTTTTCTGAGGATCAACCCATGGCTCGATCCGCCAAGACTTCGCTTTTCACCGCAGACCTGATCCTCCCCGCGATCGGCGATGCGTTCCGCAAGCTCGACCCGCGCGAACTGATCCGCAATCCGGTGATGTTCACCACTGCCGTCGTCGCCGTCCTGCTCACGATCCTGCTGATCGCCGGGCATGACGGACTGGCCGCCGGCTTCAAGATCCAGCTCGTGCTCTGGCTCTGGCTGACCGTGCTGTTCGGCACGTTTGCCGAGGCGCTGGCCGAAGGGCGCGGCAAGGCGCAGGCCGCGTCCCTGCGCGCCGCCAAGGCCGAACTGACCGCCAGGCGGCTGAAGGGAGACGGCCTCGGCGCGGACGACCGCTACGAGGAAGTGCCCGCCAGCGCCCTGCGGCGCGGCGACGTGGTACTGGTCCGGACCGGCGACCTCATCCCCTCCGACGGCGAAGTGATCGCGGGCGTCGCCTCGGTCAACGAGGCCGCCATCACCGGCGAGAGCGCCCCCGTCATCCGCGAGGCAGGCGGCGACCGCTCGGCCGTGACCGCCGGCACCCGCGTGATCTCGGACGAGATCCGCGTGCGTGTCACCGTCCATCCCGGCCAGGGGTTCCTCGACCGCATGATCGCGCTGGTCGAAGGCGCGGAACGCCAGAAGACCCCCAACGAGATCGCGCTGACCCTGCTGCTGGTGGGCCTGACCATCATCTTCCTGATCGCCGTGGGCACGATTCCGGGCTTTGCCAGCTATGCCGGCGGCACGGTGCCGGTGGCGATCCTGGCCGCCCTGCTCATCACCCTGATCCCCACCACCATCGCCGCGCTGCTTTCCGCCATCGGCATTGCGGGGATGGACCGTCTGGTGCGCTTCAACGTGCTCGCCAAGTCCGGCCGCGCGGTCGAGGCGGCGGGAGACATCGACGTGCTGCTGCTCGACAAGACGGGCACGATCACCGTGGGAGACCGCCAGGCCAGCGAGTTCCGCCCGGTCGGCGGCGCCACCATGGCCGAACTGGCCGAAGCCGCGCTGCTCGCCAGCCTGGCCGACGAGACGCCGGAAGGGCGGTCGATCGTCCTGCTCGCCCGCGAGACATGCGGACCTGGCCCGGACGCGCTGCCCGAAGGTGCGACCGTCATACCCTTCACGGCGCAGACCCGCATTTCCGGCATCGACACCGATGAACGCATGGTTCGCAAGGGCGCGGTCCAGGCGATCCTGCGCGCCCATCCCGAGGCCGCCGCCACCGCCGCCGCCACCGAATTACGCCGCGTGACGGACGAGATCGGCCGGGCGGGCGGCACCCCGCTGGCCGTCGCTGCGAACGGCCGCCTGCTGGGCGCGATCTTCCTCAAGGACATCGTCAAGGCCGGCATCCGCGAACGCTTCGGCGAACTGCGCGCCATGGGCATCCGCACCGTCATGATCACCGGCGACAATCCCCTGACCGCCGCCGCGATCGCTGCCGAGGCCGGGGTGGACGACTTCCTGGCCGAGGCCACGCCGGGGGACAAACTGGCGCTGATCCGCAAGGAACAGCAAGGCGGACGCCTGGTCGCCATGTGCGGAGACGGCACCAACGACGCACCGGCACTGGCGCAGGCGGACGTGGGCGTCGCCATGAACACCGGTACCCAGGCCGCGCGCGAAGCGGGCAACATGGTCGATCTCGACAGCGACCCCACCAAGCTGATCGAAGTCGTGGGCCTCGGCAAACAGCTGCTGATGACGCGCGGCGCCCTGACGACGTTCTCGGTCGCCAACGACGTCGCCAAGTATTTCGCGATCATTCCCGCCATGTTCGTGGCGCTCTATCCGGGGCTCGGCGTGCTCAACGTCATGCGCCTCGGCACCCCGGAAAGCGCGATCCTTTCGGCGATCGTCTTCAACGCCCTGATCATCCCCTGCCTGGTGCCGCTGGCGCTGCGGGGCGTGACGTATCGGCCGATGGGCGCCGGCCCGCTGCTGGCGCGCAACCTGGCGCTCTACGGGCTGGGCGGACTGATCGCCCCCTTCATCGGCATCAAGCTCATCGACATGGCCGTGAACGGCCTGGGCCTCGCCTGAGGAGACATGGAATGAACCGGGATATCCTTTCGTCGCTGCGTCCGGCCCTCGTGATGGCAGTGCTTTTCGCGCTGCTGCTGGGCCTCGCCTATCCGCTGGCCATCACCGGACTGGGGCAGTTCCTGTTCCCCGCCCAGGCGGGCGGCAGCCTGATCGCGGAACGCGGCAGGATCGTCGGCTCCTCCGTGGTGGGGCAGGCCTTCATTACGGAACGCTACTTCCACACCCGCCCCTCGGCAGCGGGCAAGGGCTACGACGGCCTTGCCTCCTCCGGATCGAACCTCGGCCCCGCCTCGCGCGTGCTGGCCGAGCGCGTGGGGGACGACATTCACGCGCTGCAGACTGCGGCACCCGGTCGACCCGTTCCATCCGACCTGGTGACCACCTCCGCCTCGGGGCTCGATCCCGACATCAGCCCCGAGGCGGCCTTTTACCAGGTGGACCGCGTCGCCCGCGTCCGCAACCTCGATCGCGCGGCGGTCGAGACCCTGGTCGAAAAGTCCGTCGAGCGGCCGATCCTGGGCTTTCTGGGCGAACCGCGCGTGAACGTCCTGATGCTCAATCGGCGGCTCGATGCCATCGGCCGCAAGCCCGTGCCGTGACCGAAGCCGATCGGCCTTCACCCGAAGCCCTCCTGCGCGCCGCGGCGCGGGAGGGACGCGGCCGCCTCAAGATCTTCCTCGGCGCCGCGCCGGGGGTGGGCAAGACCTGGGAAATGCTGACCGAAGGCCGCCAGCGTCGGGATGCCGGCGCCGACGTCATCGTGGGCGTCGCCGAAACCCATGGCCGGCGGGACACCGAGGCACTTCTGGGCGGCCACGAGATCATCCCCCGGCGACAGGTCGATCACCGGGGCCATGCGCTGGACGAGATGGACCTCGACGCCATTCTCGAACGCTGTCCCGGCCTGGTGCTGGTCGACGAACTGGCGCACAGCAATGCGCCCGGCAGCCGCCATCCCAAGCGCTATCAGGACGTGGTGGAGCTGCTCGACGCCGGGATCGACGTCTATTCCACGCTGAACATCCAGCACGTCGAGAGCCTGAACGACGTCGTCGCCTCCTTCACCCGCGTCCGCGTGCGCGAGACGGTGCCGGATTCGATCCTCGAACAGGCCGAGATCGAAGTGGTGGACATTCCCCCGGACGAGCTGATCGAGCGGCTGCGGGACGGCAAGGTCTATATCCCGCATGAGGCGACGCGGGCTCTCGGCCACTTCTTCTCGAAATCCAACCTCACGGCCTTGCGCGAACTGGCTCTGCGCCGCGCGGCCCAGGCGGTCGACGCGCAGATGCTGGAGCACCTGCGCGCCCATGCCCTCGCGGGCAGTTTCGCCGCGGGCGACCGGATCATGGTCGCCATCGGCGCGGATGCCCACGCGGCCGGGCTGGTTCGCGCGGGCAAGCGCCTGGCCGATGCGCTGAGGGCGCCCTGGAGCGCGGTCCATATCGAGACCCGGCGCGACCGCCAGTTCCGCGAGGAAGATCGCCGCCGGTTGGCCGAAGCACTGGCGCTGGCCTCCCGGCTCGGCGCGTCCACCGCCAGCATTCCGGCCGTCGGTGTAGTCGAAGGGCTGCGCGACTTCGCCCGGCAGGAACGGGCGACCCAGTTGGTGATCGGCCAGATCGCGACTGGCCAGATCCTGACTGGCCAGATCCTGCCCGGAAAGTCTCACCGCTCCCACTGGCGCGTGCGGCGGCGCGGATCGGCGGTGGACCGTCTGCTGGGCAGCATCGGCGACGTGGCGATCCATGTCCTGCCGTTCGCGGCGGAGCCCGTTCCGCGAGGCCGGAGAGAACGTGGCCCGCGCCGACGCTGGGGGCCGCCGTCGCACTATCTCTGGTCCCTGCTCATGGTCGCCGCAGTGACCGCGGCCGGGCGAGTGCTCGTCGAAGTGCTCGATCTTGGCAATATCGCGTTGCTGTTCCTGGTGCCGGTCATGTTCGCCGCCGCGACATTCGGCCTGCGCGCCGGACTGTTCACCGGGCTCGCGGCCAGCCTCGCCTACAATTTCTTCTTCCTGCCGCCCACCGGCACACTGACGGTCAGCAACCCGGAGAACGTCGTCTCCATCCTCGTCCTCCTGGGCGTGGCCTTTGCCACCAGCCAGTTCGCAGCCCGCGTCCACGCGCAGGCGGAGCTTGCCGGATCGAGCGCGCGCCAGAACGCCGCGCTGGCCGGCTTCTCGCGCCGGCTCACCGCCGCGGCGACGCAGGAGGCGCTGCTCCAGGCGATCTGCGCGGAAGTCGCCCGGCTGCTCGACGTGAAGACGGTGCTGCTGCTCCCCACCCCCCAGGGCCCCGAGCTTCGCGCCGCCTTTCCGCCCGAGGACCGACTGGGGCAGATCGAGATGGCCGCCGCGCAGTGGGCGCTGGACAGGGGTTTGCCCGCCGGACGCGGCTCCGCCACGCTGACCGCATCGGACTGGCTGTTTCACCCGCTGCGCACCGCGCGCGGTGTCCTTGGCGTACTCGGGATCGCCCGGAGCGACGCCCGCGACCCGCTCCGGTCCGACCGACTGCCCCTGTTGATGAGCCTGCTCGATCAGGCCTCCATCGCTTTCGACCGCATGGCGCTGGAAACGGAGCATTCGCAGGCGCCCCGGATCGCCGCGCCGGACGGGTTGAACGCGGCCTTGCTTTCCGCGCTGGACCAGGATCTGCGCAGCCCCCTCTCCGCAATCGTCGCCGCGGCCCGGGACATGAAGCGCCGTCCCTCGGCAGACCTGGCAGGCTTCATCGAAGCCGAGGCCGCCCGGCTCGACCGCCTGGCAGCTGCGCTCATCGATCTGGCCCGCCTGGAAACCGGCGCCCTGCCCGTACAAGCCGAAGCGACGGACCTGTTCGGCGCCGTCGCGGATGCCTTGCACGAAACCCGCCGGTCACGGCAGGATTCCGGCGTGACCATAGACATCGCGCCCGGCATGCCCCCCGTGCGGGTCGACCCGGTGCTTCTGCGCCATTGCCTCGTCATCCTGCTGGACAGCGCCGGCGGCGCCGCGGAACGGGAACTCCTGATCCGCTGCCGCCGCCTGCCCGACGCGATCACGCTCTCGATAATCGGGGCCGCGCCTCACCACGCCACCGGGTCCGCGCGCGTTCAGGGCATTGTGAAAGCCTTCGCCCGGGCTATGGATCTGTCGGTGGAAGCGGCGGGCGATGACGCGGCCCCGGGCCCCGGCTTCACCATTCGTATTCCCGCAGCGCTGATCGGCGTGCCTCTCGATAGCAAGGACCTTCCATGACGGCCCCGAAAGTCCTCATCGTCGACGACGAACCGCACATTCGCTCCCTCGTGCAGAGGGCCATGGCGGACGCGGACTATGCCGTTGTGGCGGCGGAAAACGCGCGCGAGGCGCTGGAACTGCTGGCGCAGGAGGAGCCGGACCTCGTCCTGCTCGATCTCGGCCTGCCCGATCGCGATGGCCTGGAACTGGTGCCGCTGATCAAGCGACATGGCGACAAGGCGCTCATCGTCATTTCGGCCCGCGACGCGGTAGAGGAAAAGGTCGCCGCGCTCGACCTTGGTGCTGACGACTATCTCACCAAACCCTTCGACATCGCCGAACTGCTCGCCCGCGCCCGCGCGGCGCTGCGAGGCAGAATGACACGCGGCAGCGGGAACGGCCGCGTTCTCGTGATAGGCGATCTCTCGATCGACCTGGCCTCGCGCCGGATCGTGAAGGGCGGCCGCGAAGTCCGCCTGACCCCCAAGGAATATGCCGTGCTGTCCCAGCTCGCGGAATTCCCCGGCCGGGTCATCACTCACGACCGGATCATGGCACGAGTCTGGCCCGACGCCGCAGAACGCCATGTCGAATACTTGCGCGTCCTGGTCCGGGCCTTGCGCCAGAAGCTGGAAACCGACCCCCAGCGCCCGCGGATCATCGGCAACGACGCGGGCATCGGCTACCGCCTGCGCCTTGCGGAAGACCTCTGATACCGCGTTCCGCGTTCCTAGCCACTCGCCACTCGCCACCGGCCGATCAGGCGCGGTTGGTGAAGCCTTCGACGTTCTTCGTGACGACCGCGGGGCCGGTGAGCGCGCGAACCTCCACGCCTTGCAGCGATACGTTGCGCACGGGGAGTTCGCTTGCCCCGGCGATCGCGCAGACCGAGCGGGCATGGCCGACTTGCACGTCCCGAACGTGAAGCCCGTCGATGGGGGTCAGCTTGCGGACATACGTGGGCAGCAGGGTCTTCCACTGGTAGAGCACGTCCGTCTCCACGGCCAGAACGCTACCGGCCAGCGTCGTGGCCGTGACGTTCGACATGTGGATGTTGCGGACGAAGCCGCCCCGGCGCTCGTTGGTCTTGACGAACAGCAGGTTGTCGATCGGCACTGCCGTGCCGTCCTTCTTCTGCCCGTCTCCCACGAAGTGGCAGTTGTCGACCCAGACGTTCTCGATCCCTGCCGATAGCTCGCTGCCGATCGCCATCAGTTGATGGCCGTTCACGATGCGGCAATTGCGCATGACGATGTTCTTCGCGGGCACGCCCAGTCGCCAGGCGTCCATGTCGCGTCCCGATTTCACCGATACTGCATCGTCGCCCTGGTCGAACTGGCAATCCTCGATCAGCACGTTCTGGCTCATCTCCGGATCCACGCCGTCGTTGTTGTGGCCATGCGCGTGGATCCTGACCCGGCGGATGACCACGTCGCGGCAAAGCAGCGGATGCAGGGTCCAGAACGGGCTGCCCTCTATCGAAATGTCCTCCACCAGCACGTTGCGGCAGCGGTTGAACTGGATGAAATGCGGCCGCAGGTTGTTCTCACCCACCGCCATCTGCCGCTCGGCCACCGGCCTGTCGCTGCGCGCCATTTGATAGAGCGCGATCAATGCGTCCATATGCGCCTTGGGGCGGGCGTACCACCGGCTCCAAAGCTCAAGTTTCGCCTGGAGCTTCCCCGGCCCGCTGATCGCGACGTTGTGGCACCCATAAGCATAGATCAACGGCGAATAGTTGTAGCATTCGATACCTTCCCACGATGTCTGCACCGCTGGCAGATAGTCCTGCGGATCGTCGGAAAAGAGCAGCGTCGCGCCTTTCGCCAGGTGAAGATTGACGTTGCTGCGGAGGTGGATCCTGCCGGTCGGCCACAGGCCCGGCGGAACCAGTACCGTGCCGGCCCCCGCAGCGCTGGCCGCTGCCACCGCCTTGTCGATGGCCATGCCGGTGCGCTGCTGGTCGTCCTGCCGCGCGCCGAAATCGGTGATCGGGAAGATCCGGCTCGCGGAGAAATCGGGCACCTCGATATCGGGCATGGCAAAAGGCGCCTTCACGCGCACACGCCGCTGCCGCGGGGCCGTTCCGCCAGCGGCAGCGAGGGCGGGCATGGTCAGCAGCGGCGCGGCGCTCGCCGCCTGGAGCAATGTGCGGCGGGAAAGGATGCGGTTCAACGGCCTGGCTCCTGATCAGCTTCGATAGATGGGCACATGGCGAGCACCCGGCACGAACGGCGCCGGCTCCGGCCCGCGCAGCGGCTTGACGATGATGTTCGCGAACCAGGGACGACTGACCCGGTCGGCTGTCTGCCCGACCAGCAAGCCGGCCATGCCCTTTCCGTAAAGCCCGTCCCGCGCCGTGAGCACGGGCTTGCCGTCCAGCAGGGCCGTGATCTCTTCGCCCTGAAAGCGCAGGCCCAGGTCATGCCAGCGGCCCGGACGCAGCGTCGGCACGGCGCCATGGGCGAGCAGCAACTCGCCCCCCTGCGAGGCGCCCGCCGCCTTGCCGAGAAGCGCCTGCTGTTCGGCATCGCCGACCGGGGCCTTGGGATCCTTCTTCCCGCGAATGGCGACCAGACGGCAATGGCCCCCGTCGGCGACTTCAAAGAAATAGCCCTTGGGGATGAAGCCATAGCCGGTGCCGACATGGTTGATCCGCCCCATGATGCCTGCGACATCCCCGGCGCCAAGCCAGACCCGGCTCGCGATCTCGTAATCGGACCATGCCGCGTCGCCCAGGATCGTATAGGGCCGCCAATCCGGCGCCCAGGAGATCGTGGGCACCGGCACGACCTGCCGCAGACACTGGCCCTTGCCGTCGGGCCGGTCGGTGAGTTCGAAGACGCCGGCGATATCGGCCGTATATCGCGGCAGGTACCCGCTCGCTTGCGGCGCGGGATAGTCGCCGAAGCGGTCGTGATAGGGAAAGGGAAAGGCTTTCGGCGCCGGGATATCGGAGAAGGCGCCCTTCTGCTGGCCGGTGGTGGTCGACAGCGAGTAGATCGCGTCCGGCTCCAGCATGACCGAGACGCTGCCGCCTTGCGGGTGGAGATCCGCCTGCCGGGCGAACTGATCGCGTGCGGTGCTGCGCCAGAGGCAGAGCGGCCGGCGCACAAGCCCCGGGCCGATGTCCAGCCGGATGCGCTGCTGCCCTTGAGCGCCCTTCGTCTCGATGATCGTGCTGAAGTTGCCGTCCGGCGATTTCAGCGTGACGAAAGAGCCGCCTTTCGCCAGCACCCCGCTGCCGCCCGGCACGTAAGTCCAGCCGATCTCGGTGAACTGCCCGTAATGCGCATAGCCCCAGAGCGCCTCGCGCACCCGGTAGTGCCCGCTCCATGGCTCGTGCGCCAGCAGGGCTGCGGGGTCTTCGGCGTAAGGCTCCAGCGGATAGAGCGCGGCGATGTCATACCAGTTGACGATCTTGGTCGCGCCGCTGTCGATATAATTGCGATTGAAGCATTCGACGATGCCCAGGGCGCAGTCGAAACCCTTCTTGTAGACGTGGTCCTCGCTGTTCCAGATCGGCTTGCCCATCGCCCTGGCGGCCGCGCGTACCTCCGGCGTGGTCTTGAAGTTGGAATGGAACGTGTGAGCGCTGATGATGTCGATCGAGTCCCGCAGCTCCTTGTCGGCCAGCATTTGCGGCACGAAATCCAGCTTCCATTCGGGCCAGTTGTCGAAGGCATGCAATTTGACCTGCCCGAAACCGCGCGTTCTCAGCGCCGTCTTGAAAGCCTTGGCGAAAGCGAAGGAGACGCCCTTTTCGTTGCGGACGCCGATCGCGTCCAACTCAAGCCCGTGAATGCTGCGCAGGCCCTCCAGCCATTTGAGGTAATAGTCGACGGTATCGGCCGAGAAGAACTTGGCGTCGCCCTGTCCCGGCATTTTGTCGAAGTGCCCCCCCGCATCCCCCAGCCAGCCGGGCGCGCTCCAGGCCGTGGCATCGAGACTGAGACCGGGATTGCGCGCCTTCGCCTCCTTCATGATCCACCAGGTGTAGCCGCGGCCGTAATCCAGATCGTCCCGCGCGTGCATGTGGCTGGGCATGGACCCCTGGGTGGCATTGCCGTCGCCGGGGATCTCCACGAGCAGGGCGCTGACCGATGCGCCGAACCTGGGCTTGAAAAGCAAGTCGAGGATCTGGCTGCGCTGCGGCTCGGGATAGTCCTTGAGCAGCACGGAAGTGGCACCGCCGCCGTTCACCACGCCGATCCCCTCGAAGCGCTCGCCCGGCCGGTCCCCCCGCAGCCTCAACCGGGTTTCGCCAGGCTCCACGCTTTCGCGTGCCATCGCGGGGAAGCTGCGCAAAGCGGCATAATGCAGGGCGGCAAAGGCGCCGACCAGGAGGTGCCGGCGCCTGCCGCTATCGACCGTGCCGTCTGCTTGCCGCGGCCATTTCCGCATCCTCTACCCTTCTCCGCCGCAACGTCACGCAGTCCCTGACCGCGCCCGCAGGATCGTTTGTGCCAACGCTGGCACAACCAAGGCTGGCACAATTGAAAGGGCTGCACAATCGCTCTTGTGCCGCGGAACGCCGCAAAGCGGCCGAAAGGCGGATCAGCGGCTGGAGAGCGGCTTTGGCGAAGGGCGGCGCCGCGGCCGTCTGAACCAGAACGACCACAGGGTGAAAGTACCCAGCATGGCAAGGCCGAGGCCGGAGAGCGTCATGACCAGGCGAAACGGCAAGCCGCCCACTTTTCCGGCATGAAGCGGGTAGAGCGCATTGTACGCCGTCACCCTGCCGGAGAGATCGGCGGCGTCGCGGGCCGCGACGATGCGGCCGGTGTCCGCCGCGAACCATACCGTCGTGCGGCCGTTCGGCAACCATTCCCCCGGACCGCGCATCCGCAGGGTTATCAGCCCGCCATCGGCGCGCGGCAGGGCAAGGCTGCGCACTTCCGCAGCGGGGAAGCGCCCGCGCGCGGCGCGGATCATCGCTGCCCAGTCGAGATCGTCGGCCAGCGCGGCTGCCGGTGCAGTGGGCGGCTTCAGCGCCCGGTCGATCTCGCCGGGCGCGCCCGGGCCGAGGATGACGGCGGCCAGCGGCCGGAACACGAGCACCGTGCCGGTCACCAGCGAGAGTGCCAGCAAGGGGGCGATGACGATGCCCAGGTCGCGGTGCTGGCGCACGATGGACGGGCGCGTCATGCGGGCAGGCCAGAGCCGGAACTCGAATGTCCGGCGCGTCCGCCACCACAGGATGGTCCCGCTGATGACGAAGAACAGGCCGCAGAGACCGGCGATCCCGATCACGGTTTCGCCCTCTTCGCCCGCGAACAAGTGCTGGTGGAAATCGGAGAGCCACAGTTCGGGCCGTGCCCACTGGCTGCTCCAGTCGAGCACCGGATCGCCGGCCTGCGTGACATAGGCCCCGGCGCCGCCCTTGTAGGCCAGCCGGTCCAGCCCGAAGTCCGCATTGGCGAAGGTGATCGACTGCGGCCGCCTGGCCGGATCGGCCATGAGCCTGGCGGCCGTCGCCGCCAGAACTTGCGTGCCCTGCACTTGCGCGTCGCCGGCATGAGGCAGCGCGACCCAGGCATCCCGATGGACGAGGATCGCGCCCGTCAGCCCCATGATCGCCAGCAGCAGGCCGACCAGCCCCCCGGTCCAGCGATGCAGGGTGTCCAGCAGCTTCATCAGAAGCGGTAATCCCAACTCAGCGTGAAGTTGCGGCCGCGACCGGCGAAGAAATGGGCATTGTCGGTCGGGCGCACCGTCTGGGTGTAGTAGTCGATGTAGAAGGTGTCGAAGATATTCTGCGCCGCCAGCGTCACGCCGCCGAAGCGCGTATCGTAGCGCAAGCTGAGGTCGGTAACGTCGTACCCGCCGAAGCTGTAGGTCTCGTTGTAATCACCCGGCGCCCGTTCGAACTTGTTCGAAAGGAAGAACTGGGTCTGGACCCGTGCCGAGACGGCGCCCTGGCGGTAGCTGGCCGCCAGGTTGAGGCGATCGGGCGAGATGTTTGCCCCGTCGAGATCGCGGTCGACTTTGTCGATGCCGTCGTCCGAACCGTCGGTGCGCCCGATGAGGTGGGCATAGCCGGTGGAAAGCGTCAGCCCCGGCACCGGGGTCTGGGCCGAGAGGTTGATCTCCAGCCCCTGGATCTCGACGCGCTGGCGCTGCACCTCGAACACGCCGCCGCTCTGCACCAGCAGCGAGCCGTTCTTGCTGGTCGACCAGAAATAGGCCGCGCTGGCATCCAGCGGACCGCGCTTCACCTCGACGCCCAGTTCGCGGTTGTTCGACACGATCGGGCTGATGTTGACGTAGTTGTCGATGTCGACGCCGGGCCGGCTGACAGCGCGCGCGATGCGGCCGACGTCGGGCACCGTATAGCCCTCGGCATAGCTGGCATAGGCGCGGATGCCCTTCCACGGCTCCAGGATGACGCCGCCGTTGAGCAGGTTGTCGCTGAACTTCGGCGTGCCGCCCGAAACCGCAAAGCCGCCGCCGTAGCTGGCGAGCGTGCGATAATCCTCGACGGTGATCCGCACGTCCTCATGGCGCACGCCGGCCGCAAGGTGCAGCACGTCGTCCAGCAGGGCGAGGTTGAACTGCGCGAAAGGCGCCAGGCTGCGATATTCCGCCGGCGGCACCCACGAACGATCCGTGGCGATCAGGCGCTGCTCGGTCTTGTCGAACAGCACGTCGAGACCGACGATGACGGTCAGCGCCTCCAGGCCGGGCACCTTGCGTTCGTAGGAGAACTTGCCGCCAAATTTGCGGCTGCGGTTCTGGGACTGGTCGAACAGGGTTCCCAGCGGGGCGATCGCGGCATCCTGGAACGTGGCGATCGGGGCGATCTCACCGCCGTAAGTGTCGCGCGAACGGTTGAGGAAGCCCTGAAGCATCAGGTTGCCACCCCAGAGCGCGGTATCCGTATAGGTCAGCGCCGCACTTTCCGTGCGATTGGTGGCCGGCACGCCCGGCGGGGTGCCTCGAACCGAGGTCGTGGGCAGGTTGCGCGTGTAGTCCCCATTGGCGGAGACGTAGTCGCCCTCGCCCTTGAGCTGAAAGCGGTTGACCATGAGATCCAACCGCGCCGTATCCGATACCGCATAACCGAAGCGGCCGAACACCGACCACGAGCGGCTGTCCTGAGTCTCGCCCTGGGTCAGGTCGGTGCCGATGCGATCCCCGTGCCCATCGTAGAACACGCCGCGCTTTTCGAAGGCCCCGCCGACCGTGGCGTCGAAGCGCCCCTGCCGCCAGCCGACCAGGCCGGCGACTTTGCCGCCCATGCCGTCATCGCTGAAGCCCGTGTCCGAATTCCCCTGCACCAGCACGCGCCCGGAAATCCCGTCCTGCCGGGGCGGTCCCACCGTCACCTGGTTGACGATGCCGCCGGTGCCGCCGATCCCCTGCAGGGCGTTGGAACCGTAGATCACTTCCACGCGGTCGACGAAGAACGGATCTATCGAGAACCCGTCACGCGCGCCGTCGCGCAGCGGTGCCGTTTGCGGAATGCCGTTGATGGCATAGAGCGGCGAGCGCCCGCGCAGCGTCTCTCCCGCGCCGGACAGCTTCTGCCGGGTGGGCGAAAACGAAGGCGTAAGCGCCGAAACCGCATCGACGATAGAGCCGCCGATGGCCACCTGCTGGCTGAGCGCGGCGTTGTCGATCACGTCGACCGTCATCGGCAGGGTGTTGATCGGCAGCGCGGTGCGGGCCGCCGTGACCACGATCCCTTCGTCCAGCCCCTGGTCCGGTCTGAATTCCTGCGCAGCGACGGGCGCCGCGGTCAGCACAAGCGGCAAGACGAGCATCGAATGACGGATCATGATTTTTTGAGGCCTCCCTTATCGGGCGGCCTTCTAACGCCATCCCCCTCGAATGCAAGTCACTCGCATTAGCGACTGCAGCCAAGTGACAGCGGGAAGCGGCCCGAGGGCAGCAAGGGCTGCGCGAAGGCCCTTCATGTCGCTTCAGGTTCCTCTCGGATTACGCGATACCGCGCCTGTCGTCGCCGGCCACACGCGGCGGGCGAAAGACATGCCGGAGCGGCCCCGACTCTCGAAGGCGAGAGCGAGGCCGCTCCGTTCATGCTCAGCGCTTGGGGCGCTTCACTTGCAGCGCCTTACCGGTCCAGCGCACTTCGGCGTCGAACGTGGTGGCTTCGGCCACGCTCTGGCCCGGGGCGATCCACTTGACGCGAACCGTGCGGTTCTGCGGCATGCCGACATAGCCCTTACCCTCACGCGCGCCGATGTTGACGGTGCCGCTGGCATCGTCATAGCGCACCGGAATGCGTTCCCACGCACCGTCGCGGTACTGCTGCGAACGGCCGTCATCGTTGTAGACCGAGAACGCTCCATTGGTGCCGGTGTAGACCACCAGCGTAATCGGCGCGTCGGGCTTCTCGTCGGTATACTGCATCACCGGGCCCATCGGCACGATGGAGCCGGCGCGGACGAACAGCGGCATGCGCTCGGCCGGGGCCGAGATGGTGGCGCTGGAGCCGCCCTGATAGGTCTTGCCCGTGCCGAATTCGTACCAGGTCACGCCGGTGCCGGGGAAGTAGACCTCCCGCTCGCGCGCCTGATAGGTAGTGACCGGGGCGACCAGGAAGGCCTTGCCGAACAGGTACTGGTCGTTGGCCTTGCGGGCCTTCGCATCCTCCGGGAAGTCCATGACGAGGCCGCGCATGATCGACCCGTCCTTCTGGTACGTGTCCGCGCCCAGTGTGTAGATGTAGGGCATCAGGCGGTAACGCAGCTCGTCATACCACACCATCGAGGCGCGCATGGGCGACCCTTCGGGCGAGATTTCGTAGATCTCGCGCCAGGGCTGCTCGCCATGGCTGCGGAACAGAGGGCTGAACGCGCCGAACTGGAACCAACGCAAGTTCAGTTCGCGCCATTCGTCGAGGTCCGCCGCCTTGGGCTTTTCCGCCGCAAAGCGCGGTTCGACCGAGAAGCCGCCGATGTCGTGCGTCCAGTTGGCAAGGCCCGACATGCCGGTGTTCACGCCGGCCGAGATCTGCGCGTGCAGGTCGTACCAGCGCGTCGCCACGTCGCCCGACCAGACTGCCGCGCCGTAGCGCTGCAGGCCGCCGAAGCCCGAACGCGTCAGCAGGAACGGACGCACGTCCGGCTTGAAGCCGCGCCAGCCTTCGAAGAACGAACGCGCGTTCATCAGCGGGTAGGAGTTGAAGAACTCCGTCGCCGGACCCATCGCCGTCGGGCCCATCGTATCGATGCGCTTCTCGATCGACAGGTTCGAATGCATGTCGGGTTCGCTGGCGTCCGCCCACCAGGCGTCGAAGCCGAACTTGGCGATGCGATCTTCCACCTGGCGCCAGAAGATCTCGCGGCCCTTGGCCGAGTACGGATCGTAGAAGGTGTTGGCGAAGCCCGGGCCGACCCAGTCCTTGTTACCCTGGCGCAAGTTGCCGTGGTAGATCGCGCCGGCCGCGTCCAGTTCCTTGAAGGTATCCGTGGTCGGATAGAACTTCGGCCAGACCGAGATCATGATGTTGGCATGATCGCCGTGCACCGTGCTGACCATCGCGGCGGGATCGGGGAAGCGGCTGGGGTCGAACTTGTGGCTACCCCAGGAATCGTCCGTCCAGTAGCGCCAGTCGAGCACGATATTGTCCAGCGGATACTGGCGCTTGCGGTATTCCTCCACAACGCCGGTCAGTTCCTTCGCGGTGTCATAGCGCTGGCGCGACTGCCAGAAGCCGTAGACCCACTTGGGCATCATTTCCGACTTGCCGGTCAGCTGGCGATAGCCGGCGATCGCGCCGTCCATATCGCCGCCGGCGCCTTTGTTGTCGCCTCCGGCGATGAACCAGTAATCCTTGTCCCGCGCGACTTCGCTGGTGAACCAGACCGAATGGCGGTCGGCCTCAGGCAGCGGATCGTTGTGGAGCAGCGCCATGTAGCCCGCATTGGGATCCCATTCGATGCGGATGTGCGCGGGCTTGCCCGCCGTCATCGGCACTTCGAAATTGGCGTACCAGGGGTTCCAGTTCTGGCGCCAGCGATCGAGCTTCAACTCACCGTCGACGTAGACCTTGTAGTAGCTGGAACCGTAGAGCTGGAACTTGTGCGTGCCGGTCTTGTCGGGCTGGAGGTCGCCCTCCCACACCACTTTCTGCGTCTGCACGGCGTTACCGGCGGTGTTCTGGCCCTGCTCCGACGCGACCGTCTTGGCTTTGCCGGCTTCCGGCCATTTCGCCTGATCGTCCAGGAACTGGTAGTCCACCGTGGCTTCCTGGCGGGCGACCGCCAGCTTGTCGTCCAGGTAGTACTTGGCGGAGAAGCCCGGCTTGCCGCCGCTCGTCACCTTCATGCCGCCGCCGGGAGCCGATGCGTCGCCTACCAGCGTATAGGCGGCGGGGTTGCCGAAGCGGGTGATGCTCTCGTTATCCCAGAGCAGGCCGTAGCCCTTGCTGGAAACGAGGAAGGGCACGCCGATGTCCATGTTGTGCTGGGCGAGTTCGACGTCCTCGCCATTGTAGTCCATCACCGCCTGCTGGTGCTGGCCAAGGCCGTAGAGGCCTTCGTCGGTGCCGCGGTTGAACTGCTGCGAAACGGTGACGTAGGGAGTGCCGTCCGCCTTGGTCTGGGTGAAGACGGTGGCGGCCGATTCACCCAGCAGTTCCTTGCCCGCCGCGTCCAGGAAGCGCACCTGCCCGCTGGCAAGGTCGATATCGGCGGTGGCCTTCGCGGCCTTCACGGTAACGTGGCCGTCGTTCTGGCTGACGGTGTACCGGCCGGCAGCCGGCGGGTTCGGCGCCATCAAGCTGGCGCTGGCGGCCGGGGCCTGCATACCGCGCGCATGGGCGACGACGTGGAAGATGCCGTCGCCATGCAGGGTCACTTCCACGCGATCGGAAGGGCCGCTCTGCGGGGTGACCGCCACACCGCCCGGTACGTTTTCGACGCCCGCTTCGGCGGCCAGCGCGACTGCCGGCAGCGAAAGGGCGGAGCCCGCCAGCAGTGTTGCCATCGTGAATTGCTTCATGTCATGATCCCCTGCCCGCCTTCAGCGGTCACTTGCGTTTATTTGGAAGAATAGAAGCCGGTGGTGACCTTGATCACCTGCGGCCGGTCGATAAGGTTGATGCCGTAGTCGGTCTGGTCCCCGTTCCAGACGCGCGTGGTCACCCACTTGCCATCCTTGAACGTGCCTTCCTCCACGGCGACGATCACGCCGTTGCTCTCGCCCTTCGCGGGGGAGAAATTCACGCGTACGTGATCGCCCATGATCAGGTATTCGGTGTCCGAAAGCTGGGCCACGGCCATGCCGCCCACCGGCTGGTCGGCCCAGGGTGCGGGCTTGGTGGGGATCCAGGTCCAGTCCTTCTGGCCGAACTGCCACTGGCCCCAGTCGGCGGAGATCTTCCACTTACCCATCACCGTTTCGCGGGGCGAATTGTCGTCCGGCTTGGCAGTGCCCCAGGTGGGACGCGACGCGGCGATCCGGGCCCAGTCGCTGGCGATCGGGGCCAGCGTGCCATAAGGCAGCGCGAAAGCGGCCAGCGTCTCCTTGTCCAACGCTGTCGCGCCCAGCGGATAGTTGAAGTAGCCGGTGTCATCCATGCCGAACGGCGCGAAACCGATGCCGCCGCGGCCGATGGTGGCCCAGAAGAAGCGCGCGAATTCCTTCGCGTTGCCGATCTCCGGCACCATCAGCGCATTGTCGGGACGGGTATACTTGTCCAGGTACTGGATCACGTTACCGCTGTTGCGGTCGTAGATATCGGGCGCGGCGAAGTCGATCGCGGGCGCGCCGGCCTTCCAGATGTCCAGCACGTCCCACTGCGGGCCGCCGCTGGCGACACCGGTGAGATCAGGAACGTTGGACGGCCCGGCGAGCGAGGCGTTGACGTACATCGGCAGTGGCTTCACCGCCTTGCCCGCCTGCGCCAGCGCATCGACGAACTGGGCGACGTACCAGGTGTTGAACGCGCGCGGTGCCTGCTTGCCGAAGGCCGCTTCCCAAGTGCCGGACTTGCCGGTCTTCTTCGCCAGCGCCGCCGGAATCGGCTTTGCGAACAAGGCATTGGCTTCGGCCGAGAAATCGCGCGGCACGCGGTAGGATCCGGTCTCATTCTCCGGCTGGACCATGATTACGGTGTTCTGCCGGTCATGATCGCGCAGGTATTCCATCACCTTCACGAAAGCGCGCCGGTCGGCAGCCATGGTGTTCTGCGACAGCGGACTGAGCACATAGTGGTCCGAACCGTCGGGCGCCTTCATGCGCGGAAAGCGCTTGTTGTCCAGCTTCACCCACGAAGGCGTGTAGCTGGGGCTGGTGTTCTTCCAGGTGCCGAACCACAGCAGCACCACGCGCTTGTCATGCGCACGCGCGGCGTCGAGCAGTGTCTGGAGGTACGTGAAGTCGAACTTGCCCTCGACCGGTTCCACCTGTTCCCAGGCGACCGGGATTTCCAGCGTGTTCGCGTGGATCGCGTCCAGCACCGGCCAGACGGCATCGAGCGATCCGGCATAGTTGCTGGAATTGTTCGCCTGAGCGCCCAGCATCAGGAACGGCTTGCCGTCCACGATCAACGCGTGACGGCCGTCCCGGCTTTCCATGCGCGGGATCTGCGTTGCGGCATCCTGGGCATGGGCAGGTGTGGCCACGCCAATGGTGGCCACCAGCATGAGCGATGCGATGAAGTCTTTGCTTTTCATTCTGTCCCCTCCGCAGGCCGTGGATCGCCATAGACGATGCCCCGGCCATCCGTGCCAATGTAGATGCGCCCGAACTGGCGCGGGTCGCCGGAAATCACGCGGATGCGCAGACCCCACTGATGGGCCTCGTCATTGATCCGCTGCCACGTTGTGCCGCCGTCGATGGAGCGCCAGACCGCCCGCAGCCCACCGGCCGAGCCCAACGCATAGAGCGCCGCCACATCGCGGCCCGGCGCGGCTTTACCAAGGCCATAGCGTTCGATGGCAATGGCCTGCCCAGTCCGGGTCCAGCTTTCCCCAAAGTCGGTCGAACGATAAAGCACGCCGTTCAGATTGAGCCAGAGCGCGCCCGCCCGGTTGGCATCGGCCAGAATCGGCGCAGGCGCCTCGCGGTTGTTGTTGCGCGCTGAGGAAAGGTCGGCCGGCAGGCCCTTGCCCGCGACCGCATGGAACTGCGCGCCGCCATCATCGCTGCGCACCACGCGATTGTTCGCGAAGTCAATCGCGTAGAAGCGGCGGGCGTCCTGCTTGTCGGCCGTCACACGCACGCGGCTCGGCAAGCCGGTGACGGGTTGCCATGTCGCGCCGCGATCACGGGTGATCCGGGGCTGGTCGGTCTCGACCAGGAAAGTCCCGCCATCGGCTGAGACGGTGATCGCGGCATCGCCCGTCGCTTCCGGCAGCGGGCTGCCGTCAGCATGTGGCGTACCCTGCGGCACGCGCAGCGGCGTCCATGTCGCACCGCCATCCGCCGACCATGCCAGCGAGGTATCGGGCACCACCGGCGCATGCGTATTGCCACTGCGCACCATCACCAGCGGCGCACGGCCGCCGAAGTCCAGCGTATTGGTGTTCGACAAGAACGGATTGACGTGCTGGCTGGCGGGCGAGACGGCAAAGTCGTCGTGCCGGAAACCGCCGATGTCCCCGAAGCCGGAAACCAGATGCGCGCCGCCTGTGGGGCTGACGAATGTGATGATCGCCGTTTGCTCGATCCCCTGAGTCCACGGCGCCCAAGCCATCGTGCCCGGCTTCTGCAATTCGTCGGTGGCATAGACCGTCGCGCCCGTCACATAGGCGGCATGGTTGGCGTCGAACGGGTCGATCGCAAGGCCCGCGATCCAGTGCCCGAAATTCGCCTTACCCCCGAAATCGAGGAACGGCGTTACCGACACATCGCGGGTCGAGCGCTTCCACAATTCGTCCCAATGCGCGCCGCCATCATGGCTGAGCCACACGGTATCGACCGGCTTGCCCCGGTCCACCGTGCTGACGGCGATGGTCTGCGAGTCGGACGCGGCCACCGCAACGCCCATGTAGCCACCAACGGGCGCGTCCGGGCCCTTGATCGGCGTCACGTCGCGCCAAGACCCGCGCGCCGGATCGAAGCGCCACACCGCGCCGCGCGTAATGCCGTTAGGGCCGATGCCGTCGCAATAGGTGATCGTCAGCAGTCCATCGCGCCCGATCACCGCCTTTACCGGCAGCAGATCACTCGCCGGGCCGCCCGCAACGGCGCGCCACGTCCTGCCGCCATCGTCCGACCGGAACAGATGGCGCTCGCCCGGATCGGCGCTGCCCACGAAAACTCGGCCGCGCACTTTGGTATCGAACACCACGAACGAAAGTCCGCCGTGCGTCTCGCGCCGATTGGCCGGCAGCCCCAGCCCCGCGAGCGGGAAGGCATCCAGCTTGCGCCAGTTCGCGCCCGCGTCGTCGCTGGCCCAGAGCCCCTGATGACGTGAGCCGAACAGCAGGCGATCGTGCGCGAACGGATCGATGGCGAGCCGTTCGCCCAGCCCGCGCCCGTTCTCGTTGCCGCCCATCGCGAAAGGCACGCGCGTCTCGCGCCAGGTCTTGCCGTAGTCGGCCGAGCGGAAGATCGCAGCCGGCGCGGACCGGTTCATGCCCGCGGCAAGATAGACCGTTCCGGCATCGACAGGATCGGCGGCGATGCTCTCGATTCCCATGAAGCTGCCTTCGGCAACGCCGTCCTGAAGCGGAATCCACGTCCCGGCGCGCGCATCCCAGCGATAGGCGCCGCCCATGTCGCTGCGCAGCCATGCAAGGCCCCGCTCCACCGGGCTGAACACCAGGCCGGGGGTAAAACCGCCGCCGCCCACGCGCACGCTGCGCCAGTCGTAAGGAACAGCGTCGGAGGACGCCGACGAGAGATGGGTGCCGGCGTCCCTTGCAACGACCGGTCCGCACGCTGCCGCTACTGCGCCAACCGCTGCGATTGCGAACGAAATCGATCGCGCGCTCATTGCCCTACGGATGCCCACGCCCCCATTCATCCTCTCGCTTGAAGAAGCCGACGCGCTCGTTGACGCGCCTTAACATTCATCAGCTCATATCGATAACGCTAACATAACAGAAGAAAAATGACGGTCACGCAAATAGTTCGGCGGCTATTACGGGAGCAGGCCACGACAAGATCAGGAATTTAGATGGCTGTCAGGCCAGGCTGAACCAAGTTAATACCCGTCGCTGAACGGACGCTTCCGCTGCGTTCAGCCCCAGCTGGGCACTGGCGGGCGCATCGCCGGCCGGCGCCTTGGCGCGGCATCGGACTGGCGACGTACCAGCTTGTAATCCACCTCGATCCGCAAGTCGCCGATCTGGTCATTGCGGTCGTTGCGCAGCAATGTCACCAGCAGTTCCACCGCGCGGCGGCTCATCTCCATGATAGGCTGCTGGATCGTGGTAAGCTCGGGCCAAATCGTCGTCGCCAGTGCCACGTCGTCGAAACCGCAGACGGTAAGATCGCCCGGCACGTCCAGACCGCGCCGATGCGCGATTGCCACCGTTGCCGCCGCCATATCGTCGTTGCTGGCAAAGATCGCCGAAGGCTGATCCTCCAGCGAAAGCAGCTCCTCGGCTGCATCCAGCCCGGATCGGTACGTAAAATAACCCTGGGCCACCAGAGCCTCGTCAAAAGGTATCGACGCTTCGGCCAGCGCCTCGCGATAGCCTTCCAGCCGTGCGCCGCTGGCGGAAAGTTCGGGATGGCCGACGATGAAGCCGATCCTGCGGTGACCCAGTTCGATCAGGTGCGCGGTCATCTCGCGCGCCGCGCTGCGATCGTCGATCATGATCGTGGCGATGCCTTCATGCGGCACCGCCGTCGTCACCGCCACGGTGGGCGTGTCCGTCTGGCGCAGGACCAGGAGCACCTCGTTCGCCTCGTTCAGCGGCGGCGGCAGGATCACGCCGTGAATGCCGCCGGCCACCATGCGTTTCGCGGCGAGACCCAGGTCCTCCCCGTCCTCCACTTTCTGGACGATGATCTGCACATCCGAGCGCCCCGCCTCCTCCAGACTGCCCACGACAAAGGCGCTGAGGAATGCCTCCGATGGGTTCGAATAGAGCAGGCCCAGCCGCAGTTGCGACGCACCGGCCAGACTGCGCGCGGCCCGGTTCGGCGCATAGTTGAGCTTCGCGATCGCGGCATTCACGGTATCGCGCGTGGACTGCCGGACTTTCTGCTCGGAGTTGATCACCCGCGAGACGGTCATCATCGACACCCCGGCAAGCGCGGCAACGTCGACGATCGTCGGCGCCTTGGCCTGACGGGGCTTAGAGCTGCGGCGTTTGCGCTCACTTTCGGACATGGTCACCGTCTAGCACGTCTGCTGTCGGTGGAAAGCGGATGCTTGATCGGGGCCGAAAAATCGCATTCGCCGCTTAATGGTAGCGCAATCATCGTCAACGGCTCCGGAGCCCATTTCCAGTTTCCTGCACGGCGGCGCCAGCGCGCTGCTCTCCCGATTCTGCGAATACAGCTTCGGCAATGATCCCGAAAGCGGACCAGAGACAACATGCAAACCATTGCTATAGCGTAAATGGTAACGCTCCCAATTTTGTTGCCCGCGTTTCAAATCTATTCTATCGAATCACATCGAAGATCGCTTGGGGCGACGAGTCTGCAGGAGGGGGCACATTCTCCACTGCAGAGTTCAGGAGGGGAATTATGCGTAAATTGAGCTTTCGCACGCACGCCAGCGTCATTTGCCTTGGCCTTTCGACCGCCGGCATCGTGCCTTGCGCCATGGCGCAGGATGGCACCGCCCAGGAAACGCCGGTCGCCGATACGGACGCCATCGTCGTCACCGGGCGCCGCGCAGCGCTTCAGTCCGCGGATGACCGCAAGAAGAACGCCATATCGATCGTCGACTCGGTGGTCGCTGACGATGCGGGCAAATTGCCCGACAACTCGATCACCGAAGTCCTTCAGCGCGTTCCGGGCGTCACCATAGTCCGCTTCCAGTCGCTGAACGATCCCGATCACTATTCCGCCGAGGGTTCGGGCATCCAGATCCGCGGCCTGTCCGGCGTCGCGTCGCGCCTCAACGGTCGTGACATCTTCAGCGCCAATGGCGGGCGTTCGCTGCAGTTCAGCGACGTCACGCCCGAACTGATGCAGGCTGTCGACGTCTACAAGTCCTCCACGGCCGACCAGATCGAAGGCGGCACCGGCGGTTCGGTCGATCTGCGCACCAAACTGCCCTTCGACTACGGCTACGGCCTGCACTTTGCCGGCACGGCCGACGTCAGCATGGGCGATCTGTCGCAGAAGACGGACTACTCCGCTTCGGGCCTGGTTGCCGGCAAGTTCGACACCGGCATCGGCGATCTCGGCTTCGTATTCGACTACGCGCACAGCCAGTTGTCCACGAAATCGCAGTTCGTCCGCATGGAAGAGTTCTATCGGACGAACATCCAGGGCAATGACTACTTCATCCCGGGCGGCTACACTTACGGCGAGGAAAATTACCAGCGCAAGCGTGACGGCATCTACGGCGCAGTCCAGTGGGCGCCGACTCCCGAACTGACGCTGACCGGCATCTATTTCCAGTCCAAGTACAGCAACACGGACTCCGAATACGGCTCGTTCGTCACTTCGCAGAACCTTGCCGTCGATCCTTCGCAGAGCGTGTTCGACGACAACGGCGGGCTGATTTCGTCGCCCGCGGTATTCCAGCGTGACGCCGCAACGGGCCTGCCTACCGGCGCCGCGATTTCAAGCGGCGGCACTTCCGCTTACTGGGAGGGCAAGAACAAGACCGAGGACATCTCGGGATCGCTGACCTGGGCCCCCACGAGCCTGCCGATCGTGGTGCAGGCTTCCTACCAGCACACCAAGTCCACCGCGACGGTCGATCGCATTTCGGTGTTCCGCACCGTCGACTTCCCCACCAGTTACGGGCTGGACCTGAGCGGCAGCCTGCCGCAGATTTCCGTACCGGCGGGCACTCAGGCCGCGTTGCTCGACCCTGCCAACTATGCCTGGCAGGCGGTCATGCCGCATAACAATGACAACTCCGGCAAGATGGACACCGCCCAGGGCGACCTGACATGGGACGTCGGCGAAGGCTTCTTCAAGTCGGTGAAAGTCGGTGGTCGGTGGTCGAAGCGCACCGAGCGTGACCTGGACAACGGCTACGCCTGGTCCGCGCTGGGCCAAGGCTGGAACGGATCTCCCGTGGTTTCCTTTGCGGATGGCCGTGCGGGCGACTACGAAACCCACGTTTTCAAGAATTTCTTCCGTGGAGACGTTCAGCTACCCGGAACCCAGTATTTCCCCGCCCAGGATTTCATCCGCAACACCAGCGTCCAGGGCTTCTTCGACCTGTACGGCGGCGCGCCGGGACGCACGCCGGGCTTCATTCTGCCCAACGATCAGACCGACTTCAGCACCAAGACGCTGGCTGGCTACGCGATGGTCAATTTCGGCACCAATTGGGGAGAATCCGAGCTGTCGGGTAACGCCGGTGTGCGCGTCGTAAACGTCAAGAATGACAGCACGGGCTATTTCCAGCAGACTTCCACGCAATTTTCGCGCAACGGGGCGATCTTTACGCTCGCCAATGCCGCCGAAATTCGCGACGACGGGGCGGAATATACCCGCGTCCTGCCCGCGGTTAACCTGACTTATGCCCCGGCCGACGCCATCAAGATCCGTGCAGCGTACAACATCACGATGGACAACGCCTCGTTCTACGACTTGCGCGCATCGGGAACCTTGGGCGTGAACACCCTGTCCGGCTCCGGCAACGGAGCGCCCGACACTTTCGCGAACTACACGACGACCAGTGGCGATCCGACCCTCAAGCCCACCATGTCGAACAATTTCGACCTCTCGCTGGAGTGGTATCCCAAGCCCGGCACGACGCTGCACGTCGCCGGCTTCTACAAGCGAATCAAGGACCTTGTCGTATTCGGCGCCGCCCAGCGCCAGGTCACGGTGCAATTCGCCGACGGCACTTCGGAACAGGCCCTCGCCACCACCAACGACGCGCACACCTCCGATGAAACGGCCACGGTCAAGGGCATCGAACTTGGCGGCCGCACGTTCCTCGATCAGCTTCCGGGCTGGCTCGCCGGGATCGGCGTGGAGGCGAACTACACCTTCATCGACAGCAAGAATCCGGGCGACCTCTACTTCGATATCGACGGCGTCCAGCGTAACAACGTTCCGTTGAAGGGGCTTTCAAAGCACAATCTCAACGCCGCCTTCCTCTATGAAAAGGATCCGTTCTCGCTGCGCATCGCTTATAGCTGGCGTTCGAAATATCTGCAGTCGACCACGGCAAGCGGCACGAACAATACTTACACTTATGTGGACGCATCCGGCACATCCAAGAGCGTGGCGACCAACCTTCCGGTTTATGGCGCCAGCTACGGGACGTTGGACGCGGGCCTGACGTTGCGCGTCAACGAGCACTTCAACGTCCAGCTCCAGGCGCAGAACATCCTGAATGCAACCCAGAAGACGCTCATGGGCGGAAACCCCGGAGGCGAACTTTACGGGCGCAGCTGGTTCCAGAGCGATCGTCGCTACCGAATGGGTATCAACGTCACGTTCTGATAAGTACAAGTCGGGCGGACCAGGCGGTCCGCCCGATCTGCGTTGGGGAGATTGGCGCGATGCGTGCCGAGGCGAAGCAGGTTCTCATAGTCGGAGGCGGCACGGCCGGTTGGCTGACCGCCGGCTACCTTGCCAGGACACTGGGTGCAGACCTGCCCGGCGGCGCCCGCATCACACTCGTCGAATCTCCGGAAATCGGCATCATCGGCGTGGGGGAAGGCACCTTCCCCACCATCAGGCGCACCCTCGCGCGGATCGGCGTCCCCGAAAAGGAACTGCTCCGCCGCTGCGAAGCGACATTCAAGCAAGGCGTGAAATTCGTCGACTGGCTGCACCCGGCGGGACAAGGCGCTCAGGCCAATTACCTCCACGGATTTCAGGAAGCGGACGACCGCAAGGGCGGGCCGGAGTATCTCCCCTACTGGCTGCTGGGCGAGGCCGGCGACACGCCTTGGGACGAGGCCAGCACCCCCCAGAAGCGCACGGTGGACGCCCTGCGCGGGCCTAAACTGGCGTCTCATCCCGAATATGCTGGCGTGATGAACTACGCATTCCATTTCGATGCCGGCGCTCTGGCAGAGCTACTGCGCGATCAAAGTGTCGCCAATGGCGTGCGGCACATATCCGACACCGTGGTGGAGGTTTTCTGCACCGAGGACGGCGCCATCTCCGGCGTCCTCACACAGAACCACGGCGTGCAGGAGGCTGACCTCTACATCGATTGCACCGGCTTTCGCGCGGAACTGATCGGCAAGGCGCTGGGCCAGAAGTGGAAAAGCTGCACGGACGTGCTGTTCTGCGACAGCGCGATCGCCGCACAAGTCCCTTATGGCGCGCCGGACACGCCGATCCAGTCCGCGACGCTGTCCACCGCCCGCGATGCGGGCTGGATCTGGGATATCGGTCTCCAGACGCGCCGCGGCACCGGCTACGTCTATTCCTCCGCCCACTGCGAGCCCGAGGAAGCGGAGCGCACCTTGCGCAGCTATCTCGGCGCACAAGGCGAGGTGGTCACGACACGCCGCTTGCGGTTCGACGCCGGCTACCGCGAAGTGAACTGGCACAAGAACTGCGTGGCCGTGGGCCTTTCCAGCGGCTTCTTCGAACCGCTGGAAGCTACCGGGATCGTCTTCTCGGAAATTGCCGCCGGCGCCATTGCCAACCTCTTCCCCTGGGCCGGCGACTATGAGACCTCCGCCCGTCAGTTCAACGCCATCATGCTGCAGCGGTACGAGCGCGCGCGGGACTTTCTGAAACTGCACTACAGCCTGACGAGGCGCGTCGACTCCGATTTCTGGATCGACAACGTGCGCCAGGAAACCATTCCGGACAGCCTTCTCGAACTGCTGGATAGGTGGCGCCATCGTCCTCCCAACGAAAAAGACTTCAATCCCAACATAGACGTGTTTCCGGCCACCAGCTGGCAATGCGTGTTGTACGGCATGGGCTGGAAAACGGACATGTCGGCCCAGGCCGGGGTCATGCGTCTTCGCGCCGAAGCGCGGGAGGCGTTCGAGCAGGTGCGACGGCAGAGCGGCTTCGCCGTGGAGAACCTGCCGGATAACCGTGCCCTTCTGCGCCAGTTGCTCGCGGAGCCGGCGGGATCGACGGTGCAGGCCTTTGCCGGCGCGGCGGGATAGGTTTGCATCCCCACATTGACCGGCGAAGGCCCATGCGGCGCCGCTGCGCCTGAAATTGTTTGCGCTACCATTCCGTTCGATAGCGGATCGGGATCTGCTGGAAGAGGATTTATGAAAGCCACTACCCTGTCACTCTCCGCTCTCGCCTGTGTTCTGGCAAGTCCGGCGCATGCCGAGGGGAACGGCCCCCAGCGCTCGGTTCGTATCGATGCCGCCGCAGACGCGGGGCCGGTCGACCGCTTTTTCGATCTCTCGGTCGGTTCCGACTACCCCGGCACGCTGAAGCGTTCCGATAGCCAGGCACAGCTGCAAGTGGTGTCGAAGGAACTCGGCTTTCGTTACATCCGCTTCCACGACATCTTACATGATGTGCTCGGCACCGTGCGCAAGGTGGACGGGCGGATCGTCTATGACTGGACCGAGATCGACGCGCTTTACGATGCGCTGCTGGCGAAGAACATCCGGCCATTCGTCGAACTGGGATGGACCCCGGCGGCGATGCGCACCTCGGACCTTCAGCTGTTCTACTGGAAGGGCAATACCTCGCACCCCGACCCGGCGATGTGGCGCGATCTGATCCGGACGTTCGTGACTCACATGCGCGAACGATATGGCGCTGACGAAGTGCGCAGTTGGTACTTCGAGCTGTGGAACGAGCCGAACCTGGACGGTTTCTGGGAAGGCGCCGACCAGCGCGCCTATCTTGACCTCTATCGCGATACCGCCAGAACCATCAAGGCGATCGACCCCCGGCTTCGGGTGGGCGGCCCTGCCACCGCAGGGGCGGCCTGGGTGCCCGAATTCCTCGACTACGCCCGGCAGAACCAGCTTCCCGTCGATTTCGTGACGACCCACAGCTACGGCGTCGAAGGCGGATTTCTGGACGAGCAGGGCAAGCAGGATACCAAACTTTCGCCCTCACCCGATGCCGTCATCGGCGATGTACGCCGTGTGCGTGCGCAGATCGAAGCCTCCGCCTTCCCCAGCATTCCGCTCTATTTCACCGAGTGGAGCACCAGCTACACCCCGCGCGACTTCGTGCATGACAGCTATATCAGCGCACCGTACATTCTCACCAAGCTCAAGAAATCGGCCGGCCTGGCCCAAGGCATGAGCTACTGGACCTACACCGACCTTTTCGAGGAACCCGGCCCGCCGCCCACCCCGTTCCACGGCGGCTTCGGGCTGATGAACCGCGAAGGCATCCGCAAGCCGGCCTGGTTCGCCTACAAGTACCTCCATGCCCTGCGCGGCCGCTCGATTCCGGTGGCCGACGAATATGCACTGGCATCGCGCAGCGGCAGGGCCATTGCCGCCGTGGTGTGGGATTGGCATCAGCCGGTCCAGGCACTCAGCAACAAGCCGTTCTACACCCGCCTGCAACCATCGCAGCCCAGCGAACCGGTGGAATTCCGCGTCGACCATCTCGCGCCCGGCAGATACCGGATCGTCACCCGCCGCACCGGCTACCGTCACAACGATCCGCTCTCGCGCTACATCGACATGGGCATGCCCGGCTCCATCGACGCCGCCCAGATCGCGCTGTTCCAGAAGGACACCGCCGATCTTCCGGAAACGGACAAAACCATCTCGGTCGGCCGTGACGGCACAGCGCGGATTGCCCTGCCCATGCAGACCAACGACGTCGTGCTGGTCACGATCAACCCCGCCTGAATCGCCATTTTCCGCGGCAGACCTCATTTCGCAACGACCAGGGAATTCTCGTGAGCTTCACGCGACGCACCATCTTCAAGGGCGCCCTCGCCGGCGCCGCGCTTCCCGCATTGCCGCACGCGCTTGCCGCCGGGGAAACCGCCCATGCCGCCCAGACTCCTCCGACATGGGGATCGGGAGCCGAAGGCCAGCGCAAGGCCGACCTCGGCAATGGAACCTATCGCAATCCGATCCTTTCGGGCGACCATCCCGATCCCACGATCCTGAAGGATGGGGACGTCTATTACATGACGTTCTCTTCCTTCGACTACTACCCCGGCCTGGTAATCTGGGAATCGCGCGACCTGGTGAACTGGTCGCCGATCGGCCCGGCGCTTCGCAACAACCTGGGCAGTGTCTGGGCGGTCGATCTGATCAGGCACAAGGGCCGTTACTTCATCTACCTGCCCGCCGCACCGGACGGCAAACCCTGGTCGATCTACGTGATCTGGGCGGATGACATTCGCGGGCCCTGGAGCGAACCCATCGATCTCGACATTCCCGGCTGCATCGATCCCGGGCACGTCGTGGGCGAGGACGGCAGGCGCTACCTTTTCACCAACGGCATTCGCAAGGTGCGCCTCACCGACGATGGCCTGGCCACCGACGGCCCCCTCGAGAAAGCCTACGATCCATGGCGCTATCCCGATGACTGGATCGTCGAGAACTTCGCGCCCGAAGGCCCCAAGCTCATGCGGCACAACGGCTGGTTCTACCTGGTCACCGCCATTGGCGGCACGGCCGGTCCGGTAACCGGACACATGGTCATCGTGGCACGGTCGCGGTCCGTTCATGGACCCTGGGAGCATTGCCCGCACAATCCGATCGTGCGCACGCAGAGCACGGCGGAGCCCTGGTGGTCGCGCGGCCATGCCACTTTGGTCGAAGGCCCGGCGGGCGACTGGTGGATGGTCTACCACGGCTACGAAAACGGCATGCGGACTCTCGGCCGGCAAACCCTGCTGGAGCCGATAGAATGGACGCCTGATGGCTGGTTCAGAGCAAAGGGCGGCGATCTGTCGCAGCCGCTGGCCAAACCAGCCGGCGGAAAGCTGTCGCCTTCCACGCTCGCGCTCTCGGACGATTTCTCGCAGGACCGCATGGGCCGGCAATGGACGTTCTTCGCGCCGACCGGCAACGAAACCCGCGCCGCCTATCGGGAAGGCGGCATGGTAATCACCGCCAGCGGCACGTCGCCCGATGACTCGCCGCCGCTGACCTGCATTGCCGGCGACCGTCGCTATCAGGCCGAAGTGACACTGGACCTGCTGGGGGAGGAGGCCGAGGCGGGCCTTTTGCTATTCTACAACCACAAGGCCTATGCCGGCCTGGGCTTCACATCCAAGGTGTTGAAGCTCTTCGAATATTCCCAGGAGCTGACCTGGGCCGGGATCGCCCAGAACGCGCGGAGCATCCGTTTGCGGGTGACCAGCGACGAGAACGTGGTCACCTGGCACTATTCGCACGACGAAGGCCGCACCTGGAAGCGCCACGATACGCGCATGGAAGTCTCCGGCCTCCATCACAACACCTTCGGCGGCTTCCTCAGCCTGCGCTTGGGGATCTACGTGGCGGGCAAAGGCTCCGCCCGACTGCGCGACTTCCGCTACCGCGCCAACAACGCGGTGGCATGACGGCAATCCATGGTGGCTGGGCCCTGTTCCTGATTTGCGCTTGATCGGCTGACGCGAGACGGCCGCGTCGCAGCTGTTGCGGAAATGCGATGCGCCGATCTCGCGCCCGCGTTCCGGGCCTCACGTCAGTCGGGCATCGTTTTCCGCGAAGAACTGCTTGCGTTCGAGCCGCGAGACCGAATCGCGGGCCACGGGTGCCTTGGCGCCGTTGAGCAAAGTGACGGTGCGATTGCGGCCGTCGGCCTCGACAGAGGCGATGGCGCCGCGGGCCATCCACCAGCTGCGATGGACTTGCTCGCCAGGGCAATCGTCCATCTCGCTGATGGCATCGCGAAGCCGCATGAAGACCAGCTCCGAGCCGCGAACGCCATGGACGCGGACGTAGTGGTCCTCGCTTTGCAAGGCGATGACGGGGCCATGGAAGCCGGGCGAAAGACGGCGGAGAAGGCGCGGCTCGGCCTTTTCATCGGGCGTCGAAATGCTCCCAGGTGCTGCCCGAGCGACGGGCGCGGGCTCGGGAGCCAAGGCGGCAGGCCGATCCTTCGGCGCGAGGGCCGCAGCCAGGTGCAGGTCCACGGCGCGCGCCCAGATGGCAACCCCCAGAACGCCGATCGCGCTCAGCATCGCGAAAGGCAGAATGCCGCCGAACCCGTCCAGCCCGTGGAAAAAGGCCCCGGCGCTCCAGGACCACAGCATGGCGAGCGGGAAGCTGGACAGGAACACGCCCGAATAGACCAGCATCCTCTTCGGCAGCGCGGTGGCATCGGCGATGCTGGTCCAGAGCAGGATCGAGGGGCGCACCAGCACGTAGGCGCCCATGAGGTGCATCCACCAGCGCCAGACCCGACCCATGAAGTCGGCCTCCAGATAGGTACCGAAGGGGCCGAGGAAACCGATTATCGCCGCGACGATTGCCATGGCCCAGAATTCGATCAGGATTCGCCGCAACCAGTTCACGCCAACTCTCCCTGCCTGCGACGCGCCAATTGGAAAACCGCCGTGTTTCTGCCGGCTTGGCGTCGTATCCCCCTGCGTAACGTAAAACCGATTGTCCGCCAATCGCCGCCTGTCACCTGAGCTTCGACAACGCCGCCGGCAAGTGGCTCGCGGCATCGCAGCACAGGATACTATCATGGTCACCGAACACTATCGCCCCCTTGTCCTTGCCGGAGCGCTTGCCGTCCTGGCGCATGTCGTCGCCTTCGCCGTGGCGCTTGCCTGAACAGCAACGATGATCGGCACATTCTTCACCGGCGAGCAGGCCCTGACGGTCTGGCTCTGGGCGTTCGTGGCGACCGGCGTGATCGCCGGGATCGTCAGCGGCTTCTTCAAGGCCCGGAAAATCCAGCCGCGCGGCTTCAAGTGGAAGATCCTGCGCAACGAGGCCATCGTGGCGGTGATCACGCTTGCAATCTCGGGCAAGATCATCGGCTCGGCCTCGGCCTGGCTCAAGACGCACGGCTGGATCACGTTCCAGAGCGGAGCAGCGCCCTGGTGGATGATCGCGCTGGAATTCGGCGCCTACTTCTTCCTGTTCGACACTTACTTCTACTGGCTCCACCGCTGGATGCACAAGGAGCCGGTCTATAGCTGGGTCCACAAGCTCCACCACAAGTCGACATCGCCGAACCTGCTGACCACCCTGTCGGTCAATCCGCTGGAATCGATGATCAACGGCGGCTTCGTCCCGCTGTTCCTGGCCGTCTTCACGGTCCACCCCGCCACAATGGCGCTGATCCTGCCGACCAATATCATCATGGGCCTCTACGTCCATTCGGGCTACGAATTCCTGCCGCGCTGGTGGAACCGCAATTGGGCCACGAAGTGGTTCATCACGGCCACCTTCCATGACCAGCACCACCGCTACTTCACGGGCAACTTCGGCGGCTACACCACGATCTGGGACCGCCTCTGCGGCACCATGCGCAAGAAGTACGAAGCCGATTTCGATGCGGTCAAGGCCCGCTCCGCTCGGCGCCCGGCCGCCCCCGCACTCGCGGAGCTGAGCGCCGAGCGCGCCGAAGCCTGACCGACCCAAAACCCACGCGAAAAGACACAACGATCGGCCGGAAAACGGCCACGAAGACGGGAGAGTGACAGATGAACGTTCGGGCAAGAACGAGCGCCATGGTCCTGGCGGCGGCTCTGGCGGCTACCCCGCTGCTGGCCGCACCGGCCGACACCGTCCGCGCCCGCGTGGACAACTACCGGGAACTCGGCGCCGCCTTCAAGGGTGTCAACGACGGCCTGCGCGGCAGCGAAGTGCAGACCGTGCTGATCGCGCAGTCCGTCCGGCAGATCCGCAATGCCTCGCGGGGGCAATACGAGTGGTTTCCGGCAGGATCCGGCCCGCAGTCCGGCGCCAAAACCCGCGCGAAGGCCGAGATCTGGTCCCAGCCCGCGAAGTTCAAGGGCGCGCAGGACGCTTTCGCGAAAGCCGCCGACGATCTGCAACGCGCCGTGACCGCGAAGGATGTGGCCGCAATCCGCCTCAGCGCGCAGAAGCTCGGCGGGACCTGCAAGGCCTGCCATGACGCCTTCCGCGCGCCCGAGCACTGAGATGCGGCTGGACACCGGCATGGCCCGGAACGCTTCCCTGGCCGCTCTTGCAGCGCTGGCGGGACTGGGCGCGGCATCGCTGCCCGCTTCGGCCCAGCCCGCGGATCTCCCGATCGCCGCGGCGGACGGATCCCCCTTCCCCCCGGGCGTGCGCGTCCGCAAGCTCGGAAACGCCAGCGTCTATACCGATGCGAAAGGCAAAGTGCTTTACGGCCTGGACATGCGCACGCTCCTGCGCTGGGCGCCTGATCCGGCCCGGTTCTGCGATGCGGATTGCGCGCAAAACTGGACGGCGCTGGCTGCCCCCACGGGCTCCACCGCGAACATCCGCTATCCCGCCGGCTTCGAGAAGACCGCCGATGACCGCTTCATGGACCCGCGCAAGGCCCCGGACTGGACCGTGATCGACGGAGCGCAGGGCAAGCAATGGGTCTACAAGGGCTGGCACCTCGTGTTCACGCGCGCCGGCGCGAAGGCGCGCCCTGCCGACGGGGATGGCGCCGACGGGAACGACGCCGACGCCGACGCCAACGAAAGGCGCTGGAACACGCTGAAATACGTGCCGCCGCCGCCGAAACCAGCCGCTCCCGGCGTCGTCACCACGGCCTTCGTCGACGGCGCCTATGCCTTTGCCGACCGGGAGGGCCGCGTGCTGTTCACGGGCAAGTGCGAGAGGGACTGCGCCTGGCGGCCGCTTCCGGCACCCATGGCGAGCAGCGGCCTCGGCGAATGGCAAGTCAGTCTCGCCGGTGACGCGCCCGAATGGACCTTCAAGGGCAAGCGCGTCTTCGTCGGCGCCGCCGGCGGTTCGGGCACTGTCCCGTCCGGAGGCCAGATACTGCGACCCTGACAACGACGACAAACGGGGAGAGGCAAATTGGACAGAGGAAAAACAGGGCTGGGCCTGATGTGCGGCGGGGCCGCCATTGGCGTGGCAGCGCTCATGGCGCTGACCGGCTCACTCTCGATGGAAGCCCCGGCGCGCGCCGAGGCGCCGCCGCGCGCGCTGCCCGCCCCGCCGCCGGGCGGGGTCATGGGCTTCGTGGTCCAGGACTTCGTGCCGCCGGTGATCCAGGGCATGGACGCCTGCCCCAAGGGCACCAGCCCCAAGGTTCGCGACATCTATCTGGCCTCGCTTCCCGCCGACGAACGGGCGCGGCTGGAGCGCAAGGAAAACGAACCCGAACTCACCAAACGCTGGCAGGCCACCGTGTTCGGCGCCGATGGCACCAACATCTGTTCGCAGCCCGACAAGTTCGACAGGCCGCTGCTCGCGACCGTGCAAAGCGCTGATGCGGGCGGGCTGGATCTGGACGGGGATGCGCCCGGCGAAAGCTGCTCGCACGAAGAGTTCACCGCCCCCGACGGGCGCACCGGGATCGACAACCAGGAATACCGCGTGATGGGCTGCACGCTCGAATGGCGCGGCAAGGACGGGATCGGCGGCGACCTCCTCACCGGCATGCGGCAGTTCCACGCCTCGGACGAGTGGACGCAGGTCATCCTCCTGCGCGGCGTCGACAGTCTGGAAAACGACGACGATGTGGAAGTGATCTACGCCAACACGCCCGATCGTCCGCAACTGGACAGTCACGGCAACTTCCTGCCCGGCTACAGCTTCACGATCTCCGACAAGCCGCCGCGCCATCGCAATGCCCTGCACGGCCACATCGTGGGCGGCGTGCTGGTCACGGATGCGCAGGACATCAAGCTGGCGCAGACCTGGGGCCAGGGCGGCGCCCGCGACATCCGGGGTGCGCGGACCGCCTACGATTTCCGGCATGCCAAGCTCAGGCTCGCCTTCCAGCCGGACGGATCGCTGCGCGGCCTTGTCGGTGGCTACCGGCCGGTATTCGACGTGATCCAGAGCCCCGCGATTGGCGGTGCCGGTGCGGCTCTGGCTGCCGGTATCGACTGCGCGGGCACCCTGGCGACCTTGCGCAAGTATGCCGATGGCATTCGCGATCCGAAAACCGGCGCATGCTCCGGCGTATCCAGCGCCATGAACCTCTACGCCGTCCCCGCCTTCATCAACGACGTGCCGGCTCCATCTGCCAGGATCGCGCCTGCCGGGACCGCACATGCCGGGAACAAGACCCTATGAGCCCGTTTCGCACCGTGCCGCTCGGCATCGCGGCGGTCACGCTCGTCGCCACGCTCTGGCTGGCAGGCACCGCATCGACTTCCGCGCCCGTCCATGCCGAGGCCAATGGCTCTCCGGCGCTGCTCACGGATCCCCAGGTGGTCGGAATGCGGCGCCTGACCGAGGCGCAATACCGCAACAGCATTGCCGACATCTTCGGCAGCGACATCCGCGTGGCGGGCCGGTTCGAGCCGATCGTGCGCCCCGCGCACCAGCTCATCGCCTCGGGCGCCCGCAGCTCGGCCATTACGCCGTCCGGACTGGAGCAGTTCGACGCCATGGCCCGTGAGATCGCCCGGCAGGTCTTCGACGAAGAGCACCGCGCGCAGTTCACCGCCTGTGTCCCGGCCGATCCCGCGGGCGCCGATGCGTCATGCGCGGGCCGCACCTTGGCGCCGCTCGGCCGCCTGCTGTTCCGCCGCCCCCTCAGCGAACAGGAACTGGCGCTTTACGTCCGCATCGCCGGGGAAGGTGCCGGTCCCACCAGGTCCTTCGCGAAAGGGCTGGAACTGGCGCTGGGCGCGATGCTCGTCTCGCCCTTGTTCCTCTACGTGGTGGAGACGGCCCAGCCCGATCCCGTGCGCCCCGGCGTGATGCGTCTGGACGACAATTCTCGCGCCGCCCGGCTCAGTTTCATGCTGTGGAATTCGGCGCCGAATGCCGCCCTGCTCGATGCGGCGGCCGCGGGCAGGCTGACCGATCAGCCGCAGCTTGCCGCCACCGTCCGCCGGATGGTCGCCTCGCCCCGCTTCGAGCAGGGTTTGCGGGCCTTCTTCTCGGACATGCTGCTGTTCGAGAAGTTCGACGAGCTGGCCAAGGACCCGGTGATCTATCCCTATTTCAACCAGGACGTGCTCCAGGCCCTGCCCGAGCAGATGCTGCGCACGATCACCACGCAATTGCTGGACGGCGACGGCGATTACCGGGAGCTGTTCACCACCCGCAAGACCTGGATGAACCGGGCGCTGGGCGCGCTCTACCGGGTGCCGGTCAGCCAGTCTCAGGGCTGGGTGCCTTACGAATTCACGGCCGAATCCGATCGTTCGGGATTGCTGGGCCTCGCCGGGTTCCTGGCTATGTATTCCCATTCCGGACGCAGCTCTCCGACATTGCGAGGCCGGGCGATCCGCGAACTCCTGCTCTGCCAGCCGGTGCCCAATCCCCCCGGAAACGTGAACTTCACCGCCGTGCAGGACACGGGCAACAAGGCGATGCCCACGGCCCGCATCCGCCTGGATGCCCATACCACCGATCCGGTCTGCGCCGGGTGCCACAAGATCACCGACCCCATCGGCCTCCCGCTGGAACGCTTCGACGGGATCGGCGGCTTCCGCACGTTCGAGAACGAGGCTGCGATCGACGTCTCGGGCGAAATGGACGACACCCGCTTCACCGGCGGCGACGGGCTGGGCAAGGCCATTGCCGCGAGCAAGGACGCCACGCTCTGCGTCACGTCTCGCGCACTCGAATATGCGACCGGGCGCCCCAGCGAGGACGGCGAACTGATCGAACGGCTCGAAGGCGGCTTTGCGGCCCAGGGCTACCGGTTGCGCCAGTTGATCGAGACGATCGCGAGCCTGCCGCAGACTTACGAAGTCCCCACCGAAAGCATCAAGGCCGGCACCACCCTGGTGGCGACGCGGCGCTAGAGAGGAAACCATCCATGGCATTCGACATCTCGCGGCGCCTGGCGCTGAAAGGCATGATGAACGGCGCCGCCATCACGGTGGGCGTACCGCTGCTGGACATCTTCCTGGACGGTAACGGCGTGGCGATGGCTGCGACCGGCGCTCCCGTGCCGGTCCGGTTCGGCACCTGGTTCTGGGGGCTGGGCGTCAACCCCAGCCGCTGGTTCCCGGACAATCCCGGACCCGGCTACGACCTCAAGCCGGAACTGGAAGTGATCAAGGACCATGCCCACAAGATCAATATCCTGGGCAACTTCAACGTCATGCTCGACGGCGCCCCCAACCTACCCCACACGTCCGGAGGCCCCGCGATCCGCACCGGCCGCGCCCTCACGGCCGAGGGCGGCCTGCCGGGCGAGAGTTTCGACGTCACCATCGGCGACCGCATCGGCACCCGCACCCGGTTCCGCAGTCTCGAAACATCTGCATCCGGCGATCCCCGCAACTCGCTGAGCGGGCGCGGCGGCGGCAATCTCAATCCATCCGAAGGCTCTGCGGCCGGGCTGTACAAGCGCCTGTTCGGCACCGGCTTCAAGGATCCGAACAGCGCCGATTTCACGCCCGACCCCGAAGTCATGGCGCGGCGCAGCGTGCTCTCCGCCGTCACCGATCAGCGCAAGGCGCTGGAGGGCGCGGTGGGCGCGGCCGACCGGCAGAAGCTGGACCAGTACTTCACCTCGGTGCGCCAGCTCGAAAACCAGCTCGATGTCGAACTCACCCGGCCGCAGCCCCTCCAGGCCTGCCTGGTGCCGCAGCCTGTCGCCGACCGCGCGATCAATGCCGAGATCGAGAACGTCGTCGCCAACCATGCGCTGATGACCGATCTGCTCGTCATGGCACTGGCCTGCGACCAGACCCGGGTGTTCAACATGATGTTCAACAACGGCGCCTCCTCGCTCACGCGGATCGGCAGCACGATCACGCACCACCAGCTCACCCATGAGGAAGCGCTCGACAACCGGCTCGGCTACCAGCCCGAGGCGACCTACTTCCTCAACCGCATTTTCGAAGCCTGGACCTACTTCGTCGCCGCGCTCGACAAAGTGCAGGAGGGCGACCGGACCTTGCTCGACAATACGCTGGTCTTCGCCCACTCCGAGACCGAATTCGCCAAGTTCCACACGATCGACAACATTCCCATGATGACCGCCGGCAGCGCCGGAGGGCGAATCAAGACCGGCATCTATGTCGACGGGTTGGGCACGCCGATCAGCCGCGTGGGCCTGACGCTCCAGCAGGTCATGGGTGTACCCATCGACAAATGGGGCGCGAAGAGCATGGAGACCGGGAAGTCGATCGGGGAACTGGTCGCATGAAGGTGCGTGCATGGCTGGCGGCACTGGCCGCGATCCCGCTGCTGCCCGTCCCGGCCGCGGCCGAGGGACAGGCTGCGCCCCGGGAGGCCCGCGCGCGCCTGGTCGGCACGGTGCTCAAGTCCGCCTCGATCGACCGGGAACTCGCGTTCTACCGGACGGCCTTCGGCATGACGCTGGCCATGACGCTCGATCACGGCCAGCGCCGCGAATACATGCTGCGGTTTTCCGCCGATCCGGGCGAGGCCGGGCTGATCCTTGTCCACGACAGCGCGCCCGGCGCCCCGGCAAGGCTCACGCATGGTGACGCCTTCGATCGCATCGTCCTGCGTGTCACGGACATGGACGGCCTGCTGGCCCGTCTCGACGCCGCCGGGATCGCGCATCCCCCGGCTCGCGAAGTCGCTCAGGGCTACCGCGTCCTGCAGCTTGAGGACCCCGAAGGCTATTCCCTCGAAGTGATCCAGAGCACGCGCGCCGCAGGAGCACCGCGATGAGCATTTCGCGCAGACAGATCCTCGCGCAGGCCTGCGGGCTCGGCATGGCGCTGGGCGGCAGCGCATTCGGGGGCCGCCTGAATGCCCAGGCGAATGACGCGGCCGCCAGGCCCGCCTGCTACGACCCGGCCGCGCTGCCCTATATGCAGAAGAGCCGAAGGCGGGCGCTCGGCTATGTCGACGCCTCGACGAACCCCGCCCGGCGCTGCGGCCTCTGCGCGTTCTTCACCGGCACGTCGGCCGCCTGCGGGAATTGCCAGATGCTGTCCGGTGGCCCCGTGGCGGCCGGCGGCCTGTGCCAATCCTTCGCGCCGAAACCCGCCAAGTGAGCGCGGCGGCCGGCATCCGGGTGTGGGACCTGCCGACCCGCCTCTTCCACTGGCTGCTCGTGCTGCTGTTCGCGTTCTCCTGGTGGAGCGCGGAGAATCGCCACATGGACTGGCACTATCTCTCCGGGATCACCCTGCTCGGCCTCCTGGCGTTTCGGCTGCTGTGGGGGCTGTTCGGATCGAGCACCGCGCGGCTGGCCGCGCTGTTCGCTTCCCCGCGCGCCGTCGGAAGGTATCTCGGCGGGCAAGGCACGCCCCGGGCGGGGCATAACCCGCTCGGCGGTTACAGCGTGCTCGCCATGCTTGCCTTCCTGTCCCTTCAAGTGGGTACCGGCCTCTTCGCCACCGATGTCGACGGTCTGGACTCCGGGCCGCTGTCCTTCCTGGTGTCGTTCGATCAGGGCCGTCTCGCCGCCGAGATCCATGCCTTCAGTTTCGACGCATTGCTGGTCCTGATCGGGCTTCATCTGGCGGCGATCGCCTTCTACGCCCTGTTCCGCCGGCGCAATCTGCTTGTCCCGATGCTGACCGGGCGCGATCGCGGCGCTGGAGCGGAAATCGTTCCCATGAAACCGGCCCGGTTCGGCGCTTTCGTCATCGCCGCCGGACTGGCCGCCCTCCTGGCCTGGCAGGCGAGCAAGGGCTTCGGGCTCTAGGCGTCCACCACCGATCCGGCAGGCCTCAGCCCGTTCGACGCTTCACCCCATGCGCGCGAGACCTTGCCGATCAATTCGCAAGGCCCGGGAACGAGGCGGCCCCACGGTTCGTATAGTTGGTTCATGACCATGGACCGCCACTCGATATGACATTGGAAAAGAAAGTGCTTTTGGTCGAGGACGAGGCGCTGATCCGCGTGATCGGCACTGACGCGCTCGAAGAAGCCGGGTACGACGTCCTGGAAGCAGGCAGCGCCGACGAGGCGCTCGAGATCCTGGAAGCCTACAGCGAGGTCCTGGTACTGTTCACGGATATCCGCATGCCGGGAAGCCTGAACGGACTGGAACTGGCCCGCATCGTCCACGAGCGATGGCCCAAGATGAAGCTCCTGCTGACTTCCGGCGACACCTGGCCGTCGGAAAATGAAATCCCCGACGACGGCCGCTTCCTTCCCAAGCCCTATTCCGTCGAAACGCTGCGCCGTGAAATCGACGAGATGACCAGAAACTGCAGCCCGACGACTTAGGAGAGCGCTGAAGGCGCGCGCTTCCCGACCCCGGCGTCGGACAAGGCCAAGGACAGTTCTTCCACCGAATATGGCTTGTGAAGCAACCCGAAACCGTGCTGGTTGTTATTGGCAAGAACGTGGCTGTACCCGCTGGTGAGCACGACGGTAACGCCGGGCCACCGGTCCCGGACGCGCTGCCCCAACTCCACCCCGTCGATGCCCGGCATCACGACATCGGAAAAACACGGCGTCGATTCGCTCGCTCGCCGTCTCCAGGATGGCGATGGCCGAAGCGGCATCGTTGGCGACGAGGGTCTCGTATCCCAGGTCCCGAAGCAGGTCCGACGCGAACTCGCCCACTTGCTCGTTGTCTTCGACAATGAGAATCCGGCCTTCCGCAAGCCATGATCCCTGCTCGGCATCGTCCCCCTGCGACGAAGCCGGGGCCTCGACTTGCGGCAGGTACATGATGAAAGTGGAGCCCTGCCCCAGCATGCTCCGGACCTCGATCTCGCCGCCCGATTGCTTGGTGAACCCATAGACCTGGCTCAGCCCCAGGCCGGTTCCCTTGCCCACCGCCTTGGTGGTGAAGAACGGCTCGAAGATGCTGTCGATCTGATCGAGGGCAATTCCCGAACCCTCGTCAGTGACCGAAATGCGCACGAAAGATCCCCGCGGATCCGTCATGCCCTGCATCGGCAGCACGCCGTCGAACGTGTCGATCTCCACGACCAGGCGCCCTTCGCCGTTCATCGCGTCGCGCGCATTGACGGCCATGTTCACGAAGGCCGTCTCGAACTGGCTGGCGTCCACTTCCACGAAACAGGGCGAGCGCAAGGACGTGACGTCCACCGACACCCGCGAGCCGACCACCGTGCGCAACATATCCGAAATGGCGCCGATCTTGTCGCCGACCTCGAACACTTCAGGCGTCAGCGCCTGGCGGCGCGCGAAAGCCAGCAGTTGGCCAGTGAGCTTGGCGGCCCTGTCCGCGGTGTCCGAAATCGCCTTCACGTATTTCTGGCGCTTTTCCGGCGTCAGCTCGCGGCGGCTGAGCAGATCGGCAGAGGAGCGGATGATCGTCAGCAGATTGTTGAAATCGTGCGCCACGCCGCCCGTCAACTGGCCGATCGCATCCATCTTCTGCATGTGCCGAAGCTGGCTTTCGGATTCCGCCAGCTCCCGCGTCCGGGCCTCCACCCGCTCTTCCAGAGTCTCGTTGAGCTGGCGCAGGGCGATCTGGACCTGGTCCTGCTGCTGCTCGGCCGCGCGCAGCGCCGCGCACGTATCGCGAAGCTCCGCCTCGCGGGCGCGCAGCGCTTCTTCGGCAATCGTGCGTTCCAGCAGGTCGGCCGCCTGCCGGGCGAGAATGTCCAGGAGCCTGAGGTCGCGCTCGGACGGGCGATGGGGCTTCGTCCAGTGAGTCGAGATCATCCCGAGCAGCGTGCCCGAACGCGACAGGAGCGGCGTGGTCTGCGCCGAGCGGATACCGGCACGGCGGAAAGCCATGAGGTCATCCGTGCCGGCGATCTCGCTCCATTCCTCGAAATCGGGAATGATGGCCCTCTGCCCGAACCGCAGCGCCATCGTGCAACTGCTCAGCGCGCTCGGACTGACCCATTGCCAGAAGGTGATCGCCTCTTCTGGCAAGCCGCGGTGGCACAGCAATTGCAGTTTTCCGCCGTTGCCCGAAGGGTCGCCGTAAGGGCACAGCAGTTGCATGGTCCCGAACTGCGAGCCGGTGATGGCCACCGCAGCATCCACGATCTTGCCGTAGAGTTCGACCAGGTCATGCTCGGCTATCAGCTCGACGCTGATCCGCTGGAGCAGGTCGATGTCCGACAGATCGGCGTTTTCCTCGGCCGGCGCCGACAGGGGGGAGCGGAGCAGATCGGTCATTTTCTCGGCACTCAAGAGCGTTCCCGCGCGATGGCGTGGCAGATCGATGCTAGAACCATATGCCCCGGAAGTCTGTCCACTTCTGCCCATAAGCGACGGACCGGATGGAAGTTTCCTGATGGCCGGCCACCGCACGATTTTCGTCGCAGGGCGGGGAAGGCAGACCGCGCGGGAATTCGGCCTTCGGGAGGCCGCTCTGCCCGAAAGATCCACCCTCGTCGTAAAAAATGCTGCGGGTATCGGCTCCCCGATGGCCTGCCGGATAATTCGGTGCTATGGGCCGGCGGATCAGGGATTCCGGTCCCAAGAGGTGCTCCGGATATAAAGTGCGCCTTTGATACCATTAATACAATCAATGAAGGCGATTTCCGTGTTCATAACGGCAAAACGCTCGATTTGGGGACAGGTTTTTCAGAACGCCCAAAAGCGCAAATTGGCATTTTTGAATTTCAGAGTATGGGTTACTAGAATAGTTCGCTTAGATTTTGATTTTCAATGCCCCTTGCATCTTACGATCAGTCCCCGGCCATCGTGTTCCCGACAGGGAAACCGCGTATTCAAAGCTGATTGTTCTTCCGTCCGGCGTGCCGCGTTCAAGCGCACGGGCGAATTCTCACCGAACGCAGTGAAGGTACGTATTTAGTCATGTCGTTTGACAGAGGAAATCGCGGTAACGGTCGCGACAGGTTCGGCGGTGGTAACGACCGTTTCGGTGGTGGCAACGACCGTTTCGGCGGAAACGATCGCTTCGGCGGCGGTAATGATCGCTTCGGCGGTGGAAACGACCGCTTCGGCGGCGGCGGACAGCGCGGCGGCGGCTTCGGCGGTCCGCGCGGCGGCGGCGCACCTGCACAGGTAATCGGCCAGGGCAGCGGCGTGGTGAAGTTCTTCAACACGGATAAGGGCTTCGGCTTCATCCAGCGCGACGAAGGCGGCGACGACGCTTTCGTGCACATCAGTGCCGTGCAGGACGCCGGCCTGACGACGCTCGCCGAAGGCCAGACGCTGGAATTCCAGCTGGTGGAACGCGGCGGCAAGGTCTCCGCAACCAATCTCTCGATCGTGGGCGAAGTGATCACCGCCTCGCGCCGCGAATCGGCACCGGCCCAGCGCCAGTCGACCGGTGAACGCGCCAGCGGCACGGTCAAGTTCTTCAATGCTGCCAAGGGCTTCGGCTTCGTCAGCCGCGAAGATGGCCAGCCCGACGCATTCGTGCACATCAGTGCCGTTGAGCGTTCGGGCCTGTCGGGCCTGCACGAAGGCGATCAGCTCGAGTTCGAAATCGAGATCGATCGTCGCGGCAAGTCCTCGGCCGTCAATCTGGTCCTTCGCTGAGTTGCAGGCCTTGGCCCGTTTTACGGGCCAAGGCCTTGACAGCACGTCGAATATTGACTGGACCCGCTTCTGCCTGGTTTGACCGAGGAGACTCGGCAACCAGGCGAACGGTTGTAGGTGCATCGCTGCGTTATTATCTGTAGCCTGCCGGCTTCAGGTAATGACCCCTGTAGCGCGACAGCCCCATGGCGTTTTGCAGGCATGTCAGGCAAGGCATTTACAGACCCCTGTGTCTGTCCTGGCGGAGCAACCGCCACGGATGGGACATATGGGATATAAGGCGAACGAATGAGTAACGAAGATTTTGGCGCGGAGAACGACGCTCCGCTGATCGATTCCAGCCGAGGCTCGGTCGAGCGATTGATCGCGCGCGCCAAGCGCCTTGGGGTCATTTCGGTCAGCGAGTTGAACGCTGCCCTGCCCCAGGACGAGATGTCTTCCGAGCAGATCGAAGACGTCATGGCCGCCATCTCGGAGATGGGGGTCAAGATCGTCGAGAACGAAGACGATGATGATTCGTCCGATTCGGAGGCGGATCAGGAAGCCGACGACGATCGCGACGGCGACGGCGCGTTTGCAGAAAGCGGCGAAGGCACCCGCCGCCGCACCGCCGACAGCAAGAGCACCGAATCGCTCGGCCGCAGCGACGACCCCGTACGCCTCTACTTGCGCGAAATGGGCGCCGCGGAAATGCTCAGCCGCGAAGGCGAAGCTGCGATTTCCAAGCGGATCGAAGCCGGCCGCGACATGATGATCCTGGGCCTCTGCGAGAGCCCGATCACGTTCCACGCCATCATCCAGTGGTCCGAAGCGCTCAACAACGGCGAGATGCAGCTGCGCGAGATCCTCGATCTCGACGCCATGCTCTCGAAGGAGCCCGCGCCGGAAAGCCTGTCCGAGGACGGTGAAGGCGACGACGACGGCGAGATCAGCGAAAAGACCGCCGGACCCTCGTTCAAGGACGAGGACGAAGTCGAGGAAGAGTCCGGCGACGAAGTCGACGAGGACGGCAACCCGATCCCCAAGCGCGAAGCCGAGGAAGAGGAAGAGGACAACACCCTCAGCCTCGCCCAGATGGAAGC
>NZ_JBFRCW010000019.1:0-49338 GCF_052113265.1 Novosphingobium sp. YAF33
GCCGGGCCGGCACCGCCCGGAACAGACAACAAAACACGCTTCAAGGCTGACACGCTCAGCCCTCAATGGTGACGCGGGGTGGAGCAGCCCGGTAGCTCGTCAGGCTCATAACCTGAAGGTCGCAGGTTCAAATCCTGCCCCCGCAACCATGAACTTACCTCCCATACACACGCACACAACAGCCCGGGCATGGGCGCGCCTTGGCGCCGCTCGCGCGGCAGCAGAACCCGAGAGGCGCGGAGCACGCCGCAGGGACGTTACCTCGCGCGTGCAGCTGGCTATACGCGCGACGCGCCCGGCAACTGGACCTCGTCCTTCCAAGCTCATCATCTCCAGAAGATAGCCCCGCACGCGCCGGAGAATCCTCGGAGGCCCGGATCGCATCGACTCCATCGCAGGCTTTGCGAATACGTGCGATCATGCTGCCATGACTGACGAACAGTCTGTTGATACCGCAGAAAGTCAAAGCGGACGTAGGCGCTGGCCCCTAATCCGTCGGTCCCACGCTCCGAGGAAGGCGGCATGGAGGCATAGATCTATGATTCCGAGGCCGGCGGGAAAGAGACTTTCAACATTGCCGAACCCTGCTGGGGCTGCACACATGGCTCAGGGTTGTTCGAGAGCAGCGAAGCGGCACATCGCTGATGCTCCAGCAACACTTTCCTGGATTCGCCTCGGTCTGACGAAGACCGGATGGCCTCTTCACTTCATCATACTCACGCCAGGTTCCGTGGAGGGCGTCCTTTGCAGCCGTCAACTGCGCCGGAGCCATACCTGCCGCAGTCGGCGGCGGATGGGTTCGTCCCAGAACCTGGACGCGGCCCAGGCCACCGCCAGCAGCAACGGAACCAGTGCCAGGCCGATGACGGTCATGCGCGCATCGGACGGCTTGTCGTTGGCGACGTAGTTCATCCAAACATAGAGGAACGGGAAGTGCGTGATGTAGAGCGGGTAGGAGATGCGCCCGCTGGCTTTGCAGAGGCCCATCATGCCTCGGCCTGCCTCAGAATGGCTGCCGGCGTGAACGATTACCGGGAACAGCAGCACGACACAAAGCGCTTCGAACAGGCCGTTCATGGAAACGCCGGCCATGGGTGCCAGCGTGGGGGCCGCGGTAATGGCGGTCATGAGCGCCGTCAGCGGCAGCCAGCCCAGCCGGATCGAGGGAAGGCTGGCTCTGACCCGATAGAGCCAGAGGCCCGTGACGAACGGGAAGCACAGCCGCACCGGCGCCATCCAGAATGAAGGCCATGCCGACCCCTGGTCGATGCTGCCCAGCATGGTCGTGCAGACCACCAGCAGCGCGCCGCTGAGCACGGCCAGAATCCCCAGCGAACGCGTCCCCATGTGGCGCAGCGCGAAGGCATAGGCGATGTTGCCGATGTATTCCTGAAACAGACTCCAGCACGGGCCATTGAACGGATGGGTGTCCCCCCAGCGATTGGGCAGCGAGGGTGACGGCAGCAGCAGCAGCCCCAACGACAGGGCGAGCAGCAGGTCTCGCACCGGAACGTTCTGCGCGGCGCCCGCGAAGGGATCCACCAGATAGCTGACGAGACCAAGCGCGCTGCCGAGTATGACTAGCGGGTGCAGGCGGATCAGCCGCAGGGTCATGAACTGGCGGGCCGTCATCTGCCCCCAGCGATCGTCGTAGGCATAGCCGATCACGAAGCCGGAGAGCATGAAGAAGAAATCGACGGCGAGGATGGCGTGGTGCAGGATGATGCGCGCGCCCTCCCATGCAACGGTGATACCCTGGATATGGAACAGGACCACCAGGATCGCCGCGGTGCCGCGCAATCCGTCCAGAACTTCGAAATGCGCCTTGCCGGTGGCCGTGCGGTCGAGCCTGGGTGCGTTTTGCGCCTCATGCCGGGCTTCCGGTGTTGCCGTAAGCCGTGGCCTTGCCAATCGATCCAACTTGTCCGCTCCCGCAGTCGCTTTTCTTGTTGCGGCGGGACTGAGTGATTTACCGTTAAATCACAAGAGCCTTTTTCAGCCCGATCCGCGATCCGCGCGCGGTTTGGCATGAAGCGCCAAGCTCCTGCAATGCCCGGCATTCGGGCCACCGATGGAGAGATGAAACGGCCATAGCGCTCATTATGCGGGCTTCGCGGTCCTGCGGGCAGAGCCAAGGCGGCGAACAGAATTGCACGTTATTGCATGATTTATTCTCGTTTGTGCTGGTTTTGCACCAGCCGATCCTGTAGGCCGCGCTTATGACGAAAGAGATTCCTTCCGCCCGGCGCGAACTGATCGCGTCTCGGCTTCTGGCCGGGGAAGCCGTCAGCAGTACGGCGCTTGCCAGCGAATTCGCGGTTTCCGAAGATGCGGTGCGGCGCGATCTGCGGGCGCTGGCGGCGCAGGGCACATGTCGGCGGGTCTATGGCGGTGCCGTGCCCATAGGCGCGGGCAGCACCCCGATCGCAGCGCGTTTGAGCGAGGACTCGGAAGAGAAGCGCGCTCTGGCCAGGGCGGCGATGACGCTCATATCGCCGGCAAGCTTCGTTTTCATCGACAATGGCAGCACGAATGTGCTGGCCGCGGAGTTCCTGCCGGACGATGCCGAACTCTCGGTCGCGACCAATTCCGTCCATGCGGCGGCAAGGCTGGCGACGCGCCAGGACGTGCCCTTCGTGCTGCTCGGCGGCGGCGTGGATCTGGCGATCGGCGGCTGCGTCGACGGCACGGCCATCGAAGCCTTGTCGCGTCTGAACATCGATCTTTGCCTGCTGGGGGCCTGTGCGGTCTCTGCGGAGCGCGGCGCCAGCGCTTTCGACGCGGCCGATGCGGCGTTCAAGCGCGCGCTTGTCGGGAGAAGCCGGTGCACGGTCGTGCTTGTTTCGAACGACAAGCTGACCGCAACGGCGCCGTTCACGGTTGCCGATCTGGACAGCATCGACCACATCGTGCTGTCCCACGACGCCCCCTCCTCCCAGGTTGCCGAGCTTGAGCGGGCCGGGGCAAAAATCCTGCGCGCTGCGGCCCCGCAGGCGAATTAACGGAAATCACCGATCATGACACACGATGCCGCCTCCCGGTTTGCGACCCGTGCTGCCTTTCTCGTGGCCGGCTTCGGCCTTGCCTGTTGGGCCCCGCTCGTCCCGTTGGCGAAGGCGCGCCTTGGCGTGAGCGATGGCACGTTGGGGTTGCTGCTCCTGTGCCTGGGACTGGGCTCGGTCGCCGCCATGCAACTTGCCGGCCCGCTGACCTCGCGCATGGGCGCTCGTCCGGCGGTGATCGTCGGCGGCGCGGGGCAGGCGGTGCTGCTGCCTTTCCTGGCCTATGCGCCCGGCGTCGGATCGATGGCGCTGGCCTTGCTGCTGTTCGGGGGCTTTCTTGGCGTGATCGAAGTGGGCATGAACGTGCACGCGGTGGAAGTCGAGAAGCGCGCCGATCGTCCGCTCATGTCGGGTTTCCACGGACTCTTCAGTGTGGGCGGCTTTGTCGGCGCATCGATGATGACGCTTGCGCTTTCGGCCGGACTGGCGGCGGTGACCGGCGCGATCGTCGCCGCGGCGCTCATGATCGCGGCGCTGATCCTGGCGGCGCCTCGATTCATCGCGACGCCCCGCGCGCAGGAGGCACCGCTCCTTGTCGTGCCGCGCGGCATCGTCGTCCTGCTTTCTCTGCTGGCCGCGCTCACTTTCCTGACCGAGGGCGCGATCCTCGATTGGGGCGCGCTCCTGCTGAGCGGCAAGGGGCTGATGCCGGCAGCGCAGGCGGGCATCGGCTATAGTGTCTTTGCCGTAGCGATGACGTTCGGCCGCCTGACCGGCGATGCCGTGGTAGCGCGGCTCGGCGATCGGCGCACAATGTTCTGGGGCGGACTGCTCGCCATTGCCGGCTATGTCGTGCTGCTGACAGCGCCGGTCGCGCCGCTTGCTTTCGCGGGCTTCCTGCTGATCGGTCTTGGCGCATCGAACACGGTGCCGGTGCTGTTCCGACTGGCCGGGGCGCAGAAGGCGATGCCGTCGGGCTTGGCCATCGCCTCGGTCACGACGGTGGGCTATGCCGGTATCCTGGTCGGCCCGGCCGCCGTAGGCTTCGTGGCGCAATGCATCGGACTGCCGAACGCCTTCTGGATCCTTGCAGCGATGCTGCTGCTGGTGCCGCTCTGCGCCGGCCTTGCCACTGGCCCGGCTTCGCGCGGGTCCTGATCGGGCGGCCCTGAACTCGGGGTAAGTGCCCATTCCGGCGACCCGGGAATACAGCCATTCTCGAAAGCGAAATGGCCCCGCCTGCTTCCTTGTCCGGCTCACCCGGCGGCGCGTCCTGCGGTAGCCGGGAGCCGTGGCGGCGGCTCTGGATGACGGCGCTGCTCCTGCCCCTGGGGCTCACTTTTGTGACCGGGACCGCCAGCGCCGCCGGTCCGAACGACCAGATGGACGAGATCGACGAGCAGGCGACCGCGGTGGCCGAGGCTGCCAGGACCGGCACCGGGAAGAAAGGGGACAAGGACGTGCTGGCCGTGCCCTTGCCCATCACCAGCCCGGTGCTGGGCGTCGGCCTCGTCGTGGCCGGCGTGGTGTTCTACAATCCGAACGGCGCGCCTTCGCCCTGGATCAGCGGCGCCGCGGCGATGAAGACCAACAACGACAACTGGCTGCTGGGCGGCTTCCACAGCATGTCGCTGGCAGACGACCGCTTTCGCTTCACCGCCGCCGTCGGTGCCGGCAAGCTCGTCACGGACTACTACGGAACCGGCGACGCTGCCGGAGACCGGGACGTTGCCGCCCAACTGGACGAGAAGACCGTCGCGCTGCGGCTGCAGCCCCAGATGCGGGTGCTGCCCGGGCTCTATGCCGGCGTGCGCGCCCTGGCCATGCATGTGAAAGTGAACCCGCGGGATGCGGACCCGGCCTTTCCGGATCTGGCCATTCCCCAGGACCAGCGCAACAGTACCCTCGTCCAGCTCGGCCCTGCCGTGACATACGACCGGCGCGACGACAGCCTGAACCCGCGGCAAGGCGCATTCCTGCATGCCGAATGGCTCTGGGGGATCAAGGCGCTGGGCAGCGATTACAAGGGCGGGAAATTCACGGCGGGCGCCAGCGTCTACGTTCCCTCGGGCACCAGGACGGTCTGGGCGTTCCATGCCGGTCTCTGCGATGCCGCGGGCGATCTGCCTTACTTCGACTTGTGCCTCTATGGGCAGAAGAACGATCTCAGGGGGTACAAGGCCGGGCGCTACCGCGACGGCATGAGCTGGGCACTTCAGGCGGAATGGCGGCGGCACTTGTTCGGCCGCGTGGGGATGGTGGCATTCGGCGGGATCGGCGGGATCGCCCCCAGTCTTGCGCAGCTTGGCAGGACCGATTTCCTGCCGGCCGGGGGCGTCGGGCTGCGATTTCAGCCTTCGCGGGCCACCAACATCAACCTTCGGCTCGACCTTGCGGTGGGGAAGGATTCGCAGGCCGTCTATCTCGGGATTGCCGAGGCCTTCTAGCGCCTGGCCCGCGACGTCCGCCAGATGGCGTCAGAACATCACGCCGAGACCCAGGATCCCCACATTGGCGTTCGGTTCGCCATTGCCCACGAAGAGGTGCTTGAATTCCACTTTGGCATAGAGCTTTTCGGTCAGGTTCTGCTCCCAGCCGGTTCCGAGCCCGACGGCATTGCCGCAGTCCCGGCAATCCTTGGACTGCCAGTTCAGGCCCACGAAGACTTTGCTTTGCGGCAGGACTTCCGCTCCGGCGCGGCCGCCGATACCCCAGGCGACGCGGGTGCCGTCCGTCAGCAGCTTCTCGGCCGTGCCTTCGACGCCGACGAAGAAGGTCTCGTTCAAATCGACATCGTAGCCCAGGGCCACGCCGGTGATGGCATCGGTGTCCTCGTCGTTCCAGTTCACGCCGCCCGTGACTTCGACATAGGCCTCGTCGGCCCATGCGGGCGTGCCGGCGAGCATCAGGAGGAGAGCGAAAGGAACTGCTGCGCTGCGCATGTTTCGGAACCGTCCATGGGATTGGCGGCCCCAACCCTAGCAGCCCTGTTTGGCGAACGATCTCGGGGTTTCCACCGCTATCCGGGCAGACGATGCCCCACCCCGGCTAATCGCGGGGGTGTTCACGCCAGCGTTTGCAAGGCGCCGCCCTGCGCTGCGGAGGCGCGTATGGCGTCCATGATCCGCATGCATTCCAGGCCGTCTCGGAATGTCGGCACCGCCACGCCGCCCGCCTGGGCCTGGCCGGTGATCCGCGCTTTCAGCGCCTCGGCGAGGCGGGTGAAAGGCGCCAGTTCGAACGGCGCGGCACGACCGGACGAGGCCGGATCGGACGGGGCGGGATCGGACGGGGCCGGAGCCTGCGGGAGCGCCAGTTCGGGGGGCACCTCAAGCTGGCGGGTGCCGCTGCTGTCGGCCAGGAACACTTTGCCGCCATCGATCCAGACGGTGCCTTTCGACCCCGCGCAACGGCAGAGGCTCGCCGGTTGGCCCCAGGCGCCCGCCGATTGCTGCATCGAACCTTCGACACCGCTCTTCGTCACGAAGCGCACCGAATAGGAATCCTCGGCCACGTCCTTTCGGTCGGACACGGTCAGGAGGTTCGCGCTCAGCGCATGGATGTCGCCCAGCCAGGCGCGGACCTGGTCGATCAGATGGGAGCCCCCGGCGCCCAGCCAGCCGCCACCGGCCTCCGCGTCGAACCACCAGCGCGGGAGCCGGGCGGCAGGATCCGCGCAAAACGGAATGAACTGGTCCATGACCAGGAAGCGCGGCTCGCCGATCAGGCCGTCCCGGATGGCCTGGCCGAACAGCGCCCGCTCGGGCAGCCAGCGGAATTCGTGCGAGACCATGTGCACGATCTGCCGCTCGTCCGCGGCGTCCAGAAGGGCGGCGCCTTCGGCCGCATCCAAGGCGAAGGGCTTTTCGCAAAGAACATGGCATCCGCGGGCGATGGCCCGGTGGGCCAGGCTTGCATGCGTGTCGGGCGTGGTGGCGATCGTCACCACTTCCGCGCCGGTGGCGGTGATCGCTTCGTCGAGATCGGTGAACCAGGCGGGAACCCCGCTGTCGGCGGCCTTGCGGGCGAGCCTTTCCTCGTTCCGCCCGACCAGCGCGGCGACTTCGAACCCAGCGGCGCGCAAGGCCGGAACATGAATGCGGCAGCCGAAACCGGTGCCGACGACGATGGCTGGGATGGTCTTCATGCACGATTCTCCGCGGAGCGGGCCGGCTCCGTAGTCTTGACGCCAGCGGCGCATTTCCGCCGCCGATTGTTCACAAGAAAGTGCGCACTGTCGATGCCGGGCAAGCCGGATCCACCGCGCTCGCGGCGCTATTCGCCGGTGCGATGTCTCCCTTGCCGCGGTCAGGGCGCTTTACCTCGGCCTGTTTCACCGCCACCCCGGAAGGCCGCCAAGGCAGTCGGCGCTCTCATGGAGCGGCGCCTGCCTTTCACCTCCGCAGCGGCGCCGGGCGGTCCGCTGCGCACGCTCGATCGGGACCAGGATGCCGCCGGTAAGTCTTGAATTCGTCAGCACCTTTGGACTGCCGCCCGTCGAGTCCGTGCAACTGGCGGCGCGGCTCGGCTATCAGCATGTCAGCACCGTGCTGGAACCGTTCCGCGAGAGTCTGGAGGGGCACCCGCATTTCTCGCTGCGCAGCGACGCGGCGCTGCGGCGGGACCTGCTGGCAGCGATGACCGACACCGGCGTCACGATTGCCTCCGGGGAAGGCATCGCCGTGCTGCCCGGCCGCGATGTTCGGGATCTCTACGCCGGGGACCTCGAAATCATGGCCGAACTGGGCATTCCCAGGATCAATGTGGTGAGCCTCGATGCCGACCTTGCGCGGACATTCGACCAGCTTGGGCGGCTGAGCGAAATGGCCGGTTCCTTCGCCATCGAAACCCTGATCGAATTCGTCCCCATCTTCCCGATCCGCGACGTGGAGACGGCGATGCGCGCGATCCGCCATGTCGGCCGCAGGGATTGCCGGCTCACGTTCGACATGATGCATTTCTTCCGCACCGGCGGGCGAACGCAGGACATTGCTGCAATCGACCCGCACGCGATCGGCTATATCCAGCTATGCGACGCGCCCTTCACGCCGGTCATCGCGGACTACATGGAAGAAGCCGTGTGCGAGCGGGCCGTGCCCGGGGAAGGCGAATTCCCCCTGGCAGAGGCGCTCGCACAGCTTCCCACGGACCGGGTGGTGGGGATCGAGGTGCCGCAACGATCGGCAGGCGCTGCCGGGGTCTCCCTCGATGCCAGAATGGCGCGCTGCCTGGCGGCGGCACGCCGGCTTCTTGCATGAGGAGCGGCCGGGAAATCCTTCAACGCCCAAGCGATGGTTGCGTGCCGGGGCTGCACCTGCGCCGATGTCCGGCGGGCGGAAATTGACCCTGCGCGCGCCGCTGAGCTAAACATCCGTTCAACAGTGGAGAGGTGCCGGCAATGGATCTGGAAAGCGAAGTCGCGGCCCTCAGGCGCAGCGTGCAGCACATCAGGGACCGGCAGGAGATCCTCGATGTCATCGTCCGGGAATCGCGGGGGCGGGACCGCCACGACGAGGCGCTGACGGCAAGTTGCTACTGGCCCGAGGGTGCGGACGAACACGGCCCCGTGCCGCTGCCCGCAACGGAATATCCGGCGAAGGCCAATCGCGGGCATGCTGCGATGTTCGCGATGAACCAGCACAACCTGGCCAACCATTCCTGCGAGATCGACGGCGACACGGCTTATTGCGAGACTTACGTCATCGGCACCCTGCTTTCGCACGACGGCCTGACCTGCACGATGGCGGCGGGTCGCTACATGGACCAGATGGAGCGGCGGGACGGCGAGTGGCGGATCCTGTGGCGTCGCTCGACGGTGGAGGCCGCGATGCAGGGCGATGCCTCGTGGTTGCAGACCCCGGCCGTGAAGGGCTTCCTCAAGGGACGGCGCGACCGGGACGATCTTTCCTACGACCGCCCGGTCGCAGTGGGCGCGGCGGGTACGCGCTGGTGAGGCGCGCACCGGTGAAGGGGGCTGGGAAGGCTGCCCTCCTGCCGGAAATCAGCGGATAATCAGGGGGTGGTGGCGATGCGGCGCCACCTTGTGGGTATCGCGGTATGACGGCGGTTGGCGGCCGCCCTCGTCGGTCAGCCCGTATCGCACGGCCATTTCGGCCCCGATCACGGTTTCTCCGTTGAGCGCGGCCAATTCGGGATCGTTGTAGAGCGCCCAGATCACATGGCCGGTAAATTCCGGGGTTTCGATCTGGCCGCGAAGATAGCCGTACTTTTCCGGATCGGCGGCGATCATGGCCAGCAATCTGTCGGTCGCCAAAGCCCCCATCCAGATCGACAGGGCCGCGACGCGGGTACCGGCCGCCTTGAAGTCCACCGCCATGTCGAAGGCCATCTTGTCGATCCCGGCCTTGTGCGCGCCATAGGCAGGCCCCATCGCGTAATGCGCGGCGCCCGAGGCCGAGGTGAAGACGATCAGCCCATGGTCCTTCGCGGCCATGCCCGGCGCCGCCAGCCAGCTCGCCACGTAGCTGCTGCGTATCCCGACATCGATCATGTCGGCAAGTTTGCGCGGCTTTTCCCAGAACTGCCCGGGCATGGACAGCTCGTCATAGACGGCGGCGGCATTGTTGACGAGAATGTCGATCCGGCCTTCGTCCGCCAGGACCTGATCGAACAGCGCTTCCACCTGGGTGTCGTCGCCATGATCGCAGCGCACGGCGATGCCCTTGCCCCCGGCGCGCGTCACCGCCTCGGCGGTTTCGTAGATGGTGCCGGGCAAGGCATGGTCGCCCTGCCGTTCCGACCGGCCGGTGACGTAGACGGTGCATCCGTGGCTGCCCAGCGCTATGGCAATCCCGCGTCCGGCACCCCTGCTGGCGCCGGTGACGATGGCGATGGTCCGCTCTGTCATGTGCCGTTCTCCCTCAGGCCGCGCGACCGGCCAGCGAGGCTGGCTGCCCGATGGGGGTATAGGCGCGGTAGGTAAAGCGCCATTCGCCGCCCTCCCGCACAAGGCGGTCGGTATAGAGGCCGGTCATCGTCATGCCGCTTCCGGATTTCAGCGCGATGGTCTCCAGCACGGTGGAGAGCACGCTGGCGCCGTCCTGCGTGAAGGCGATCGGGCCGATTTCGTTGAAAGGCGTGACGCTGCGGAAATCGGTCCAGGTCGCGGTCCACATCTGCTCCAGCGCGGCATGGCCGGCAACTTCGAACTGGGGCGTTTTCCAGGTGGCGTCCGCGGACCAGCAGTCCAGCCAGTCGGCGCCGTCCTGGCGGACGACGGCCATGGCATAGCGCCCGTAGACTTCGCGGATGAGCAGCCGGTCTTCGATCCTGCTATCGGACATGTCCTGCGTTCTCCCGTTCCCGCCCCGGCCTGCGCGGTGTCCGCCGATTTGCGAGCGGGCGGCGGGCCTTGTCAATGCGGGCATCCCAGAGCGCGCAGGGGCGATGCCAGAGGCCGGGACCGGGCCCTTTCAGGCGGCGGCTGGCGGCGCCGTCAGCGGGCCTTCTCCAGGAGATCGTAGCGCTGGATATAGTCGCGGAACGGTTCGCGGGCCTGGTCCGCGGTCATGCCGAAATCGGCGATGTCATACTTGTGCGTCCCGCGCGCGAGTTCGGGTTTTTCCGCAATCCGCTTGGCCAGCCCCGGCCGGAGGGTTTCGGGAATGTCCATGTCGATGAAGGCGTAGATGCGTTCGAGGACGGCCATCGGATCGGCATGGAAATCGGCATGGACGACATCGAGGACCTGCCCGGGAAAGCGGCTGCGAACCCGCTGGGCCTTCTCGACCGCCTCGGCCCACTTGGCCACTTCCCGGATCAGCATGTTTTCCGACCGCTCCTGCCGGCGGCCCTCTTCGAAGAGCGGGTGAAGGTTCGCCATGAGCGACACGAGCGAGGGGATCGCCTTGCCGGGATCGCGGTGCGTCTGGATGATCCTCGCATCGGGGAACACCGCAAGCAGCAGGTCGAGGTTCTCGATATGCCCCGGGTTCTTGAGCAGCCACCGGCGATGCGGCTCGTTGCTGCCGATCAACTGCACGCAGGCGCGGAAGTAATCGTAGGAGGCCGCTTCGGACTGGCTTCGCCACCAGGCGTCGTAAGTCTGCGCGGAGGGCCCGGCGCAGGCCAGGATGTTCGAGGTGAAGCCGTGCCACAGGATCATGCAGCATTCGTGGACTTCCTCGGCCGCGCGGAAATGAGCGGCCTGGTGATCGGGCGCGGCGGCGTGCTGGGCATCGATGCCGGCCATGGTCTTGCGGAACTGCGGATAGTCGGCCCAGGTCTCGATCGGCGGGCGGGGCATCGGGGAATCGATCAGCCAGGTCTGAAGCCCCTGGAAGCGGGGGTCCACGGCCATCAGGCGGTGCAGCGCCGTGGTGCCGGTGCGCGGAACGCCGGTGATGACGACCGGGCTCACCACCGGATGGCGGTCGAAACCGGGATGCTGTTTCATCGCGCGATAGGCATGCGCCCGGCCGCGCAGGATGGCCACGATCTGGCCCCAGGCCGCGCGCCGTCCCTGTTCGTGAAAGCGGGGGTCGTAGTCCATGGCATGAAGGTAGGCATTCAGCCCGGGGCGATAATCGTCCGGGCCGAAGTCGCTGCTGCCGATCTCCGCGGCGACGAGTTCGTGCAGGGCATCGCCGGCATGGCGGAATGCGCTGGGGGGATCGTACGTCAGGTCCATTCGAAATCATCCTCGCCCGCGGCCGTTCTTGCGCGAGGCACCATGTTCGATCGGCGATTCAAGACAGTCAAGACTATCTAGCTTGGCCGGGCCGATATCCTGCCTGCGATGTGGCGGGGCTGCTCCCGCCAGAAGACTTGCAGCGCCGCACTATGACAGTGCATGCTGTCCTCGGCGCGATGCCCGGCCCGACGCGGTGCCGGGACGGCCGCACTCGACGGGACCGGACAACCGGACGCTTTCAGCAGAAATCCATGCCGCGAAAACCCTCGGGTGGGCGCGGAGGGAATGGGTGAGGATATCGTATGGGTCCTTCAATAGAACCGCTCGCCAGCTACCTGGCCCCTCTCGAAGAAGCGGCCGCGGAGCTGGCGAACACCTGGCACCCGGAAGACCCGGCCTATCGGGCGGAAGTCTGCCGGCAGGCGCTGATGAACCTGTCCTACGGCTATTTCGTCCATTTCAACGCCGATGCCGAGCATCCGGACTGGAGCCCGCTCTACAACCCGGTGTTCCTGTGCCAGCCCAATCCCGACGACATCTACCTCTTCAGCCCGCTGCGCGATGACCTGACCTACCGCGTCAGCGGCGACAGGGGCACCGTGAGCAAGCTGATCTTCGTCACCCAGCGCGGGATTCCCGGCACGCTCGAAACGGTGGGTGAATATGGCGCGGCCAGCAGTTTCGACGATTCGGACTTCACCGTCGGTCCCGACGGGCGGATCGACATCGTGTTCAGCGCCGTGCGGCCCGAGGGATACGAGGGCGACTGGTCGCAGCTCAAGAGCGGGGCCGACTGCATCTTCGTGCGCTATCGCATGATCGACTGGAGCTGCGAGGTCGATCCGCAGCTCACCATCGAATGCCTGGACGAAGTGGCGATGAAGCCGCGTCTCTCGCCCGAAGCGATCGCCGCGCGCCTGGGGCGTCAGGCCGCGGTTCCCCGCAACCAGAACCGGCTGTTCTACACGATGCAGAACGAGATCCTGGAGGCGGTCGGCCAGAACAGGATTCATCCGGTGCGGCTGCCCGGCCTCGACAAGCAGCTCTACTGGCCCGCGGTGTTCTCTTTCGAGGAGGACGAGGCGCTGATCGTCGAGACCGAGATGCCGGCGGTCGCGCGCTACTGGAACATCCAGCTCAACGACCCTTTGTTCAACGCGGTCGAATATGTCTACCGGCAGAGCAGCCTCAATGGATCGACCGCGATCATCGACGGCGACGGCAGGCTTCGCATCGTCATCGCGCTGACCGATCCCAGCGTGCACAACTGGCTGGACCCTGCGGGCTATACCGAGGGAACGCTTTACGGGCGCTGGTACGATTGCTCCAGCCTGCCGATCCCCACCATCACGACCGTCAAGCTGGCCGATCTGAAGGCGCACCTGCCGCCCGGCACGGCCACGGTTTCGCCCGCCGAGAGGGAGCAGGCCCTGCGCAGCCGCGTGCGCGCCGCCCAGCGCCGGCGCCGCTGGTAAGGCCCTTCCGCCCCCGAGACCGACCATTCCGACTGGAGACGCATTGTGGCCACCAAGACAACCTCGATCCTGGATTACCTGGGCGATCTCGATCAGGCGGTGGACAATCTGGCGATGAGCTGGCGGCCCGAAGACCCGGCCTATCGCGCCGATGTCTACCGCCAGACGATGACCAGCCTGTCCTATGCCTATTTCATGTATTTCCACGCCGATGCCGAGCATCCCGACTGGGCGCCGCTGTGGAACCCGGTCTTCACGCTTCAGCCCAACCCGGACGATATCTATGTGCAGAGCCCGATCCGGGGGGACTTGCGCTACCGGGTCTCGGGCAATCGCGGGACCTGCCGCATCCTCTCGTTCACCACGCAGAAGGCGCTTTCGGGCACTGTCGACGAGATGCCCCGGCCCAATGGCCATAACGAGGTGGATTGCGACGATCTGGGCATCGGACTGGGCGAGGACTTCGAGATCCTGTTCAGCGCCGTGCGGCCGGAAGGCCATGCCGGGCACTGGGCGCCGATCGATCCGGAGGCGCGGGGCATGTACTTGCGCTACCGGATGTACGACTGGGAGAACGAGAGCGATCCGCAGCTCTCGATCGAGTGCCTGGACCCGGTTCCGCCCAAGCCCCGGCTCTCGCCCGAGGATATCCTGGCGCGGATCGGCGAGATGGCGCGCTTCCCGGCGCGCAAGACGAACCTCTACTACCCCATGCAGAACGGCGTGAAGGACCGCGTGGGCTTCAACGTCTTCGAGCCGGTCCGCATGCCCGGCGCGCTGGTCAAGCAGGTCTACTGGCCGGCCTGCTTCCAGCTCGCGGAAGACGAGGCGCTGATCATCGAGACCGAGATTCCCGAACGGGCGCCTTACTGGAACATCCAGCTCAACGACCCGCTCTTCAATGCGCTGGAATATGTCTACCGGCTGTCCAGCACCAATGGCGCCATGGCCAGGCTCTCGTCGGACGGACGGTTTCGGGCGGTGATCGCGCTGACCGACCCCGGCGTGCCCAACTGGCTGGACCCGGCCGGCTACACCGAAGGCGGCATCTATGGCCGCTGGTACGATTGCAGCGCGGAGCCGACGCCGACGATCCGGCGCGTCAAGCTGGCCGAGCTGCGCGATCACCTTCCCGAAGACACGCCCCATGTCACCCCCGCCGAGCGGCGCGAAGAGATCGCCCGGCGCGTGCGGGCCTGCCAGCGCCGCCGGCGCTGGTAATGCCGCGCCTTGGCGCCAAGAATGGCCAGCGCCGCCGGCGCTGGTGAAACCGCGCCTTGGCGCCGAGAGTGGCCAGCGCCGCCGGCGCTGGTAATACCGCGCCTTGGCGCCAGGAGTGGCCAGCGCCGCCGGCGCTGGTGAAACCGCGCTTTGGCGCCAGGAGTGGCCAAAGCCGTGGCGGCGCTATAGGACGGCCGCAAGTGAGGCGGTGTTTGGCGGAGCAGAGTTTGGGCAGGCAGAACGACAGGCCGCGGCAAAGGCGCGCTCCCGCGCAAGTTCGGGAGGAAATTCTCCGCGCCGCGGAAGCGGAGTATTCGCGCTATGGTTTCTCGGGCGCCACCACGGCGGCCATCGCGGCGCGCGCCAATACGACCGAGACGCAGATCTTTCGCTACTTCAGCTCCAAGGCCGAGTTGTTCCGCGAAGCGATCCAGCGCCCGTTGGACAGCCACCTCCAGAACTTCATGTCGAACGTCTCCGCCGCCAGCAGCGATGCACCGCTGGAAGCGCAGGCCAAGACCTATATCGCCGAGTTGCAGGACTTCATCGCCGAGCACCAGCGCATGTTCCTCTCGCTCATCATGGCGGAAACCGGGAAGAGCGGCGAAGTGCAGGGCATGGCCGCGGTCGATGCCCTGCACGACTATTTCGCGCGCGGCGCCGAAGTCGTGCGCGGCCGTACCGGGGGCACGGACAAGCTGCCGCCCGAACTGATGGTCCGCATCAGCTTCGCCTCGCTGCTGGGCTGCGTGCTGTTCAAGGACTGGCTCTATCCCGAAGGCATGGCCGACGACGAGACCCTGCGCGCGGCGACCACGCGCTTCGTGATGGACGGGATCTACGCGGACCCCGCGTAGCCCTGGGCGTCGATGGGGGGTGGGACTGCGGACCGGATCGGGTCCGGTCCCACGCTATTCTGTCTCACGCCATCCTGTCACGTCATCGTGACGTGGACCTTGGTTTCCTCGTTCGGGCCGCGCAGCATCGCCATCGTCTCGGGCAGGGCCGTCAGCGGCACGGTGCTGGTGACGATCGCCTTGGGGTCGACGTGGCCCTTGTCCATCTGGTCGGCGATGTAGAGGAATTCCTTCATCGAATAGCCGACCAGGAACTGCACGTTCACGCACTTGTAGGAGGCGAGGGCGGGTATCACCGGGTCGGGCGAGGTGCAGAAGCCCAGCGAGACGACCCGGCCGAACGGCCCGGCATGCAGGATCGCCTTGCCCAGCATCCCTTCCGCGCCCACGCATTCGAACACGACGTCCGGCACGCCGCCGAGCGCTTCCCTCACTTCGCCCATTTCGTCGTTTCCATAGGGAATGAAGCGGTCGGCGCCCATCTGCAGCGCCAGGTCGGCGCGGCGGGCGGAACGGGACATGACGACGATCCTGCCCGCGCCAAGACGCCGCGCCCAGTAGATCGCGTAGAGCGCCACGGTGCCGCCGCCCAGCACCACGACCTTGTCGCCGGGCTGGATCCGCGCGTGCTTCACGCCGTAGAGGCTGATCGCCATCGGTTCGATCAGGGCGCCGTCGGTGAGCGTGAGGACGGACGGTAGCCGGGTGGCCACGGCGGCCGGCACCCGCGCCAGTTCGGCAAAGCCATGCATCGCGCTGCCGGGCGAGGCCTGGCACAGCACGTTGTTCTGATGCGCGCAGCCCGGGCACTCCCCGCAGGCGACCGAGGGCAGCACGGCGATGCGGTCTCCGATCGCCAGGGTGGAGACGCCCGCGCCAAGCGCGACGACTTCGCCGGCATATTCATGGCCGAACTGCGAACCCGCGCCGAAATCCCAGCCGGCGCCCTTGGTCATCGACAGGTCCGTGCCGCAGATGCCGCAGCGGCTGACCCTGATCAGCACTTCGCCGGGCGCGGGCTCCGGATCGGGCAATGTCTCGATGACGACAGGCTGGCCCTGCCCGGGATAGATGGCCGCTTTCACGAATGCGTCTCCATGGTTGTCACCGCGATCGCGTTCAGGCGACCTCGCCTTTCATGAAGGCGGGATTGATGGCGCCGGTGAACACGCCGCTGGCGAAGCCCTGGTCGGTGTAGAGGAAGCTGCCGGTAACCGCGCCGTTGAGCGGACTGTTGAGCAGGACCAGCGGCCAGGCCTGATCTTCCGCCGTGGCCATGCGCCCCAGCGAGGGATAGGGCCAGGCGTCGAGAAAGCCTTCCGGCAGCAGCTTTTCCTGCTCGTCCATGAAGGCGGTGCGGGTGGGACAGGGGCCGATCGCATTGAAGCGGATGCGCCGGGCATTGCCGTATTCGACCGCCTTGTTGGCGACCCAGACCACCAGCATCTCCTTCGAGCTGGTATAGCCGTCGCGGACGCGGGCATCGGGATCGGCCTCGCACCAGGCATAGGCTTCGTCCGGGTCGGAGATCGCCAGCATCTCCAGCGACTGGGCGAGGTTGCCCTGCCAGCCCATCGCCGCATCGGAAGAGATCAGCGCGATCCCGCCGCCGTCGCGGACCGAGGGCAGCAGTTCTTCCACGAACAGACGCGTGCCTATGTAGTTGACCCGCATGCAATACATCGGCCCCTTGATGTGCGGCGGCAGGCCGGCGCAAGGGAACACGAAGTCTATCGGCGCTTCTGCCGCCAGCGCGGCGGCGGCGGCGCGGACCTGGTCGAAGTCGGAGAGATCGCACTGCCGGAAGCTGAGGTGCGGCACTTTGGGCGGCTGGATGTCGACGATGTGCACTTTGGCGCCGAGTTCGCCGAGGATGCGCGCGACTTGCTCGCCCATGCCGGACGACCCGCCGGTGACCACGACTGTCCTGTCCCGATATCCCAGCCCGTCGAGGTTCTGCATGCTCAATCCCTTCGCCATGGTCCGGTCCGATCGCGCTGCTGGAGCCGGACTCGCCTTGTGTCCTGACCTATCACCCCGGCGCGCCGTGCAGAAGGTGGATAGCGCGCACTATCCTGTTTCGCAGCATCCCGAGGGCCCCGAAACCGCTGCGGCGATGCCCGCCGACAGCCGCGGCGCCCCGCCCGAAACGCTCAGTCCAGCCTGAAGCGCGGCAGGTCCAGCTTGAGACCCGGCGTGTCCGAACGACCGCGATAGAGGAAGGAGTTCCGGGCAGTGATCTCGCCCCCTTCCTTCAGGGTGTCGCCGCCATCGGCAGGTACGGAATTGACGTAGACGTCGCGCATGTCGGCGCCCCCGAAGCGCACCTGGGTGATGGCGCCGCCCGGGGTGGGACAGTCCGCCAGCCGGGTACCGTCCGGTGCGAGGCGGGTGAGGGCATGCGAGCGGAAGCCCGTGATCCAGAGGTTGTGATCGGCGTCGAGGGCCATGCCGTCGGCATCTTCCTTGTCGAGGATCATCCGCCGGTTGGACACGGTGAGGTCGTCCGCCACGTCGAAGGCCCAGGTGCCCCGGAACGTGTCGTTGCAGTAGAGGCGCCGGCGTCCGGCATCGAACATCAGGCCATTGGTGAAGCCGATGTCCCCGGCGACCTGGATGACTTCGCCGGAAGCGGTCATGCGATAGATCGCCGTCGGCCGGGCAGGTTCGCCCTTGATGACGCTGGCGATGTCGAGCGTGCCGAAGAACAGCCCGCCCCGGCCGTCCGGCGCCATTTCGTTGATGCCGTTGATCGGCTGGCCGTCGATTTCGCGCAGCAGCCAGCCCGATCGCCCGGTTTCGGGGTGGTTCCACATGATGCCGCCCTCGCCGGTGGAGAGCACTGCGCCATCGGCGTTCATCGTCACGCCGCCGGTCCACCGCCGATCGGGGTTGAAGGACGCGACCCGGGTGCCGTCGGGCTTCACGCCGTGGATGCCGCCGGCAATGACGTCGCTGTACCAGACGATGTCGCGCAGATGGTCGATCGCGAGGCCCTCGATGTAGGTCCCCGCCGCTATCCTGTCGAATGCCTCGATTGCCGCCTGCATCGATTGCCTCCTCCCGCCGGCCGTTTGATCGGCCCTGTCTTCCCGCCGGGCAGGATGTTGGCCGCGCCATATCCTGTCAAGGCGGAGGCGGGCCGGCGGCGACCAAGCGGATCAGCGCGCTGGGGCATGGCGGGGAGGCCTGGGGGCACTTGCCCGAATCCCGCCGCCGATCCATGCCGAAGCGCAAGATCGGTCGAGCAGGTGTCCGCGATCCGTGGCTAACGGAGGGCGTCACGGAGGAAGGAACGATGAAGGCGGCGCTCGATACCTACCATGCCCGGATGCTGCGGGCGCTGGACCATATCGACCGGCACCTCGACAAGGCGCTGGACCTCGAAACGGTGAGCCACGTGGCCGCCTTTTCGAAGTTCCACTTCCACCGGCAGTTCACGGCCATGTTCGGGATCTCCGTCCATCGCTATGTCCAGCTGGCCCGCATGAAGCGCGCCTCGCACCGGCTGGCCTATCGCGAGGGGCAGAGCGTGACCGATATAGCACTGGATGCCGGTTACGAGGCGCCGGACGCTTTCGCCCGCGCGTTTCGGCAGAGGTTCGGGCAATCGCCGTCCTCGTTCCGCAAGAGCCCCGATTGGGCGCCGTGGCTTTCGGCCTTCGAGCCTCTCGACACAGCCAGGAGCAAGTTCATGCACAGGACATTCACGCAGGAAGACGTCGTTATCCGCGAGGTGCCGAAGCAGTTGGTGGCGATCATGGAGCACCGGGGCGACCCGGCCGGGTTGGGAGGCACCATCCAGCGCTTCATCGCCTGGCGCCGCCGCGCCGGTCTGCATCCCTCCAAAAGCGCGACATTCAATATCTGGCGGTCGGAGCGCCGCCCCGCCGCACCGGCCGATTATGGCATCGACCTTTGCGCGGGCATCGAGGGGCCGGTCGCGGCCGATGGCGAGGCGGTGCGGATCGGCGAGATCCCCGGCGGCCGCTGCGCGGTGCTGCGGCAGGTCGGCCGGACGGATAACCTGGAGCCGGCGGCGCTCTTTCTCTATCGCGACTGGCTTCCCGGCAGCGGCGAGGAAGTCCGCGACTTCCCGCTCTATTGCCAGCGCCTGCGCTTCTTCCCGGAAGTGCCGGAGCACGAAGCGGTGGCAGAGCTGTTCCTGCCGCTGAAATAGCGCGCGCGGTTCAGACGGCAGGCCGCCATCGTTCGAGCTGGGTCAGCACGTCATTCACGATCTGCTGTTCGGTAAGGCCGGTAAGGTCGCGGTGGCGCTCGGTGGCGACCTGCCCCGTCAGCATCCAGGTCAGGCTGCGGCGGCCTTCCGAGGCTTCCAGCGCGGTATAGGCGGGCAGGGGGCGCGACCGGGTGCCCAGGCTGTAGACGAACCGGCTCTCCGGCCCGAACGTGATGGTGAGCGCGGCCTGCCCCTCGCCCTCGGTGACATGGCTGTCGGCCCAGCCTTCCGCCAGCATGGCTGCGCAGACGGATCGCAGCGCGGGGGCGCCGCGCTCCGCCAGTTGCCGGACGATCTGCGCCTTGCTGGAAGGCACGAAGAGGCGTTTGAGCCTTTCGCTGACGGTCGCGGGCTCGTCGTCGGAAATGGTGATGCCGGCAAGGTCGGCGCTGGTCTGGCGGACCAGCCCGAAGGCGAGCAGGATCATCACGAAGCAGAACGGCAGCGCGGCCAGCAAGGTGGCGGTCTGCAAGGCGCCCAGCCCGCCGGCGATGAGCAGCGCGGTGGCCGTGGCGCCCAGCAGCAGGCACCAGTACATCCGCTGCCAGCGCGGCGTATCCTCTTCGCCGCCCGATGCCAGGGTGTCGATCACCAGAGCGCCGGAATCGGCCGACGTGATGAAGAACACCGCCACCAGTACGATCGACAGGGTGGAGGTGAAGCCGGAGCCGGGAAGATACTCCAGGAACTTGAACAGGGCGGTGGAGAGGTTCTCCTGCACGACATGCGCGATCTGGCCGCCGGCAGTGCCGAGGTCGAGCGCGATGGCGGAGTTGCCGAACACCGTCATCCACAGGAAGGTGAAGGCGGTGGGCACGAAGAGCACGCCGATCACGAATTCGCGGATCGTGCGCCCGCGCGAGATTCGCGCGATGAACATGCCCACGAATGGCGACCAGGCGATCCACCAGGCCCAGTAGAACAGCGTCCAGTCCGCCATCCAGGCTCGCGGCTCATAGGCATAGAGCTTGAAGCTGCGTTCGAAGAAATGGTCGAGATAGAGCCCGAAGTTCTGCACCAGCGCGCGCAGCAGGAACAGCGTCGGCCCTTCCGCCAGCACGAAGAGCATGAGCAGCACGGCCAGCGCCAGGTTCAGTTCGGAAAGCCGCCGCACCCCCCGGTCCGCGCCGCTGAGCACGGATAGCGTCGCTGCGCCCATGACCAGGACGATCACGCCCACTTTCATCGTCGTGTTGTCGGGCAGGCCGTAGTTGTAGGCGAGGCCGGCGGTCATCTGCGAAACGCCGAAGCCGAGCGAGGTGGAGACGCCGAACACCGTGCCGCAGACCGCGAAGATGTCTATGGCATCGCCGATCGGCCCGCGGATGCGCTTGCCCAGGATCGGGTAGAGGCCGGACCGCAGCGTCAGCGGCAGGCCCTTGCGATAGGTGAAATAGGCAAGGCTCAGGCCCACCAGCGCGTAGATCGCCCAGGCATGGACGCCGTAGTGATGGAACGTGATGGCCATCGCCTCGCGCGCGGCGTCGATGGTGCCGGGCTGTGCTTCGGGTGGGGCACTGTAATGCTGGATCGGTTCGGCCACTGCGAAATACATCAGCCCGATGCCCATGCCGGCCGCGAAGAGCATGGCCAGCCACGATACGTAGGGGAAATCGGGCTCGGCATCTTCCGGGCCGAGCTTCAACCGGCCGGCCGGGCCGAAGCCGAGCGCCAGCACCACGACCAGGAAACCGACGACCGCGGCGATGTAGAGCCATCCGAACGTGTCGATCGCCCAGCTTTGCGCGGCCTTGAAGACCAGGTCGGAGGCGCCGGGGGCGACCAGGGCGGCAGAAAGCATGGCCAGGATGACAGCGGAGGCACCCCAGAATACCCGCGGGTTCATTCGGCTTTCGATCATGGTTGCCCTAACGCATATCTGCAGACGAACCGGAACGCGTCGCGGCGGTCGCTGTTCCCCGCAGCCGGACCCCTACCCATAAAGAACCGAGAGCGTCACCGCCGCGCAGGCGACCACCGCCACCACCAGCGGCGCGCCCATGCGGGCGTAGTCGCTGAAGCGATAGCCGCCCGGCCCCATGACGAGCAGGTTGTTCTGGTGCCCGATGGGGGTGAGGAAATCGGAAGACGCGCCGATCAGCACCGCCAGCAACGCCGCATCCGGACTGACGTGCAGCAGGCCGGCGGCGTCTATCGCCAGCGGCCCCATGATGATCGCGGTCGCGACGTTGTTGAGGAAGATCGAGAGCAGCAGCGTCACCGTGCAGAGCGCCGCCAGCACCGCCACCAGCGGCATTCCCGCCAGGACATGACCCAGCCACTGCGCGGCGATGGCCGCCGCGCCGCTGTCCTCGAAGCTCTGGCCGACCGGGATCATCGCCGCCAGGAGGACGATGACGCTCCAGTCGATGGAGCGGTAGATTTCCTCCGGCGGCAGCAGCCGCAGCGCCGCGATCAGCACCGCCGCGCCGGTGAAGGCCAGCGCCGGGGACATGCCCAGCCCGACGATGCAGGCGATGGCTGCGGCAAAGACCGCGAGGATACCCGAGGCGCGCCCCCGCGCGGTGGGAACGGGATCGTGGCGGTCGATCTCCAGCACGCGGGCGCCGGCGCTGAAGCTGCCGAGTTCCGCCTGCGGGCCGCGAATATAGAGCTGGTCTCCTGCGCTGATCCGCATGTCCGCCAGTTGCCGCCGCTCCCGCGCCACGCGCGGCCCCACCGCCACCACCTGCAATTGCTGCCGGCTGCGGGTGCGGACTTCGTCATAGCCCAGCCCGATCAGCGGCGATCCATGCGCCACCGCGACCCGCACGGTGACGGCATCGGGGACGTGATCGACGGAAAGATCCGAAACCAGCCCGGCCGTGGTCCCGACCGACCACTGGTTCTTGCGTGAGAGGACCAGCAGCCGGTCCTGCGCCTGCAAGGCGCCTTGCGCGCCGATCCGGTCGATGCCGCGAAAGGCGGCCAGCAGGCGTCCACCGGCGCCGCGCAGGCGCGCCCGCACTTGGGCCGCGTCCAGCCGCTCGTCGGGGACGACCAGTTCGTAGACGCGCCAGGGCGGCTTGCCGTCCGCCGCATCGCCGCGCCGCGCCGGCAGGAGCCGCCAGCCGACCACGCAGAGATAGGCCAGCCCCACCACCGTCACCGCCACGCCCACGGGGGTCATCGTGAAGAACCCGAAAGGCGCGCCCAGCCGCGTTTCGCGGACCGAGGAGAGGATCAGGTTGGCGGGCGTACCGATCAGGGTGGTCATGCCGCCCAGGATCGTCGCGAAGGCCAGGGGCATCAGCGTGGCGCCGGCCGAGCGCTTGGCCGAGCGGGCGATCTCCGCGGCGATCGGCATGGTGATGACCAGCGCGGCGATATTGTTCATGAACGCGGAGAGCAGCGCGCCCACCAGCAGCAGGCAGGCAAGACGCATCGCGAAAGGCGCGCGGGCGGGGATGATGCGGTTCGCCACGGCTCCGGCGGCGCCGCTGAGTTCGATGGCGCGGCCCACCACCAGCACGGCCGCCACCGCGATCACCGCCGGATCGGCGAAGCCCGAGAAGGCATCGCCCGGCGCGACGAGACCGGTGACGAGGCAGGCGATCAGGGCCAGGAAGGCCACGAGATCGTGCCGCACCTTTTCGGATACGAACAGAACGAGCGCGCCCAGCAGGATGAAGGCGCTGAGGGCGGCCGGGCTCAAGGCTGGGTCTCGCCCTCATCGATGCGGCGCAGTGCGAAACGGCTGCCCGCGGCCGGGGCCGGGAGAGGCGCTATGCCGTTCTCGCGGAGCAGCGCAGCCACCGCCAGCGCGCGCCGCTGGACGAGCGTGGGCTTCTCCGGCGCCTCCTCCGGGGCTTGCTCCGATGATGCCGGGGGCAGTCCGGGAACGCCCAGGCTGCGCACGTTCCAGCGCCGCGCGGCCCAGGCACTGACCAGCACCGCTTCCCGCGCGGGGGCATCCAGCGTGTCCGCGCTGCCGGTGAAGGCGATCGTCGGCGTGGCCATCTGCGGCGGGGTCAGCACCACGTCCCAGCCGTCCGCCTGCGCCGCGGCGCGTTGCTCCAGCACCCGGTATGTCGCCAGCGAGGCGCCCGGCAGCGGCACGGCATCGGCCATGGCGCGGTGATGGTCGCGGTCCACGGTGACGCCGTCCGCCGTGGTCCCGGCGGTCAGGGCCAGCATCTGCGAGAGCGCGGCGATGCGCTGGGTCTCGATGGCGGCGGCGTCGCCCGCCTGGCGGATTTCCTCGCGCTGGGCCTCGATGGCGCCGGCGCCGGGTTCGAGCACCACCTGGTCCAGCCGCAGGCGCAGCGGCTTGCCCAGGCGGCTGGTGAGGTCTTCCTGCAGGGCCGCGGTGCGCTGCATCCGCCCGCGCGGGGTGATGACCACGGCGCGCACCACCACGGGATCGGCATCGAAGTCGATATCAAGCTGGGTCACCCGCGCGTCGGCGCCGAAACGCTCGGACAGGAAGGAGCGCGTCTGGTTGACGGTGACTGCTTCCCCGGCGATCTGCTTGAGCGAAATGCCCAGCGGAATGGCCATGGCGACGAAGACGAACAGCAGGACGAACGTCTGCGTCCAGCTCTGCTGGCTGGTGAGATGGTGGCCGAACCCGTAGAAGCGCGCCATGGCCGTGGCGGAGAGGGCAATGGTCACGAAGTTGGTGACGAACAGGGCGAAAGCGCCGCCCAGCACGGGCATGTTCCATGTCGCCAGACCGAAGCCGACCACTGCGAGTGGCGGCATCAGGGCCGTGGCGATGGCGACGCCGACGATCGTGTCGCCGCGCCCGCGGATGATCGCGAAAGTCCCCGCCAGGGCCGCGAACAGCGCCACTGCCAGGTCGAACAGGTTGGGCCGGGTGCGGGCGATGATCTCGCTGGTCGGCGCCTGCAGCGGGGAGAGGGCCACGATCAGCGCGGTGAAGATCACCGCCGCCACCGCGCCCACCGCCAGGGCGGTAAGCGAGCGGCGCATCTCGGAGAAATCGAACAGGGCCAGGCTGAAGCCCAGCCCCAGGATCGGGCTCATCAGCGGCGAGATCAGCATGGCGCCGATGACCACGGCCGGCGACGAGAGCAGCAGGCCGAGCACGGCGATGCCCGCGGACATCATCACCATGAAGGCATAGCGCGGCGACCACCCGGAATCCTCGGTGATGCGCGCCATCACGCTCTCGTGATCGACCCGTCCGACGACCGATCGCCGCCACCAGCGATAGAGCGCGATCTGCTCGAACCGGTCCTGCATGGCGCTGTTTGGGCTTTCCGCCCCTGCTGCCTGTTCCAACCCCCGTTACCTCCTTGTCTGCAGTCCGGCCCGATCCGCGGTCCGGCAACAACCCGCCGCGCGCCCTTCGGTTTCCGCCCGGCACGAAATCGGCCCTCTTGCCGTTCCGCGCAAGCCGGCGCTCAGGACATGGTGCGCGGGCAGCTGCCCAGTGCGGCGAGCACCATGCGGTAGTCAGTGAGGGCCTGCATCTTGCCCTCGTAGGTGGCGGAAATATTGGCGCGCTCGGCCGGGGCGGGCGGCAGGAAGCAGGCCAGGCTGTACCATTCCAGCGTGCCGCGCGCGGGTGGGCGGCCCGCCGTCGCCACCACCGCGGAGAACGAGACGCCCCAGGCGGGCGCCTGGCCCGGTTCATGGCGGACCGTGATCGAGGCGCTGCGCCCGCCCTCGGTATCGAGGAAGATCTGCGTGCGTCCCTGCCCGGCGAGGTTGCCGGGCACGTAGAGCATTTCCCGCACCCGCGTGACATTGCTGGGCGCATTGCGGGCGACCCGGCTGCGCAGGACGGCGCGCAGGCGCACTTCCTCGTCCGGGGTCCAGAGGATCTGGGCGGTGGGCGCGATCAGCTTCAGGTCCTCGGGGCGGCCCGGCACCGGGGAGGCGAACAGGATGACATCGCGGCCGGGCAGTTCCGCCGGTCCCATTCCGGTAATGACGCCGTTTGCGGGGCCGTCCTGGGGCAGGTCCACCAGGTAGCGCAGCGATCCGCCGATCGGCGCGGCGCCGAACAGCAGCGCGCCGGTTGTGGCCTCGACATAATAGCGGGCATGGCCGGGCGCGGGGATGCGCTGGCTTGCGGTGTTCACGCGCGTCACGCCGGCGACTTGCGCCCTGACGACCATATCCGCCCGTTTCGCGAGCGAGACCACGTCGGCATCGGTTGGCCCTGCCTGCGCAGCAGAGAGCCCTGCCTGCGCAGCGGCGGGTGGGGGCGTCAGGGCAAGCAGGGCAGCGGCCGCCATGGCGGAGACTGCGGAAAGGCGGCGGGCGGCTGGCATGGGTAAGGCGGCCTTCATGTCACGCAGGGTCCTGAACGGGAAGGGAGGGAGCGGGGGGCAGGACGGCGTCCGGCGAGGATACCGACCGCGCGACCGCGCCTGACAGGTCGAGGCCGGTGGGCCGCTGGAAAACGCGGAGGTCGAACTCCGGGATGATCGCGATAAGGTGGTCGAGAATATCGGCCTGGATGCTTTCGTACTGGGCCCAGGCCGTAGTGGAGGCGAAAGCGTAGATCTGCAGCGGCAGGCCGTATTCGCCGGGTTCGAGCTGGCGCACCAGCAGGGTCTTGTCCTTCGCGATGTCCGGGTGCGCGGTAAGGTAGGCGTGCACATAGGCGCGAAAAGTGCCGATATTGGTCAGGCGGCGCATGTCCAGGATCTCGCCTTGCGCGTGGTCCTGGTTCCAGCGGTTCACTTCGCCGCGGCGCTCCGCCAGGTACTGGCGCAGCAGGGTGAAGCGCGAGAGCGCCTCCAGTTCCCCGGCCGTCAGGAAGCGCACGCTGTTCTGGTCGATCATCAGCGAGCGCATGATGCGCCGCCCGCCCGATTCCGACATGCCGCGCCAGTTGCGGAAGCTCTCGGTGATGAGCCGGTGAGTCGGCACGGTGGTGATGGTCTTGTCGAAGTTCTGGATCTTCACCGTGTGCAGCGCGATGTCGATCACGTCGCCATTGGCGTCGAGCTTGGGCATCTCGATCCAGTCGCCCACGCGGACCATGTCGTTGGAGGTGATCTGCACCGATGCGACCAGCGAGAGGATGGTGTCCTTGAACACCAGCAGCAGCACGGCCGCCATGGCGCCCAGTCCGGACAGCAGCAGCAGCGGAGACTGGTCCATCAGCGCGGCCAGTACCAGGATCGCGGCGGCGCCGTAGACCAGCAGCTTGGCCACCTGGACATAGCCCTTGATCGGCCGGTGCCCGGCTTCCGGGCGGCGTTGGTACACGTCGTTGGCCAGGGTCAGCGCGCCGGACAGGGCCAGGGCGAGCGTCAGGATCACTACGGCCGCGCAAAGGCTGTGCACGAAGCCGACCAGCGCGGGCGGCAGGCCGGGCACCGTGCCGATCCCGCCCTGCACGATCACGGCGGGCAGGATGTTCGACAGGCGCGCGACGATGGCGCCGATATGCCCCGCCTCGACATCGAAGGGCGTGCGCCGCAGCAGGCGCATCATGCCGCTCAGGACGATGCGCTTGGCGATCCAGTTGGCCAGCCAGGCGGCGGCGGCCAGGAGCAGCAGGGCGATTCCGGTGTGCATCCAGGGCTCGGAGGCCCAGGGCGCCATGGCCCAGGGCCCGCTTGTTCCGGGGGCAGCCAGGGCGGCGAAAGCATCGGTTTTCAAAGGGAATCCTCGGTTAGGCAGTCAGACGGCGCGCAGCGGCTTGCCGGCGGTTTCCTCGGTATAATGCAGCGCCACCAGCCCGACGAGACAGGCGGCGATCATCACGTAGGCGGGGGTGAGCGGATCGCCGGTCCGGTCGATCAGCCAGGCGTTCGCCGCGGGGGCGGTGCCGCCGAACAGCGAGGTCGAGAGGTTGTAGGCGATGGCGAAACCGGCAAAGCGCACCGGGGTGGGGAAGAAGGCGGGGAACGTCGCCGAAATCGTTGCCAGTTGCGGCACGTAGAGCAGCCCCAGCAGGGCATAGCCGATCACCGCGCTGGCAAGGCCGGTATCCATGAAGTGATAGAGCGGCACCACCGCCAGCATCAGCCCGATCAGCGAGGCCATCCACATCGGCTTGCGCCCTACCCGGTCCGACAGGGCGCCCGCAAAGGGAAGCAGCACCATCATGAACAGCATGCCGGCGATGGGCACGGCCAGCGCGGCGTCGGTCGAAAGGCCCAGCCGGCGCTCCAGATATGTCGGCATGTAGCTGAGCAGGGTGTAGTTCACCACGTTGAGCGCGATCACCAGCCCGCTCATCGCCAGCAGCGGGCGGCGGTGGCGGCGCATCAGGTCGCGCAGCGGCGTGGCGGATGCGTTCTGGCCGCTCTCTTCCACTTCGCGGAACAGCGGCGTCTCTTCCATGCGCGCCCGCAAGTAGACGCCTACGAAACCCAGCGGCCCGGCCAGCAGGAACGGCAGGCGCCAGGCCCAGTCGCGCATGGCGGCGTCGCCCAGCAGCAGCGAGAAGCCCAGCATCAGCAGGGCGCCGCCGCAGAAGCCCGCCAGCGTGCCGACTTCCAGGAAGCTGCCATAGAAGCCGCGCTTCCGGTCGGGCGCATACTCGGCCATGAAGATCGCCGCGCCGCCGTATTCGCCGCCGGTCGAAAAGCCCTGCACCATGCGCAGCACCACCAGCAGCGCCGGTGCCCAGAGGCCGATCGCCGCGTAGGAGGGGATGAGGCCGACGCCCACCGTGGCCGCCGCCATCATCACGATGGTGATGCCCAGCACCGCCTTGCGGCCGTAGCGGTCGCCCAGCGGACCCCAGAAGAAGCCGCCCAGCGGCCGCACCAGGAACGAGATCGCGAATGTCGCCAGCGCGAAAAGCGTCGCTTCGGCGGCCTCGCCAGGGAACAGCGCGGCGGAGATATAGCTGACGCCATAGGCATAGATGCCATAGTCGAACCACTCGGTGGCATTGCCGATCGCGGATGCGGCGATGGCGCGGTGCAGTACGGCCGGCGAAGTCTGGTCGGTCATTCAAGAGTGCTTTCGTCCGAGGCCACCGGGTCGAGCGCGGCGGACATGGGCGTGGTGCGCGGCAGCACGACGTAGGTTTCCTGGAGATGGCCGGGGACCGGCTCGGAGCGGACCTGTCGCCACAGGCCGAATGCCAGCGCGGCGCCGGCGCAGGCGGCAACGAAGAGGAACAGCCCGGCCGTTCCCAGCAGGGTCATCGCCAGCGCCCCCAGCGAGGGGCCGATGGCGGCGCCCAGCGAATAGAGCAGCACCAGCCCGCCGCTGGCGGCGACGCGCTGCTCGGCCGAGAGGTGGTCGTTGGTATGGGCGACGCAGAGCGGATAGAGCGCGAAGCTGAGGCCGCCCCACAGCGCGCCGAACGTCAGCAGCGGCAGGTTGCCCTCGGTCAGGGCGATGGCGAGGCTGGCGGCCAGCGTGCCGGCGAAGGCCATCACGATCACCATGCGCCGGTCCATCCGGTCGGACAGGCGGCCCAGCGGCCATTGCAGCGCCACGCCGCCCATGATGACGACGCTCATGAACAGCGCGGTCGCGGAAAGGTCCAGCCCCGAGCGCCGGGCATAGACCGCGCCCATCGCGTAGAAGGCGCCGAGCATGATCCCGGTCAGGAAAGCGCCGACGATCCCCAGCGGCGAGACCGCGTAGAGTTCGCGGAACGAGAGCGAGGAGGCTTCCCCCGGCGCGGGTGCGGCGATGCGGGTCAGCACCACGGGCACGGCGGCGAGCGAGATCAGGATCGATCCCACCATCAGCGGCATCGTCGATGCCGCGCCGCCGAGGTTGAGCGTGAACTGCCCGATCGCCTGCCCGCCATAGAGTGCGATCATATAGCCGGCCAGCACGCTGCCGCGCCCGGCGCCTTCGGCCCGTTCGTTCAGCCAGCTTTCCAGGCAGACGTAGATGCCTGCCAGGCAGATTCCGTCCGTGAAGCGCAGCAGGCCCCAGAACGGCACGTCGCGGTGGATGGCATAAGCCAGCGTGCTGGCGCTCAGCACGGCCACGAAAGCGGCGAAGGCGCGGATGTGGCCGATGCGGCGCAGCAGCGACGGCGCACGCATGGAGCCTGCGACCAGTCCTGCGAAATAGGCGGTGCCGACCAGGCCGATCGCCAGGGTGCCAGACCCCCCGCGCTCCAGGCGCACGCTGACGAGCGTGTTCATGAAGCCGCCGCCCGCCATCAGCACGAAGATGGCGAGCAGCAGGCTGCGCACGGGGAGGATGGCTTTCAGCATGATCAATCAAGCGATCAGGCGGCAGCCAGTTCCTGGGTTCCGGCTGGTTCCGGGGTTCCGCCCACCGGGGCGGCGGCGCCGCCTTCGACCAGCGCCTTGTGCAGCACCCGCACCGCCTGGTCGAAAGCCTCGACCGCGACGATGAACTGCACGTCGACATTGCGGATCTGGTGCTGCATCGCGGCCATGCCGATCCCGGCCTCGGCCATCGCCATCAGCGCGCGCGGGACCAGGCCCGGCTCCGCAAGGTCGCTGCCGATCACCGAGACCATCGCCACCGGCTGCACCGTCACGGCGGCGCCGGGCCAGTGCGCCTCGATGTCCGCGACGATGGCGGCCATCTGCGCCGGACTGGTGCCCGAGAGGTAGTGCGTGATGGTGTTGGCGTTGGAGCTCTTGCTGACGATCCACGCCCCGTGGCGGGTCAGCGCCTCCAGGATCGCGGCGTCGTAGCCCTTCTCGCCGACCATGTCCTGTTCGAACACCTGCAGCGCCTGGACCGAGGCCAGCCCGGTGACGATCTCCACGCGCGGACGGTCGGAAACGTAGTCGCCGCAGATCAGCGTGCCGCCGTCGTGCCGGTCGAACGTATTGCGCACCCGCAGCGGGATGCCGGACTGGCGCAGGCCCCGCCCGGCCCGCGGGTGGATGGCCTCCATGCCCAGGTTGGCAAGCTGGTCCGCCACGTCGTAGTTGGTGCGCCCGATCTTGCGCGCCACCGTTTCGCCCACCAGGCGCGGATCGGCGCTGGAAAGGTGGAACTCCTTGTGGATGATCGCCTCGCGCGCCTGCGTCAGCACGGCGATGCGGGAGAAGGTCATTTCCGAATAGCCGCGCGCATAGCGGCGCACCATGCCGCCCTCGCAGCCCGCATAGCCGGTGACGATGGGCATCTGCCTGGCAAGGTCGATCGGCGCCATGGCCTCGACGATGCGCTCGTCCAGGCTGCGCATGTCCGCGTGGTCCCAGAGCGTCAGGTCGACGAAGACCGCGTTCACGCCCCGGTCGCGCAGCATCAGCGCGGTGGAGTGCGCCGAATGCGCCTCGCCCAGACCGGCCAGCATCTCGCGCACGGTGGTCATCTGGTCCTTCAGGCAGAAGCGACCATGCGCGCGCAGGCGGTCGAGATCGTCCAGGCAGGTTTCCAGCGCGGCGATGCGCATGGCCACGAAGGCATCCGCTTCCTCCCGGCTGGCGGAGCGCGCGAACATCTCGGCATTGCGCGCCCACATCGCGCCCATCACGTCCGCCAGGGCGGAGCGCCAGGCGCCGGGCACTTCGTTGCGGATGAAATGGGCATGGACGCCGGGCTCGCCCGACTTCTTGTGCTCCAGCAGCAGGTCGGTCATCCCGGCATAGGCCGAGACCACGAAGATCCGGTTGTAGAGGTCCGCGCCCTTGCGGCCGGCGACCAGCACGTTGTCGAACACCGTGGAGGTGGCCGCCATCGAGGTGCCGCCGATCTTCTCGACGGAATGGGTCCGGTTCATGCGGCTTCTCCTTCGAGGATGCCGGAAACCGGCGTGATCGTCTTCACCTCGCGCGCGGCGATGAAGTCCGGACGCGGAGTGGCGGCGGCGAAGGGCGCTTCGAGCCGGTTGCTCACGGCGTTGTAGACCAGGAAGGCATTGGCGCGCGGGAAGGGCGTGATGTTGCCATTGGACCCGTGCATGGTGTTACAGTCGAACACGATGACCGTCCCCGGCTTGCCGGTGGGCGAGACGATGCCCTGGCGGTGCGCCAGCTGGGCCAGCGTATCTTCATCGGGCACGCCGTATTCCTGCTTGCGCAGCGACGCGCGGTAGTGGTCTTCCGGCGTCTCGCCCACGCAGGCGATGAAGACGTGCTGCGATCCGGGCATGACCATCAGCGGGCCGTTGTGAGGCGTGTTTTCCGCCAGCAGCACCGACATCGACAGCGCGCGCATGCGCGGCATGCCATCCTCGGCGTGCCAGGTCTCGAAGTCGGAGTGCCAGTAGAACTCCTTGCCCTTGAACCCCGGCTTGTAGTTCAGCCGCGACTGGTGGATGTAGACCTCGTCGTCCAGCAGGTAGCTGGCGACGCCGGCCAGCCGCGCGTCGGCGGCCAGGCGGCCCATGGTCTCGCTCTGCTCGTGGATCTCGAAGATCGAGCGGATCTCGCGGCTGCCGGGCTCGGCGATGACGGTTTCGTCCTTCAGGCCCGCCGGGTTGCCCAGGAGGCGGCCGGTCTCGGCCTGGAGCGCGGCCATTTCGGCCTCGGAAAACACGTCCTCCAGCACCAGATAGCCGTCACGGTCGAACTGGGCGATCTGCTCGGCGCTGAGCGGTGCGCCGGGCTGCCATTCGCGGCGCGCGACGGGTTCGTCGCGGGGAAAGAGCTGCGGCTGCGCGGCGCAGCGGGTGGGATAATGATCCTGCATCGTCTGGCCTTCCTCCTCAGTCCGTGAGGGCCGGCTCGCCGGCATCTTCACTGGCGTCGGCGGGATAGGCGCCGCTTTCGTCATGAACCTCGCGTCCGGTGACGGGCGGGTTGAACACGCAGGCGCAGAGGATGTCCTCGGTGGGCCGCACGATGTGCTTGTCGTTCTGGTTGAGCGCGTACATCACGCCGGCCTTCAGCTCATGATTCAGGCCGGTGCCCAGGTCCTCGATGGTCCCGGCGCCCTTCAGCACCAGCACGGCTTCCAGGTGGTTCTGGTAGTGCATGTGCAGTTCCTCGCCCGCGAACATCGTCGTGACGTGGAACGAGAAGCCCATGCCGTCGTCCTTGAGCAGCAGCCGGTCGGAGTGCCAGCCATTGGACTCGACGTGGCGGTCGGACTTGCGGATTTCCTTGAGTTGGCGAACGATCATATGGTCAATTCCTGTAAATCTGTGCCTCTAGTTCGAGGCGATCTGGAAGGGTGCTCAGGCAGCGACACCGAGCGGGCGCTTCACCGGGGCGATCGCCTCGGCCAGCGCGGTTTCCAGGATGTCGAGGCCCGCATTCAGCGTGGCATCGTCGATCACGAGCGGGGCGAGCACCTTGACGATCTCGTCATGCGCGCCGCTGGTCTCGATGATCAGGCCGGCATCGAAGCAGGCGCCGGTGATGCGGGCGGCGATCTCGCCGCTGCCCACGTCGATGCCGCGCATCATGCCGCGCCCGCGGGTCGAGAGACCATGGCGGTCGGCCATGCGCTCCAGCCGGCCTTCGAGGATGCCGCCGCGGCGGGCGACGTCGTCGGCAAAGGCGGGATCGGCCCAGAATTCGCGCAAGGCCGCCGTGGCGGTGACGAAAGCGTGGTTGTTGCCGCGGAACGTGCCGTTGTGCTCGCCCGGCGCCCAGATATCGAGGTCGGGGCGGATCAGGGTGAGCGCGAAAGGCAGGCCCATGCCCGAAAGCGACTTGGCCAGGGTGACGATATCCGGCGTGAAGCCCATGCCCTCGAAGCTGAAGAACCCGCCGGTGCGGCCGCAGCCGGCCTGGATGTCGTCGACGATCAGCAGCGCGCCGTGCTTCCGGGCGAGCGCGGCGATCTTGCGCAGCCAGCCGGGGCTGGCGGCGTTGAGGCCGCCTTCGCCCTGCACCGTCTCCACCAGGAAGGCGGCCGGCGCATCGAGACCGCTCGACGGGTCGGACAGGCGCTGTTCCAGCAGGTCCGCGGTATCCACGCCCTCGCCATAGTAGCCGTCGAAAGGCTCGTGGCTGACATGGTTGAGCGGCACGCCCGCGCCGCCGCGCTTGCCGGCATTGCCGGTGCAGGCCAGCGCGCCCAGCGTCATGGCGTGGAAGCCGTTGGTGAAGGCCACCACCATCTCGCGGCCGGTCACCTTTCGCGCCAGCTTGATCGCGGCTTCCACCGCATTGGTGCCGGTCGGCCCGGTGAACATCATGCGATAGTCCAGCCCGCGCGGCTCCAGCACGACATCCTCGAAAGTGCGGAGGAACTCGGTCTTGGCGTCGGTGTGCAGGTCCAGCGCGTGAGTCACGCCGTCACCGGCGATGTAGTCCACCAGCGCGGCCTTGAGCACGGGATGGTTGTGGCCGTAGTTCAGCGAGGAGCAGCCCGAAAGGAAGTCGAGATAGCGGCCGCCCGCATTGTCGTGCATCCACACGCCCTGCGCCTTGCCGAACTGGCGCGGCATGGAGCGGGAATAAGTACGCACGGCGGATTCGCGGCGCTCGTAGATTTTCGTGTCGGGCGCGGCGGCGCTCGGCATGGGCATCTTGGTCATGTCAGGGTTCCCCTGTTCAGGATTGGGCGGACGGCAGGGGCGCGATGCTCGCCTGCCATTCCGTGTCGTGCGCACCGGCAAAGTGCGCGTCGCGCTCGAAGCGCGGCGATTTCGAAAGCTGCGCGCCGTGGCGGCGCGCGAAGGCCGTGAACAGCGCCCAACTGGCGGCATTGTCCTCGGTGATGGTGGTGGTCAGCGTGGTGGCGCCGCGCACGGCGGGCCGGGTCAGCAGGGCATCGAGCATGCGTCCTGCCAGTCCCTCGCCGCGGGCCGAGGCGGCCACGGCCACCTGCCACACGAAAAGACGCTCGGGATGCGAAGGCGGGCGATAGCCGGAGATCCAGCCGACGGCCTGCCCATCCCGCTCCGCAAGCACGCAAGTATCGGCAAAATCGCTGCACTGGAGCAGGTTGCAATAGGCCGAGTTGGGATCGAGCGGCGGGGAAGCCGCGATCAGGGCCGTGACGGCGGGGCCGTCTTCGGCAGTGGGGCAACGCAGGTGCAGCGGCGCTTTGGCCACGTCTTCCTGCGGCGCGTTCTCGGGGCCCCCGGAAAGATCCCGGAGGCTTGCCTCGTTCGCATTCAAATCTAAGATTACTTCACCCTCCGAAGCACATCGTTGTGCTTGGCTATTGCCTCATAGTGACTGCGCTTGCGGCGAAACATACTGATTCGGCGCGGCATTGCAACAGCCCACCGGGGGAATGGTTCCAGAGACCCTGCCGTTTCATGTCGCAAATCTTCCATATCCGAAGCATATTCACACTTGGCGCAAAGCCCCGTCAAAGCTAGCTGTCGGGCATGGAATCGGACCTCACGCCAGCGGCGCTGACGGCGCTGCGAAAAATTATCGACGCCGCCGATCTGGATAACCGGAAAATGGCCGCCGCGACCGGTCTCACCCCGTCGCAGGGCCTGGTCCTGCGCCAGATCTGCGGGCACGAGTCGATCACACCCGGTGCGGTCGCAACCGCGCTGCGGTTCGGCCAGGCGACGATCACCAATATCGTCGACCGGCTGGTCGCCGGCGGCCTGGTCACGCGCACCCGCAGCCTGACGGACAAGCGGCAGATGCTGCTGCAGGCGACGGACGAGGGTCGCGAGAAGCTGCGCGCCTCCCCGTTTCCGCTGCAACTGCGCTTCAGCCAGGGCTTCGGCGCGCTGGAGCGGTGGGAGCAGGCCATGCTGCTGGCCGCGCTGGAGCGGCTCGATGCCCTGCTCACCCCCGGCCGGGGCGAAGAGACGCCGCCCCCGGCGCGCTAGGCTCCTCCGCTAGATCCGGAACGTCAGGTAGGCGGCGGCATAGAACAAGTCGCGCCCCGGCTTGAACTTCTCCGAAACATCGCCGTAGATCGTGTAGAAGCCGAGCGTTGTGAAGGGGTTGAGCGCATAGCGCCCGGCCGCCGTGGCACGCTTTCCGAAGAAGCGGGAATCGGTCTCGTCGGCGCGGCGCAGCACTTGCCCGCCCAGCGAATAGACGCCGTCGTGGATCGAGGTGCGCCACAGCCCTGCCGCCGAGAAGTCGAGCGTCAGCTTCGCGGTCGGCTGGAGCGTCAGCATCGGCTGGAAGATCGTCAGGTTATGCGGCCCGAGGTCGCCGTTGTAAGTGAGCGGCTTGGGGAACAGCGGTCCGTAGGTTCCGGCCTTGCCGTCGCCGGGATTGCGGTCGCCCGAGCCCACGTCGACGCGCAGGGCCAGTTTGGGCTTCCACCCTCCCTGCCAGCCGTGAGCGATGGTGCCGGTGACGTAGTAGGCATCGATGTCGAGGTTCCCGAACGAGCCCCATTGCCGGATGCCCTCCACATCGACGCTCCAGGCATCGGCCTTCCCGGCATAGCGCAGCGAGAGCGTGCGGCGCCGGTCGCGCGCGGCGGGCGCGGTGGCGAAGGACACGCTGGCGCGGTCGGAGGAAACGAACAGCATTTCGGCCCGGCCGGTATGGCTTCCGGCGCCAAAAGTGCGTCCGGCGTGGAGCCCGGTCAGGTCGTAGTCGTGGTTGGTCTCGTCGTCGAAGGTGCCCAGCTTTTCCAGCACCGCATGGCCGGTGAGGAAGCCGCCGTCCCACGGGCCCATCGTGCCCATCACGCGCAGGAGGTCCAGCGAGCGGCGGGTATTGGCGCCTTCGCGCATGTCGAACACGGTCTGGTTGCCGATGCCGATTTCCTGGCGGCCGAAGCGCGCGGTGATCCGCGCCGTGCCGACCGGCACATGCGCCTCGACGAAGGCCTGGTTGAAGTCCAGACGCCCTTCCTCGATCGGCGCGACCACGGAATCGAGCCCGGTGCTGGTGGCGTGCTCCAGGTCCACGAAGGCGCGGAACAGGCCCTCGACCTGGAGGTCGCCCCAGACGCGGGTGCGCTGCTGGAAGTTGCCGTCGTCATCCTGCGGACCGCGTCCCCAGCGTTCGCCGATGCGCAGCTCGGGCCGCAGGCGCAGCTCTCCGCCGAGCGAGGCATACGTATTGCCCGCCAGCGGAATGTACTTGATCCGGGTCCAGAGATTGGCGTCGCGCACGGCGCGGAAGCTGGAATAGTCCTCGTCATGGTTGATCGGCTTGAAGGCCGGCTTGGGCGCCTTGGGGCGGTTCGGACTTTGCGGCGGCGCGATCTCGGTCGCGGCGGTCTGTGTCGCGGCAGGCGCCTCGGCGGGGGCTTGCGCCGACACCGGCGCGGGAACGTCCGCAGGCACCTGCGCAGCGGCTGCGGTCAGGGCATGCGCCATGATCTGGAACATCGATACTCTCCCGTTTTTTCGTTTGTTCTGAAGGGGGCGACCCAGTCGCAGCCGCTATGTCATCGTCTTGCGGCGAAAGTCTGGAGCATGTGCACGGCCAGCCCGAAGACCAGGCCCCAGAAGGCGGAGCCGAGGCCCGCCAGTGTCATGCCCGAGGCGCTGACCGCGAAAGTGACGAGCGCCCCGTCGCGGCCCTGCTCCGCGCGCAGGGCCGTGCTGAGCGAGCCGGAGACGACCGGAAACAGCGCCAGCCCGGCCAGCGCGGCGATCAGGGTCTTGGGCAAAGTGGCGAACAGGGCCAGCACGGTCGCCGCGAAAGCGCCGAAGATCAGGTAGGTCACGCCGCCCGCGATCCCCGCGAGATAGCGCTTCGCCGGATCGGGGTGCGCGTCCGGCCCGAGGCAGATCGCGGCGGTGAAGGCCGCCAGATTCAGGCCGTGGCAGCCGAACGGGGCCATCAGGATCGAGCCTATGGCGCTGGCCGAGACGATCGGGCGCGCCGGCGGGGTCTCGTAGCCCGCGGCGCGCAGGACGGCGATGCCGGGAAGGAACTGCCCGGTCAGCGCCACGACCGCCAGCGGCAGGGCGATGCTGGCGGTGGCGGCCCAGTCGAACCGGGGCGTGGTCCAGACCGGCACGGTCAGGCGGGGGGTGCCGATGGTGCCCGAAAGGCCGCCGTCCAGCATGGTCAGCACCACGCCCGTCACCAGCACGGCGACGACGGCATAGCGCGGGGCGAGCACGCGCCCGGCGAAGAAAGCGGCGATCATCGCGATCACCATGACCGGCGCGGAGGGGACGGCGCCGATCATGTCGATCACGAAGCGGAACAGGATGCCGGCCAGCATGGCGGCGGTGATCGCGGCGGGCAGGCGCTTCATCAGCCGGTCGAACGCGCCCGAAGCGCCTACCGCCAGCACCGCGAGGTTGGCGACGATATAGGCGCCCACGGCCGTGGCGAAGTCGGTCTGGGGCAGCATCGTCACCAGCAGCGCAGAACCTGGCGCCGACCACGCCACCACGATCGGCACGCGCCAGCGCCAGCTCAGCACGATGCCCAGCACCCCGCTGCCGATCGAGATCGCCCAGATCCACGAGGCGACGACCGCCGGCTCCAGCCCTTGCGCGGCCTGGAACACGATCACCAGCGGTCCGGCGTAGGATATAGTGGTGGCGATGATCCCGGCGACGATAGCCGGGATCATCGATGTCTGGCCTTGTGCCGGGAGCGTCTCGATGGTGGTGGTCATGATCGTCCGTTCACGCCGCCAGGGCGTAGGCTTCCCGGCTGCGCTGCTGGCGGCGGCTCACCATGTAGAGCGCGGTCGCCAGTACGGAGACGAGGCCCGGAATGGAGAAGGCGAGGAAGTTGAGCGCCATCGGCAGTTCCGCCGCGAGCAGCAGTCCGCCGAGCATCGGCCCCACGATCGCGCCGACCCGGCCCATTCCCGAGGCCCAGCCCAGTCCGGTGGAGCGCACGGAGAGGCTGTAGAACTCCGCGACGCTGGCATAGAGCAGGATCTGCGTGCCGGTGGTGCCGGCGCCGGCGATGAAGATCAGCAGATAGAGCACCGGCATGGCGCTGTTCAGGCCGAGCAGGGCGATGCAGAGCGCGCCCAGGGCGAAATAGGCCATGACCACGCGGGGCAGCCCGAAACGGTCTGCCAGGCGCCCGCCCATGATCGCGCCGAACATGCCGCCGAAATTGAGCGCGAGCAGGAACGAGAGGCTGGAACCCAGGCTGTATCCGGCGCTGCGCATCAACTGCGGCAACCACGAACCCAGCGCATAGACCATCAGCAGGCAGCAGAAGAAGCACAGCCACATGGACAGCGTGCCCAGCGTGCGGTCATGCCGGAACAGTTCGCCCACCGAGGCGCGCCCCGTGTCGGCCTCGCGCAGGACCAGCGGCGCGCCGGAGGCGGCCTCGGGGGAGAGCTGGCGAAGGATCGCGCGGGCCTTGTCCTGCTCGCCCTTGCGCACCAGGAAGCCGACCGATTCCGGCAGGCCGCGCAGGATCAGCGGAAGCAGTGCCAGCGGCACGGCGGCGGCCAGGAACATCGCCTGCCAGCCGAACCGGGGCAGCAGCCAGATGCCCAGGCCCGCCGCGACCATGCCGCCCACGGCATAGCCGCTGAACATCAGCGCCACGAGCGTGCTGCGCATCCGCCTGGGGGCATATTCGTTGGTGAGCGCAACGGCATTGGGCATCAGCCCTCCGCAGCCCAGGCCCGCGGCGAAGCGCAGCACGCCGAACATCGTCGGCGTCGTCACGAAGCCGTTCAGGAAGGTCGCGGCGCTGAACAGGGTGAAGCAGAGGGTGATGCACTTCTTGCGGCCGATCCGGTCACCCATCGGTCCGAACAGAAGCGCGCCGGACATCATGCCGAACAGCGCCCAGCTTGCCAAAGAACCGGCTTGCGGTGCGGTAAGTTGCCACTGCTCCATCAGCTTGGGGAGCACGACTCCGTAAATGAATACGTCGTAGCCATCGACTATAAGCAGCAATGCGCAGGCTATAATTATCTTGAGGTGCAGATTTCCGAATCTGGCTTCGTCGACAAGACGACTTACATCGATACCTTGCATATCGATTCCTCTCCCATTTCACGTTGTGTGATTTTCCGGGAAAGTGAATGACCTGCAGGGGTTCAACAAATACCGTTTAAGTCCGATGCGAATACGCAGCGGGTATCGCCGGAAACGCGCCGGTCACAATTCCTCGCTCAGCGCGGCGGGCACGTCGTAGCCCCACTGCGCATATTGCCGCGCGATCACCGCGGCCATGAGCGCCAGTTCGGGAGAGCGGTCTCCCGGGCGGTGGCTCATGATGATGGGGGAGGTGGCCGGTTCCACCAGTTCGCGGAAGGCGACATCGTGGCTGCGCGCGCGGCGCACCGATTCCGGGACGATGGCCATGCCTTCCTCCGCCGCGACGAGGCCGATGGCGATCTGCAGTTCGCGCGCCTCGTGCACGATGCGCGGCTCTATCGAATGGTCGCGGAACAGCGAGATCACCTGGTCGGCATAGCTGGGGCGGGGCGCGCGCGGATAGATGATCTGCGGCTCATCGGCCAGGTCGCGCAGCGAGATCGGCCCGCTCCCGTTGGCCAGCGGGTGGTCGACTGGGAAGGCGGCCACGAGTTTCTCGTTGCGCAGGATGATGCGGCGGACCGAAGGGTCCTCGAAGCGGATGCGCCCGAAGCCGACATCGATGCGTCCGTCCTTCAGTGCGGCGATCTGGTCCAGCGTGGTGGCTTCCACCATGACCAGTTCCACGTTCTCTGCCGCCTTGCGGAATTCGCGGATCAGTTCGGGCAGGCGGGCATAGATGGTGGAGGCGACGAAGCCGATCACCAGCCGCCGCCGCTCGCTGGTGGCGGCGGCCCTTACCATGGCCTCCACGTCCTCCATGCGCGCCAGCACCTGCAGGGCCTGTTCGTGGAGCAGGCGGCCGACGGCGGTGAGCCGCAGCGGGCGTGTGCCGCGATCGAGCAGCGGTGCGCCGACATGCGCCTCCAACTGCTGGATCGCGCGCGAAAGCGGCGGCTGGGCGATGTGCAGCCGTTCGGCGGCGCGGTTGAAGTTCCCCTCGTCCGCCACGGCCACGAAGTAGCGCAGAAGGCGCACGTCCATCACGATAATATACCTCTCAGGTATAGGCCTGTAACCGCATTGATCTTTGCAGCCGCTGCGACCGAGGCCTAACTTTCCCATCGAAAGCTAAACATTCGGGAGAGTCGCTGCAATGGCCCTGTTGAGCCAAGCTGATACCTTAATCGTCGATGTACCGACGATCCGCCCGCATGTTCTGGCCATGGCCACGATGCATTCGCAGGCGATGGTGATCGTGCGCCTGACCGACAGTGACGGCGTAGAGGGCATCGGCGAGGGCACCACCATCGGCGGCCTCAGCTATGGCGAGGAAAGCCCGGAAAGCATCAAGTCCGCCATCGACACCTATATCGTCCCGGTCCTGAAGACCTGCGACATCAGCCGCGTCGGCGCCACGATGGCCAAAGTCGCCAAGTGCGTGCGCGGCAATCACTTTGCCAAGTGCGCGGTGGAAACCGCGCTGCTGGACATGGCGGGCAAGCGGCTGGGCGTCCCCGTTTCCGAACTGATCGGCGGGGGCCGCGTGCGTGACGATATGCCGGTGGCCTGGACCCTCGCCAGCGGCGACACCGCGCGCGACATTGCCGAGGGCGAGGAAATGCTTTCCCTGCGCCGCCACCGCATCTTCAAGCTGAAGATCGGCAAGCGCAGCGTGGAACAGGACGTCGCCCATGTCGGCGCGATCTGCAAGGCGCTGGGTGACCGCGCCAGCGTGCGCGTGGACGTGAACCAGAACTGGAGCGAGGCGCAGGCCAAGCTGGGCATGGCGATGCTTCAGGACGTGGGCTGCGACCTCGTCGAACAGCCCATCGCCGGGGACGACATTGCCGCGATGACCCGTCTTGCCACCACGCGCGGCGTGCCGCTGATGGCGGACGAGGCGCTGCATGGCCCGCGCACGGCGCTGCGCATTGCCTCGGCCGGTGCGGCGGGCGTGTTCGCGCTGAAGATCGCACAATCGGGCGGTCTGTTCGCCACCGCCGAAGTCGCCGCCATCGGCACGGCGGCCGGGATCGGCCTCTATGGCGGCACGATGCTGGAAGGCGGCGTGGGCACGGCGGCCTCGGCCCATGTCTTCGCCACCGTTCCGGAGCTTGCCTGGGGCACGGAGCTGTTCGGCCCGCTGCTGCAGACCGAGGAAATTCTCACCGAGCCGCTCGGCTACGGGGACTTTTCGCTGAAGGTGCCGACCGGCCCCGGCCTCGGCATCGCGCTCGATCCCGACAAGGTCGACTTCTTCCGGCGTGACCGTTCGGGTCCGCGCCTTCACGCCGTAAACGCAGGAGCCTGAGCCATGCTGTTCATGGTCGAAATGGACGTCAACATTCCGCTGGACTTCGACGCGGAAGAAGCCGCGAAGATCAAGGCGGCCGAGAAGGCCTATTTCCAGAAGCTCCAGCAGGCGGGCACCTGGCGCCATATCTGGCGCAAGGTCGGGCTCTATTCGAACGTCTCGATCTTCGATGTCGAGAGCAATGCGGCGCTGCACGACACGCTGATGGGCCTGCCGCTCTACCCCTTCATGACCATGAAGATCACGCCGCTCTGCCGGCACCCATCCTCCATCCATGACGACGATCGCTGATCGCCGGAGCCACTGAATACAGTCCTTGGGAGAGAACAAAATGGACGTCAGCTTCGTAAAGACCCCGGAAATCCAGCAGCTGCTCGATCGCGCCGCCGGCGTGAACGAGAGCGGCGGCAGCCCCCGCCTCAAGGCGATCATGCGCGACCTTACCGAATCGGTGATGGAGCTGATCGTCCGCCACGACATTTCCGAAAGCGAGTTCTGGCTCGCCATGAAGTACCTTTCGGACAGCGCGGGCGAGATCGGCCTGATCGTGCCGGGCACGGGGCTTGAGCACTTCCTGGACCTCTACATGGACGCCAAGGATGCCGAGGCCGGCCTTTCCGGCGGCACCCCGCGCACCATCGAGGGTCCGCTCTACGTTGCCGGTGCGCCGCTGGTGGAAGGCAACGTGAACCTCTCCGTCGACGAGGACGAGGGCACCACCGTCCTGCACATGACCGGCAGTGTCACCGGCCCGGACGGCGAGGCGGTGGAGAACGCGATCGTCCACGTCTGGCATGCCAATTCTAAGGGCTGGTATTCGCACTTCGACCCCACCGGCGAGCAGACCCCGTTCAACAACCGCCGCCGCATCAAGCTGGCCAAGGATGGGCGCTATGCGTTTCATTCCAAGCAGCCGAGCGGTTACTCGGTGCCGCCGGGCGGATCGACCGACCAGCTGATGCAGGCGCTGGGCCGCCACGGCAATCGTCCGGCCCATGTCCACTTCTTCATCGAGGCACCGGGCTATCGCACGCTGACGACGCAGATCAACTTCGGCGACGATCCCTTCGCGGCCGACGACTTCGCCTTCGGCACCCGCGCCGGCCTGCTGCCGGTGCCCAGCCGCCAGGGCGACAGCGCCTACATCCAGTTCGACTTCCAGATGCAGCGCGCCGCCGATGCGGACGACGAGCACTTCTCGTCCCGCGCCCGCGCCGAGGCCGAACCGCAGCCCGAAACAGAAACGGCCTGACCACAGAAAAACGGGAGACAAGATCGTGTACGAACGCCTCATGCACCGGGTCTCGACCGCCGTGGTCGATGACGTCGAAACCGGAGAGTTCCGCTGCCGCCGGGACGTCTTCACCGATCCGGCGCTGTTCGAACTGGAAATGAAGTACATCTTCGAAAGCAACTGGGTGTACCTCGCCCACGAAAGCCAGCTTCCGAACAAGAACGATTACTTCACGACCTTCATCGGGCGCACGCCCGTGATCCTGACCCGGGCCAAGGACGGCGCGATCAACGGCGTGGTCAATGCCTGCGCGCATCGCGGCGCCAAGCTGTGCCGCCGCAAGCGGGGCAACCAGCCGCTGTTCGTCTGCCCGTTCCACGGCTGGAGCTTCAAGACCGACGGCAAGCTGCTGCGCGCCAAGGATGCCAGCACCGGCGCCTATCCGGACAGCTTCGACCACGAAGGGTCGCACGACCTGACGAAGGTGCGCGTCGAGAGCTATCGCGGCTTCGTGTTCGGATCGCTGAACCATGACGTGCTGCCGCTGGAAGACCATCTGGGCGAGGCGAAAGTCATCATCGACCAGATGGTCGATCAGGCGCCCGAGGGGCTGGAAGTGCTGACCGGCAATTCCACCTACACCTTCGACGGCAACTGGAAGATGCAGATGGAGAACGGCTGCGACGGCTATCACGTCAGCTCCGTTCACGAAAACTACCAGTCCACCATGGGCCGCCGGGCCGAGGGCGGCACCAAGGCGGTGGACGCCAACGGCTGGTCCAAGGCGCCCGCCAGCGGCGTCTATGGCTTCGAGCATGGGCACATCCTGCTCTGGACGCAGGTGATCAATCCCGAAGTGCGGCCGATCTGGAACCACAAGCCCGAACTCGACGCCCGGCTGGGTGAGGATCGGGCGAAGTTCATCATCGAGCAGACGCGCAATCTGGCGCTCTATCCCAACGTGTTCCTGATGGACCAGTTCTCGACCCAGATCCGCGTCGTCCGCCCGATCGACGTGCACACCACCGAAGTGACGATCTACTGCTACGCCCCCAAGGGCGAGAGCGCCGAGGACCGCGCCCACCGCATCCGCCAGTACGAGGATTTCTTCAACGTCACCGGCATGGGCACGCCCGACGACCTGGAGGAATTCCGCTCCTGCCAGAAGGCTTACGAAGGCGCGGGCGAACTGTGGAACGACCTCAGCCGCGGCGCCACCCGCTGGATCCACGGCGCGGACGCCAATGCCAAGGCCATGGGCATGAACCCGCTGCTCTCCAGCGAGCGCAGCGAGGACGAGGGCCTGTTCGTGCGCCAGCACGAGTTCTGGGCGCAGATCATGCTCGACGGTCTGGCCAAGGACGCGGCCAATCAGCCGCCGATGATGGAGGCGGCGGAATGAGCACGCTCGACATGACCCGTGAGGTTCTCTCCTACCGCGAGATCTGCGCCTTCCTCTACCGCGAGGCGCGCCTGCTGGATGACCGCCGGTTCGATGAGTGGCTGGAATGCTATTCGCCGCAAGTCGAATACTGGATGCCGGCGTGGACCGACGACGATGAACTCTGCTCTGACCCGCAGACCGAAATCTCGCTGATCTACTACGCCAACCGGCAGGGTCTGGAAGACCGCGTCTACCGCCTGAACACCGAGCGGTCCTCCGCGTCCACGCCCGAGCCGCGCTCCGCGCACTTCATCGGCAATGTCGAAGTGCTGGAGAGCCGCGATGGGCAGGTGGACTTGCGCTACAACTGGCACACGCTCAGCCACCGCTACCAGCAGACGCAGCAGTTCTTCGGGACCACGTTCCTGACGCTGGATACTGCGGATGAGATGCCGAAGATCCTGACGAAGAAGATCGTCCTGAAGGACGACTACATTCATCAGGTCATCGACATCTACCACGTCTGAGGAGGTGGGCATGTCGGTTCACTCACTCTCTTCGCGATCGTCCTCCTCCCAACCTTCGTCATTGCGAGGAGGCGAAGCCGACGCGGCAATTCAGAGCGGCGCAAAACCGCCCCTGGATTGCTTCGCTACGCTCGCAATGACGAAGGGTGCGGTGTCATGATCTTCGCAGGACGTTTCGCAGGTAAGGTCATGGTCGTGACCGGCGCGGCACAGGGTATCGGGGCCGGTGTCGCGGCCCGCGCCGCTGCCGAGGGTGCGAGCGTGGTTCTGGTCGACCGCGCCGAATTCGTGACCGAGGTGGAGCAGGCCATCGTGGCGGCGGGCGGAAAAGCCGTCTCCGTCTGCTGCGACCTTGAGACCTACGAAGGCGCGGCGATGGCGATGGGCAAGGCCGTCGAAGCTTTCGGTCGGATCGACATTCTCATCAACAACGTTGGCGGCGCGATCCGGATGCGGCCTTATGCCGAGTTCGAGCCTGCGCAGATCGACGCGGAAATCCGCCGCTCGCTGATGCCGACGCTCTATTGCTGCCATGCCGTGCTGCCGGCGATGCTGGAGCAGGGCGCGGGAACGATCTTGAACCTGTCCTCCAACGCCACGCGCGGCATTCGCCGGGTGCCCTATTCGGCGGCGAAGGGCGGGATCAACGGCCTCACCCAGAGTCTTGCGATGGAATATGCGGAAAGCGGCATTCGTGTCGTCGCGACGGCACCGGGCGGTACCAGCGCTCCCCCGCGCCGTGTCGCCCGGAACGCCGAAGGCGACAATGCGCAGGAGCAGGCGTGGATGGCCGAGGCGGTCGCGCAAGTGACCGATTCCGCCTTCCTGAAACGCTACGGAACCCTTGAGGAGCAGATCGCCCCGATCCTGTTCCTCGCCTCGGACGAGGCCAACTACGTGACCGGCACCGTGTTGCCCGTCGCGGGCGGCGACCTCGGTTAAGGAGACACGCGATGTCGAAAATCTACGATAGCCCCCGCAGCGCTCTCGATGGCCTGCTGTTCGACGGCATGACCATCATGTCCGGCGGGTTCGGGCTTTCGGGCAATCCGGAGAGCCTGATCCCCGAAGTGCGCGCAGCGGGCGTGAAGGACCTGACGGTCATTTCCAACAACGCGGGCGCGGACGGGTTCGGCCTGTGGATGCTGCTGGAAAGCCGGCAGATCCGGAAGATGATCTCGTCCTACGTGGGCGAGAACAAGCTGTTCGAAAGCCAGTACCTCTCGGGCGAGCTGGAGCTGGAACTCAACCCGCAGGGCACCTTGGCCGAGCGCATTCGCGCGGGCGGCGCGGGCATCCCGGCGTTCTACACCAAGACCGGGGTCGGCACCGTGGTCGCCGAAGGCAAGCCGGTCGAGGTGTTCGAGGGCGAGGAATACGTGCGCGAAACCTGGCTGCGCGCGGACCTGTCGATCATCAAGGCCTGGCGCGCGGATGAGGAGGGCAACCTCCAGTTCCGCAAGACCGCGCGCAACTTCAACCCGAACATGGCCACGGCGGGCAAGGTCACCGTGGCCGAGGTCGAGGAAATCGTCCCCGCCGGCACCTTTGATCCGGACTGCATCCACACCCCCGGCATCTACGTCGACCGCGTGGTGCTTTCGACCATCAACGAGAAGCGCATCGAGAAGCGCACTATTCGGGAAAGGGAGGCGGTCTGATGAGCTGGACCCGCGATGAAATGGCCGCCCGCGCCGCGAAGGAACTGCGCGATGGGTACTATGTGAACCTGGGCATCGGCATCCCGACCCTGGTGGCGAACCATGTGCCGGAGGGCATCAAGGTCACGCTCCAGAGCGAGAACGGCATGCTCGGCATCGGCCCGTTCCCCTATGACGACGAAGTCGATCCCGACCTCATCAATGCCGGCAAGCAGACGATCACCGCGCTGCCGACGTCCAGCTTCTTCTCCAGCGCGGACAGCTTCGCGATGATCCGCGGCGGCCATATCGACATGGCCGTGCTGGGCGCGATGGAAGTCTCGGCCGAGGGCGATCTCGCCAACTGGACGATCCCGGGCAAGATGGTGAAGGGCATGGGCGGGGCGATGGACCTCGTCGCGGGGGTGAAGCGCGTGGTCGTGGTCATGGACCATGTCTCGAAGAACGGCGCGCCGAAGATCCTGCCGCAATGCAGCCTGCCGCTGACCGGCAAGGCCTGCGTGGACCTGATCGTCACCGACCTTGCCGTCATCGCCGTGGACCGCATTCGCGGCGGGCTGGCGCTGGTCGAACTCGCCCCCGGCGTCACCGAAGCGGAAGTCGCCGAGAAGACCGGTGCGCCGCTGGCCCTGCCGGAAGCGGCGTAAGACAGGACTGTTCCGTGCCTAGACTGATCGTCGTCGACCGTTCGGGAGACGAAACCGCCATCCATGCCGAAGAGGGCCGCTCCGTGATGGAAGCGATCCGCGACAGCGGCTTCGATGAACTGCTGGCGCTCTGCGGGGGCTGCTGCTCCTGCGCCACCTGCCACATCTTCGTCGATGAGGACTGGACCGCCGCGACCGGAGCCTTGTCCGAGGATGAGAACGACCTGCTCGATTCCTCCGACCATCGCGGAGCCCGATCGCGCCTGTCTTGCCAGATCGCCATGACCGCCGCGCTCGACGGGCTGCGTGTCGCCATCGCCCCGGAGGATTGACCCATGGCCTTCACTCACGTTCCCGGCGCCAGCCTCTACTGGAAGCGCGACGGCCGCGACCACGCGCCGGCACTGGTGCTGCTCAATTCCATCGGCACGGACATGGACTTGTGGGACGCGGTCCTGCCGCACTTGCAGGACCGTTTCGCGCTGCTGCGCATCGACACCCGCGGTCACGGCGCTTCGGTGGCGGAGCCGGGTGACTTCTCGATGGCGCGACTGGCCGAAGACGTGCTGGCGGTGGCCGACGCCGCCGGGATCGCGCGCTTTTCGCTGGCGGGCGTGTCGCTGGGCGGCATGATCGGCATGGAACTGGCCCTGCGCGCGCCGCAGCGGCTGGAAAAGCTGGTGCTCGTCTGCACTTCCGCCACAATGGACAGCGCCTCGTGGAACGACCGCATCGGCACCGTGCGCACCGAAGGCATGGCCGCCATTGCCGACCTCGCCATGGGCCGCTTCCTCTCGGACGCCGCCGTGCCCGCACTGTTCGAAAGCGTGCGCCGCCAGCTCCTCGGCATGGACCCGCAAGGCTACGCCGGTTGCGGCGCGGCGATCCGCGACATGGACCTGGCCCCGCGCATCCCCGCCATTGCCGCACCCACCCTGGTCGTCACCGGCACGCGCGACAGCTCCACGCCTTTCGCCGGGCACGGCGAGCACCTCGTCCAGAGCATTCCCGGCGCGGCGCATGTCTCGCTCGAAGCTGCTCATCTTGCCCCCCTGGAAGCGCCCGAGGCGCTGGCAGGGGCACTCGCCTCGTTCCTGGAAAGCTGAAGATCATGGCCGAAGCCTTCATCTGCGACGCCGTGCGCACCCCTATCGGCAAGCTGAACGGCTCGCTTGCCGCCGTGCGCGCTGACGACCTTGCCGCGCTGCCGCTCAAGGCACTGATGGCGCGCAACCCGGATGCCGACTGGGGCGCGCTCGACGACGTGATCCTCGGCTGCGCCAACCAGGCGGGCGAGGACAATCGCAACCTGGCGCGCATGGCCGTGCTTCTGGCCGGGATGCCCGAAGGCGTGCCCGGCGTGACCGTCAACCGGCTGTGCGCCTCGGGCCTCAATGCGCTGGGCATGGCGGCGCAGGCGATCCGCGGCGGCGATGCGGACTTCCTCATTGCCGGGGGCGCCGAGAGCATGACCCGGGCGCCTTATGTCATGGGCAAGGCCGGCAGCGCTTTCGGCCGCGACCAGAAGATCGAGGACACCACGCTGGGCTGGCGCTTCGTCAATCCGGCGATGAAGGCGGCTTACGGCGTCGACACGATGCCGCAGACCGGCGAGAACGTGGCCGAGCAGTGGCAGGTGAGCCGTGAGGAGCAGGACCGCTTCGCCCTCGCCAGCCAGGAAAAGGCCGCGCGCGCGCAGGCCGATGGCAGGTTCGCCGCCGAGATCGTTCCGGTATCGGTCCCGCAGCGCAAGGGCGATCCGGTGATCTTCGCGCAGGACGAGCACCTCCGCGCCACCAGCCTCGAAGCGCTGGCGAAGCTGAAGCCGGTAGTGAAGGCGGACGGCACCGTGACGGCGGGCAATGCCTCGGGCCTCAACGATGGCGCAGCGGCCATGCTGGTGGCCAGCGCGGAGGCGGCGAAACGCCACGGCCTCGCCCCGCGCGCCCGCGTGGTCGGCATGGCGGCCGCGGGCATCGCCCCGCGCATCATGGGTGCAGGCCCGATCGAGGCGGCGCGCAAGGTGCTGGCGCGTCATGCGCTGGGCGTGGACGACCTTGACGTGATCGAGCTGAACGAGGCTTTCGCCAGCCAGGCCATCGCCACCTTGCGCGATCTCGGCATCGATCCCGGCGACCCGCGCGTCAATCCCAACGGCGGCGCCATCGCACTGGGCCATCCCCTGGGGATGTCCGGCGCGCGTATCGCGCTTTCGGCGGTGGAGGAACTGCATCGCACCGGCGGCCGCTTGGCGCTGGCCTTCATGTGCATCGGCGTCGGGCAGGGCCTGGCCGTGCTGCTGGAGCGCGTGTGACCATGGCGGAGCGTGCAGACGTCGTTATCGTGGGAGCCGGGCACGGCGGTGCGCAATGCGCGATCGCCCTTCGCCAGAACGGTTTCGAGGGGACCATCACCGTCATCGGCCGCGAGCCGGAGCATCCTTACGAGCGGCCGCCGCTCTCCAAGGAATAC
>NZ_JBFRCW010000020.1:0-45544 GCF_052113265.1 Novosphingobium sp. YAF33
TTCCGCCGCATCGTCTCGTCAACATGGTCCAGAAGGGCGAGCGCGAGGCGCGCATCGCCAAGAAGGAAATGGTCGAGGCGAACCTGCGCCTGGTGATCTCGATCGCCAAGAAGTACACGAACCGCGGCCTTCAGTTCCTGGATCTCATCCAGGAGGGCAACATCGGCCTGATGAAGGCGGTCGACAAGTTCGAGTACCGCCGCGGCTACAAGTTCTCGACTTATGCCACCTGGTGGATCCGTCAGGCGATCACGCGTTCGATCGCGGATCAGGCCCGCACGATCCGTATTCCGGTCCACATGATCGAGACGATCAACAAGCTCGTCCGCACCAGCCGCCAGTTCCTCCACGAGCAGGGCCGCGAGCCCACGCCCGAGGAAATGGCCGAGCGCCTGTCCATGCCGCTCGAAAAGGTGAAGCGCGTCCTCAAGATCGCCAAGGAGCCGATCTCCCTTGAAACGCCGATCGGCGACGAGGAAGACAGCAGCCTCGGCGATTTCATCCAGGATGCCAATGCGGTCATCCCGGTCGATGCGGCGATCCAGGCGAACCTCAAGGAAATGATCACCCGCACCTTGTCGTCCCTCACCCCGCGCGAGGAACGCGTGCTGCGCATGCGCTTCGGCATCGGCATGCACACCGATCACACCCTTGAGGAAGTCGGCCAGCAGTTCTCGGTTACCCGCGAACGTATCCGCCAGATCGAGGCCAAGGCGCTGCGCAAGCTCAAGCACCCGAGCCGCTCGCGCATCATGCGGGCGTTCCTGGACTAAACACCGAATCCGAGCATGGATCGGCGGAGGTGSATTGCCATTGGCAATCACCAACGCCGATTCTGCCCGCGCCCATGCCGTCCCCGTGCAGGGAATAGCGGCATTTCTTTGACAACCGAGCTTCTCGATACGCTCCGCGTCGACACCACTTGCCCCCAACCGCATCTCCCCGTCACCGGAGCCGTTCGATCGCTCATCGCTTTCGGACGCACTTGCTCGTGGGAACCCCGTTCCGACCGCTCACCTCCAAACATATGCAAACGGTTGTCTTGCAACTGACTCGCATATTCAATAGCGGGGGCCAAAACCAGGGTCGAACAGGGAATCCTTCGAATGTCGAATCTCGTCCGGGGCCGCCGCGCTCCGCTGCTTGCGCTCGTATGGTCACTCGGGATCGCCGCCGCATCTCCGCAAATGGCGCAAGCGGAAGAGGCCGAGGCCGCCGCCGATGCCGGATCCGACCAGATCCGCTCTTCCGAAATCACCGTGCTCGGCCAGCGCAGCGAAGACTACAAGGTCGAGCAGCTGACCACGGCCACCCGCACCGGCACCGACATCATGGATGTGCCGCAGTCGATCCAGTTCGTGCCGCGCGACGTGATCGACGACCAGCAGATCCTCGATCTCACCAGCGCCTTGCGCAACGTCAGCGGCATCCAGGCCGGGACCAATGCCGGCAACCGCTCCGAAAGCTTCACGATCCGCGGCTTCCGCTCATCGTACTACGCCGTCGATTCGATCATGCTGAGCCCGGCGATCGAAACCAATGACAGCTACCGCGACATGGCCAATATCGAGCGCATCGAAGTGCTTAAAGGCCCCGCTTCCGTGCTCTACGGTCGCGGCGATCCGGGCGGCCTCATCAACATCGTCACCAAGCAGCCGCGCTTCGAGCGCGCGATGAACTTCTCGGTCCAGGCCGGCAGCAACGATTTCGCACGCGGCCAGATCGACGTGACCGGCCCGGTCGATGCCGCCAAGACCCTGGCTGTGCGCTTCATCGGCGCGGCCCAGACCGGAGACACGTTCCGCGACATACTGGTGCCCTATCGCCGCCAGTTCCTTTCCGGATCGGTGCTGTGGGAGCCGGACGACCGCACCCGCGTGATCGCCAGCCTCACTTATGCGCACCAGCACAACCAGACGGACCGCGGCATCATCGCCACGACCGATGCCGATGGCGACCTGGTGGTCGACCTTCCGCGCACCCGTTTCCTTGGCGAGCGCTGGGCAACCACCGAATCCGAGCGCTACGAATTCAATTACCGCATCGAGCACGAGCTGACCGACTGGCTGACGATCCGCCAGATCGGCCACTACGACGAAGGCAAGCTCGACCTGTTCGGCATCAACTACGGCAACACCGTGGCCGTCAACGCCGCGACCGGCGCGCGCACCGTCACCCGCACCGCCGTCGAGCAGCATGAGAACAATCACAACTACGATGCGCAGGCCGACATGGTCGCCCGCTTCAAGTCCGGCGGCATCGGCCATACCGTCGTGTTCGGCGGCGAATATGTGAAGTCCTACCGCTTCCGCACGTTCGCCCGTGCCACGCTGGCCCGGATCGACATCGACAACCCGGTCTACGGCGCCGAGCCCGGAACTTTCGTTCCCGCCGCCGACCGCAAGGTCCAGGCCAAATCCTGGTCCGGCTACCTGCAGGACCAGATCGACATCGGCGAGCGGATCAATCTGCTGGCCGGTGTGCGCTACGACCATGCACGGCAGTCCGACCACGGCACGACCCAGTACGAATCCGATGACAAGGCCTGGTCGCCCCGCGTGGGACTGGTCTTCAAGCCGGTGCCCAATATTTCGCTCTTTGCCGACTTCACCCGTTCGTTCCAGTCGAAGCCCGAACCGACCATCGACGGCAAGCCCATCGATCCCGAAAAGGGCAAGCAGTACGAGACCGGCGTCAAGGCGGAGCTGTTCGGCGGCCGTCTGGGCGGCACCCTGGCCGTGTACCAGCTCACCCGTGAAAACGTGACGCAGCAGGACCCCAACAACGTCGGCTACAATATCAACGCCGGCGTGCAGCGGTCGCGCGGCGTGGAACTCGATCTCTCGGGCTCGATCAGCCCCAGCGTGAAAGTGATCGCCAACGGCGCCTATACCGACGCGACCGTCCGGGAATCGACCGACTACGCGCGCGGCAACCAGTTGATCGGCGTGCCCAAGTGGAGCGGCAGCTTCTGGCTGACCTGGGAACCGATCGACGGGGCGCTTCGCAATTTCGGGCTTGGCGGGGGCGTCTTCGCGGCCAGCAACCGCCAGGGCGACCTGGAGAACAGCTTCAGCATCGGCGGCTATACGCGCCTGGACAGCAGTGTCTGGTACAAGCTGGCAGACAAGGTCCGCCTTTCGCTCAACGTCAAGAACATCACCAACGACTACTACATGGAATCCTCGGTTTCGCGCTCGCAAGTCGTGCCGGGCGAAGGTCGCAGCTTCCTTGTCGGCCTGAGCGGGAGCTTCTGAGGATGGGCAAGGCGTTCGCCGCCATCGTCGTCCTGCTGCTGGCAAGCGCCGCGGCGCCCCTTCCCGCGCCCGCGGGGGATGCGGGCCGCATCCTGTTCCTGATGCGCGCCGATCCGCCGGGAGGTTCGGCCGATCCGCAAGTCAAGGCGCGGCTCGAACAACTGGGCTACAGCGTGACCGTCAGCGAGGGGCTCGCGGGCCAAGGTGGTGCCGGCATGCCGGATCCTTGCGGGTTCGATCTGGTGGTGATGTCCTCCACGGTCCGCTCCAACCAGTTCACCGCCGAACGCTCGGTCATCACGCGCCTTCGCGACATGGGCATCCCGCTGGTGACCTGGGAGAATGACCTGCTCGACGACTTGTGGATGACCGGCCTACGCCGCGACAGTGACTTCGGCGAGCTGGAAACGGGGCACTATTTCTGGCTGGTCCGCGCGCCTCATCCGCTGGCGGCGGGAATCCCCGCAGGGCTCGGGACCTGGACCGAAGCCCGAACGCCGGCAGGCTGGGGCAAGCCGGGGCTGGGCGCCGACGTCATCATGACCTGGCCGGGCGAGCCGGAGAAATCGACCCTTTTCGGCTACGAGGCCGGGGCGACGATGGATCACGACCACCTCGCCCCTGCCCGCCGGGTGTTCATTGGCATGGAAAACAACAGCTTCACCCGCATGACCGATACCGGGCGCAAGCTGTTCGACAGCGCCATTGCCTGGGCCAGGGCCGGCCGCAAGTCCTGCGCCGCGAAACGGTGACGGCCGCTTGGAGGTAGACCTTGCCGAGGGCCGGAAGCTGCCGGAAGGCCGCCGATCGGCCTCAACCGGCAACCTGCCGTACCTTGCTGTTATGCCGGCGAGAGCCCGACTTTCGCGGTCGGGCTCTCGTCTGCCGGGGTGGACGGCGGCTTAGAGCCAGCGCACCCGGCCGGTGGCGAGTTCGTACACCGCGCCCACGACCTTGAGTTCGCCCCGCTCCTGCGGCTCGATCAGCATCGGTTCGGAGAACGTCTGGAGCCGCTCGACCATGCGGCGGACATTTTCCTCGACGGCCACGTCCACCAGCTTTTCCTCACCGACATTGCGCTGGGCTGCCAGCACCGCCGGAATGATCGGCTCGATCATGCGGCCTATGCTGCCGGGGAAGCGCACGTCCTTGGTCACGACGTCCGCGGCAGCCGCGACGGCGCCGCATTTCTCGTGGCCGAGCACCACGATGAGCGGCACTTTCAGGACGCTGACCGAATACTCCACGGAACCCATTCCCGCCGCATCGACGTTGTTTCCGGCCGTTCGCACGATGAACAGCTCGCCAAGACCCGCTCCGAACAACTGCTCGGGGCCGACGCGCGAATCCGAGCACCCCACCAGGGTCGCGAAGGGCTGCTGCCCCTCCGCCAGCGCGAGACGGCGCTCGCGCGAGATGTCCGACTGCGACGGCTGGTCGGCAACGAATGCGCGGTTCCCGTCCACCAGGCGCTGCAGAGCCTCGTCCGGTGTCGGCTGCGCGGTAGCCAGGGTGTTGGATGTCGCCACTAATCAATCTCCTTCGAACATGCGGATGAGGCAGGAAATGGCCTTCGCAAGTCTCAGGCGCTTAGCTCGCCGGTTACGTATCGTTTCCGGGCACGCGGCATGGGTTGCGGCCCGCTCGCGCAGGCATCGGCAGGGGCTGCGGCGAAATGCGCAGGGGAAGCAGCGCCGCAAGGATCGCGCGCCCGATGGCCCTGACTATTCCGAGAGGCCGCGGAACATCGCGTCCTTACAAACGCTTGGCTCTCACTTCGGGCGATTGCGACCCACGCCCTCTGATGAAGGCGCGTCCGGATCGGCCTGGTGGATTGCTATGTGGCCGTCAGTCTGTGTCGGTCAGACGCACCAGGCTGAAACTGAGGCCCCGTAGCCGAATGCATCTCTACGGGGCCTCTATTCATGGTGCGACGGGCAGGTCCGTTCACCGCCCGCGCGCAGGTCATTCCGCGGTGATGTCGCGCACGCGGGATATCAGGGTGTCCACGGCGAAAGGCTTGGTCAGCACTTGCATGCCCGGCTCGAGATGACCGTTGCCGATCACCGAGTTCTCCGCATAGCCGGTGATGAACAGCACCCTCAGGTCCGGGCGGCTCTGCCGGCCGGCATCGGCCATCTGGCGGCCGTTCATGCCGCCGGGCAGACCGACATCGCTAATCAAGAGATCGATCCGAACGTCTGACTGCAGCACATGCAGGCCGGAAACGCTGTCCGCCGCTTCGATCACGGCATAGCCCAGGTCTTCGAGGACATCGGTGACAAGCATCCGCACGCTCGGCTCGTCGTCGACGACCAGCACCGTTTCGCCCACTTCGGCGCCGAGAGCGGCGGTGTGCGTGGCAAGTTCGAGGTCGCTGCCGACCTCGCCGTAATGGCGCGGCAGGTAGATGCAGACCGTCGTGCCTTCGCCCAGTTCGGAATAGATGCGGACCTGCCCGCCCGACTGCTTGGCAAAGCCATAGATCATCGACAGCCCCAGCCCGGTGCCCTGCCCGATGGGCTTGGTCGTGAAGAAGGGATCGAAGGCCTTGGCGATCACGTCGGCGGTCATGCCGGTTCCGGTATCCGTGACGCAGAGCGAGAGGTATTGCCCTTCGGGAACGTCATGCGTGCGCGCGCCCGTGCGGTCGAGCCATTTGTTCGCAGTCTCGATGGTGATGCGCCCGCCCTGCGGCATCGCGTCGCGCGCATTGATGCAGAGGTTGAGCAGCGCGTTCTCCAACTGGCCGGGATCGACCAGCGTGGGCCAGAGGCTGGCCGCGCCCACCGTCTCGACCTGGATCGCCGGCCCGACCGTGCGCTGGATCAGCTCCGCCATGCCGTTGACCAGCGCATTCACGTTGGTCGGCCGCGGATCGAGCGTCTGCCGCCGCGAGAACGCCAGCAGTCGGTGCGTCAGGGCGGCGGCGCGGCGCGATGCGCCCTGTGCCGCGACCAGATACTTGTCGACATCGGTCAGCCGCCCTTGCTTGAGCCGGGTGCCCACCATTTCCAGGGCGCCGGATATGCCGGCAAGCAAATTGTTGAAATCGTGCGCCAGGCCGCCCGTCAGCTGCCCCACGGCTTCCATCTTCTGGGCCTGGCGCAATTGCGCTTCGGCATGCATCAGTTCGGCGGTACGCTCGGCGACGCGCTGTTCCAGCGTCTCGTTGAGCGCACGCAGCGCGCTGGCCGCGCTGTCGCGTTCCGCCTCGATCATGCGCCGCTGCTCGATATCGAGAAGCACGCCCGGCGAACTCACCGCCGTCCCGTCCGGCCCCATCTCGACGCGGCCGTTCGCCTCGATCCAGTAATAGCGGCCATCGGCGCGCAGCACCCGGTACTGATGCGCATAGGCCCCGCCTTCCGCCATGGCCTTGTTCATGGCCTCGGAAAGCCGCGCCTGATCGTCGGGATGCACCGAACGCACGATCTGCGCGAGGTTCAGTCCCACGCGGTCCTGCCCCGGATCGAAGCCGAAAGTCTGGGCGAAACCTTCATCGACCGTGAAGCTGTCCGTCGGGATGTCCCAGAACCAGGTGCCGATGATCGCGCCTGCGGACAGGGCGAGATTCACCCGATCGATGTTCTCTCGGGCGATCGCCTCACTGGCCCGCAGGGCGTCTTCGGCCCGGCGCCGTGCCTCGATGTCGCGGAACATGACCGAGACCTGGCGCAGCGATGCCGGTTCGACCCGGGAGGCGGACACTTCGATGTGCCGCCCGGCGGCCAGGAAATAGCGCTCGAAACGGATCGGCTTGCCGGTGCGCAGCACTTCGCCGTAAAGTTCGGCCCAGCCTTCCGCATCTTCCGGCTCCAGATCCCGCAAGCTGCGCCCGACGATATTGGCAATGCCGGATTGGCGCTCGTAGCCCGAATTCGCCTCGATATGGACGTAGTCGCTCAGGGGACCGTGCGGGCCGTCGAAGAATTCGATGATGCAGAAACCGTCGTCGAGCGCCTCGAACAAGGCCCGGTAACGTTCCTCGCTCCGCGCCAGGGCGGCCACGATTTCCCGGTGCCCGCTGATGTCGCGCACGGCGCCCACGAAGCCGACCGGCGTGCCGGAGCCATCACGTTCGTATTCGGCAGTACGCGACAGCCAGCGTATTTCTCCCGTCGCCGCATCCTTCACGCGGTAGTCGACCGAGAGTTCGCCGGTCCCCGCAGAGCGGGCGTGCAGGCTCGATACCCGCGCCCGGTCTTCGGGAACGACGCATTGCTCGAAGTCCGAGGTCTGGTAGCTCGCCTTGACCGGAAGCCCATAGAGCCGGCAAAGCTCGGGCGTCGGATAGACCCTGTCCTGCGCGATCTCTACCGTGAACAGGCCCACTTTACCCGCTTCCTGCGCGTGCCGGAGGCGCTTCTTCTCCATCTCGGCCACGGCGGCCGCGCGGCGCAGGTCCAGCGCCGTCAGCGCCTGCCGGGCAAGGACCCGCAGGGCCTTTTCCTGCACGGCATCCAGTTCGCGCGGGACATAGTCCAGCACGCAGAGAGTGCCGACCGGGTAGCCGTCCTCCGTCTTGAGCAGCGCGCCCGCATAGAACCGCAGGCCCGGTTCGGCCGTGACCAGCGGATTGTCCGAAAACCGCGCGTCCTGCGTGGCATCGGTCACGAGGAGGAAGTCTTCTTCCAGCAGGGCCTTGATGCAGAACGAGGTCTCTATGGGCGTTTCGCGAAGGCCAAGGCCCACTTCCGCCTTGAAGAACTGGCGCCCTTCACCCACGAAATTGACGACGGCGATAGGCGTGCCGCAAATCGCAGCTGCCAGCTCCGCGATTTCGTCGAAGGCCTTTTCCCGCGGCGAATCCAGCACGTCGTAACGCGCCAGGGCCTCGAGACGGGCAGCTTCGAAATCACAAGGTTCGGTCATCAAAAAGGCTCTTCATCCGTTCCGCAAGCTGCCCGGCGCTGCACGGTTGCAAATCGCGGCGCGTGACGGGGAAGCGCTCCGGCGAAGAGGCCGTTCCCTGTCCTCTGCGAAAAACCGCCGCGCCGAAGCACGCCTTCACCCACCGTCGCGCGCCGCAAGGCGTTGCAACCGGCGCGGCAGTTCGCGCTCGATCGACTTGCGGCCATGGGGCTGCAGCTTGCGCCACTTGCGCACTTCTTCGAGGGTACGGGCGCATCCACGGCACCAACCCGACTTACCGTCGAACTGGCACACCGATATGCAGGGATCCTTGGCACTCACAGACGCATTTCCATGCGCCGCCTTTAGCGCCGCTTCCCTGTTCCTGCGAGGCATAATCCCGAAGTCGCGGCAGCACCCACCGCGCGCAAGGGCGGAGCGAGACGAAAGAGAGGCCAACTTAATTACGAGAGGAAAGTCGCGTACTACCTATTAAAGGGCCGCTCGTTCTGGAACAAATTTTCCTCCATTTTTGAACAGGTCAGGCCATTTACACACCGGCCCGGCGCATAGGCCCACTGGCTTAAGGCGGCTTTTCTGATCCGAATCCGCCATTCCCACCATTCGCCTTGCCTTCACCGGACATAGCCGCCCCCGGTACTGAAACCTTACTGTCACCAAAGGTAAGTCAAACCGCCACGTCGCTTGGCTAACCGACCTGTCGCTCGGTGAACGCACCGGCAGCAAGGTTTGGGGAAGACAATCAGATGACGGCAATTCCATCGGCCTCCAGGGCCGTGCGCTGCGCAATGCTCGCCGGTACCGCGCTCGCTCTGTGCTCCGCGGCGCAAGCGATGGCGCGTGACGAGGCCCCTTCGGCAGGCGCAGACGTCGACGCGGGCGAGAGCAACGGCGCGATCATCGTCACCGGCGCCAAGACCACCCGCTCCGCCACGGCGATCTCCGAAGTCGAAATCCAGAAGATCCTGCCCGGCGTCTCGCCTCTGAAGGCGATCCAGACCCTGCCCGGCGTCCTCTACATCACTGCCGATCCCTGGGGGAACAACGAGCAGAACGCGCAGATCTTCGTCCACGGATTTGCCGGCAACCAGCTCGGCTACACCATGGACGGCATCCCGCTGGGCGACCAGAGCTACGGCAACTACAACGGCCTTTCCCCGCAGCGCGCGGTCATTTCCGAGAACGTCGGCCGGGTGGTCGTGGCCACCGGCGCGGGCGACCTGGCAACGCCCTCGAACAGCAACCTCGGCGGTACGGTCGAGACCTTCTCCTCCGATCCCCAGGCCGAATTCGGCATTCGCGGCGCGCAGACCGTAGGCAGCTACGGCACCTCGCGCACCTATCTGCGGGTCGACAGCGGCGACATCGGCGGCGGGAATTCGGGCTATATCTCGGGCGTCCGCCAGAGGGCGCGGGCCTGGGACTTCGACGGCATCCAGAAGGGCTGGCAGGCCAATGCGAAGTTCGTGCACGACAGCGATGCCGGCAAGCTGACGCTCTACTTCGACTACAACGACATGACGCAGCCGAACGAGGACGCGACCGTGTTCTTCAAGCCTTCGGCAGGCGGCACGGCCACCCCGGTCCAGCTCTATACCCCTTATACCAAGCCCTTCTTCTATCCCGATTTCGACGGTTATCGGACAAGCTACCTGACCCCGCTCGGAAACTCTCCGGCGTCCGAGGGCAGCAATTACCGCAATTACTATTCGGACGCCCAGCGCACCGACTATCTCGGCTATGTGCGCTACGATGCCCGCCTTTCCGACAAGATCACCTGGTCGACCACGGGTTACTATCACCACAACGACGGCGCCGGCGTGGTGGCCGGCCCGCTCGGCCAGTCGATCACCACGGCGCAGGCCTATCTCGATCCGAACTATGCCAGCCTGCCCACCAATTGCCGCTTCGGCGCCAATGGCAACGGCATCCGCCCCACCGCCTGCACCGCGCTGACCACCGCCCAGGCGGCCGCGTCCGGCGCCGCACTGCTGGCCGCGACCGGCGGCTCCGGCATGATTACCCGCACGACCGAATACCGCATCGACCGCTTCGGCGTGATCTCCGCGGCGAGCGTCGAACTCGGCAGCCACAAGATCGAATTCGGCGGCTGGTTCGAGCACAACAGCACCACCCAGTGGCGCCGCTGGTACGCCGTGCCGGTTTCCGATCCCTCGCTGAGCACGCCCTATGTCCGTCCCCGCGATGTCATGGACCCGCTGTTCACCCAGTATCAGGGCGAGGCGCGGATCAAGCAGTTGCAGCTCCACCTCCAGGACACCTGGCAGGTGACCGACGCGCTGCTCGTCCAGGGCGGCGTCAAGACCAGCGCGCAGTGGGCCAGCGGCCGCTTCCCGGTGCAGCCGCGCCTCGGCTCGCTGGGCGGGACCACCGCCCTGCCCGAAGGCAAGATCAACACGAAGAACTGGTTCCTGCCGGCCTTCGGCGCGACTTATGACTTCAACGGACACGAGCAGGTCTACTTCAACGTCCAGAAGAACCTGCGCCAGTATCAGGCCTATCTCGCCGGCGGCGGCGGTCCCTGGTTCACCGGCAGTCAGGCCGCGTTCGACGCCTTCGCCGACGAGGGCAAGCCCGAGACCAGCTGGACGTATGAAGCGGGCCTGCGCACCAGCCGCAGCTTCTCCAACGGCTGGGCGCTTCAGGCGCAGATCAACTACTATCACGTCGATTTCAGCAATCGCCTGCTCGCCATCCCGACCAATCCGGGCGGGATCGCCGGCAGCGGCATCACCGGCGGCACCTCCACCCTGGTGAATGTCGGCGACGTGAAGACCGACGGCGTCGACGCGGCCGTCACGCTGCGGATCGGGAACGTGTTCTCGCTCTACAATGCGATCTCGTACAACCTGTCCAAGTACCAGAACGACTACACTTCCACCGCACAGGGCATCGGTGCGGCCACTGACACCTGCATCGGCGGCTACATCGTCACGGGCGGGATCGTGCCGACTTGCGGCAAGCAGCTGCCCGGCACGCCCAAGTGGATGAACAAGACGGTGGCGACGCTGAATGTCGGTCCGTTCGAGGTGCAGGCGATCGGGGACTTTGTCGGCCGCCGCTTCGCCACCTTCACCAACGACGCCAGCGTTTCCTCCTACTTCCTGACCTCGCTGCGCGTCGCCGGACGGGTTCCGGACGGTGTCCTGCCGCTCAAGAAAGTGGAACTCGCGCTCAACGTCACCAACCTGACGGACAAGGAGGGCGTGTCGACGCTCTCGATCGGATCGGCCACGAACAGCTATTCCGCCTATCCCATCGCACCGCGCCAGTGGTTCCTGACCTTGTCGGCGGCCTATTGAGCCCAGGCGCCTCGTCCGGGCGGAAGAGGCGATGATACGATGTCCGCGAGAGCCTGACCGGGCTTTCGCGGACATCGCGCGCCGCGCCCCCTCGGCCGCGCGCTTCCGCAGGCGAGCGGTCCGGGCCTTGCGGCGAATAGCGGCCTCGTCCGGAAATGTTGTTCGCCACCGCCGATCGGCAGGTGGTTTGCGGGCCGAGACCTGCTAGGCGTACCGGCATGACCAACAAGCTAGCCGGTATCGTCGAGGTCGATGGACTTCAATATGAATGGGAGCTGCGCAGCGAGCCGCAGTGGGACGACTTCGATGGCTGGAGAGGCATGACCGTTGCGTTGCAGCGCAAGAACACCCAGCGCGGCGCCTTGCTGGAGTTCCCCCCGCCGAAACGCCTGATGAAGGGCATGCAGCGCGGACGCCTCCAGATCGGCGACGCGATCGTCTCGCGGGGCATTCGCGCCGCGCTTGAGGCCGGCTGGGAGCCCACGTCTCGCGGTAAGCCCATGGTGTTCACCGTCGATGCGGACGGCAACTGAAAGGGCTGCCATGCCCGCCCCCGAGAGTGCGGTGACATCCGCACGAGCAGGCGCCATTTGCCTCGCGCGCAAGATCGCCTATGGCAAGACCAGCGAACCAACAGGCAGGTAAAATGGCAGAATCTTCGATCGACGAGCAACGTGAACACTTTGCTTATTGCGTCCAGCTGTTCGGCGGCACCACCGCTTTCTCCCGCCGCCTCGGCATAGACGAGCGCGCGATCCGGCGGTTTGTGAACGGGGAGCGCCCGCTTGGCGCGGGTCTTCTGGAAGACACCGCAAAGGCCCTGCGCCAGCTCATCGCCGAAGCGACCGCGGCCGAGCAGGAAATCGCGGCAAGCCTGGGTTCAGGGCCGAGCTCCGCTTCCTGAGGCGACGGGCCGCTCCAGGCGGAAGCATAGACCTCCGGCCCCATCGGGAGGCCGAAGGTCTTTCGCGCCTGCCGGTCAGGTCCCCATCAAGTTCACCAGATATTCGGCCAGCCGCAGCCCTGCCTGCTTGAGCCGATAGGAGACGAGGTAATAGTTCTTCGTCTCGTAGTCGGCAGGCATCGTCCTGGCCGCTGCCGGGCACGCGATCCCCGTGCGGCCGCCGCATGCCGGGACCTTGTAGGCGTCGTTGGCACTGGGCGTCACGGGATCGAGGAAGATGTACTTCTTCGCCAGGTTCCGACTTTCCACGGCCCAGTCGCGCGGGGTCAGGCCGGTGGGCGGCGCCAGCGTGGCATCGTCCCACAATTGCCGGCCCAGTTGCACCGCGGTCAGGCCATGCCGCTTGATGATCGCGTAGTCCCAAACCGCATGAACATCGCTGGCCAGAGCCGCGCCATTGGCATCCACGTTGAGTATTCCTCCGGGGATCAGCACTTTGCTTTGCGCGCCGCCGGGCTCCGATCCATGGAGCGGCTGATGCAGGTCTCCCACCAGATGCAGGATGAACTTGAGCGCCTCCAGCCGCTGCTGCCGGGGGTTGTTCGCATCCTTGAGAAYGGCGGCGTAATGGGCGATGGTCTTGTCGGCGCAGCTGACCTCGGGCTGGTCGGCGATGCAGGCCGGGTCCGAGGCCGAGGGCACCGCGCCTAGCACGGGAATGCGCACGGTATGGATAAGCTCGGGGTGCGCGGTACGGACATCGTCCGCCCAGCCCGCGACCGCCTCATCGTAGAATTCGGCGCCGTCCAGAATCTCGGCCAGCTTGTTCCAGACCTCGCGGTTGTCGGTCTTGAGCTTGGCTTCCGCGACGAAGCCGATCGCGGCGTGGCCGGTCCTTGTCCAGGCGTCGGCAGGGCTCGTGGTCGCCACAAGCGAAACAGACGCCATGCCCAGCGCCGCTTGCAGCCATATTCTGAATTTCGCCATTGGTCCTCCGGTGTCCCGACCGAACGGTGTCAGCATCGGCCTTTCGCTGCAGGGATCGGGGCTGCGAGCGCCTGGGCCGCCTGCTAGATGCGGCGCGCGCGCCTATCCGCCATGCCGGAGAGAACTTTCGTCCTTGGGCGCCGCTGTATCCAAATTGTCATGCAGCCCGGATAGTCGCGGCGTCGATGTCCTTTTCCCGTGAACGCGCCGTCTGGCTGGGACGCAATGTCTTCCCGCATGAAGCTGCCCTGCGGCAGTGGCTGTCCGCGCGCACGGCGTCCGCGGGGCTGGAAGTGGACGATGTCGTCCAGGAAACCTACGCGATCCTCGCCTCGATCGAGCGGGTGGACCACATTCGCAATGCGCGGACCTATATGTTCGAAGTGGCCAAGTCCGTCGTGCTGCAATCGCTGCGCCGCGCCAGGATCGTGACCATCGACGTGCAAGCCAACGCACAGTTCCTGGATATCCCGGAGGACGCCCCGACGCCTGAAAGGGTCGCTGCGGACCGCCAGGAACTGTCGCAAGTCTCCGCGGCCATTGCCGCCCTGCCCGACCGCTGCCGCGAAGTCTTCACGATGCGCAAGATCCAGGGCCTGAGCCAGCGCCAGGTGGCCGAAGCGCTCGGCATCGCCGAAAGCACGGTCGAGAAACACATGGTGAAGGCGCTCGCGATCCTGACAAATGCAATCGGGCGTGGCGGAAATGTCCGCAATGCGTCATCTAGCGTGCGTGAACAGCGAGACGACAGCGAGACCAGTGACAGATCCCGACCGCGTGAACGCGCTTGACGAGCGCGCGGCGCAGTGGGCGCTGCGCGTCGATGCCGCCACGCTGAATCCGCAGGACCAGGCCGAACTCGACGCCTGGCTGGCCGCCGACCCGCGCCACGCCGGCGCCTTCGCACGGGCAATGGCGGCAAACGCCTATTTCGACCGCGCCGTGGCACTCGGCGTCGACCGCGACATTCCCGAGGTGGCCACCGGCCTTCCCGAGGTCTCGGCCGAAGCCCCGCGCGTTTCCGAGCGGCGCGTGATGAGCCGCAGGCTATGGCTGGGCGGCGCGGCCGGTGCCATGGCGRCATCGCTGCTGGTGGCCCTGGGCCTGGACCGGCTGGCCGGAAGCACCAGCCTGACGGCAGACAAGGGCACCGTGCGCCGCACTGCGCTCGAGGATGGATCCGCCGTGACGCTCAATGCCGGAACCGAAGTCTCGGTGGCGATGAAGCCGCTGGAACGCCGGATCAGCATGCTGGCCGGGGAAGCGAATTTCGACGTGGCCAAGGACGCTTCCCGCCCCTTCATCGTCGAAGCGGGGCCGGTGCGGATCCGGGTGGTCGGGACGAGCTTCCTGGTCCACCTTTCGGAGCTTGGCGAAGTGGCGGTCATCGTGCGCGAAGGCCGCGTGGAAGTGCAGACGAAGGGCGCGGCACCGGCCTTGCTGGCGGCAGGCGACCGCATGACCGTGCCTGCGCAAGGCGCAATCACGCGGGAGCAGCTTTCGGTGGGCGAAGTCGACCGCCTGGGCCTGTGGCAACGCGGCGAGATGGACCTTACCGGGCTGACGCTGGGCGATGCGGCGCGCCAATATGCCCGCTATTCGGACCGCCGGATCGTCATCGACGATCCCCAGGTGGCCGGCCTGAAAATGGCGGGCGTCTTTTCCACGAGCGATCCCAAGGGCTTCGCGCAGGCAGCCGCCCTCGCCCACGGCCTGCGGCTGACCGAGCGCGACGATGCCGTCGTGCTCTCGCGAAAATAAAATCGCCTGGGGATGGAGGATCGTCGGCGGCCTCGCATCTAGCCCTCGAAAGCGGCAGACGCGCCGCTGGTGGGGATCGTTACTCATGCATTCGAGACTTCTTTCCGGCTGCGGCATGGCTGTCGTCGCCTGTGCCATTGCCACGCCTGCGCTTGCCCAGCAGCGCCAGTTCGACATTCCCGCCCAGCCGCTGGCGAGCGCGATAGCCTCGCTGGGCAGGCAGGCGCAGATCCAGATCGTGGCGCCGGGCGAGGGCCTTGAAGCGCTGCGCAGCCGCGCCGTGAAAGGCCCCATGGATGCCCGCGCCGCGCTGCGCCTGCTGATCGCGGGCACCGGCCTGGAAGTGGCCGCCGACGACGGTGCGCGGATCGTCCTGCGCCGCGTAAAGCTGAGCGAGGCGCGCGCGCCGGTTCCCAGCGATGCCGCCGCCGCGGATGACATCGTGGTCACCGGCTTTCGCGCCAGCCTGAGCACCGCGCGCGACATCAAGCGCAAGTCCGACGCGATCGTCGATGCCATCGCCGCCGAAGATATCGGCCAGTTGCCCGACAACAGCGCCACCGAGGCGCTCGCCCGCCTGCCCGGCGTGCAGGTGTTCCGCAACCGCGGCGAAGGCCAGGCCATCACCATTCGCGGGATCTCCAGCGTGGTGACGACCATCAACGGCCAGGAGGCTTACACGGGCGTATCGCGGCGTACTTTGCTCAACAGCTATCCGGCCGGACTGATCCGCTCGATGGAAGTCTACAAGGCCTTGACGCCCGACCTGATCGAAGGCGGCATCGGCGGCGCGGTGGACGTCCAGCTGCGCCAGCCCCTGGACTTCAGGAAGGGCATCAGCGTCGCTGCCACCCTGCGCAGCAGCTACGACGATCAGGCCGACAAGCTGATGTACAACGGCGACGTGCTCGTCGCGGGGAACTGGGATACCGGGGCGGGCGAAATCGGCGTGCTCGTCAATGCCAGTTACACGCGGCGGGACTACTACGAATCGTATCGCGAAAGCCTGGGCCCGCAGACTACCCCCGCCGGCTACAGCCTGCCGACCGGCATCCTCGCCAAGAACCCCAAGGGCCACTACGAGCGCCCGGTCCTGACCGGCGAGATCCAGTGGCGCCCTGCCTACAACTTCGGCATGCACTTGCGCGCCACCAATGTCACGGACGACAACACTTACACCGATACCGATTTCCAGACGAACATCGCGGCGAACACCGCTCTCGGCAATGTCGAGCTGGTAGAGGGCACCCAGATCGTCAAGAGCGCCCGCTTCACCGCAACGGCCAACTCGGGTGCCCGCTCCAACCACACGCGCCAGTTGCTGGACACGACCCAGATCGAATTCGGCGCCGACTTCAAGTCGGGCATCGCCGCGCTGACCACCAGCGCGGTCTATACCACATCGCGGATCGAGACGGACCAGCAGCTGTTCCTGCTCGGGTTCAACCAGGCGCCGGTCATCGACGCGACCTTCCAGAGCGACGGCACATGGGGCGGGCTGTCCTATGCTTACCCGACTGCCGATCTGGGCGATATCGACCAGTTCCATGTCCGCGCCTATTCGGACACGCGCCAGCGGGAAAAGGGCAAGGGCCTGCAATGGCGCACGGACCTGGAACTCGATACCGGCACCGGCTTCTTTCGCGCTTTCAAGACGGGCTTTCGCTATGCCCGCCGCACCGCCGAATATCGTTCGGGCACCGGGCTGGTGGACCTGAACGCGCTCAAGCTGCCGATGTCCGCCTTTCCGGGCGGAGAGACGCCCGCCGTACTGTCGCGCCGCCCGGGCGGGGACGATGCGGCCATTCCCACGGGCTGGGTCGGCTATGACGCCACTTATCTCAACAGCGAAGCGAACGTGATCGCGCTCAACGATTACGTGAGCACGCTCAAGCCCGGCTACTTCACCGACGACGGCCGCCCGGCTTACGATCCGCTTGCCGCCTTCGACGGCAAGGAGCAGAGCTTCGCGGCCTATGGGCAGTTCAAGTACGGCTTCGAACTGGCGGGCATGCCGGTCGACGGCGTGGCGGGCCTGCGCGTGGTGAACACCTGGCTCTCCATCGACGGCACCCAGAGCATTCGCGAAAACACCCCGACCACCGGCGGCACCATTACCCGATACACGCCGATCCACGGCCGGCAGAACTACGTGGACGTGGACCCCGCGATCACGGCGATCGTGCATTTCACGCCCGAACTGCAGCTTCGAGGCGCCTGGACGCGCACATTCAGCCGGCCAGACTTCGCCAACCTCAATCCCACCGTGGCACTCGTGCAGGTCCAGAGCGCGTCGGGCGACTACACCGGCATCGCCACTTCGGGGAATCCGGATCTGAAACCGGTGCGCTCGACCAATTGGGACTTGTCGCTGGAATATTACTTCGGCCGCACGGGCTCGATCTCGCTTGCGGGATTCTACCGGGACGTGACGGGCTACATCGTCAAGACGACGGTGGAAGACGATGCGATCCCCGGCGCCTTGGGAACCGTCGACGTGACCAAGTACGTCAATGCGGGCGACGGATATATCAAGGGCGTGGAAGTGGGCGCGAGCACCTTCTTCGACTTCGCACCGGGCCTGTTGCGGCACTTCGGCGCCTCGGCGAACTACACATATATCGATTCCGCGCAGAACCTGCCGGCAACGGAGGTGACCGCCGCCTTCAAGGGGCAGACGGCCGGCATCTCGAAGCACAGCTACAATGCCAGCCTGTTCTACGATGACGGCCGGTTCCGCGCGAAAGTCGCCTGGTCCTGGCGCAGCGACTTCACGCTCAGCTACAATCTGACCGATCCCTCCAGGAACCTGAACTGGTACCCGATCTCGCGCCTGGCAGCTTCGGCAACCTACAACTTCAACCGCAACCTCTCGCTGACGGTGGACGGCACCAACCTGCTCAATCGCCCGCAGCGGGCCTACTGGGGCACCAAGGCCTTCACCGACCGCGTCTATTTCGAGGGCCGCGTCTATTCCGCCGCCTTGCGGTTCAAGTTCTGAAGGGGCCGAACATGAAGCGCCTGATGGCCGCCGCCTGGCTCGTCCCGGCTCTTGCCGCCCCTCTCGCCGCGCCTGCCGCGGCGGCCACAAGCCAGGAGCACGCCCGGCCCGCCGACGAAGGCTGGGCGGGGGCCTGGGGCTATGCCACCTCTCCTGCGACAGCCAGCGTCAAGACCGAGAACCAGGAAGGCACTTATCGCTATCGCATCCGCGCCAGCCAGACGGGGGACGCGGTGCGGCTGGTGCTGGGCAACCCGCAAGGCGCCCGAAGCCTGCACATCGCAGCGATCTCGATTGCCCGTGCAGCCGGAGCGGAAGGCTTCGCGCTCGCGGCCGCAAGCCGCAGGCCCCTGGCCTTTGCCGCAGGGCTCGGCGCGATCATAGCGGGCGGCCAGGTGACAGAGACGCTCTCCAGCGACTTCCCCGTGACGGCGGGGGAGGACCTGCTGGTGGAAATCGTGACATCCGGCCCCAGCACCGCGGTGGCCGGCAATGCGGCATTCCCGGCGGCGTTCGCTCCCGGCACCGTCGATGCGCAAGGCACCGCGCTGCAACCCGCCAAGCTGCGCCCGCTGGTCACCCAGCTGGCCGTCCATAACCCCGCCGCGGCCTGCACGATCGTCACTCTGGGCGATTCCATAACCGAAGGCGCGCGCGGCACCCGTCCGGACTGGCGGGGCTGGCCCGGCGTACTGTCCAGAAGGTTGATCGAAAGTCGCTCGGGGCCGCGGTGCGGCGTGGTCAACATGGGGATCAGCGGCAATCGCCTGCTGCGCGAAGGCCGCGGGACCGCCGCGGTGGACCGCTTCATGCGCGACGTCGCCTCGGTGCCCGGTGTCAGCCACCTGATCGTGCTGGAAGGCGTGAACGACATCTGGCGTGCCACTCTGCCCGGCGAACCGGCGCTCGGAGCGTCCGACCTCATCGCCGGGTACAGGAGGTTGATCGCGGCTGCCCATGCGAAAGGCATCCGCATCTACGGCGGCACGATCACGCCCGGCTTCGGCTGGAAGGCTTTCACCCGCGAGATGGAAGAGACCCGCCAGAGCGCCAATGCCTGGATCCGCGGCGCGGGCGAATTCGATGCCGTGATCGACTTCGACGCGGCCTTGCGCGACACATCCAGCCCGCCCATGGTCCAGCGGCGTTACGATTCCGGGGATCACCTCCATCCCGGCAACGGCGGCTATGAAGCCATGGGCCGCGCGATCCCGCTTTCCCTGTTCAGGAACACACCTTGACGATGATGAAGACCGGCAGGCTTGCCGTGCAGCTACGCTTCTGGATCTGCCCCCTCGGGATCGGGCTGCTCTGCCCGCCGGCCTGGGCCGATGAAGCGCCCGCTCCGGTGGACCTGGTCGATCCTTTCGTCGGGACGTCAGGCGATCACGGCCAGCTGACGCCCGCCGCGACCAGCCCGTTCGGCATGGTGCAGCTGTCTCCCGATACGGTGCCGGCGCAGCATGCCGGTTACGACTACCAGGCGGACCATCTCCTCGGCTTCTCCCATACCCGCGCCGTCGGGGTGGGGTGCGGCGGCGGCGGGGGCGATCTGCTCGTCTCGGTCGGCTACGCGGGGGACACGGCGCCCTGGGCCATGGACAAGGCGTCCGAACAGGCAGGACCGGGCTGGTACAGCGTGCGTTATGGCGGCGGCATTCGCGCCGATCTGGCCGCCGCAGGCGCGGTGGGAATCTCGCGCTTCACCATGCCGCGTTCCGGAACCATACGCGTCGTGCTCGATCCGAGGCACAGCTATACCAAGCGCCACAGCGCGCAATGGCAGAAGCGCAAGGCCGGCGACATGCGCGGCAGCATGTCCGCCGGAACCGTGTGCGACCAGGGCATCTATCACTTGTCCTTCGCCGGCGCGCTCAGCCGTAACGGCCAGACGGTAAAGGCCGCCCCGATTTCACTCGGTGACGAGCGGCAGGCCTACGATTTTGCCGTCAGGGCCGGCGATCGCGTCGAAATGCGCACCGGGCTCTCGGTCGTGGACTCGCGCTCCGCACGGCGCGTGCTCGAAAGAGGCGCAGCGCATCGGTCCCTCGAACACGTCAGGCGCGAGGCGCGGACGGAGTGGGCGCGCGAACTCGCCCGGGTGCAAGTGCCGGGCAGCGGCGAGCGCGCACGCCTGTTCTACACTCACCTTTTCCGCGTCCTTCAGACCCCCGCGAGGATCGACGACGCGGATGGCCGCTACCGGCAATCGGACGGCACCCTGCACCGCGCACCGCGCGGCCATCACCGCTATTCGGGCTGGGCGATCTGGGACAACTATCGCACGCAATTGCCGCTGATCGCGCTTCTCGATCCGGTCAGGTCCGAGGACATCGCCGCGTCGCTCGCGGAACTCTACCTGGCGGGCAAGGCGCAGTGGAGCACGCAGAACGAACCGTTCATCACCGTGCGTACCGAACACGCCGGTGTCGCCCTGCTCGATTTCCGCCGCAAGGGAATCGGCGGCTTCGACGCGGCGGAGATCCTTCCGCTAATGATAAAGGAACTCGACGCGCTTCCGAACGAGGCACCCGACCAGCAGATCGAGACGGCTTACGACGTCTGGGCCGCCGCCGAACTGGCAAGCGACATCGGCAACCGCCCGCTCGCGGCCAGCCTGCACGAACGGTCGCTGCGCTACCGGACCATGTGGCAGCGCGTGTTCAAGGAAGTCGCGCCCGATTTCGACGTGGTGAAAGCGCGAGGGCTCTATCAGGGCACCTTGTGGCAATATCGCTGGGCCCCCGTGTTCGATCTCGACTGGATGATCGACCAGGAACTGGGGCGCGCCCGTTTCGGCCGCGAACTCGGCCGCTTCTTCGACCAGGGGCTGTTCAACATGACCAACCAGCCCGACATCCAGGCGCCGTTCCTGTTCTCCGCCGCGGGCCAGCCCGCCCGGACCGCGTCGCTGGTCCGCGAGATCCTCGATAGCCCCATCGACCACTGGTACACCAATGCCGGCAAACGCCCCCGGCCCTGGCACGGACGCAGCTTCGCACTCCATCCCGTCGGCTATGCCGACGGCATGGACGACGATGCCGGCGGCATGGCAGCCTGGTATGTCTGGGCGTCCCTGGGGCTCTACCCCCTGACACCCGGCAAGCCGGAGTACGTCGTCACCACCCCCGCGTTTCCGGAGGCGACCGTGCATCCCCAAGGCGGCGCTCCCTTCAGGATCGAGCAAAGGCACAGCACCGGGGAGGGCCAGACCGCGACGTGGAACGGTGCTTCGCTGCCGGCGATGAAGATCGACCACCGTGCCCTCACCGAAGGCGGCCGCCTGCAGGTGGCCTCCGATCAGGCAGGCGGCGGCGCACTTCCGCCGGTGCACCGATAGGGCGATGGCTGAGACCGGAAAGACTGCCTCGCCCGATCAGAAATAATATCCCGCCATGATCAGCAGGGAAGTCTTCCAGCGGTCGTCCCCGCCTTGCGCGCCGCCGGACACGAACTGCCCGGCGCCGACATAGGGATCGTTGCGGCCGACCAGCATTTCCGTCCAGACGCGAATGCGTCCGCTCGCCTTGTCGGTCCAGAACGCGCCCAGATTGAAGCGCTGGGTATCGGCAAAGCCCTTCGCATCCTTGAAGACGCGGGCATAGCTGCCGTAGAGATTGATCTTGAACGGGAAGCGCCCCGTCTCGATCGGATGGCTCAGTTCGCCAAAGGCCATCGTGCTCCTGGCGGCGATATTGTACGAGGAATCGTAGTCGCCCACCGCGATCAGGTCGCTGCGGCCGGCATTGGCGGGATTGATGGCTTGCCGGGCCACCAGCAGTTTCTTGCGCAGCGCCGTGGTTTCGTCGGTCAGGCTGAGGGCATAGGCGCGCCGCGAGCCTTCCTTGCCCGTGTCGAAGTTGTGCACGTCCGAAAGCCACGCCGACCCTGTCAGCGTCAGCTTCCCGTGATCCGAGGCGGCAAGGGCATATTGCACCCTGCCTGCAACGATGTTGCGCTCTGCATTGTCCGAGGAATCGGGCAGATAGGAATCGCCGCGCACGATGTTGACGCTGTAGCGGGCACTGTCCCGGCTCTGGCCCATCACGGCCGGGCCCGTCGTGGGGAAGAGGCCGGCGGCAAACGAGAGCTTTTCGCCCGAATGGCCGTAGCTGATCCCGACATCGTAGACTTCCTCAAGCCCGTAGACGAAGCCCAGGCTGTTGTACCAGGAATTGCCCCAGTAGCGGTCGTCGAAGGGCACCGGTTGCAGGCCCAGGGTCACTTTGTCCGATGCGGAGAGCTTCGCGCCGATGTAGGCGTAGGCGGGAAAGTTCACTTCGCCGGGATAACCGTCATAGCCGTTCTTGCGGCTGTAGATGAAACTGCCGCCGTAGAAACGATATTCGGCGGCCCCGAAGAACGTGGACGAATCGTAGTCGAGCTTCAGGATCACCGTATCGAACGACAAGTGAGTCGACGTGCGCCGGGCGCCCGACCCGTCGACATCGTTGAACCGCACGTCCACCCGCCCGCGAATGCCCACGCCGAACTTGAGAACCCCGTCCTTCGCCGGGGGCTTTGCGTCCTCTTCAGGCAAGGCCACGGGGGCGGCGGGCGCGGGCGGATCGGCCGGCAAGGCCGCACTATCGCCATGCCCGGCCGAGGCTTCCGCGCCGGACGGTTCCGGCTGCCCGTCCGCGGGAAGAGCGGGCATGACAGCCGCCAGCGCCGCCGCCTGAACAAGCGCATGGCCCAGGATCAGCATAGCTGCGGTTCCCGGACCGGGATCATGCCTGCGAACGCTTTCGAGCCTCCAACGAAGATGACTGCGTACATCGTTCAGGTTCCTTGTCCCGAGCCGGTGAGCTTGCGCCGCTCCCGCGCCCCGGCAAGGGCGCGCGGGAACTTCTGGATGCCTGGTCGCCCGGCGGGTTGTCCTAGCGCAAGGCCTCCCGCAGCAGCACATCGGGAAAATCCTGAGGGCCGACGAAGCGCTGGAATCGGCGGATCGCCAGACTTCCTACCGACGTCCTACGACCATCGGAAGTCACCGGACAGGTCCGCCATGCACCGTGGCATCGCCGGCTGCGACACTGGCGCCGAAACCGTTCACGAGAATGTGGCCGATCCGTCCGAACCGGACGGATCGCCGCGACCTTCCTCTGCCGGCAGGTCGTTGCGACCGTAGCGGGCGTAGAGCGTGGGCAGCACGAAAAGCGTCAGCAGGGTTGCCGAGATCAACCCGCCGATCACGACCGTGGCCAGCGGCTTCTGCACTTCCGCCCCCGCGCCGCTGCCCAGCGCCATCGGCACGAAGCCGAGACTGGCGACGAGCGCGGTCATGACCACGGGTCGCAGGCGCTGGAGCGCGCCGATGCGCGCGGCCGCGGCGCGCTCCATGCCCTGGCGCATCAGGTCCTGGATCGACGAGACCATGACCAGGCCGTTGAGCACCGCGATCCCCGACAGCGCGATGAAGCCCACGGCCGCGGCTATGGAGAAATCCATACCCCGTGCAAACAGGAGCAATACGCCCCCGACCAATGCCATCGGCACCCCGGTAAACACGATCGCCGCGTCCCGGATCGAGCCAAGCGCCCCGTAGAGCAGCAGCAGGATCAGGGCGAAGCAGGCGGGGATCACCAGTTGCAGACGCTCCCTGGCGGAGGCGAGATTCTCGAACTGGCCGCCCCATTCCAGATAGCTGCCCGGGGGAAGACGGACCTCGCCGGCAATCGCCGCCCGGGCATCTTCCACCACGCTGCCGACATCGCGGCCACGCACATTGGCCTGGACCACCACGCGGCGCTTGCCGTTCTCGCGGCTGATCTGGTTCGGGCCTTCCGCGATCCCGATATCGGCAACGCTGGCAAGCGGCACGAACCGCCCGCCAGGCACCGGCACCGGTACCTGCCGCAACAGGCCGATATCGGCGCGCTGGGCTTCGGACAGGCGGATCACCACCGGGAAACGGCGATCGCCCTCGAAGATCATGCCAGCCTCGCGGCCGCCCAGCGTGGCGGTGACGATGTCCTGCACGTCCTGCGCGGTCACGCCGAGACGGGACATGGCATCGCGATCGACGCGAATGTCGAGCATGGGCAGACCCGTGGTCTGCTCGACCTTGACGTCGGTGGCGCCCCGGGTCCGGCGCAGCACCCCGGCGATCTTCTCGGCCGTGGCATTCATGGCGCCGAAGTCTTCACCGAAGACCTTGACCGCGATGTCCCCGCGCACGCCTGCGATCAGTTCGTTGAAGCGCATCTGGATGGGCTGCGTGACTTCGTAGGCATTGCCGGGGAATTCATTCAGCGCCTTTTCGAGACGAGCGACGAGTTCGTCCTTGGCAAGGCGCTTGTCCGGCCACTGATCGCGCGGTTTCAGGATCACGAACATGTCGGTGGCATTGGGCGGCATCGGATCCGATGCGAGTTCGGCCGTGCCCGTCTTCGAAAAGACGAACTGCACTTCCGGCTGCCGCGACATCATCCGCTCGATCGGCACCTGCATCGCCTGGCTCTGCTGCACCGAGGTGGCCGGAATGCGCAGCGCCTGGATCAGCAGGTTGCCCTCATCGAGCTGCGGCAGGAACACTTGTCCCAGCCCCATGAACGCGGCGATGGCCACGGCGAAGCCGGCCACGCCGACACCCACCGTCATCGTCGGCCGCTTCATCGCCTTGTCGAGGCCCGGCTCGTAGCGCGCCTTGAGCCAGGTCATGATCCGGCCTTCCTTTTCCTCCACGCGGCGGGAGAGCCAGATCGCGATCGCCGCCGGCACCGCCGTCAGCGAGAGCACGAAGGCAAAGGCCAGCGCCATGATGACCGTCAGCGCCATCGGCACGAAGGTCTTGCCCTCGACACCGGTGAGCGTGAGCAGCGGAACGTAGACGAGAATGATGATCGCCTGCCCATAGACCGAGGGCCGGATCATCTCGCGCGCAGCCGTGGCGACCGTGGCCAGGCGCTCCTCTACGGTGAGCAGGCGGCGGCTACGATGCTGTGCCTCGGCAATGCGCCGCAGCGCGTTCTCGACGATGATGACGGCCCCGTCGACGATCAGGCCGAAGTCCAGCGCGCCAAGGCTCATCAGGTTCGCCGAAACGCCGGTCCTGAGCATGCCGAAGCTGGTCAGCAGCATGGAAACCGGGATCACCATGGCAGCGATCAGCGCGGCGCGAAAGTTTCCGAGCAACGCGAACAGCACGACGATGACCAGCAAGGCGCCTTCGCCCAGGTTCCGGGCGACAGTCCTGATGGTCGCATTGACGAGTTCGGTGCGGTCCAGGACCGGCTGCACGATCACGTCGGGCGGCAGCGAGGCATTGATCTCCCGAAGGCGATCGCCGACCGCCGTGGCGACCGTGCGGCTGTTCTCGCCGATCCGCATGATCGCGGTGCCGACCACGACCTCAGTACCGTTTTCGGACGCCGAACCCATGCGGACCGCCTGTCCGGTCCTGACGCCGGCAACCTGGCCCAGAGTGACAGGAACTCCCTCTCGCGTGGCGATGACGACCTTGGCAAGCTCGCTGGCGTTCTGGATCAGCGCGTCGGAACGCACGGCCAGACCTTCGCCGTTACGGTCGACGAAGCCGCCGCCGACGCTGGTATTGTTGCGCTCCAGAGCCGTAGCCAGATCGGTGAGCGTGATGCTCATCGCCGCCAGGCGCTGGACGTCCGGCACGACCAGGAACTGCTTGGCATAGCCGCCGATGGAATCGACCCCGGCGAGTCCCCTGGTGTTCTTCAGCAAGGGCGCGACGATCCAGTCCTGCGCCGTGCGCAGATAAGTCGCCTTGTCGGTATCGTTTGTCAGGCGCTCGCCTTCCGGCGTGATGTAGCTGCCATCCGGCTGCATGCCCGGCTCACCGGGCAAGTGCTTGTCATCCCTGCGGTGTTCGAGGCGGACGGTCCACATATAGACCTCGCCAAGGCCCGTGGCGATCGGGCCCATCTCGGGGTTGACGCCAGGGGGAAGGTCTTGCTTCACCCCGCTGAGGCGTTCGCCCACCTGCTGGCGCGCGAAGTAGATGTCGGTGCTCTCGTCGAACACCGCCGTGATCTGCGAGAAACCGTTGCGGCTGAGCGATCGGGTGTGATCGAGGCCGGGAATGCCGGCCAGCGCGGTCTCGATCGGGAAGGATACCTGCTTTTCGACCAGTTCGGGTGAGAGGGCCGGGGCGCGGATATTGATCTGCACCTGGTTATTGGTGATGTCCGGCACCGCGTCGATGGGAAGACGGTACAGGGCGGCCGCGCCGATGGCGGCGGCAAGCGCGGTGAGCAGCAGGACGAGCCAGCGCTTGTCGACCGCCCAATTGACGATGGAGGCGATCATCGGCTCAGTCCTCGTGCGCCGCTTCGCCCTTGCCGAGTTCGGCCTTGAGCGTGAAGCTGTTGGTGGTGGCGATCTGCTCGGTGCCCGTCAGGCCCGAACGGACGATCACGGTGCCCCCGGCATTGTCGCCCGGCGTCACCGGCACCGCCCGGAAGCCTGCTTCGGTGCGCACGAAGACCACGCTCTTGCCCTCCACCGTCTGCACGGCGGTGCTCGGAACGCGCACGGCGCCGTGCCCGCTTTCGCTGCCAAGCTGGACGGAAGCCGTCACGGGTTCGCCCACGCGCCATTCTCCGCCGCGGTTGTCCAGCGCGGCGATGACCGGCACGAGGCGCGTCTGCACGTCGAGCGCGGGGGATACGAACGTCACTTTGCCCGTGGCCCTGCGGCCGGAAGCCGTGACGGTTACCGGGCTACCCGGTTTCACCCGGCCGGCGTCGGCAGGTTGCAGGTTCAGTGCGAGCGAGACGCTCGAAAGATCGGCGATCCGGTACAATTCGGCATTGGCGTCGACCGTCTGGCCCAGGATGACGCTACGGGCGATCACCTGCCCGGAGATCGGCGCGGTAATGCCAAGGCGGTTGAGCCCGCCGCCTCCGGCACCGGCGGCGGATACCTGTCCCTGCGCCTGCCGGTAGGCGATCCGCGCTTCGGTTGCTGCGGTGCGCGCGGCAATCAGATCCTGCTCCGGCGTGACGCGCTGGCTGAACAGACGCTGCTCGCGGGCAAGATTCGCGTTGGCCAGGGCCAGACGCGCGCGGCTGGCTTCGACTTCGCCCTTGAGGGCGGCCGCTTCCCGGCTCTCGATCACGGCCATGATCCCACCGCGACCGACCGACTGACCGAGATTCTGGCCCAGCGCCACGATACGGCCGCCGATCGCGGCGGAAACGACCTGCATGCCTTGCGGGTCGGCCTCGATGGTCGCGGGCAGTTCGAGAGTGCCGGAGCCTCCCACCATGGGACGGCCGATCTCGATGCCTGCCGAAGCGATCTGCGCCGGTGTCAGCGTGATTTCGCCTTCCTCGGCGTGGGCGGCTTGGCCCGCTTCGGCCTTGTCCGGCGTGGGCGCAGCGTCCTGGGCACCGCCACCACCGCAGGCAGCGAGTGCGAGCGGCAAGGCCAAGGTCAAGGCCAAGGGAAATGCGGCGTAGGCGTATCTGTTGAAGGTCTTCACAATCCGTTCCCCACTTGCGGTGCGACGGCGGGCGCGGTCAGGCGCTCCAGCTGCGCGCGGGCATTCTGATAGGCGGCAAGCGCGTCGATCGCAGCGACGCGGGTTTCGGCAAGCGTGCGTTCGGCATCGAGCAGATCGAGCTGGCCGAACTTGCCCTCGCGGTATCCGATGCGCGCGATGCGGGCCGCTTCCTGTGCTGCGACCAGCGCCGGTCCCGATGCGGTTCGTGCCAGCGTGGCGGCATTGTCCGCCTCGGCCTGGGCATTGGTGATGGCCTGTTCGATATCGAGCGCGCCGGCCCGGCGCTGGGCTTCCGCCTGGCTGCGCTGGGCATTGGCCTGGTCGAACGCGGCACGGCCATTGTTGAAGACCTGCAAGGGGATCGAAACGGTGAACACGGCCGCGACGTCATTGGTCGCCTCAAGGCGCCGGACCGAAGGCCCGACATCCACGTCCGGCACCCGGTTCGCACGCGCAAGGCGGAGGTTGGCATCGGCTATGGCCAGATTGGCGTCCGCCGCCGCGAGCGCGAGCGTGCCCTGTGGGTCCACCTGAACATCTGGGCCGTACCCATCGGGCGGCAAACGGTCGAGAAGGCCGGCGTCGAGTTCGCCATCGATCGATCGCCCCATGCGCCGCTCCAGATTGGTGCGGGCTGCAAGGGCAAGGCGATCCTGCCGTTCGACATTCGCCTCTGCCGACAACCGCGTCACATCGGCCCGCTGCCGTTCGAGCGGAGAGGCTCGACCGGCCTGGACGCGCAGGCTGGCCGCGCGAAGGGCGTCTCCGGCGATCCGCGCCTGATCGCGTGCCGTCTCCCGGCGGCGCATGGCCGAGATCGCCTCGATATAGAGTCGGGTCGCCTGAAGCCGCACGTCTGCGGCCATGATCGCGGCCTGCAGCTCCGTCCTGGAAAGTTCTGCCGAGGCAACCGCCACGCGGGCACGGCGCTTGCCGCCCCGTTCGAGCGTTTGCAGGAAGCCGACAGTCGTTTCGGAATTGCGGAGGCCGCTATAGGCGCCCGTTCCGGCGACATTCTCGACTTGCGCCTGCGCTACGGGGTTGGGGCGAAAGCCCGCTATCCGCCGGTTTGCTTCCGCCGCCCGGATACCGGCATCGGCGGCCTCGATGGCAGGGGCGCTGCCGCCCGCCGCCGCAACGGCATCCTCGAGTGTGAATAGTGGCGTCGTCACCTGGGCCGCGCGCATCGCGGCAATGTCCTGCGCTTGTGCGGCTGCGACGCACGACGTGGCGGCCAGCAGAGCCGCTATGATCCTGTACATGAAGATATTCCCGATTGAAGAATGACAGACCGCCGGCGCGCGCGGGCGCGCCAGGGCCGTTCGGATTCAATCAGGCAATGGGAGGACGCAGATCCGGGCCGGCGATCCACCGACCGAGGGCATGAGAGCGGGTTGCGGGAACGCCCTGCTTCAAAACGCTCTGAAGAAGGGGATTCTGGTCTCGGGATGGCAGGAAGGATGCGCCGCCGTGGCAGCTGGCATGGTGATGCGGTACGCCCTTGTCGGCGTCCCCCTGCGACTGGTCATTGTCCCCCTCATCGTGGACATAACCAGAGCATTCCATCGTGACCGGGCCCGACATCTCCGCAGCATGCAAGGCAGAAGTCGCCAAGAACGACGACAAGAGCATCAGCAGCAGAGAAAGGCCCCAGCGCGACATGCCCACGCCCATAAGGGATTTTGCCGCGCTTGTCATGTCGAAGCCTCTATCGTTACCGGTGGCGCGTTGCGGCGCCAAGGCGCGCACATACGTGCGCGCTTGCCCGGGCTGGGCTGTCGTGTGTGTGGGGGGGGTGTTCATGGTTGCGGGGGCAGGACATTTCAGGCCAACTATGCAATTGATTTAACACATCATTTTCAGTTCACTTAATCATACCACCCCCAAAAATACCCCCACAAACATCCGCTTGCGCCGGCATGTGCATTTCATGCGACAAAAAAGTACATTGGTTAAAATTGGCCCGACCATACGCGACGAACAGGGCGGCTTGCGTGATCGCGGACGGCTTCTTCTCGCCGTTTGTACCATTTGCCTACAGTTTCGGCGCTTATGTCATAGCCTGACGACCAAGCCCCTAGACTCAGCCGAACGAGCAATTTCCGTTCGTACAGCCGGTGAGGTCCGGGCTTGAAGATGTATTTGCACCATCACGAAACTTGATTAAAAGGCGTAATAGCGCGCCGCGAGTGTTCTCGCGATAGCCTCATTTAGCCAGTTGCCAATGAAGTTGCGCCAGCGGACAACTAGGCCTCAACCTACTCTATGAGGATCGCTCGGCCGCTCCGAGAAAACCTTGGATACGCAGCTTAGCGGCGCGATACTAAACGCACGCGTAACGCCTCATTCGCGGCATCGCACCACCAGAGGGAAAAGCTCCTGCATTTGTTCCCTATATGTTCTATATATTGTGGCGGTCGTGAGTGATCGGCCATGGCGTTGCAACGAAATTTAGCGAACACGCTTGCCTAACGATCCATGTCCATAATCTCAACGACTACGCCAAAGCCGTACCATGGTCGACAATTCTGAAGAACGGTAGTTAGCGTGTTGATGCGTAACCGATCCAGCGCCGCCACAAGTTTCTATTGCAGTCAGCGAAATTGCATAATCTGGCAGATTATCGCCGGGCTAGCGAGATTAGTTCACAAATAGTTGGCATACCAATATCTGCGTTAATTGAAGAATATTTTGGTTCTCTTGCCATTACGGTGAAACTGATGCCAAATTTCATGAACTTTGACCGGATGTTTGTGCCAAAAATACATTCCGAATTGCTTGCAAAGATATAATGCGACGCGTTAGCATGGAATTTGCAAGCCTCTGAGTCTGCGGGAGTATGCTCCTCTGACGCGCTGCGGCTGCATGTAAAAGGAGACTGGCTGGATGCGATATCTTACCGTAGTTTTATCCGCCGCCTATCTGGCATCCGCCCCCTTCGCTGATGCTCAGGTGCTGGCACCACCGGCACCAAACGGCCAAGACTTTTTGATCAATGATCTAATATCCTCGATCGAGAACAAGGACGTGCCCAAATACTCTAACCTTCTTGCAGATGACGTGAAGGTATATGAGGGTGAACGGCTGATAGCCGACAATAAAACATCATGGATGACGCAATTTGGAGAGCCACTTGCAGCTGCGGGCGTCACCTATACGATCAAGTCTGCTTATCCATCAAGCGGCAGCCTACTAACTATTGAGTATTTCAACTCGGCGGGAAGTTGGGGGAACGGACCGCCATCTCACTGCTGCTGGCACTACGACGCTGTGTCCTACACATTTGTAGGAGGAAAAATCGGGGAGATTCATCGACTTTCTGGCGGCCAAGAAGACATCATTTCTAAGAAGTAATCAACATAAGGATCGAATAAGCCTGGTGAGATTATTGTAACTTCGCACGTTGGCACTTTTGATTTCACCAATGCGGTCATACAAAACACCGCAGGAACACAACAGATGCTTGTGGCGCAAGCCACGACGTTCTGGACTGCAAAAACACTAGTTACCAAAGAGATTGATGTTATAGGCGATGACATCACCGTAATCGGAAACTCGATGAAATCGACGGTGTTCAGTCAATTTATAAACATGTATGCTAGCCAGGGGGCGGTGATAAATTCGTCCATCATTGGCGCCATTAAGTATGGCGAACTTGTAAATATTCTGAGAAATTTGAAGTTCACTGCCACAAATCGAGAGTTCGGCGTAGGGCGCGCCGGCGAGAACGGCGTGGGTATCGGCAACTCCGAGGTTCCGGTCGTTATCAACGTCACCGCTCTTCGCAATTACAACCTTCTCAACGGCGGACTTCAGTATCTGGTCTGGCATGAGGTCGCTCACGCATTGAGGTCCATGCAGCAATTCAATGCTGCGATGTGGGATGAATACCGGAGTGGTTCCGGCAGCGGCCTTTCGGCTGACGTTCAAGCTAAGCAGTATCCGGATAGCGATCAGTTCAAAAGGAACGAGGCCCGGGCCAACACCATCGCCAGGGAACTGGCAGGCGGCGGTGCCAACTGGAACTTCACACCGCCTTATGGATACGAGGTTCCCTGACGCTTTGGCGGCATTGAGGGCTGGCACGCAAGCTTGTATCTGAGCCTATCGCCTTGGAGGATGCAAACGGCAACATCATTCCATCCTTGAGTCAGCAGCTTTTCCGTCGACCGCTGGGTGAAATTCGCCGTGCTTGAATGACAGCCTTCAGACTCTCGATCGTAATCACTGTCGATCGTCCGACTTTGGCAGCCTCAAGATCACCAGCAGCAATGAGCGAATAGATTTTAGATCGACTAAGACCCGTCATGCGCACTGCATCTGGAATCCGTACACTGATCGGGTCGAACTGACCCAATGCACGCATTTCGCGATTAACGTTCCTTGCCATGGTGAAACCTTCCGTTGGTCAGACCAGGTGGAGAGTGAGCCGGTGTATCGAGACGAGGCACATTAGGGGACTATGAGCTTATCTTCCACCCCGTCCTCTTGCTCGGACAAACGACCGATCGCTGCTGAGAAACGCCTCAAGCATTGCCGGTACCAGAACTGACACCGGCTCTTCTCGCCCATAAGTTGAAGCGTATAACTTCGCGTAGTCCTGAAGCGCTTCGGCAAGTTCAGGTACGACGTGAATGGAGAGCTTTACCGGAGTCCGATCGGGCAATACTGGTAGCTTCAACTCAGTCATAGTGATTGCTCCTACGGAAGCCATGGCGGCAGAACGAGATCGCGGTGAACCACGAGGCGAACCTGAGCCCCAGGCCGTATCGTGATCGTCGGCTGAATTTGTAGACTGCGGGAAACGAGCTGATCGCCGGCGCGCGAGACACTCTGCTGCGTCGACTGCCGGATCGCCTGGACCAGATCGCTCTCGCCCGTGAAGGTCAGTTCCGATCCAACTCCGAACAGCGTAGAAATCGCCGCTCCCTTGATGACCTGCCAGGTATGGGCATCGACCTTGTCCTCCAGGCCAGCATACCCTGACATGTCCGTCGCCGGCACGTTGTCGAGGCGGATCGAACTGCCATCGGGCATGACGATCCGCTGCCAGACAATCAGCGCGCGCTTCTGTCCGAAAGCCACAAGGCTATCGTAACTGCCTATCAACCTGGCGCCCTGCGGAATGAGCAAGGTCCGCCCGGTCGCGCTGTCGAAGACCTGCTCGGTGACCTGCGCAATCACGAGACCGGGAAGATCCGAACGCAGCCCGGTAATGAGGCTCCCCGCAATCACACTGCCGGCAGAAAGCATGTTCGTCGACGCCGCCGGGGTTAGCGCATGCGGCTCAACATCGCCGGCGGTATCCTTGGCTGACACAAAATCCGCCTTGCGCTGCTGGGCGTTGGGATCGGCGTTGAAGTCGATCGCGAGCTTTCCGTCGGCGCCGCTTGCAGGCTTTTCGGCCTGAAGCGCTGCAGGTTCCGACGTCGCACCCGACGCTCCGGTCTTGGCGCTGGCGAAGAACAGACCGGACTGCCGTGCCGATCTCCTCTCTTCCTCCATCCGGTCCGGCGCCGACTGCGGACGGGTCGCTCCCGATCCTGCTAACGCGGTCGAGATCGGCGCGATCGTTGCGCCCTGTTTCTCGACGATGGCGCGCCCCAGGTCTCCGGGCAGCGGCGGCCCGAGCTTGGGTACCTTGTCATAACTGTCGGGCAGCACATTGATCGCGTCGGTAGAGATCTTTGCGGCATTGGCCTCGCCGTCGCCGTTGCCGGCAAGGTGAAGCTTGATGGGCCCGAGCGCGTACCAGGCCGTTCCCGCCACGATGAGCGCGAGTGTTCCCGTCATCCCGATGATGACTTCCCGCTTGAAGCGGATGGCCCTTGGCGGTTTCGATCGGAGCGCCAGCGACTCCGGATCGACCTTGGCCGGCGGGCGCACTCCAGCGGCTGGCGCGCTCTCCACATTGTCAGCGGAGCCCACCATTTGCTGGTCTCCAATTGGCTGCCGCTGATCGACGTCGCTTACGGGTTCTTCGCTCATCGCGCCCTCCCCTGAACTGCACCGTCGGCCAGGCGCTGGATGCGCACCACCTGCTGGTTTTTCGTACCCAGCCGCAATTCGGCGGCCGTGAAGATGCGGTCGACAACATAGAAGCGGCCCGACAGTCGGTAATTGACCAACTGTGCTGTCCCCTTTTCATCGACGAGGAACAGCGGAGGCGCCTCATCGAGCACGATGCTTGGGGGCATCTGGATGAACGTCTGCCGGCCATCATCGAAGGCGCGGAGCGGCCGCCAGGTCGGCTTATCGCCGGAGATCTCGTAGTTAAAGTTGAAGTTTTCGGCGGCGAGACCGGCGGCTATCGGTTTTGCCGTTTCCGCCGCGGCCGCTGCCCGCTTGATCGCGACCAACTCGTCCGCCGGATAGGTCCAGGACAACGCCGATATTGCCGCGCCGCCGCTGCTGGAGAGCGCCAGATGGTAGCTGCGCCGGTCGGTCGTGATGACAAGGTTGGTTGAAAGCCCCGGCGAGTAGGGTTTGACGAGGATATGGGTGCGCTTGCTGTCGCCCTGCCCGCTTGTCGTATCGCCGATCACCCAGCGCGCGGTATCGCCGCTGGCGACCGCGACCAGCACCTCGCCCGCCTGAAGCGCGATATCGGTCACCCGGTCGGGCGCGGTCAAAACGTGGTAGATCGCCCCTTCGGAATACGCTTGAAACTGGATGGCCTGGACAAACCCGCTGGCCTGAGGCTCGATCGTCGCCGCGCGATTAGCCCGGTCGACGACGGCCGCGCGGGAGCTGGGCGCCGGGGCCGCGAGGGCGGGAAGGCCCAACATTGGGAGCGCAAGGACGCCCGCGATGATGGCGAGCCTGTGGGAATGCACATTCATGGCTGGATCTCCGATGACGACTGAGCTGCAGGTTCAGGCGAAACTTGGGTTGGCGGCGGTTGCGCCGCGGACTGGGTTGACGCGGCGGGTTCAAGTTCCCGGCTCCAGTCGATCGCGTCGACATAGATCCCGAGCGGATTGCGTCGCAGAATGTCGGCGCTGCGCGGCGGGCGGGTCAGTATCGTCAGGATTGCGGTCCAGTGGCTGGTTCCGGCCTTCGCGCCGCGCTCATAGGACGTCTCGATCCACTTCACCTGGAACGACTGGTCCGACGCGCGCACGACGCTGGTCACCTGCACTGAGACACTGCGCTGCCCGAGGTTGGCGAACGGGTCTGCCTCGCGCGCATAACCATCGAGGAAACGCGCCCCGCGCTGGCTGGCAAAGTCATAGGCCGAGAGCCAGTCGCGGCGCATCAGCACCGGATCGAGCGACACGCCGCGCACGCACTCTATGAAGCGGGCCAGATGCCAGGCGATTTGCGGATCGGTGGGTGTGATGGCGGCGTCCGCCTCATTCACTGCCCTTGCCTCGCCGAGCCCATCGACCTCGACGACATAGGGCACCACCCGACTCTGAAGCGATTGCCAGACCAGCGCTGAGCCCATCATCCCGGCCATACCTAAGGTCCCGAAGGCCATCAGCCGCCAGTTGCGTGCCTGGACGCGGGTGGAGCCGATACGCTCATCCCAGACCTGGCCCGCCCGCTGGAAGGGTGTTTCGGGCTGAGGTGTTCGTCCGTAACGCTGGACAGCGCGTTTGAAGATCATCGATCAGTCCTCCTTTTCCTTGATGTCGGGGTTGGCGGCGGCACCGCCGCGCTCACCGTCCTTGAGTGTGGAGAGCGCGATCTGACGGTGATGGCGGGTGTCCTGCTGGCGGCGGAGATCGCGCGCCCAGCCCGGAGCGGAATTGTTCGCGGGATTGGCTGTGGTCTCAGACGCACTGCCGGCACCGTCGGAGCCTTCGAAGGCAGCCCTCGCAGCCGAGCGACCGCGTTCGGCGGCTTCGCCAAGCCCGAAGGCCTGACTGGCCTTCTGTCGGGCCGCACCACCCGCGGCTTTGGCCATGCCGCTCAGCCCGGCACCGACGCTTTGCGAGCCGGCGGCGGATTGACCCATGCTCCACGAGGTGGAGGCGGCCGCGCCCATGCTGGTGCCAGCGCGCACCGCGCCAAGCGCGGTGCCACCTGCGAGCTTGGCCGCCCCCGCGATGCCGCCGGCACCCATGGCAATGATCCCGGCTGCGCCGACACCCGTGCCAAGCGCAGCGCCAGCACCCAGTTGTGGCGCACCGGCGACAAGGCCCGAGGCGATTGACGGCCCGAAAATTCCGAGACCAAACAACGCGAGGCTGGCCAGCACAAGGCTGAGGGTCTGCCCGATATCGGGTTCCTGTCCCTGCAGGGCCGTGGTGAACTCGTCAAAGAAGTTCGAGCCGATCCCAACGATGACGGCGAGCACCATGACTTTGATGCCGGAGCTGACGACGTTGCCGAGCACGCGTTCGGCAAGGAAAGCAGTGCGGTTCCACAGCGCGAACGGCACCAGGATGAAACCGGCAAGGCTGGTCAGCTTGAACTCGAGGATGGTGACGAAAATCTGCACCGCGAGGATGAAGAAGGCGAGGATCACCAGCAGCCACGCCAGGAGTAGCACAACGATCGTCAGCAAGTTGTCGAAGAAGCTCGTAAACCCCATGAGCTGCTTGACCTGATCCGGCAGCGGCCAGGCCGCCGAAAATCCGATCCCGGCGAGCCGCCCCGGCTTCAGCAGGTCGGCTGCGGTGAGCGCGCCGCCGCCGGCCGTGAGGCCCGCCTGTGCCAGGGAGCGAAAGACGATGTCGCCGAGCGCCGAGAAATTGCCGATGATGAAGGCGAAGGCGCCGACGTAGAGAATCTTGYGGATGAAGCGCCCGAGGATGTTGTCCTCGCCGCCCATCGTCCAGAACAGCCCCGCGAGCGTCATGTCGATGGCGATCAAGGTCGCCGTCAGGAAGTGGACATCGCCGCCCAACAGACCGAAGCCACTGTCGATGTAGGCGATGAAGCTGGTCATGAAGCGGTCGATGACATTGAGGTCGTTCATGGCGCTGCACTTTCCATCCGAATGCCGAGGGGATTGGAGACAGTGGGTGTCGCGGGACGCGGCCAGGGGCGCGGCAATACCGCGTCCCGCGACGCGGTGACGGGAAAGGCGGACCGTCACCGCAAACAATGATCGAAACGGACCCGGCCGCGGCCGGTCCAGATGGTCAGTTCGGCGTGTAGGCCGTCCCGGTGCCGAGGAATTTTGCGGTCGCGGCCTGCGCGTCGCTGGTCGCCTGGGCGCGGTTGGCGCGCTCCAGCGCGTCGGCGCGGTATTGCGCGGCGAGGAGCTGCTGGATCTGGAACTGCTGCTTGGCAGTCAACGCCAAAAGCTGGTTGGTCGCCTGGCTTGCCTGAAGTGCGCCTTCGGCGTTTTGGCTGCGCTCCACCATGGCCGAGAGCGTGGAGGCATCACTCTGGATATTCTCGACGACTTGCGCCTGCACGGTCATCGTGTGCTGGTAGGCCGTCATTTCGGTATCGAGGCGCGCGCGGGCAGCCGAGACCTGGCTGCTGAGCGAGAGCGAGGCATTGCTGGTCGGATAGAGCTGGCGGAACTGCTGGTTCAGCGTCGAGACCTGGAACTGGATCCCCTGCGCCTGCCCCATCAGCACATCGATCTGCTGGAGGGTTTGCGTCAGCGCCTGAAGTTCGGGAAAACCAATCGTCGTTAGATTCTTGCCCTGATTGAGCAGGCTCTGCGCCTCGTTTTGCAGGGACTTGATCTGGTTATTGACCTGCTGGAGCGTACGGGCCGCCGTCAGCAGGTTCTGGCTGTAGTTGGTCGGGTCGTAGACGATGACCGCCTTAGCGGGCTCCGATGGGTACGATATGGCGGCGAAGGTGCCGCCAGCGGCCACCAACGCCATGCATCCAGCGACGGTAAGCGAGGGACGGGAACGCTGTTTCACAATCATTGGTCTTCTCCTTTGCTGAAGCTGGGTCAGATGGTGGCGGGCGCCCGAAACGAGGCGGCAAGGTCAGACGCCCACGCGGCGTCCGATCCGGCGAGAAAATGGGACAGGAAGTTCTTGACGCCGTGTTCGGCGATGATGCGGTCGATCCTCTGCTGCGCGGCCGGGCCGGAGGAGCCACAGAGCGCCAGCGCAACGGGTCCCAGCCCCAGCTCGAACAGGCGGTTTCCGCGCGCCGACTGAAGGTAGTAGTGATGCTTGGGCGTGGCCCGGGCGATGATCTCGATCTGCCGATCGTTGAGCCCAAAGGCGTCATACGCTTGACGAGACTGCGGCTCGATCGCCCGGTCGTTGGGCAGGAATATCCGCTGCGGGCAGCTCTCGATGATCGCCGGTGCAATCAAGCTCTGCGCCACGTCGGCGAGGCTCTGCGTCGCAAACAGGACGGAGACGTTCTTCTTTCGCAGCGTCTTTAGCCACTCACGGATGCGGGCAGCGAAGATCGGATCGTCGAGCAGACTCCAGGCCTCATCGAGCACCAGCAGCGTCGGACGCCCATCGAAGCGCTGCTCAATGCGGTGGAACAGATAGGTCAGCACCGGGGCGACCAGTCCTTTTCGTCCCATCAGCGCCTCGGTTTCGAAGCACTGGACGTCGGCGTCCGCGAGGCGCTCCTCGGCTGCATCCAGCAGTCCGCCAAACGTGCCCTCGAGCGTATATGGCGCCAGCGCCATGCGCAGCTCGTTCGACTGGAGCAGCAAGGAGAGCCCGGTGAGCGTCCGCTCGCTTTCCGGAGCGCCGGCGAGGCTGGTGAGCGCCGACCAGACATGGTCACGCATTTCCGGAGAGGTGACGAGCAATTCGTGGGTCAGCAGATCGAGGATCCAGTCGGCGGCCCAACTGCGCTCGACCGGATCGTCGATGTCCTTGAGCGGCTGGAAGCTCAGACCATCCAGCGCATCGGTGCCGTGACCCAAGGCGTTATGGGTGCCGCCCATGGCCAGCACGGCTGCGCGTGCCGAAAGCCCCATGTCGAAGACAATGACCCGTGATCCGGGATAGCGGCGGAACTGACAGGCGATCAGCGAGAGCAGCACCGACTTACCGGCGCCGGTCGGGCCGACGACCAGCATGTGTCCGACGTCGCCAACGTGCGTGGAGAACCGGAACGGGGTCGAACCCTGCGTTTGGGCATGGAACAGCGGCGGCCCGGCAAGATGCGTGTTGCCCTCCTGTCCGGCCCAGACCGCGGAAAGCGGCATCAGGTGCGCGAGGTTCAGCGAATGGACCAGCGGCTGCCGCACATTGGCGTAGACCTGCCCCGGCAATGAGGAGAGCCAGGCTTCGACCGCGTTCACGCCTTCGCGGATGCAGGTGAAACCAAGCCCATTGACCACGCGTTCGATCGCGCGGACCTTTTCCTCGACGCGGGCGCGGTCTTCGTCAGCAACGGTGATGGTCGCGGTGAGGTAGCCGAACGAGACGTGATCGCCGCCAAGCGCCTGCAGCGCGGTATCGGCATCGACCACCTTGTTGTCGGCGTCGCTGTCGACCAGCTGCGTCGGCTGATTGTACATAACCTCGCGCAGCAGCGCGGTGATTGACTTGCGCTTGTTGAACCACTGGCGCCGCAGTTTGGTCAGCACCTTGGTGGCGTCCGCCCGGTCCATCGAGATGAAGCGAGTCATCCAGCGATAGCCGAAGCCTTGATGATTGAGCGCATCGAGCAGGCCGGGTCGGCTCACATTGGGAAAGCCCGGCAAGGTGAGCGTGCGGACGTGATGGCGTCCCAGTGTCGGCTCCAGTCCGCCGATGAACGGTGTGTCGGCCAGAATGGAGTCAAGGTAGACCGGCGTCTCTGGAACGGCGAGATGGACGGGCCGGTCCGAAACCGTGTCGTGGAGGTAGGAGAGGGTCTCGGCGCTCGACAGCCCGTGAACTTCGGGCATGAAGCCGGCTAAGAGATCGAGGACACGGTCGGTCTCGGCGATGAACCCGGCAAGCGCGGAGCGCCAATCGCGCCCTCCAGACTCGCTGCTTTCGGGCTCCGGCCGCTCGATCAGCGAGCGGCCGGCCGCATCGCTCGAATCCGCGGGCGGCAGCCACAGGAGCGTACCGGTGAACACGCTTTCGAAGTGATGCCCGTGAGATTCAAAGGCGGCGCGCCGTTCCTCGTCGATCAGCCAGGATGCCGCATCGGGAAACTGGCTTTGCGGATAGCTTGAAATCTCGCGGCGATGGGCCTCGAAGAATATCGCCCAGCCCGACCCAAGCCGGCGCAGGACATTGTTGGCGCGGGCACATGCACCGACAAGTTCCGCTTCGGTGGAGCTTTCGAGGTCGGGGCCGCGAAAGGCGAAGCTGCGCTGGAAGCTGCCGTCCTTGTTGAGCACCACACCGGGTGCGACCAGCGCGGCCCAGGGCAAATGATCGGCAAGCCGGTCGAAGCGGGAGCGATATTCGGCAAGGTTCAGCATGCCAGGTATCCTTTTTGCCGGAGGTGGCGGATGAGGACGTTCGCGAATTCGGGGTCGTGCCGGGCGGCGAAGACCGCGAGGCTGTGCCCGATCGCCCAGAGCGCGATCCCGACCGGCCATTGCTGGAGGCCAAGGCCGAGCGCGGCGGCGAGCGTCCCGTTGATGATCGCGATCCCGCGCGGAGCCCCGCCCATCAGGATGGGCTGGACGAGGCTGGCGTGGATCGGTGTCTCGAAGCCTTCGATGCGGCTCACGAGAGGAGTGCTCCTCCGCCGAAGCTGAAGAACGAGAGGAAGAAGGACGAGGCGGCAAAGGCGATCGAAAGACCGAAAACGATCTGGATCAGCTTTCGAAAGCCGCCGGCGGTCTCCCCGAACGCCAGTGCGAGGCCGGTGGTGATGATGATCAGCACCGCCACGATCTTGGCCACCGGTCCCTGGACCGATTCCAGGACTTTCTCGAGCGGGTCTTCCCAGGGCATGCCGGATCCGCTGGCAAGAACCGGCGACGCCAGGGCCGAAGCGACTGCGAAAATGACGAGACCGCTCAGATCGCGCCGCGCGAAGTTGGCCGTGAGTTTGATGCTACGCATTAGCATTCTCCTTCAGGTTGAGGCTCGTTCGGAGCGTTGGGAGTTCGAAAAGCGTCGATGACGCGGTACTCGCCCCGCTCATCCAGCCCGGCGACGCGGGCGATCGTCTCGATCCGTCGGCCCGCTCCGCGCCCGGCGATGAAGACGACCATGTCGATGGCCTCGGCGATCAGCCGGCGCGGCACGGTGGTGACCACCTCCTGCACCAGCCCGTCGATCCGATAGAGCGCGGCCCGCGCATTGTTGGCGTGGACGGTGGCGATCCCGCCGGGGTGCCCGGTGTTCCAGGCTTTGAGCATGTCGAGCGCTTCGGGCCCGCGCACTTCGCCAACGATGATCCGATCGGGCCGAAGGCGCAGCGTCGAGCGAACGAGGTCGCTCATCGACACCTTGCCAGCCCGGGTGCGAAGCGCGACTGTATCGGCAACGGGTGACTGGAGTTCGCGGGTATCCTCGATGAGGATCACCCGCTCATCGAAGCTGGCCATCTCTGCGAGCAACGCATTGGCGAGCGTGGTCTTGCCTGAGCTGGTGCCGCCGGCAACCAGGATGTTTGCTCGCTCGATAACGGCGCGCGAGAGGAAGCCCGCCTGCTCCAGCGTCATGATCCCGTCGCGCACGTAATCGGCGAGCGTGTGGACTCGGGCAGCGGGCTTACGGATCGAGAAGCATGGGGCCATCGCGACTGGAGGCAGCAGCCCTTCGAAGCGTTCGCCGGCGCTCGCTCCGTGGGCGGGGAGTTCAGCCGAGACTATCGGGGCATCTGCGTGGACTTCGGCACGGATATGCGAAGCGACGAGGCGAACGATGCGTTCGACCTGGGCAGGTTCGAAGCGGATGTCGGTATCGACCCGCCCTTCCCCGAGCACGTCGACGCGCAGGGCCCCGTCCGGGTTGACCATGATCTCGATGATGCGGGGATCCTCGAGAGCGGCACGAATGGCCGGCCCCATAGCCGTCCGCAGCATAGCGCGGCGGCGCTCGGCCGAGATGACATCGGGGGTGTCGGTCATGCGCCCTCTCCCAACTTCCGCTCGGGCAGCGTCCGCTTACCGGTGGCTATCTGGCGGCCGACCTGGGCCACGAAGGCTTCGAAACGTTCGCGACCGACCGCGCGGGCAGCCGCGTCCGCTTCAGGCAGGGGCGCTGTCACCGATAGCTGGTAGCGAATGAAGAGAGCGAGGCTTTCGAGAACGACATCGATATCGCGCCGGCTTCCCGCGATCTCCCGCGAGAGGCGGTCGAAGCGCAGGCGCAGAAGATCGTCGATCTCGTTCGAGCCCTGCCGCGCGATCCATGCCCTCAGCGCGTCGTTTACGAGGCGGCTCTTGTTGCCACGCGTACCCGCGGCCAGGCGATCGAGCGCCACGGTCACGTCCCGGTCGAGATAGAGGTTCTGGCGTACTTTCATGGGCTCTCTCACAATCCGAGGTCGCGAGTGTGCTGGCTCTCATCGAAGGCGAAGCCGCGCGCGACCGGCGTCAGAGCCTGCGCCTGTTCCATCGCTCGCTTATCGGCGACCAAGTTGCCGTCATCATCGTTGGCAAGCTGGGGCTCCGTGACGTCGGCCTCATCCCGCGCGATCGGCGGGCCGCCGCCCTGCCCGGGCGTGCGCTGCTGTTGCGGTCCGCTGTCGTCTTCCGCTTCGGCCTGAGCCATCAGCGCGGCCAGCCTGGCGTCTTGCGGCTGTGCGATGCCCTGCCAATCATCGGGGCGCGCCGCCGGGCGATCGGCATAGATGCCGCTGGCAACGGTGGGCGCAGGAAGCCGTCGCTCGGCGAAGTTCCGGTCTCGGAAGTAGCGCAGCTTGCGGGCGCGCACTGGTGCCATACCGGACAAGAGGACCAGCTCCTCATCCGGCGAAAGCTGCATGACCTCGCCGGGTGTCAGAAGCTGGCGTGCGGTCTCCTGGCGGCTGACCATGACGTGTGCGAGCCAGGGCGCGAGCCGGTGTCCGGCAAAGTTGCGCATGGCGCGCTGCTCGGTGGCAGTACCCAGGGCATCAGAGATACGCTTGGCGGTCCGCTCATCGTTCGCCGCAAAGGCGACGCGGACATGGCAGTTATCGAGGATCGAGTTGTTCTCGCCGTAGGCCTTCTCAATCTGGTTAAGGCTCTGGGCGATGAGGAACGCCCGAATCCCGTAGCCAGCCATGAATGCGAGGCTGGTTTCGAAGAAGTCCAGGCGGCCGAGCGCGGGGAATTCGTCGAGCATCATGAGCAGCTGGTGCTTGCGACCTGCCCCGCCGAGCCCGTCGAGCTGCTCAGTCAGGCGACGCCCGATCTGGTTCAAGACTAGCCGGACCAGCGGCTTGGTGCGGCTGATATCCGATGGGGGAATGACCAGATAGAGCGAACATGGCTGCTCAGCGTCAACCAGATCAGCAATCCGCCAGTCGCAGCGCGAGGTCACCTCCGCGATCGTCGGATCACGATAGAGGCCGAGGAATGACATGGCCGTCGAAAGCACGCCCGATCGTTCGTTCTCGCTCTTGTTGAGGAGTTCGCGCGCGGCGGATGCGACCACCGGGTGAACGCGCGGCGCCTCCGCATCACCGAGGTGGTTGGTTGTGAGCATGGCGCGCAACGTGGCGGCGAATGAGCGCTGGGGATCCGAGAGGAGCGTTGCGACGCGGGCAAGCGTCTTCTGTTCTTCGGCATAGAGGATGTGGAGGATCGCACCAACCAGCAGCGAATGGCTGGTTTTCTCCCAGTGGTTGCGCCGTTCGAGCGCGCCCTCAGGATCGACGAGAATATCGGCGATGTTCTGGACATCGCGCACCTCGTTGGCGCCACGGCGTACCTCGAGCAGCGGGTTGTAGTGGGCCGATGCTGCGTCGGTGGGATTGAACAGCAGGCAGTGCGAGAACTGCGCGCGCCATCCGGCGGTAAGCGTCCAATTTTCGCCCTTGATGTCATGGATGACGGCGGAACCCGTCCAGGTGAGCAAGGTCGGCACCACTAGACCCACGCCCTTGCCGGATCGGGTCGGCGCGAAGGCCAGCACATGTTCGGGGCCGTTATGGCGCAGATATTCGCGGCCGAGTTTGCCGAGCATAAGGCCGGCGTCTCCGAGCAGGCCGGCGCGGACAACTTCGCTGTGACTGGCCCAACGTGCGGACCCATAGGTGGTGACCCTGCCCTTCTGGCGGGCCCGCCAAAGTGATCCGGCTACGGCTGACCCGCAGCCGAGAAAGCCGCTGGCGCCGGCAAGCATCCCCGCCTTGTCGAAGACTTGAGGCGCATATGCGTCGAAGTGGTACCACCAACCGAACAGCGCCCAGGGTCGGTAGCAGGGCACTCCAAACAGCTCGAACGATGCCGCGCCAAGCTCAGGCTGGTAGGCCAGCATCGCGGCCGCCCACTGGGTCGAAATCCAGAGACCCGCGAACATGATCGCGAAGACGACAAGGATCTGGCCGACAAGAAGTTTGGTATGCGTCACAGGGCTTCTCCAGCCCAGTCGACCGTTGCGATCCGGGCGGAAGAAGAATCCGCGATGGTTAGAAAAAACTAAACGGCGCTAATTGGCGTTTATTGGATATTGCAGGATATTGCGGGTCACGCGCCGCGGGAATTTCCGCCTATATCGCGACGTGCCTTTTCGCGCAGCTGTGCGAGTCGTTCTTGGCAAACGATGTCGGTAAGTTCCCGAAGAGCGTGAACACGCTCCGTAATCGCCTCAAGATCTTCGATGCTGATCTCGTAGCTCGTGGAGTACCTGGCCTCGACGTAGGCTCGCTTGAGCGACTCAAAGCGCCGACGATCAATCTTCGCTTCACGTGGCCAAGCCTCTATCAGGCGCGGTTCTTTGGACTCCGCGAACGATCGCAAGAACTTGATGTTATGCGACCGTGGAAAATAGTGGGTGCGAACAAGAAGATAGCAAATGTAGGCTCGTTCTGTCGCCTGGTGAAGCAAAAAGGCAGCGTCATTCAGCTCCCCTTCCGCAAGCGCATATGCCGCTAGCTTGAGGCCGCTACTGACCTTCTTGCTCCAACTTTCAAAGTAGGCAGCGGCCATTTCGTAGGCATCTGTAGGTGTAAGGGGCTTTGGTGAGACAAACATACTGCCAGGAAGTTCGTACAGTGCGATGCCATCCCGAGCGATGTCCACCCAGAAATATTCGCCGCGGTTGAGGCTCTGATTTACGTCGTCCATCGTGTGGACAATGAAATTGACTTGGCGCTCGATCGCCGGATCTCTAGCGATCTTGTCGTCCGCAACGTGCCAATATTCGGCGATATCTGTCAGCTTGGGGTGGCTCACGATGATCAGCAAGTCGAAGTCGGACTGGTAGCCATTGAGCGGCCGATCTATCCAGTCACTTCGGGCATAGCTCCCGAAAAGAATGATCTTAAGGATCCGGCCATTCTTCTTCCAAGGCTGCGTTGCCCGCGAAATCGCAACCTCGAATTCGGCCATCAGGATCTGTTTTGCCCTCTCGAGCTCCGCCCGCTGAACTGCTGGGAGATGATCAATATCCTTACGCATCAATTGGATTCTCGCCCGAATGAGATCGGTTGGCAAGCCCCTGCGGCTTGCGATCTACTGGGTGTTCGTGTGTCATTGCCGCTCGCGCGCCGCTTCAAAACCAGTGCGCCGCAGAATTCAGCCGTCCCCCCAAGTATGCGCGGAGGTGGAAGTCGTGCCCACTACTACTGCTCCCTGCCTGAACCCGATTAGTCCGACGACAGCGGAGGTCCCGCAGTTGCAAGTCCGAAAGCTCGCCTCTGGGACATATGCGAAATTCAGCTTCGGGGTCATAAGCTGAGGAAAGCCGACATTCGGAGCGGTCAAGCGAACAACAATACATCGGCTGCGAAGCGCTTCATTTCAGCCGTTCGGGACATCGAACCCTGATCCCGAAAGTGGCCGCCCCTAAGCGGCTCAGGCTTGTTAGATCGTGTCCCAGGACGTGGTGTAGCTGAAGGCTGAGGTGGTCACCGTGATTTTCGGGTAGGTTTGGGTTGTGAAGCTCAAACCTGACGGAAGGAATCACGATGACCGATCCGATGATGCACTTGCGTTCGCTGGTAGAGAAG
>NZ_JBFRCW010000021.1:0-43880 GCF_052113265.1 Novosphingobium sp. YAF33
GGCTATCGGCAGGCTATCGGCAGCGGGAAATCGGCTTCCGCTCCGCTACAGCCGCTTCCCCGCTGCCGATAGTGCCCAGCCTCAATCCGAGGCTGTTTGACTGAACCAACTGGCCCCTTTTTAAACCGGTGCCTGGCCCCATTTTATACCGGCGTTGACAACTCGACCGACAAGAGCATCATGCTCACCGCGCGCGAGCGCGAGATCGTGCAACTGATCGCAGAAGGAAAGCTGAACAAGCAGATCGCCCATATGCTGGGCATCAGCGTGAAGACGGTGGAAACCCACCGCGCCGCGGCCATGCACAAGCTGAAGCTCAGGACGACGGCGGAACTCGTGCTTTATGCGGTTCGCAACAATATCATTGAGCCTTGACCGCTCCCTCGGTAGCGCCGCCGTTGCGCCTTTGCGGGAAAAGCGCACACACAAAACTTCCAGCCTCTCGACGCTCCAGGCAAAACACGTCGCCCGGCCCCTCATCTGTTCCCACATCCCGAAAGCCCACTCGCACCCCAGCCCTTGTGCGCAAAGCCCCTGACAAAGGCTCACAGCCCTTCGCAGATGCTCTCCGACGACATTTGCGGCAGGCGCAGGATCGTAGCGGACCGTACGTATTTGAGGTTGCTGGATGCTGAGCGCGGTTTCTTGAACGATGCGGAGAACTTGGCTGGGTAAATCAGCCCGCACCTCACCGTCCAGCGGTAAGCGCCCTGAGCGCCCCGGCGGTCGCACAGACGTTGGACAACAATTACTGGATCAACGCCATCGCCTTCGTTCTTCGCGTGGACATCGACGTGCAGGCATCTTCCGATGTGACGATCTTGAAGGCATTGGGCCGCTTCGCCAGGATGTTCACCTTGCCGCCGAACTGGATCTTCTGGCCGGTGACCAGAACCTGCTCGGTGGTGGCGTCCGCCCTGACGCGGAAGCTGCCGAGAGTCAGCAGGAAGGCGCTCATGCGGTCCATGGCCTGCATGGCGGCGGGGTCGATAGAGCTGGAGGCGGCATTCGCGGAAGCGGCCTGCGCCCGGGCGGAAGGCGCCACCGGCCCGCATAGCGCCCCTATCCCCGGCAGTGCCATCGCAGTCGCCATGAGCGCCGCCTTCCGTGTCGGGCCGATTGAGCCGGAAGGTGCCATATAGTCTCTCCTCGAAGGTCGCCCGACGGGCGGCTCTACGATGTCACAACAGACGGACCGATCGTGGGAGCCACGTTCCGCTTCTGAGGGAATCAAATCCCTACGCTAAACCGCCCCGTAGTCGCCCCAAGCGGAAGGGGGGGAATTCCCGATACCGTTGAATTCCCGCGACGTTACTTTCCACTTCGCAATCTTTTATCTTCTTGTGAATAATAACGAGGAACGCAGCTATGCCCGCATCCAAAGGCCCTGACTTCCCGATCCATGTCGACCGCAACCGCTTACCGGAGCCGGAATGGGACTTCCCCAACGCGGACATCAAGGTGTTCGCCAAGGACTCGACGCCCGATTTCCCGCCGATGAAGGAAGCGCGCGAAGGCGCACCGAACATCCTGTTGGTGCTGCTTGATGACGTCGGCTTCGGCTGGCCCAGCGTCAATGGTGGTCTCGTGCGGATGCCGGTGGCGGAAAAGCTGGCCAAGCGCGGGCTGTTCTACAACCAGTTCCACACGACGGCACTGTGCTCGCCGACTCGTGCGGCGATGCTCACCGGGCGCAACCATCACACAGTGGCGGCCGGCGTGATCCAGGAAATGGCCACCGGCTATCCCGGCTACTGCGGCATCATTCCCAAGAGCTGCACGACGTTTGCCGAAATGCTGAAGCATGCCGGCTATTCCAGCGCCTGGTTCGGCAAGAACCACAACGTGCCGGATAACCTCACCAGCCCGGCCGGGCCGTTCGACAATTGGCCGACGAACCAGGGCTTCGATTACTTCTACGGCTTCATCTCGGGCGAGACGGACCAGTTCTATCCCTCGCTCCTGCGCAACACCACGCCGGTCGAGCCGCCCAAGCGCCCCGAGGAAGGCTATCACCTGACCAAGGACCTGGCGGACGAATGCATCGGCTGGATCCGCCAGCAGAAGGCGATTGCCCCAGACCGGCCGTTCTGCGCCTATTTCTCGACCGGCGCTGCCCATGCCCCGCACCAGCCACCGCTGGACTGGCGGGGCAGGAACAAGGGCCGGTTCGACATGGGCTGGGACGAATACCGCAAGATCGTCCACAAGCAGCAGCTCGACGCGGGGATCATCCCTGCCGGCACCAAGCTGACCGAGCGGCCCGAGCAGATCCCCTCGTGGGACAGCCATCCCAAGGAGCAGCAGGAACTCTTCGCCGTCCAGGCCGAGAACTACGCCGATTTCCTGGAACATGCCGACTTCGCGGTAGGCCAGGTGGTCGACGCGATCGAGGCGATGGGCGATCTCGACAATACGCTCGTCATCTACATCCTGGGTGACAATGGCTCCTCCGGCGAAGGATCGCTGGTCGGCACGCCGAACGAGATCATGAGCCTGAACGGCCGCCAGCCCTCGATCGAGGAAGCGATCGGCTTCAAGGATCGCTGGGGCCTTCCCGGCACCTCGCCGCACTACGCCGTGGGCTGGGCCTGGGCGGGTGACACGCCGTTCCAGTGGACCAAGCAGGTCGCCTCGCACTTCGGCGGCACGCGCAATTCGATGATCGTATCCTGGCCGGAGAAGATCAAGGAAGGCGGCGTCATCCGCTCGCAGTTCCATCATGTGATCGACCTGATGCCGACATTGATGGAAGTGGCGGGCATCAAGGAGGCCAAGGAGGTCAACGGCTACATCCAGAAGCCGATCGAGGGCATCAGCTTCGCCTATACCTTCGAACAGGCCAACGCCGAGGCACCCAGCAAGCGCAATCTCCAGTACTTCGAGATGCTGGGCAACCGCGCAATCTATGCCGATGGCTGGATCGCCTCCTGCCGGCACGGCCGACTGCCCTGGGAGACGTCCGGTTCCTTCAGCTTCGCCGACGACAAGTGGGAACTCTACGACATCACCAGCGACTTCAGCCAGGCCGTGGATCTGGCCGACAAGCACCCCGACAAGGTCGATTTCCTGAAGAGCGTGTTCATTTCGGAAGCGACCAAGTACAACGTGCTTCCGATCGACGACCGCTTCTCCGAACGGCTCGACGTCACCTTGCGGCCCAGCTACTTCCACGGGCGCAAGCAGGTGACGTTCTATCCCGGCATGACGCGCTTGCCCGAAGGCAGCGGGCCGCGCCTCATCGGCGTTCCCTTCACGCTGACCGTGCCGGTGGAAATACCCGATGGCGGCGCCGAGGGCGTGATCTTCGCGCTTGGCGGGGACGCTGCGGGCTTCTCGCTGTTCCTGTGGGAAGGCAAGGCGCGCTTCCACTACAACTTCTTCGGAATGAAGCGCACCGACGTGATTTCGCCCGAGGCCCTAAGCGCGGGGAAGCACGAGATCGTCGTCACCTTCCTGCCGGAGTCCGACAAAGCGGGTGGCCCCGCAAAAGTCGGCCTCTCGATCGACGGAACCGTGGTCGCGGCGGGACGGATCGACGAGCAGGTTCCGCAGCGTTGCGGCACCGAATGTATGGACGTCGGCATGGACTGCATCTCGCCGGTCTGCGCAGACTATGAAGACAAGGGCCTGTTCCCATTCACCGGTACGATCGAGCGCGTGACCTTCGATTTTGCCGGCGTGAAGGAGCCAACCGGCATGGAACGCCTGAAGCTGGCGACAGCGATGGACTAATCCCTCTGGATTGCGCGCCCGCCCGGCATAGGTCCTGGGCGGGCATGCAATCCGCTGCATGCCGAATGCGCCGCAACCGGGGTTGGCTTAAGGTGTCGTTCACCGCTCACTGCTCCCCCCTCGCGCCGCGGATGACGGGAATGTCTCACTTCCGATCGTTTAGGTTTCTGAGGGCAAAGCTGCCGGCGGCACACAGCAACATGCACAGTCCGGCGACCAGAAAGGCATCGCTGTAGGCCATCAGCAGCGACTGGCCATGCAGCGTCTGGGCCAGCATCTTCAATGCTGTCGGCGCAGCGGTTCGGCGGCGCTGGCATGAAGCGCATCATCCCGGTCCAATGCTTGATGAGCGAGCGCCTCAACCCATTCGACCGTCCGTTCCCGGAAGGTCGAATGGGTTGAGGCGTGACGGCTTCGCCAAGGCGCGCGGCCTTGAGCTTTTCGCGTTCCACCACAAACTGCCCGGCCAGCGCGATGCCGATGGCCCCGCCTACGTTGCGCACGGTGGAGAACAGGGCGGAGGCAGAGCCCATTTCCGATTTCTCCAGCCCGTTTAGGGCCGTGACCCCCAACGCGACCACAATGAAGGACTGGCCGATGCCGCGCACCATCAGAGAGGGGACGATGACATTGGCGGCGGCATCGCTGTCCAGATGGACGTTCATCAGGCACCCTGCCGCCATCACGACGAACCCCAGGATGATGATCGCGCGCTGGTCCACCGCATAAGCGGCGGCGTGGCAAAGGACATGACAAGCTGGACGAGGCCATAGGGGATCACCGTCAGGCCGATGTCTTGCGCGTTATAGCCTTGCGTCTCGGCGAAATAATTCGCACCAGGGACACGACGCCGAACACCACCGCACCGAACGCGCGAACTGCATGAGGCTCGCGATGCCGAAATTGTATCGGGCAAGTGGGCGCAGGTTGATGAGCGGATTGCCGCCGCGTAGCTCGATCATGACGAATGCGGTGAGCCCCACCGCGGCGACCATGGCGGCATCGACAATGAAGGAGGATGCGAACAGTCTTCCCGTCCGCCTTCCTCCAGCATGATCTGAAACGCGGATAGCCCGATCGCCATGGCCGAGATTCCCGCCCAGTCGCCCTTACGCAGCCGCTCGGGGGCGGCGGGGGTGCGCGGTGTCGCCCAGCCGATTGCCGCGAGCAGCAGCAGGCCTGGCGGCACTTGAAGTCAGAGAATCCAGCGCAGTCATAGGCCTCTGTCAGCCAACCGCCTGGAGAAGGACCGACCGCCTGCGCAACATTGTTGGCCGCCGCGAACAGCGCATGCCGAAAGGCAGGCGGGCCGGCGGCAGCTCGGAGTAACCGGGAGGTAGGGTGACTGCGGGTGCGTCTTGCCAGCCACCGCCCAGCGCCCGGAAGAAGCGCACTTGCGCGGCGGCAAGTTCGGCATCGACCGCGGTCAGTGCGCGGCGTGTCGAAATGTCTGCCTGTTCGCTATCGAGCATGTCCAAAGCAGTCGCGACCCCGGCGGCGCGGCGCGCCAGAGTGATCGTTCCGGTGCGTTGGTTGCGTAGCCGGGCAATGCGCCATTGCGCCTGCCGTTCGAGCGCGGCGCCATAGTCCTGTGCCGCCTGATCCGCTTCGCCCAGCGCCGTTTACCGCGTCGAAGCGGGCGAGCGCGGCTGCCTCTCCTGCACGCGCGCCGGCAATGCGGGCACGCGCGGCGCTCGCGTTGGGAAAGCTCCAGCTCAGCAACGGCCCCGAACGTCAAACCGCATTTTCGAGCGCGCCGAGACCTGCTGCTGAAGGCGATGAAAGGCCAAGCCCGCCGCCGAGTTCGACATGCGGATAAAGATCGCCCACGGCGACGCCGATCTGTGCGGTGGCTGCGGCGATCCTCTGTTCCGCCGCCCTCACGTCCGGACGGCAGCGTAGCAAGGTCGCGCCGTCGACCGCGGGTAGCTGCGTATCAAGCAAAGGGGAGGCGGGTGCAGGCAGCGGCGGCTGCCGATATATCCGAGGACGGACGACCGGTCAGGATTGCCAGTTCAGCCAGCGCCACGTGCCGGGCGGCTTCGAGTGCGGGAATCTCCGCTGCGACTTTTGCGACCGCTGCTTCGCTACGTAGCAGGTCGATCGGTAGAGTAGCGCTTGCTGTTGAGTTGCCTGGTAAGACCGCGACGGCGCACCGCCAGCACCTCGGCTTCGCGGGCAAGCGCCACCTGATCGGCCATGCTGCACGCACGCAGCCAAGCATCGGTCACGCGAGCGACGATCAATACGCGAACGCTGTCTGCATCGGCGCGGTGGCCGCGACATGCACCCATTATTGGTCAGAGAAAATCGGCGTCGTGGGCCGCGCGAGGTGAGGTATTCAGCGGCCTTCCGCCGCCCGCGCAACCTTGCCTGACCCTGAAATGTTATAGTTTCCCCAACTGAGGAGATGGTTATGGGAACTGATACTCACGCCCTTAAACAGCACATGTGGGAAAAGCTGGAAAAGGGCCCGTTCATAATGGTCGGCCTGGCCGATGGTGGCCTTACCCATCCGGAACCCTTGACGGCGCAGCTCGATAAGGATCAGGTTGATACCATCTGGTTTTTCATCGGTAAGGATAACCGATTGGCAGCGGGCGGAGCGGCCATGGCTCAGTTCGTCTCCAAGGGACAAGATTTCTTTGCTTCGCTTTCCGGACGAGTAGCTATCGACGATAACCCAGCGATGATTGAAAAACTCTGGTCGAAACCTGTCGAAGCGTGGTTCCCCGCCGGGAAATCCGATCCAAATCTCGCGTTGCTCCGCTTTGACATCGATGAGGCGGAGCTATGGGAATCTGACATGTCGCTCGCGGCAAAGGTAAAACAGCTCTTCGGGGGAAAGATCAAGCCAGATGAGGAAGGCAGCCACGCGAAGGTACAAAACACGATCGTTTGATTATCCATCTTAGGTCGGCGAGGCGGTCTCGCCGACCAATAAGCGCCTATCAGTGCCCGGCACGGCTCAGCTCCACCGCGAGAAGGACATTTGTTCAGGTCGAACCGGGCCATAACCCCGGATGGTAAAATTCACTCAAGGGTACCCATAAACACAGCCTATACTTTACATAGAATGCGTACTTTACCTGCCAGAGCTTGTGGGGTCCAGATAGCCCAGGACCAAGAAGGTAAGGATGCCCGCTCTGTGATAAGGAACGTCGACCGACGCCGTTTCATCAGCGCCGCGGTGGGCTTGCCCTGTGTGTCGCGAAGCGCGCCCACGCCGTGTCGTCCCGTTCGGCGACGGTGGCCCGTATCATCATAGACAACGATTTCGCAGGCGATCCCGATGGACTGTTTCAACTGGCCCACTCCCTGCTTTGCCCGTCGGTCAAAGTCCCGCTCATTGTCGGATCCCATCTTGCCGTGCAGTTTGGCGGTCTAAAATCCGCGAGCGAAGGCAGCGCCAAGACGTGTGAACTGCAGGCCATGGCCGAGCATCAATTGACAAACCTTGCCAATCTTTGCTATTGCTTTCGCCTTGGAGGTTGCCATGGCGACGATGAACATTTCACTGCCCGACGCTATGAAGCAATGGGTGGAAGCGCAAGCTGACACCGGCCGGTATAGCAATGCCAGCGACTATGTGCGTGATCTTATCCGCCGTGACCAGGAACGCGCCGACAAGGTTGCCGCCATGCAGCGCCTTGTCGATGAAGCCCGCGCAAGTGGTCTCAGCGACGAGACGATGGCGGATATCCGGGGGCGGGCGATCGGTCAGGCAGGCTTGCAAGCCTGACCGTGCGTCGCTTCCGCTTAACACGCGCCGCAGTCGATGATCTGACAGCTATTTTTCTTGAGGGCATGGAGCGGTTCGGCCTGCCTCATGCTGACGCCTATCACGAAGGCCTGAGCAGGATTTTCGCGTTTCTCGTAGATTATCCCAGTGCCGCGCGCTTGAGAGAGGATATCTCGCCGCCTGTCCGCGCGCATCCCTACAAGGCCCATCTGGTGATTTATGATGTAGGAGATCAGGACGGGGTCATCATTCTGCGTGTCCGGCATGGCCGGGAAGATTGGATGTCCTCGAATTACGATGGCTAGCCATGGCGGGGCAAGCGTATGCGTCCAATCCGCAAAGACCCCGCTCCACTTAGCACTTCTCCTGGCGACTAGGCCCGGTCGTTGTTCGCTCGCCGGACGAGCGGCGGGATTCACCGCTAGCGGTCATTCGCCTGCCGATAATCCTCGGCGTCACTCAATGTCCGGTCCCGCGCGAGTGATCTTCGCCCGGAAAAGGCTGACATGGGTGGAGAGGAGAATGGCGGCTTACTGGACATGGACCGATGGCAAACCTTTTCCATGTCGTAAAGTGGAGAGTCCTTCAACGCTTTGAAACATCACGATTTCTCTGAAGGTTTTGTTTCGGGTTTTCCTGAACCATTTTTGTTCTCAAGCTTGGACATCGCGATCCTGCTAAGTTTCCGGTTATTCACTTTACGGGCGTAATGCTCAACAAGTTGGAAACTTTGGCCGGTAATGGACGCGACTTCCGCGATTGTGCGACCGGACTCCAGGAGCGCATTGACTGCATTTTTACGGAGCCCGTGAGGAACGCAATGCCTGCCCATACCGGCAGAAAAGGCTTTGATGTCATCGCGTACCTTCTCGTCAGACAAGGGTGCGCCCTCATCGTTCGCCAAGATGGTTTCGCCGGTTCGGACCGTATCAGCCAAAACAGCGGCAAGGCGGCGATGGATCGGCGGACAGACTTCCTTTCCCGTCTTCTGCTGCAGAACATAGATCTCGCCCCCGTCTATGTCGTCCCACCGCATCTTTAGCACGTCTCCGATCCGCTGGCCGGTGAAATAGAGCAAGTTGATGGATAACTGCAGGCGTTTATCCTGCCAGGCCAAGCCAGCCTCAAGGATCTTTTCGGGCCATGGCTGATGCTCTCCCAGCTTTGCAGATTTCACGCCCTTCGCGGGATCAATCGTCGTCTTCTTTTCATCGCGGGCCCAATTGTAGAGAAGGCACATCATCTTCACGGACATGCTCTTAGTGCCGGCGCCATCGATGGCGTTGTCCAGAATGTAGCGAATATCCGATGCCTCGACCTTATCGGCCGGGAATTCTCCTAGCGTCCTGGTCACATGTTTGTTCGAGATTCGGCAGAGTACCTTGGTGTTTTTCTTGATATCTGTGCGGCGCTCGGTGGCCTCGTCAAAATCCCTAACCAGATCAGCCACGAGATATTTCACAGTCGCGCGTTTGGTGCGCCCTGCCTTCAATGCGGCATAGCTGGCGAAGAACCGATGCAGCCCGTGCGTGCGTTGATTTCCTTCGCGTCGTCTCCGCCGTAGGCATCGGCCAAGATTTGAGTCGGCCAACCACCAAACTCAGGCATCGGCGCGTAGATCTTGAGCCAGTCCCAGATCCAGCAGACGCGCCAGCGAAGAAGCGGGGCCAATGTGGCGAGGCGGCCCTTGATGCCCTTCGCATCCGGAAGCACCTGCTGATACCAGCCCTGCCCGCATTCCGCGCCGTCCTTCGAACAAGACATAGCAATGCGGCCGTCGCGAATGGCGCTCTCGCCTCGGCGGACGCCGGTGAGCATCAGCGCTTTGCCGGGTGCGTCCAGCAGCGCTTCTTTCAGCGCCGGCCATCGGTTCGACTTTGATCTGCGGGGTACACCAGCGCAGCGTGTTGTTGTTCGGCGGCGGCACGCCGCGGCCGAGGAAGTAAACCATGAAGCGCTTGTCGAGAGGCGCGCGCACCGTGACGACGCGGATCCAGTTGCGCAGGCGCAGTTTCGCCATGATCTGCTCGGCCGCAAACTGGATCGGCGGCAGCTCCTGGCGCGTGTCGGAATAGAACACTCACAGGCATTCAGGCTGCGGCAGCAAACCGGCATCGATCAGGTGGATAAGCACCGTGAGTAGCGCAGTGCTGTCCTTCCCGCCAAACCATGCGACTGCAAAGTGCTCATGATCCGACCAATAAGCGCGAAGCGATTGCAGTGTGAGCTCCACGCCTTTGGTCTGAACATCGTGAATCGAGAGAGGCTTCATGATGCGGCTCCAAAAAGGTCCATCGGCTCCGGCCCGTCGATGAGGTCCTGGCACCACTCACGGATCTTCGGCGCCAGCTTGTAGTCGCTGGTTTCCATGGAGCGCAGCAATTTCCGCGCCTCGTCTGCGATGCATGACCGCCGGTCGCTGTGGTCGCCGCCCTGCCGGATGCGATGCCCCTTCGTCAGCGGGCCCGAGCCTCCGCGCTGGTCCGTTCCGCCAAGCTGGTAGCGCTTGGCTCCAAGCCAGACGCCATCGACTTTAAGGACGAAAATCTCGGCGTAGACGTACGGTTTGCACCCAGGCCAAGCGATGCACTCGGCAGCATCCTTCGGATACACGCCGTTCTCGTTGGGCTGGGCACTCACGCCATCGCCTCCCGAAACTGTTTTTGAAGTTCGGAGTTCTTCGCTCGGGAGCAAAACATAAAGAGGAGTTGAAAATGGCAGACAATCCCCGTCATACCACCACGGTCGTCGAAGAGCGCCGCGGCGGCGGAACCAGCATAATCCTCGCCGTCGCAGTGCTGATTGCGGTGGTTGCAGGCATCTACCTCTTCAGCCAAAGCACCACGAGCGAAGCGCGCAAGGATAACGCGGTCGAGAATGCGGCAAACAGCGTCGGCAATGCTGCCGACAAAGCTGGCGACGCCGCGCAGGATGCGGCTAAGAACGCCGGAAACTAGTAAGGGCGCGAGCCCTGCGGGCTGCCTGGAAGTAAGTCCCCCCGGCAGCCCGCGAAATGCGTTAGTCGGTTGAAGGGATTGGATCATGCCATGGCCTCCCGCATGCGGTCCCGTGCCTTGATGTTCTCGCAGATGTGATTGTACTTCTCGCGGGTGATAAGGCCGGAGCGCTCAAGCTGGGCGGCGCATTCAAGATCGCTGCTTTGCTCCCCTTCGCTCGCGGCGGGCAGGGATGCCTGCGCGGCGCTGATCTCATCCATTGCGCGACCCATGAGGCCGACGGCGCGGCCAGCCTCGTAGCGAAGGGACGAATGTGCACTCGGATCGGATTTCGCTGCATCGAACAGCGCCTGCCGCAGATCAGCAAGCAACAGATTGATCGGCATATGCTCAGTGCGGGTGTCAGGCATTGGATGCCTCCTTGCAGTAGCGAAGGCGGTGGCGCGCGAGCATTTGCAGAGCGCCGTCGTTGTCGAGGATTTCGCCATTAGCCATCCAGGCAGCGCGCTCGGGCGAGTAACCTTGGAGTACCAAAGCCCGGCCGAACTCCTCACGGTCCTCGGCGGTGATGGGCCCCATGTGCGCGGCGCGGGCCAGTTCAAGCAGATCGCCGGGCGTCATACGATCACCGTGACCTGCTCGGCGGCGCGCGTGACCGCCGTGTAGAGCCAGTTCTTGCGAGCCTCACCAGCTCCCACGATCCGCATCGTTCTCGACGCAGGTTGCACGGGCGCGGGTTGCAGACTTCAGAAGCTCGTCTTCGCCCGCCTTCCACTGATCCGATGAGACGGCCAGAGGGCCGCGCGCCGTGATGGTAGCGTTCTTGTCCTTGCCGCTGTCAGCCACATCGAAACCGACGGGGTTCCGGCCGGTGGGCGTGATGCCCAGCTGCAGATGCGCGTCGACGCATGCCGTGAGCCGTCACCGATCCATGGTGGACGCGGGCGGCAGCCACGACTTCGACGAGTATCACCCGCACGTCACGATCTCGTTCGACGTGCCGGCGAACACCGACCTGACCGCGCTCAAGCCCTACTAGGGCGTGCTGGAGTTCGGGCCGGAGCTGTTTGAACCCCTGAACCTCGACTGGAAGCGGTCGATCACGGAGAATTGATGATGACCGAGCACGTCAACAGCGCGGGCGATGACCGCACCGCGAACAATGCCGTGCGTCACACCTATCGAGTCCTCAGCGACGCCGAAAAGGCGCAGATGGTCGCGATCAAGGACAAGGGCGCCGAGTTCCTGATTTTGATCAACAGCCTGCGCACGCCGCCCGTCGAATACATCGCGGACAGTGGTGCGGTCGACATGGTTGAATGCGTCGTCGAGCGCGAGCTGAACATCGCCGCCGAGAAAGTCCAAGAAGCCGTCATGTGGGCGGTGAAGCACATCACGGCCTGACAATGGCGCAGAGCAACATCACCATTCACCTTCGCAGCAATACCAAGTTCTGCAAGCCGATCGCGCTGACTCTCTGCCCGCTGGTATGGATCGGCATTATGGACTGGTGGCGCGCCGTGGCAATCGCGGCTCGGTTCGCGCGCATTGACGCGCATGTGGAGGGCTGGGGCGGCGACTGATGCCCCGATACGACCTCGCCGCCATGACGCGCCGGGCAATGCCGGGCATGCGCAAGCGCTCCATCGTCCTGCGCGATATCGATCCTCCGGGAACGCTGGCGACGAACCTTTTCCGGGCTGTGTATAACCCTGTGGTTCAAGCGTGGGCAGCCGGTGCAGAACGCATCATCGCGGCCTACTCGGCTACAGTCTCCGAGATGACTACGGACGCCCCGGCCGACGTGCGCGCCGAGATCGACGGCGCCGCCGAGCAGATTAACCGGCTTGTCCTGCTGTTGACGCCAGAAGTGCGCGACTGGGCGCTACGAACTGAACAATGGTACCGCGTCAAGTGGCGCGGCGCGGTACTGTCGGCCACCGGCGTGGATCTGGAGACGATGATCGGCGCCGGTGACGTGCGCGCCAGCCTGGAGACCTCGATCGAGTGGAACGTTGCCTTGGTCAAGGACGTGTCCGACGTGACCCGCCAGAAAATCAGCAATGCCGTGTTCGATGGGCTGCGGAACCGGACCCCGGCGCGCGAGGTGGCCAGCACCATCCGGGACAGCGTGGGCATGAGCCGGAAGCGAGCAACCCGAATCGCCTCGGACCAACTCAACAAGCTGACCAGCGCGCTCGCGGAAGAGCGGCGCCGAGAGGCAGGAATCGATACGTGGATCTCGGGGCACAGTCGGAAGGCCCACCCGCGCCTCAACCACCAGGCGCGGGATGGGAACGAATACACCGACGAGACGGCGCCGCAGGACCTGCCGGGCCGTCTTCTTATGTGCTGCAGGTCACAGGCCGTTGTCACGTTCGACGACTGATCGTATCCCCGCCAGTCATTGGCAATTGGCTTTAACTACGGCATTGGCAGTCAATGCTCGTTCGTAAATTTATCGCGGCTGCCATCATTCTCCTGCTCGTCGCCGCCGTTGTCGTCGTTTGCGTCATATCGATGGCCTCGGAAAGCGGCACTGCGGACGCGCTTTTCAAACCGGGTGCCGCCGCGGCTCGTAGCAGTTGAGCTAAGGCCGAACTGGTGCCGCTAGAGGGGCACGTCGACGGGGGTAAAGCAAGCCGACCCGCCGTACATCGCCGCGGATGTCACTTTTGGGTTATTGATTATCTCATTTTCGCAAGTAGAAATTTCCGTGCGACCCGAGGGACGAAGCTTGCGAGTCCTTTCAACCTAGCCCGGACCAGCTCAGCTGGTCCGGGCTATTTTTTGCTCGCTGTGATTGATGAAGTTCTCGCAGAAGTGATGGCTTCATGTCCAAAAAGTAATTTTTCATGGTCGAAATATGCGGCTAAGGGCGTTGCAAGTCCTACGGGTCGCACCACGGACGCGCCGGTGACAGTAAAGCGTCACCCGCGCAAACGACACATTGCGAAAGCGGTAATAGTTCAAGTGTCGTGCTCACATTGTGCAGCATGCCCTACTCTCGTCTCCCGCTCGATCAGTTCAAGTCACTGTTCCCTGCGTTCTCCACGCTGGCCGAGGAGCCGTATGCGGCCTGGGCCACAAAGGCCGAGGCGCGCGTCGGGGAGAGCTATGGAGACGAACAGCAGGACGCGACTGTGCTGCTGACAGCCCACCTGCTGGCCATCAATGGCGTGGGCCTGGCGCCGGGTACTGGCACCCTCGCAGCGACCGGCGCGACCAGTTTCAAGAGCGGCACCTTCAGCGCTACCCTTTCGGACAGCGTCGTCGCCCAGCGCGCCCAGGGCGGTTACGCCGCCACCGTCTGGGGCCAACAGTTCGCCGAGACCCAGCGCCGGCTGTTCGGCGGCCCGCGTCTCATCGGTTCCATCGGGACGCCCTGCTGATGCTGGACCAAGCATTCGCCGACATCGGCCTCGCCTTCTCGCTGAAGGCCGATGCACCGCTTGCCCACATCGTTGCGAAGACATCCATCGATCCCGTCGCCGAAGCTCCACATGGCCGGTCGTGCGGCTCGAAGGGACTCAGTCCCTATCCCAGGGGCGCGGCTGCACCGCCCGCGTCGAGGTGTCGTTCCAACTGCACTCCTTTGCCAAACCCATCTACAACGGCGCTGGGGCGATGACTAAAACAGCGCGCGACCATGCCGGGGATGTTAATACTGCGGTTGTCGAAGCGTTACATAACCACCCTTTCGAGGTCAGCGGCCGGCGGTACCGCTTTCAGGTTCAGTCCTCGCGCCTCATGCCCGACGGGGGCGAGAAGGATGCCTATCACGGGATCGCGTTTGTTCGTGCAAGGGCGTTCCAGGGCTGATACATTAGTTGCATGGATGCCCCTCTCGCCGAGCGCATGCTGCGCGCCTTTCTGACGCAGATGATCCGCACCGAGGCGGTCGATCCCGACGATATCCTAGACGCGGCCGATCGGCTTGATTGGCAGGGCGACGAGGAAGCGGCCCATGCCATGCGTTGCCTGGTCGTGGAGGCCGCTGCGCCGGAACCATCCGACTGGAATGCCGACCGAGCCCGCGCACGGTTCCGCACCATCGATGGCGGTAAGGCGGAGGACTGACCCGCCCTACCCTCCAGCAAGCCATGCTGGAGATTGCCCGTGTCCGAGCCTAATAGCGCCGACTTCGCCCTCATCAAAATTCAGACCGCCGATGGTCCGCCGGCCGTGCTCACGCTCGTCTGCGGTATCGAGGGCGTGACCGTCAACCGCACCGCCCAGACCAACGAGACCTATCGCCGCGACTGCACCAAGCCCAATCGGCCCGGCACCCGCAAGCTGCGCGTCACTGGCTCGTCCTGGTCGATCAGCGGCACCGGCTCCGGCAACATCGATCTTGAAGAAGAGATGACCGACGCGTTCGGCGTTCGCAAGACGTACGCGATCGAGCTATATCGCGACGACGGCACCGACGGCGGCGACCTGATGGGCACCTATGGTGGCACCGCGCTGATGACCACGCGCAACCAGACCTATTCCCAGGAAGGCGCCGGCACCGCCGAAATCGCGCTGGAAGGTGAAGGCGCCCTCACCTGGACCGCTGCCGCCTGATGCCTGACACCGCCGTCACGCTGGCCTTCGGGGACGGCGACTATCGCTTCTGGCTCGGCCTCCCGCAGGTGGTCGAGCTGGAGCGCAAGTGCGGGGATAAGGCAGTCTTCGCGATGTACGATGCCATGGGCGCAGGTCTCGGCATCGATGGCACCGCCCCTGTCTATTTGGGCGGCGGTTCGGCCATGGTCACAGAGATCCGCGAGACGATCCGCCGGGGCTTGCTCGGCGGCAAGACTGGAATGGTTGACGGCGCAGAGATCGAGGTCGGCCCGCAGACTGCGCGCGAACTGGTCGAGAGCTATGTCTTCCCGAACCGCCGATGGTCGAGGGTTTGCACGTCGCTTGGTCGATTCTACACGCAGCGATCGTGGGCATCAGCCTAAAAAAAGCGCCCGGCGCGGGGGAGGCGCCGCTGGCCCCCAGCCCCTCCGAAAAGAGCAGCTGATCGCCAACTGCGGCGGGATGCACCTGGATTGGGAACGGCTATCGCTTTCAGGCTACTTCGAAGCGTTGGAAGCCCACAACGAAGCGCATGCTCAGCCAGGCTCAGAAAGTCGGGGGGCCGGCGACCCTGAGCGGCTTCGGAGGTTTGTGGAGGCGCACAAGGGGCACGGTAGTTAGCTGCAGACCGGGCTCGACACCGGCTGGCAAACGCCCCACGCGTCCGCCCCCTCTGCTGAGACTATGAGGGCGCGTCCATCCGCGCTGCCGCAGCTGCTGATTGTATAACAGGGTGATAGGTGCGAAGCGGAATGCGCATAATTGCCGATGAATAGCCGGTCCGACGCCAGCGCAGGATGGCACCCACCATGGAACCATCGCCCTTGCTGGATGTTAACTCGCTGCGGTGGCCAATCAGACCCCCTGGCACATCGTACCGAGGCCGTCCCCTTTCGTGAGGGGCGGCCTCTTTTCTTATGATCAAAACGCGACGACGCTCACAAGAATTACACAGCATCCGAGCGCAGCCACAGCCCTGCGGAGCTGCCGGCCAATTATCCCATCAGCCAGGATACCTACGGAAACCAGCCCGATGCCAAGAAAGATCGCGGCAAGCAGGGCATGAAGATGGCTAATCTCCATCACTAAACCTCCTCAATCGATTCCTTCGAGCGATCTTAATATTAGATCGGGGAAACACGCTGATTAAAATTTTGTGAGGCTAAGGAACCCTTTGAAAGCAATAGGGTTAAGCGCACGGTCCCGAACGTCGTATGTTTCATTACCGGTCGGGCCGACTCATTTGGCGCGAAAGCGCGAGACGACCCAGACTTTGCCCGGCGCCTCGTCGCGCCGGGCACTTTTGATCGTCAGACCAACGTCAGATCAATCTCATCGCCACGTTTCGGGAAGCCTTTTTCTCGAGGGCGGCGTCTCTGTGCTGGTGGCGAGACTCAGTGGTACCAAAGTTCGGCCGCGCTGTCCCATCGTGCGCTCAGACTGTTTGCCTTTTGAACCCCAAACTTATTCTCGTATGCCGTATGCACCCGAAGCATCAATTCGATACCTCCGACCAAGGCCAAAGTCTCGCCGATCGAGAGCAGCGCGCGTCCAGAAACCGAGTCCAATTCATCTCGTGGAAACAAGCCATCCCAGAGAATAGTTCCGGTGATGACTTTCCCAGAACGGCTCTCATCGGCAGATTTCAGCTCAAGATATTCGGAAAGCAGCTGGTCGATGTTGTCAACTAGGCGGTCTAATTGAAGCTCGTCCATTACAGCACCTCGTTTCGCGAAACAGTCTCATATGGCGGCCAGATAGGCGAAGTGCAAACGGAACAATCCTGCCGCTGCATCGGCTTTGGCCAAGCATGGTTGCTGATGCAGCTGACGGAAATCTACTTTCTCGCGTCACCGACGTGCCCGGCGCGAGGGAACCTCCGGTCGCCAGCCGCCCCGTCAGCCAGGCCCCCGATGAAACCGCCCCGGCTGAAGACGGGTGATGCAGGAGGTTCGGAACCGCTAGCCCTTTTGAGGTATTATTGCAGTGCCATCTTGCGATGGCGCCACGGTGGCGGACTCTCCCCCGGCCACACCGTTTAGAGGTCGCCCCTTTTGCGGAGGGCGGCCTCTTTTCGTTTGTCTCATTGCTCATGTCGCGTGGTAAATCGTTCGTTTCACTTGGTGCCGTGCATCCTTAAGAGCTAAAGCAAACATCCCATCGAGATATTGAGCCGTTCACGGTCTTCCATCTAAGATCGCTGCATAATCGGGTGCCCCCCGGTTATAGAGGTCGTCCTTTCCGCGAGGGGGCGACCTCCTTTCGCTTAACAGCGTCGATGGTCGTGATAGTGTCCGTGTCGAAGATGCTCATACCGCCGCCTCCGAAACATCGATCGCGAAGACGGCGACACGATTTGCGCCGAAGTGCTCATGCTGGATGGTCCGTCGGTCGAAGCCGCGCCAGACGCGCGTAAGGCGGGTCTCGCCCTCCACACCGCCGCCCTTCGGATAGCCGCGCGTCATTACGACATGGCGATAGGTCCAGCGGACTTTTCAGTTAGTGCAAAATCGGCGTATCAGAATACTGGAGATATTCGTGGACGAACTAATGCAAGACGTTCGATCGGCGGCCGAGCGAGCTGTTTCAATGTCTCAATCGCGCCCTGGTGGAACATTGGATTACTCGATTTCAAGCTTTCGCTAGTCGAGCAGATGCTTGCCGAGGCTCATCAATATGTTGGGGAGCTCGGTGCAACAGAGATCGATGGTCTGGTCGGCTCCTTAGGTAACTACCTGCTCGAATCTGTCCGTCGGGCGAAGGGTGGAACCTATAAATGGTTTGCGGATAAGAGGCAGCCCGTGCTCATCGTTGGTGAGCCTGACTTTCATGTCGCACTTGCCACATGGGACAAGGTCCGGGGTCGGCTCATGAGTGATGTTGGCGACAACATCCCCTTCCATATGAGTGGCTTTCTGGATTGTGCCCATCAGGCACGGCCAGGCGATCGAGTGCGGGAGGACGGCCCAGCCAAGTGGCGAACCGTGCCACATCCCGCAGATAGTTGCGCTGCGTAGCGCGCGACAGGTGGCGCAGGTCCATGTCTTCGGCCAGGCGCCGCGGGCTGAGGAAGCGTCTTCGAGAAGAATGTCCGGGATCTATTGGCGGATGAGGCATCTCTGGCTCGGATCATTCTGCCCCTTCTCGAAAGCTGGCGCAGCCTGCGTCAGCATGTGGCTGAACTGAGCCGCCAGTTAATTAGTGAGGCGCGGCAAAGCCAAGACTGTCAGATCCTGATGTCGATCCCAGGGGTCGGTAGCATCACTGCCACTTCGTTCATGGCGGCCATTGAAGATCCGGCAAACTTCAGGAAATCCCGGTCAGTGGGAGCTTGGCTCGGGCTGACGACCCGACGTTATCAATCGGGTGAGATCGACTACGACGGCCATATTCCCGGGCGCGGCGACAAGCACCTTCGCGGATTACTTTACGAGGCGGCGGTGACTGTTCTCACCCGCAGCCAGGCCGATAGCGGTCTGCGAGAGTGGGGTCTGAAGCTCAGGGAACGGATTGGCTTCAAGCGCGCTGCGGTCGCCGTTGCCCGCAAACTGGCCGTCATTATGCATACTATGCTCAAATCGGGCGAACTCTTCGATCCAGCCATAGTTGCAATAGCATGACTGCCCGCGTTTTGCTCATTTTTCCTTGGCGTTCATGATCTGAACGCCGGCGTCATGTCCCTGCCGGGGACGTGGGCCGAGCCATTCCGCTCGAAGGGTTGCACAGCTATTTAAGCCGAGTGCGCCCGAAACATTGGAAGGCTCTTCCCGCGAAGCCCATCATGCGGCGGCTCATGCCGACCGCGAAGACGACCCTGCTCCCGGCATACAGCGATAGCGCCATGATGCTGAATATCAACTAGGCACAGAAAGGACTTGCTCTATGACGCGCGATTAGACGACCCTTCGACATTTCAGACCCTCAGCACCGGATTTCAGTTTCCGAGGTGCGGAAGGTCCGCTGACCGGCAGGTCGCGACCAACATGCGCCGTTAACGGGTCGAGCCTCCAACGGCAGCTGTCGCCAGAAGCTGCCGCTCCGTGTGCAGCAAACCCTTTGGCGGCAACGCGTCCCATTTTCGGTCGTTCACGCAGGCAGCAGCCTCCGACCATTACGTCGTTCGCGCCGGTCGCCGCGAACGTCCAAGTCTGTCAAAAGCGATCGTCCGCGCATCGTGTAACAGCTGGTCGTCGGCCCTGCCGATCGGCGCCCTCAGACCAACGCGCGATCCGAGTATCGGCGCCAGGAGCATCTCCCAGAAAGGTACGAGCGAAGTCGTTTGCCGATACCGGGCTGACATAGAAATAGCCCTGGCCCGAAGCGCAGCGTCACTCGCGCAGACGGGCAATCTGCTCCTCGGTCTCGATGCCCTCGGCGATGACGTCCGACCCGAGGCTGCGGCCGATGGTGATGACGCTGCGCACGATCGTTTCGCTGTGGCGGTTGCTGCACACATCGCGCACGAAGCTCTGATCGATTTTGAGGCGGGTGAGCGGAAAGTCCATGAGTGCGCTGAGCGACGCGAAGCCCGTGCCGAAATCGTCGAACGCGATGCCGACCCCACGGTCACAGAGGCTCAGCAGTGGCGCCAGGTCCTTGTCCTCATGACGGAGTGCGATCGTCTCGGTTATTTCGAGCTCTAGATCGCCCGGCGCAAGCCCGTGGCGGGCGAGCGTGGCCTCGACCACCTCGACCAAAGTCCCGCTGCGCAGCTGCGCGGCGAACAGGTTCGCGCTCATGCGCATCGGCGAAGACATCCAGGACCAGATCATCGAGATGGCACTGGAAGCTGACGCGACCGATCTCAGCCCGCGCGAACTGGTGGTGCGGTTCACCGACGAGAGGCGCTACTTCGTGTCAGAATCCACGGTTTACCGCCTGCTCAAGGCCCACGACCTGATCACCAGTCCAGCCTATGTCGTGATCAAGGCCGCCGATGCGTTCCATATGAAGACCACCCGCCCGAACGAAATGTGGCAAACCGACTTCACCTACTTCAAGATCATCGGATGGGGCTGGATGTATCTGTCTACCGTGCTCGACGACTTCTCGCGCTACATCATCCCCTGGAAACTGTGCACCAACATGCGCGCCGAGGATGTCACCGATAACTGCACCTCGCCCTCAAGGCCTCGGGCTGTGACAGCGCCACGGTGCTGCACAAACCCAGACTGTTCAGCGACAACGGCCCCAGCTACATCGCCGGCGAACTGGCTGAATACATTGAGGCCCAGAAGATGAGCCATGTGCGCGGCGCACCGATGCATTCCCAGACCCTGAAGAACCGCATCCTGCTGGAAAATTACTTCCTATCCGGCGACCTCGAGGCCCAGATCGAGGCCTTCGTCGAGCATTACAACCACCAGCGTTACCACGAGAGCCTGAACAATGTGACGCCTGCCGACGCCTACTTCGGCAGGGCACCAGCCATCATCAAACAACGCGAAAGGATCAAACGCCAGACCATCGAGCACCCGCGCTTGCAACACCGCAGCTCGCCGCCTAACATCAACCCCCAGACGAGGCCTGCACTCCGCTAATTTACGCCGCGAGTTGTGCCAAATGTTCTGACGACGGACATTCCGCTTCAAAGCCGGTATGATCCCGGTTCTCCTCGCAAGCGCGGGCTGAGCGCGGTCTATATCCTCATAGCCTGAAGGAGGCCGAACCCGACGGAAGTATCCGGCGGATCACAGTCAGAACGTTAGAAGCACGCGAGCGTCTTGGCGCACCAAAGCTCGTCTTAGTTCCGCCGGCCGCCGCTCGACGCATGGCGCCCCTCCCATTCGACGTCGACATCACCCATCGGGTACCAAAATCACGCCATTCCGGCCGATGATCATACCGCGCCTATGGATCAATGGGGCGATTTCACATGGTTTTAGGCGGCTAGTTGGATCGCCTGAGGGCAGGAGGCGAAACGGCGGGCCAACCGAAAAAATGCCTCTTGAAACCCGTTTTGTGCTTCCTAGATTTTCCTCGCCGGACGCTGGAAACCGGGTCCGGTGGACATTGAGAGCGCCGGCTCTCTCCGGCGTTTCTCATGCCCGAATTGCTCAATCAGGAGGATTTGGAAATGAGAACCACTGCTTTTGACTTTGCACCTTATCGGCGTTCGACCGTGGGCTTCGATCGGCTGTTCAACCTGCTCGAAGCCGGCGCGCGTGAAGACGACGGCTATCCACCCTTCGATATTCTGAGGGAAGGCGACGACAGCTATCGCATCACGCTGGCGGTCGCCGGCTTCCGCCCCGAGCACATCGAGGTGGTGGCCCAGCAGAACCTACTCACCGTGACCGGCAAGCGTGCCGAGGACGATGGACAGGGCGAGTATCTGCATCGCGGCATCGCCGCACGCGCGTTCGAGCGGCGCTTCCAGCTAGCCGACTTCGTGGAAGCTGGCGATGCCCGCTTCGAGAACGGCCTGCTGAGCATCGCTCTCAAGCGCGTGGTGCCCGAGGCGATGAAGCCGCGACGGATCGAGATCGCTGGCGGCAAGGTTGCCCAGGATCAGATCGAAGCACCCAGGGATGAGGCCCGCGAAGCGGCCTGATTCTTAACCAAAAGGTTTGCCGGCGCGCCCTTGGCGGGCCGGCAGGCCTTGCTCATTCCAGCCAGAAAAGGAGATGACAATCATGGCAATTCGTGATCTCATTCCCTGGAGCCGGCAGGAAAATCGGCTCCCCGTCCCGGTCAGCGCCGAGCGCGGCCGCGACAGTGATACCCACCCGCTGCTCTCGCTCCACCGCGAGGTCAACCGGCTGTTCGACGACGTCTTCCGCGGCTTCGGCGTACCCGCATTGGCTGGGTTCGACCGCGCTGCCGACTGGCCCCATGTCGAACTCGGCGAGACCGACAAGGAAATCCGCGTCACGGCGGAACTGCCGGGTCTCGACGAGAAGGACGTGGAGATTTCCGTCGAAGATGGTGTGCTCACGCTCCGGGGCGAGAAGCGGTCCGAAGTCGAGGACAAGGACCGCGGTTATACCGAGCGCAGCTACGGCCGCTTCGAACGGCGTATCGGACTGCCGCAGGGTATCGACCGTGACCACGCCGCCGCAACCTTCAGGAACGGAGTGTTGACAGTCACCCTGCCGAAGACGGAGGCGGCGAACGAAAATGTCCGCCGCATCCCGGTCAATGGCAAGGCGGCCTGACGGCCTGGCCCGGGACTTCGGTCCCGGGCCAATCGCCAACGATAACCACGTTGGGCCATGCGCGGCGAGCGCGCTTCCGCTAGATGCACAGGCCGTGATCGAGCCGGTGCCCCGCGCGACCAACCAGGGCGGACGGGGCAGGCGCGGGCAATGGCGGGTGCGCTTTGCGCCGCGCTGGCGGCCAGTGGCCGATGCCTTGACCGGATGGACCGGCGGCGGCGATCCGCTCGAGACGATCGATCTGCGCTTTCCCGACCTAGAGACCGCAGCGGACTACTGCCGGCGCCAGGGATTGGACTTCTCGATCCATGGCGCGCCGGGTCGCCGGCATCCGCTTCCCAGTCGCCTGCCAGCGGAACCGGCGCCGGTGCTGTGTCGCTGGCCGACGGGTCCGCACGCGCGATGCTGCAGCCGGTATCCGGCTACGCTTGATAGCGCCCCGGGGCTCGGGAACCGCGGTTGGCGGCGGGGGAAAGGCATTTTCACATTCACCATGATCAGAGGATACGATTGATGCGAAAAATTCGTACAGCCGTCCTGGCCGGCGTGGCGGCGGTCGCCGCCATCGGTACTGCGCTGGCGGCGAGCCATGGCAGCCATGTGATGAAGGTCGGTCTGCCTGACGGTAGGGTCGACCGCATAGAATATGAGGGAGATATCGCGCCCAAGATCACGGTCGCGCCTGCCTCCAGCGTGGCACCGATCGCCTGGCTCGATCCGTTCGAGCCGGCCCCATTCGCGCTGTTCGATCGGATCGCGGCCGACATGTACCGGCAGAGCGACGTGATGATGCGCCAGGTCCGCGCCTTGCCGCTCCCGGCAATGGCCGGAGACGGGAAGATCGAACTGACGGCGTTGCGCAGCCTGCCTCTGAGGACCGTCAGCTACAGTTTCGTCTCGACGATCAACGGAAAAAGCACCTACAGCCGAAGCGTTCAGGTCACCTCTGTCGGCTCGGGGGAGCAACCGAAGGTCGTATCGAACAGCTCCGGTGACTGCCGCGAAGCGCCGCCGGCGACTGTCGCCCACCCGAACCGAATTGACGGGATGCATCGCACATGACGCAGCCTGCTGTCGGCATCCCGGCAGTTCATTCAAAGCCACCTGAGGCATAAGGGAGCGGCGTAAGTGCCGCTCCCTTATGCAAGTTTTCCCTTGCCTAACCCATGCACATATCAGCCAGCATCCTCTCAAGCTTCATCACCCTGCTCGTCACGATCGGCCCGATCGAGGCGGCGGTGGTTTTCGCAGGCCTGACGGCCGGGATTCACCGTAGAGAGCGGATCAGCCTCGCCACGCGCTCGGTCACTATCGCCGCCGGCGTGCTGCTGCTGTTCGCGGTGGCGGGCGGCGTCGTTCTTTCGCTCCTGCACATCTCGCTGCCCGCGTTCCGGGTGGCCGGCGGCGTGCTCCTTTTCCTCCAAGCTTTGACCCTCACCTTCTCCAGCCCCGGACTCTCGTCGATCAGCGAGGGGGAGCGCCGGGAAGCCGAAGGGCCTGGCGACATCGCGGTCTTTCCACTGGCATTTCCCTTGATCGCGGGTCCAGGCAGCCTTTCGGCCGCCGTGCTCGTCATGGGCCGTACCGGGAACTGGATTGAAGGGGGCGGCGTGCTCGCGATGATCGTCGTTTGCATCGTCTTGACCTGGCTCGCGATGCTCGCAGCCGACCGCCTTGTCCTGTTGCTCGGGGGCACCGGAGCCGACGTAGTGGGCCGCATCTCCGGCGTGCTTCTCGCCGGCCTCGCTGTCCAGTTCGTCTTCGACGGTCTCGCGGCCGCGCCGTTTCTGGGTGGCTGAATCAGCCGCTATGCGGCCTCGTCGAGCACCCGAAGCACCCGGCCCAGCATGGCGGCGTTGGACGCGGCCTTGGGCAGTTCGCGGCGGGCGAAACGCTGAAGCGGTGCAAGGTCCCGCCGAGGCAGCCGCAGCGTGATCAGGCTTTGCCCCAGCGCATCGCGGGGCACCCGCTGCGCTGCCTTGCCGGATCGCAGGAAATGATCGAGGAGCCGCTTGCGGTCGGCGAAGCTCCAGCCCAACGCTTCCAGCTCATCGGGCGGCACCGACAGCAGCGTGAGCGCGAATTCCGTGATGGGGTCGAAGGCAAGGACGAGGCCGACCGTCCGTCCGCCTCGCCGGCGCCAGCGCTCGCCAAGACCGCCTGTCATGGGAGCGGGATGATGCCATCAACCACGCGCCATTCGGTGGGTCCGATCAGCCGGCCATGGGCGATCAGGACCGAATGGAGCGCGGCGTCGATCTCGCGCCGCCAATGGTCGAGGAAATCGAACAGCACGGGGAAATCGGGCGCAAGATCATATTCCTGCCAGATGAACAGCTGGAGAAGCGACGGCGCATCGGGCCGGTAATAATGGATCTCGGCGGTGGTGAGACCGTAGCCCTCCAGCTGCGCAATGAAACCGCGATCGTTCATTGCAGCGGTCGGCCGTCAGTACGTGGCTCATCGAGCGATCGAATGGCGGCGAAGACCTCATCGATCGGGACGGCGCGCTTGGCGCCGGGCGGCTTTCGCATCGCCGGCTGGTCCTTCACCGCAGATCGGTCGGACGCCCAGGAGGCGAGGATGGCGCGTTTTACCTCCGGCTCCAGGCTCGGATGATCCGCAACATCGAAGGGGTGCAAGTAACGGGAAAATGGCTGCGACATAGCCGTGGCTCCTTTCCTTGTGTCGCTCCTTTCTCATGCGCGGGCAGTGCCGCACGCGGCTCGAGATTTTGGTGCTGGTCTGAGTCGCGTCAAGAGGGAAGATGTCGGCCATGTTGTTGGAAGGGCTGGATTGGCACTCGGGGGAGATGAGTGCCAAAAAATTTCTTTCGCCCTCTTGAACCCGAAAATCTCTTTTCCTAGTTCACGCGAACCTGTCGTTCAGATGAACGGCAGGGACATCGCAACCTGTTTTGCATCTGGAGGTTATGCATGCATTTCCGCCCCTTGCACGACCGTGTGGTCGTCCGCCGCATCGAAGCCGAGGAAAAGACCTCGGGCGGCATCATCATTCCCGACACCGCCAAGGAAAAGCCGCAGGAAGGTGAAGTCGTGGCCGTTGGGCCCGGCGCGCGGGACGATAACGGAGCGCTTGTCGAGCTGTCCGTCAAAGCCGGCGACCGCATCCTGTTCGGCAAATGGTCGGGCACCGAGGTCAATGTCGACGGCGAGGATGTGCTCATCATGAAGGAAAGCGACATCCTCGGCGTGATCGACAACATCGTGCCTCTCAAGCAGGCGGCCTGATCCCGCCTGCCATCCCTCTAACCATCAGGAAGGACATTAGAAAGGAGTAGCAGCGATGGCTGCCAAGGAAGTGAAGTTCGCGTCGGACGCGCGCGACCGCATGCTGCGCGGCGTCGATACGCTGGCCAACGCCGTCAAGGTGACGCTGGGTCCCAAGGGCCGCAATGTCGTCATCGAGAAGTCGTTCGGGGCTCCCCGCATCACCAAGGACGGCGTTACCGTCGCCAAGGAGATCGAGCTCGCCGACAAGTTCGAGAATATGGGCGCGCAGATGCTGCGCGAGGTCGCGAACAAGCAGAACGACAAGGCCGGTGACGGCACCACCACCGCGACCGTTCTCGCCCAGGCGATCGTGCGCGAGGGCTCGAAGGCCGTCGCCGCTGGCATGAACCCGATGGACGTCAAGCGTGGCATCGACCTGGCCGTCGGCGCGGTCGTCAAGGACCTCGAAGCCCGCGCCAAGAAGGTGGGCGCCAACAGCGAGATCGCGCAGGTCGCGACCATCTCGGCTAACGGCGACGAGGAGGTCGGGCGCATCCTGGCGGAAGCGATGGAGAAGGTCGGCAACGAAGGCGTGATCACCGTCGAGGAAGCCAAGAGCCTCGAAACCGAGCTCGAGACGGTCGAGGGCATGCAGTTCGACCGCGGCTATCTCTCGCCCTACTTCATCACCAATGCTGAGAAGCTCAAGGTCGAGCTCGACGATCCGTACATCCTAATCCACGAGAAGAAGCTTTCGAACCTGCAGGCGCTCGTGCCGCTGCTCGAGAAGGTCGTCCAGTCCGGCCGGCCGCTGCTGATCATCGCCGAGGATGTCGAGGGCGAGGCGCTCGCTACGCTCGTCGTCAACAAGCTGCGCGGCGGACTCAAGATTGCCGCGGTCAAGGCGCCGGGCTTCGGCGATCGCCGCAAGGCTATGCTGGAGGATATTGCGATCCTGACCGGCGGCAATGCGGTCTCCGAAGATCTGGGCATCAAGCTTGAGCATGTCACGATCAACATGCTCGGCCGCGCCAAGAAGGTGACGATCGACAAGGATAATACGACGATCATCGACGGGGTGGGCCAGAAGGACGATATCGATGGCCGCGTCGCGCAGCTGCGCCAGCAGATCGAGACCACCACGTCCGACTATGACCGCGAGAAGTTGCAGGAGCGCGTGGCCAAGCTCGTCGGCGGTGTCGCGGTGATCCGCGTCGGCGGCGCAACCGAGGTCGAGGTCAAGGAGAAGAAGGACCGCGTCGACGACGCGCTCCATGCGACGCGGGCCGCGGTCGAGGAAGGCATCCTGCCGGGCGGCGGCATCGCGCTGCTCCGCGCAATCAAGGCGCTGGATGGATTGAAGGCCGCCAATGACGACCAGCAGTCCGGTATCGACATCATCCGCCGGGCGTTGCGTGCGCCCGCTCGGCAGATCGCCGAGAACGCCGGTGAGGATGGCGCCTATATCGTCGGCAAGCTGCTCGAAAGCTCCGACTACAACTGGGGCTTCAATGCCGCCACCGCTGAGTATCAGGATCTCGTCCAGGCGGGCGTGATCGATCCGGCGAAAGTGGTGCGCACGGCGCTGCAGGACGCCGCCTCGGTCGCTTCGCTCCTCATCACCACCGAGGCGCTCGTCGCTGAGGTGCCGAAGGAGGAGAAATCCGCGCCGATGCCGGCGATGGATTATTGATTGGTGGGAGGCCCGGCACGCCGGGCCTCCGGTCTCTCCGGCATGACCTGATCTCGATGTTTCGATAGTGCAGTTGCCGAGCGCTTCACCCCAAGTCAGATTGTCGGTTCAGGCGGCCTACTTGCCCTCCAGGCCGACTGACCGAGACTTGTAATTAAGTTCCGCACTGCAGAGGCCGTACTTAATTCCAAAGCCTCAACGGGCACCAAAGCCCGTCGCCTAGGAATCTTCTCCTAGCGAGCGACTTCACACCCTAGCGGCATGCCTCGCAGCCCTGGCTTAGCGACTTTCTTGTTTCACCATCCTTTCCGGAACGCTTGCGAATGGCAGCTCTCGGTTGAATCAGCCATTCGGCGAAGTCTCTGCGGATGACAACTCGCCCAAGGATTTCGGGCGCTTGCGTACGGAATCCTGACATGGAGGAACCCGCGGACCCCATCCACTGGTCTATGGGTAAAAGGGCTGTGGTGTGGATCGTGGGGGCTGAGGCAGACGTATCAGCTTGTCCATATTCAGCAGGATAACAGGTACTCCCGGGGCGATTGAGCAGCGTCGCATCCCTGATCCGGCACCTAATGGGCGCGGTTTTGATCGCGCCCGTGACCTGAGTGCACATTTTCTCATCGACCGAGATGCGATGATCTTGGCCATGCTGTAGGGTAAGCCATACCCGATCATGGCCCGAGATCGACGCACCCTTTTGCTTGCTGCTCGCGGCCAATCGCGTCCCAGGTCCGAGCGCGGGATTCCGCCTGATCAGCCCGCGCCTGGAATCATCGCTCAATGTGGCCGGCAGCATGCGCGTCGACGCCCATGCCGCCGAGATCATAGCCACCGAGGACTTGGCCCGCACGCCCGAATTGCTGAAAATCCTGTTCCGCGGCACCAAGGCGGACCTCTCGCTGGTCGAACGCATCAGACGCAAGGGGTTTTCGACGCTCGCCGAGTTGTGGAGCGATCTCGTCGGCGGGTCGCCGACGGGATACCTGACCGGTGCCGGCAATGGCTACCAGACGCTTAAGCCGAGCAGCCGCATCCGCAAGTACGGCGATGGCAAGCCAGGGGCGCCGGCGGACTACCTGCACGGCCTTCCCGACATCACGGCCGACAGCCTCGATAACATTCTGATCGACATCAACCGATTGTTCCCATTCCAGCATCGCCGGATCCACGATCCGAGAGATCCGGCGCTCTTCGGAGGTCCGATCGCGCTCGTGCATCAGTCACCGCCGGCCGGACGCGAAAGATTGCGTGTTGGCGTGACCGCGAAAGCTGCGGCCTATAATGAGAGCTTCTACGGCTTCAGCACGGGCACCCTTGGATCCAGCCAGACGCTGGTTCGGTTTCTCGCCCCATACTGGGCAGTCGTTTCACTTTGTGGTTTGCGCTGATCACGAGCGGGAAGTTCGGGTTCGAACGCGATGTCGTCGAGAAGGCCGCGCTCAGCCGGCTTCCCGTTCCCGACCTGCGCCGGTTCAGCGAGGCCCAGTCCGCCGAACTCTGCTCGCTCTTCGAAGACCTTGCGGCGGATAGAGCATCGTGGAGCGATGTCGATCAATGGGTCGCCAAACTCTACGGTCTGTGCTCAGCCGATCTCCAGGTCATTTCCGACACTCTCGGCTACAACGCGCCGTTCACCGCCGCGAAGGTCTCCGCGCAAGCACATCCCCGAGACTTGACGGACTTTTGCGCGAAGCTCGAGCGAGAGCTCGCGCCTTGGGCGAAGCGGTTCGGTACGGTGGTCACGGCAAAGCCGATACAAACCCGATCCCTTTCGCCATGGTGCGGGATCCATATCGAGCGGGCCGGCAGCACGCCCTCGACCGGTCTGCCCGGCCAATGGGAGGGCCTGCTTGCTCTCGCCGACGCGAGCGCGGCAACCGAAATGGTTTTGCACGCCGCTCCCGAAGTTCTTTTCGTCGCGCGACTTGCTCAGCAGCGCTATTGGACTGCGACGCAGGCGCGGCTCCTAGCGCAGCATATTGTCTGGAACGAACTCGACTTCATCACGGGAAAAGACGCAGCATGAGCGAATCCGTGCTGACGCCGCGGCCGGATCAGGTCGCCGAACTGACGCGCGGCCTCGACCTTCCCTTGCCGTCGATCGCCGCACCGATCATGATCGTGCTCGCCGAGACCCTGGCGGCCGCCTTCGCGCACGTCCGCGACGAATGGCCCGATACGGTAGAAACCGGATCCGAGCCCGAAGTCACGGCACTGTTGGTAAGCCGGCTCAACGCGATGGTGGACGAGGCTGACGATGATACAGGCTTATGGCGCAGTCTTGTCCGCTGCGTCGGACGCAGCGACGAATGCATCAGTTTCGACGGCTCGCATCTTGAAAAGCAGCCCGATCTTTCGATTTGGCTCACCTGTCGATCCGCCCGGTTTCCGTTGGTGGCCGAAGCCAAGCTGCTAGGCAAACACCAAGACCGAGGCGATGTACTGTTCGCAGGGCGTGCGCCGCTTTCTCATTGGAGAATATGGCTGGGGCGCCCGCGAGGCATTCATGCTCGGCTATGTTCGGGACGGTTCGACGATATCCACGAAACTTTCGGTCTATTTTGGACAAGAGGGCCACGCCGAGACCTACAACGTCGAGATGGGACCAGTCGCGCTCGGCAACACAATCGATGTCGGGTGCTCGCGGCATGGGCGCGGCTTTAATTTTAACCACAAATCGCCGCCCGACAATGCCCCGGGTGCCATCGACCTTTGGCATGTTTGGCTTCAGGCGACCTAGTCGCGCGCGCTTCCCGCCGGCGAGCGTGAAATCGGCGGCGGTCGCGCCGATTGTTTGAGCTTAAGCTGGGTAGTGAAGGAAGTTCACTTCGGCGGTATTACCATTCCTGCCCCCCGCTGGACCATTGGCGCGCGCAAAGTTTATCGGAGAAAAGTAGTAGCGTAGCGGCCCGATCATGCCTTCGCCGAGATCCAGTGGCGGGGTTGTGCCGAACGGAGGCGGCGAACGAGCTAGCGGTCGCCGTAGCTGGCGAGTTGAATGTACGGCGGCTCTCAGGGATGCTGAGCGGCCGCCCGAACGGCGGCTATTTTGGCTGAATTTGAAATCAGCATCCTAAGGCGAGAACGACCGCTATCCCATTATCGCGGCTCCGAAGCGGACAGAGCGCAAAGTCCCATACCTGTCGTTCGCCCTCAATGATGCCGACCGTTTGTCGTCGTTCGGACGTCAAATCCCGATGCTCAGGTTCAGAACTCCCCTGTGAATGGCTCCCGTTTGTACTCTATGGATGCCGAAGCTCCGCTATTTATCTGCTGAACGAGCGCCTTGTCCGTCCAGGGCATAAATGGCCGACAAGGCGCCGAATGCATCAGTAACCGGCGCGAAGTGTAAGCAAGACGTTTCGCGGCTCGCCATAATTTTCATAGGTGTTAATCGAGCCGACCCGGTAGGCTGGCTACGACCGGCAAGAGCCACGTCGACGCCAGCCTCGGCAAAAGCGACAGCAATGGCCTGTCCGAGACCGATACTGTGTCGGTCACGAGTGTGGGCTCGCCTGCGAGGGAGAACGAGATCGTCATAGTTTTAGCAGACAAAATGGAAGCGTTCGACGCCGAATATGTCAGCGAAAGGTCTGCTCCGGCCAAGGCGCTATGGGCCGGTCGTGGTAGGTTTATGGCCACGGCAACCAGCCTGCCGAATGTCGAGAACGCTTGCAGCCATCATACTTTGACTGCTTTGAGCCCGATTGCGATCGTTAACCCGGCCAGGGAGAGGCCTGCCGCTAAGTGGCCAACGAAGTCTGCCGCCGACAGCGCGACCGGATGGCAAAAGGCCAGCAGCCCGAATGAAAGAAATGCAATGCCGGTTCCGGCGAGCCCCAAGGATCGGACGGGGCGAAGCGACCTGGTTCGCCTCAGCGCCAAAATGGCGACGGCGACCATAGGAACTCCTGCGATTACAACGAAGGTGAAGCAATAGCTTCCTTCGCCCGAGTGTTCTGCTCGCTGCGCGGAAATACCGATGCTATACGCAGACAAAGCCAGCCAGCCCCCAATGATCGCCAAGCCCCATATCTTTATCCGTGCGATGCTGCCGGCAATACTCATGGACAAGGCGGCTGCGAAAGCGGCGAGGCCGAATGCCAAGGAAAGACCGATATTGACAGCGGCGATGCCCGCCATCGGTGCGTGCCAGTCCGTCGCTGTGCGATGAACCAAGCCGCTCGCCAAGTAGCCTAGCGCTAGAGCGACAGGAACCCAAACGAGCGTTCGGCGCCATATCGACGCCACCCGGCGCACCGGTGCGGCTTCCTCGCAAAGCCTATCGATCAGGGTGTCATGATCAACCATGGGTCTGCTTTCCATGTTCGCGCAACCGCATTAGCGCCCGGTGCAGTAAGGATTTGACGGCGGAAACGGAGAGCCGGCTTTCCTGCGCCGCATCGGTGAGAGACAATTCCTGCAGTTTCACCAGTTCCACCATTTGTCGTTGCCTTTTGGGTAGGATGCTCAGCATGCGCGCGAGATCCCGTTGCGCATGAAGGTTTGCGAAGGCGGCCGACGCCGGGATATCGGCACTGCCACCAAGTGCCTCGTCATCACCAACCTCGCGGTTCCGCGAGCGACCCTGCCGCCGCAAGGCGTCTACGGAACGTGCAGAGATGATAGCCGACACCCACGGCAGCAGCGGCATTTCGGGATCGTAAGTATGGCGCAATCGGTGGATTGTGATCAGCACGTCCTGCACCACGTCTTCCGCCAGAACGTCATCGAAGATACGGCGGCGGACACGCGCTCGCAGGACAGGCACCAGCGCGCGCAGAAGAAGTCGGTAGGCTTGTTGGTCGCCATCCTGCGCACGCCGCATCAGACTGGGCCATGCATGCTCAAGGGGGAGCGGATCGGTCACGCCGGCGCGACGATCCGTCTGGAGGCAGGGGTTCGCTCTGTCATTCGTCAAACCTTCTTGCCCGACGCCGCTTCCATGGCCGTTAGGACCGTCGCCGTATCCAATACTTGCGGCAACACAACCGGGTCGCCACCCTTCGCGGGGTAGACGAGGTAAAGCGGCAGCCCGGATCGGCCTAGAGCCATCATAGCCTGCTCGATGCGCGGATCATAATTGGTCGAGTCCGCGACCATGTAGGTTGTACCCGTGCGGGCGATGGCTGCCTTGAACGCAGATGTAGAGAGCACGGCTTTCTCGTTGACCTTGCAGGTCAGACACCATTCAGCGGAGAAGTCGACGAAGACAGGATGCCGCGCGGCACGTTCCCGCGCGACGGCTTCGGGCGACCACGGTACCGGCTTGCTTTCAAGGGGCCTCGAGCTGGCCTGTGCCTGTGCCTGTGCCGGGGTATGCGGCTTGCGAAGCGCGCCGCCCGGAGAGGCGCAGAGGGCTGCAATGCTTGCCAGCCCTAACAGGGTGAGGCCGTAAAGGCGCTCGGCGGGGCGGCCGGTCATGCTGCGCCTTTGCGCGATGCCGTAGATCCAGCAGGTAGATGCCAGCAGAAGCGCGCAGCCCAGCATCACAGCTAGGCCAGTGCTGCCGGTCTGCTGTGCCAGCACCCAAAGCAGCCAGGCCGCCGCTGCAAGCATCGGAAAGGCAAGTGCCTGTTTCAGCGTCGTCATCCAAGCGCCGGGACGTGGCAAGCGCCGAGCGAGCGCCGGACTGAAGGAGAGCAGCGTGAAGGGCGCAGCGACGCCCGCCCCCAGCGCGGCAAAAACTTCGAGCGCGGCCAGTGGTGGCTGAACCAGTGCAAAACCGATGGCCCCGGCCATAAAGGGCCCGGCGCACGGCGTTGCTACGACGACGGCCAACGCGCCGGTCAGTCCGGCACCCAGGAGCCCGCCCTTCCCGTCGGCCGCCTGCCCCAGACGCTGGACGCTGAGCCCGAACTCGAACATGCCGGCGAGGTTAAGCGCAGAACCAAGCAACACGAGCGCAAGCAGTGCGACAACCAGGGGAGACTGAAGCTGGAAACCCCATCCCACCGCTTGCCCACTGGCCCGAAGCGCGATTAACGCGGCGGCCAGGGCCAACATTGCCAGCAATGTGCCAGCGAAAAAAGCCACCCCTTCCTGCCGCATCCGCTTGAGATCACCCCCCTGCCGCGCGAGCCCGAAGGCCTTCAGGGAGATGATAGGAAAAACGCACGGCATAAGGTTCAGGATCAATCCGCCGAGGAAAGCGGATATCAGGGCAACAAGCATGGTGAGGTCTCGCAAGCGACAGAAGGGGCGGTGACGGAGGGCTGATCAGCCATGCCTGGCTTTCCACGCGCGGACTGCGGCCAATGTCTTCGCGATATGCGCCTGCGGGTTCATGTCGGTATAGCTTAGCAGAATGGTGCCGTTGGGTGCGATCACGAAAGACGTCCGATTAGAAATCGTTCGTTTCGCGGCCTGCATTGTCGTGTCGAACTTCGTTGCCACCTTGGCGCCCGGATCGGCGGCCACGGCGAACCTGTTTCGGCATTCCGACTTTGAAAACTCTGTCACGCGCTCCACATTGCCCGCGGTGACGCCAATGACGCTGGCGCCCAGCTTGTTGAAATCGCCCGTCGCTTTCGCGAAGAGGTGGGCCTCCACGGTGCAGCCTGAAGTGAACGCGGCGGGGAAGAAATAGAGCACGACCGGCCCCTTCTTGAGCTCTTTTTGGAGCGAAAGTCTGAACTCCTTGCCGGCAAGTGCAGCGCTCAGCGCAAAGTCGGGCGCCTTGGCGCCTTGAGGCAAAGCGGCGAAACTGTGCGTGGGCACTGCGGCCAGCGATAGGCCAAATGCCAGCGACGTGACGATGTTCTTCCCGATTTTCATTGCAATGCTCCAGCATGGATCGTGGCCGAAGGTGCAGCGGTTGCCCCTTCACATTGCTGTTCGCTCCTTCTCGGGGAAAAGTTGCGGTCTAAATTCGTGAGCTGCGATTTTTAGTCACCGAATGGTGGCCATCGATCAACAGGCGTTTTGCAATCGGGTTGTTCTGCTGATTTGATCGCTTCCCTCGCCGGCCAAGGTTCTGGTTTATTCGCGTCTCGATCAAGGGAGGGAAGCTGGCAAGATCCCCCGGTGAGGTCGTCCTGGCCTGCTCCATCGACAAGTTTGTCGGCAAGCGACGCAGCTTTTGCAAGTGCCGACCCTACTTTTACCTCGGCTGCCAATTCTCGACACCCGGATGCCGCCCTTAAGCTATTGCGGCACTCGCGAACACATCCACACTTCCTCTCCCGGCGCGTTCAATCAACGCTCCTTACGGCGCCTGCCCGCAGCGATTTACAAGCCCTGTTCTTTGCCGCGCTAATTGCATAACGGAAAAGCCCTTCGATGCGGTGAGGGATTGCCGCTGGCGCGGATGCAGGGTGCGCATCTCGGTTACCTGCACCTGCAGCATTTCGATGGGGGCGATCGACGCTTTCTCACTCGTGCTCAGGGCCAACGACGACATGGATCAAGGTAAGGCCCTGCCCTGCTGCCATCGAGATAAGGATCATTTGTGTTGCAAAGATGTCACTAAGTCCGCGCAATATGGATTGCGCGCAACACTCCATGAAACTCTTTGTCAGGGCGGCGGTTTCACCAGCATCGGTAAGCCGATGACTGAAAAGCAGGAATTTAAGATGAAGAAGTTTTTTGCCGTCTCCGCTCTCGCCTTGGCCGCCTCGGCAGCAGTGCCCGCCATGGCACAGGACGCGAATGTGCCGTTCGATGGGCCCTATGTTGCGGCAATGGCCGGTTGGGACAAGGTCCGTATCGATACGCCGATCGGCGGTGGTAGCGACGATGGCATTCTGTTCGGCGGGGTCGTCGGTTTCGACAAGAACATCAAGGGCGTCGTTCTGGGTGTCGAAGGCGAATATGCGGATTCGAACGTCAAGGAGAGCGCTGATAACGTGTTCGTCGTCGGCGATCGTGCATCGCTCAAGACTGGCCGCGATCTTTACGCCGGCGTTCGCCTCGGCGGCGAACTGGTCCCCGGCTTCCTCGTCTATGCAAAGGGTGGCTACACCAACGCCAAGGTCACAGCGAGCTATGACGACGGCGCTGTGATCGTTAGCGGCAGCGACAAGCTGGACGGTTACCGTCTGGGCGCCGGTGTCGAGACCAACGTCTCGGGCTTCCTTGCTCGTGTCGAATACCGCTACTCCGACTATGGTCACTATGAAGGCACCGGCATTCAGCCTGATCGTCATCAAGTTGCCGCGATGCTCGGCTACCGCTTCTAAGCGATACCCTTGAGATGATGATGGTGTCCTGGGTCAAAGCCCAGGGCACCTTTTTCATCGTGTATATCGCGGCCGGTTACATCAGCGACAAACGCGAAGCTTACGGTAATCACGTCTTCGGTGCAGCAGCGCCGGTCGCACCGGTCATGGCATGCGCTGCGATGTCCGTCGGTGATTTTCACATCACCGATGGAATGGCGCCGGAGAGGGGATCATCGGACTTCTTCAAGCTAAGCTTTCGCGGCGCCGCAAGAAACGATCCTTGTCTGCAGGTCAACCATCAAGTCGACATGGTCGGCTTTACTATTGCGGCGCTGAACCAACTGGACATGCCTGTTTTGGAAACTCGTATCTGGTGTTAGCCGCATTGCCGGGTCGTGCTTGCCTGCACGTTAAAGCCACCATGGGTTTCGACCGGATAATGCTGGATTGTCTGATGGCCTCACCAAGACGCAGATCCATCGATGCGTTTTCCGCTCGGACTTCAGGCAAAAGTCTAGCTATCTCGCGCAAGGTCGTGAAATCGCTCGCTTGCCCGCGGTCATAAACCCATCGGCAAACCCTATCGCCCCAATCCTCTGGGCTGTTGGCATCAAGGTGATCCTCCAGTTTGAGATGGTGCAGATGATGGATCATGGGCCTCCTGCGATTCATTTTTGGCCTGTGAGCGCGAAAAGGCCGTTCAATCTGGAGTGCCGCCAGCAAGGAAACGATGACACAGGCGGCGGGTTCACCCCCGGCTCACCTTGTGGCAGCGCTCGTTGGCCGAATAAGGGGCCAGGCAAAGGGTTCACCGCCTGGTATGTGGTAGGCCGCCAGGTCTCGACCTGTTGCAGCAGATAGTGCACAGCGCCTGCCATCCCTGCTTTCTGTTCTCACAGGAGATCGCCGCTATGATCGCACTTGCCTCAGGAGTATCGAATTGTCGGATCTGACAGTCCCGGAGGAACTTCTTACCTTCTTCGAGAATTCTCCGGTCGCGCTCGCACTGGGCGATCCTGCAGGCGATAATGAGCTTATCATGGTGAACGCCCGGTTCACGGAGCTTACCGGTTACCGGCAGGTCGACCTGGCGGGAATCAACTGTCGGGTTCTCCAAGGCAATGCCGGGGATCATGAAGGCCGCGCACGGCTGCGTGCCTTCCTGCAGGACGATGCTGCGGTAAGCGTCCGAACTCCGATCCTCAATTTTCGAAAGGACGGTGAGCCCTTCGTCAACTTGCTCTATATGTCGCGCCTGCGCACGCTTTCGGGCCGCGCGCGCTACATCTTCGCTTCCCAATTCGACGTCAGCCGCGCACAGCCCGATCGCCTCAGAGCCTATGACGCGCAGCTCAGTAATACTTTGACCCGGTTAAGTCCGATCGCCGCCGAGAGCGGGATCATCGTTGAGGGAACGCTTACAACCATCGCCAATTCCGCCACCGCCATTGCCCAGGCCAAGCTCACCCTAGCCAACCTGGACAACAGCTCTATCCTGTGATCATGTCCAAAAAGCACCCCAGTGTACCCGTTGTCGGCATCGGCGCATCGGCGGGCGGTCTAGAAGCTTTACGCGAAATGCTCTCGGCTGCCCACTTGCCGACCGGAATGGCCTTCGTCGTCGTCCAGCACCTCGACCCCAATTACGAGAGCATGCTGGCGCAGCTCCTGGACCGCGCCACGCCGCTCGACGTGCTCCAGTGCGAGGGGGGCGAGGAACTGCGCCCCGACCGCGTCTATATAATACCCCCCGGACGGGGTCTCGCTTTGCAGGACGGGCGCTTGCAACTAACCGACTTCGCGCAGCCGCGGGGGTTGAGGCGGCCGATCGACGATTTCTTCATTTCGCTTGCCGCCGAAAAGCAGTCCGATGCCGCCTGCGTCATACTATCCGGAACCGGTGCCGACGGCTCCACGGGTTTGCGCGCCATCAAGGAGCACGGCGGTGTGTGCGTGGTCCAGACACCGGAAAGCGCTCGCTACGACGGTATGCCGGTCTCCGCGGTGGGCACCGGATTGGTGGACTACGTCAAGCAGCCCGGCGAGATCATCGAATGCCTAAGCGCCTTCTTCGCTCGGCGCCGCGGGAAGCCAAAAAAGCGCGAGGCCGAACTGGTCGCCGATCACGTCGACGAGCTGTGCGCCGCCTTGCGCAAAGGGGTGGGCCACGATTTTTCGGGCTACAAACGCTCTACCCTGGTCCGCCGGGTAGAGCGGCGTATGCATGTGCTGAGCATTGATTCGGCCAGCGGCTATCTACAGCGTGTGCGTTCCGACAGCGTCGAACGCGAGGCTTTGTTCCGCGACCTGCTGATCAACGTCACACGTTTCTTCCGAGATCCGGCTTTGTTCGAGGCGCTTCGCGAGAAAGTAATCGAGCCGCTGCTCCGCGACCGCGCAGTCGATGACGAAGTCCGCGTGTGGGTGCCGGGGTGCTCGAGCGGAGAGGAAGCCTACAGCATCGCGATGCTATTTGCCGAGGCGGCCCGGCACATGAACCTGGCCAATCCGGTGCAGATATTCGCCTCCGATATCGACGAGCAGATGTTGCAGATCGCGCGTGAAGGCCTCTATCCCGCCTCGGCGCTGGCCGACATTCCGTCCCCGGCGCGCGAACGCTGGACGGTTCCGCATGGAGACAAGTTCTCGATCTCCGGCCAAATTCGTGATCTCATTCGTTTTTCAAACCACTCTATCGTCAAGGATCCGCCTTTTTCGCGCATCGACCTGGTCTCCTGTCGCAATCTTCTAATCTACTTCGACGACCGACTTCAACAATCGGTCATGCCTATCCTGCACTATGCGATCCGTCAGGGCGGCTATCTGTTCCTCGGCCCTTCGGAAAGCATTGGCCGCTTCGACCACTTGTTTCCGGCCATCGACCATCATGCCCGCATCTTTGAGCGCGGGCCGGGAAGCCCCAGCTATCCGCTGGACCTTCCTGGCGGCGAACACGCAGCACAGCGGCGCCGTGAAGAGGCAGGCGCGCGCAACAGCCCTCGCAAGCAGCCGGAAGCCGGGGTCGCGGTCCAGCGGTTGGCAGAAAACTACGCGCCGCCGGCCATGGTGCTCAATCAGGACGGCGCGGTCCTCGCCGCCTATGGCAAGCTGAGCCGCTACTTCGATTTTCCGGTTTCGCGAACCGGCGGTTCAAATGCGATCTCCCTCGCCAAGCCTGGACTGCGCGATGTCGTCGGCCCGCTGGTGYGCCAGGCGCGCGATGCCCGTAAGCGCGTAGTAGCCCGCGATGTCGAGGTTCGCTCCGATTACGGCGTTCAGCCGTTGGAAGTCGTTTGCGAGCCGCTGCCCGACGGTACACTGCTGCTGATCTTGCGCGATCGCGGCGCGTTCCAGCCCTTCGACGGCCCTGACTATGCGGAGATCGAACCGGGCGACGATCACATGGAAGCGCTCGAGGAGGAGTTGCGCCTCACGCGGCACAAGCTTCGCACGGCGGTGGAGGAACTGGAGACCGCCAACGAGGAGCTGAAAAGCTCCAATGAAGAAATGATGTCGATGAACGAGGAGCTTCAGTCCACGAACGAAGAGTTGTCAACCGTCAATGACGAACTCAAGAGCAAAGTCGACCAACTCACCGTCGCCAACTCCGACTTGCGCAATTTCTTCGAGTCCACCGAGCTTGCGGTTATCGTGCTCGACGGCCAGCTTCGGATCCGCAGCTTCACCGAAGCAGCGACTTCAATCTTCCCCCTTCAGCCGAGCGATCGCGGCCGCTTGCTCGCTGACGTCGCAACGCGCCTGGATGACGGCAGCTATCTCGACGACGCTCGGCGGGTCGCGCAAAGCGGAGAACCGCTGCACCGACGGGTGCGCACCCGCGATGGCGGCCGGACGATGTCGCTGCGCGTCCTGCCCTATCGCACCCAGCACGGAACGATCGATGGCGCCACGCTTGTGCTCACCGACATCACCGTGGCGCTCGTGATGGAGGACGATTTGGCGGCCGAGCGGGAACGACTCGACCTTGCCGTTCGCTCCGGCGGAATCGGCATCTGGGAGTACCGCCCTGACGAGGACCAGGTCATTTTGGACCCAACGAGCCGAAAACAGCTGTGCCTGGCACCTGCGGGCGAGCTCGGCCTGGGCGAGGTGCTGGAACGGGTCCATTCCGAGGACCGCGCGGCGATCGAAGACAGCATCGCCCACGCTCTCTACGACGATCGGGATATCGACGCGGCCTTCCGCGTCTCAGAGCCCGGATCGGCCCATGCCGCATATCGCCACCTCAAGTTTTATGGACGATTGATCGGATCCCGCCCGCGACGCCTGGTCGGTGCGACGATCGACATGACCGCGGAATATACCGTGGCAGAAACGCGGGGCCTCATGCTGCGCGAGATGAACCACCGGGTGAAGAACCTGTTTGCGGTGGTTAGCGGCATGATAGCGGCCGCGGGCAGATCGCACGAAGATGTGCGCAGCTATAGTGAAGACTTGCGGGAACGCATTGCCGCATTAGGCCGCGCCCACTCGCTTGCGGCGCCGTCGGGCTGCGAAGAGCAAACAATCGCGCTGCGCACGCTCATCGAGACCACCACGGCCGCTTACGCAGGGCGTTCTGAAATTCTCGTCGAAGGTCCGGATATCGGAATCGAGCGCAGCTGCCTCTCCTCTCTGGCACTGATCCTTCACGAATGGACGACCAATGCGGCGAAATACGGTGTGCTGGGGCCCCGCGCGGGAACTCTTCGGGTCCAATGGACTTTAGCCGCCGACGGAATTGAATTGATCTGGGACGAAGTTGGTGCGGATACGCTTGAAGTGGCTGAAGGGTCGGGTTTTGGAACGTTGCTCGTCGCCACTTCGGTTCGTCAGCTTGGCGCGCGGATATCGCGCGATGTGCATGAAGGCCGCTTCTGCCTTCGCCTACAATTGCCGGGAAGCGTGATCGCATCATGAACGAGACGGTCCTGATCGTCGAAGACGAACTGTTCGTGGTGCTTGATCTGGAAGACCTAGTTGCCGAGGAAGGCTTGGGCATTTCAACGCACTGCGGCACTGTCGCTGCCACGATGCAGACGCTTGAGCGGGAGCGTCCGGTGTTTGCCATCCTGGATGTGCGTCTCCCGGATGGGGAAGTCTTCCCCGCCGCCGACCGGCTCCAAGAGATGAATATTCCGCTCATCTTCCATTCGGGGCATGCCAACGAGGCGGACTTGCGTTCGCGCTACCCCGCCGCGCAGATTTGCGCCAAGCCGAGTTCTCCGTCTCAGCTGCGTGCTGCCATGCGAAAGGCAAGAGCAGGAAACGTGTGAGCGGACAATCTTTGGCGGTATCGCCACGCGAATCGCAGCCCAGCTTTTGCCGACGCCGTATTTTCGGTGCTGGCCCTTTCAAGTCGCCCAGTGCTCAAATTCCACCTCCCGGGTGCGGAGTGCTTGCTAACTCGGCAGGTGATGCCCGCAACCCGCGGAGCGAGCTCTGCCCTCCTCCCTCAAAAGAAGCGGTTAGCGGAAACTCATCAGGTTCTAAAACCTGTCTTACGGTCAGCCACGCGCCATCGCTTTCTTTGGCAAGCGTGCCGACAAGCCGTACTCCGTTGCAGAAGCGCCTCATCCAGCCAGCCTGAGCAGCTGGTAGCACCTCCAGCTACCATTCGAGGTTTGCTGCCGCGTCTGATCGGAAATCTCGACTTTTCATGCCAGGCGTGTCATTCGTCCTTCCTGCCACGAATTGTTCCGGAATTTGTCCGCAAGAGGCCCCCGCCAAGTTCCTGTCGCTGGCTTAGTGGCAATCAGGCACGAGCCTTATGCCGGCATTGCAGAGCCCGGTGTCTGCAAGAGGTCGTCCTCTGGGCAGTTGCGGCCGAAAGGCGCCTGAAGGCGCTGACCGACGCTTCCGCCCTCAGCCAAACGTAAGCTGATCAAACTGCAAAATAATCAATTCATATTGCAGACGGCCGCGGCGATGCCTGCTATCAGCGCCGAGGCAGGCCGATAAGGCATCTAGGCGCTAGTGAGGTTATCCGTGACGCAGTCCCTACCCCGTTTCTCGACCGGAGTTGCCGGCCTGGACACCGTTTTCGGCGGCGGCTTCGTTGAGGGGGCATCCTACATCGTGCAGGGGCAGCCGGGCGCGGGCAAGACAATCCTCGGCAATCAGATCGCGTTTGCCACCGCGGCGGCCGGGAAGAAGGTGCTGTACGTAACCCTGCTCGCTGAGACGCACGATCGACTCTTTCAGTCGCTGTCGACTCTGAGCTTCTTTGAGAAAGCGGAGCTTGGCACCAACATCTCTTATATCAGCGTGTTCCAGACCCTCAGCAAGGAAGGTCTCGGCGCGGTGGTCAGTTTGCTTCGTAAAGAGACGAAGCGCCAGGGGGCGTCGCTGATTGTCTTCGACGGCCTTTTGAATGCCAGAGACCGCGCTGAGACGGACCTCGACGTAAAGACCTTCGTAGCCGAGGTGCAGAGCCAAGCTGCGTTCGTCGGATGTACGGTTTTGTTTCTGACAAGCGCCGGCGTTCAAGACGACAGCCCCGAGCACACGATGGTGGACGGTGTGCTGGAACTGCATGAAGAACTCGTCGGCGTACGCACTGTACGCCGTCTGCGGGCCCGCAAGTCTCGCGGAAGCGCTGCGCTGGGTGGATACCACCAATATGAAATTGCGGACGACGGCATCCGCGTATTCCCGCGGATCGAAGCCGCCTTCCACGCCCCGTCGATCGAGGACAAGCCCGACCCGAGGCCCCTACGTTCCGGCATCAGCGGTTTCGACGAGATAACGAATGGCGGCCTTCCCCGCGGATCGATCACCCTGCTGATCGGGCCTTCGGGCTGCGGAAAAACCTCCTTCGGCATAAATTTCCTCTCTGCGGCCACAAAGGAGGAGCCGGGCCTCCACTTTGGCTTCTACGAATCTCCAGACCGGCTGTTATTGAAGGCGAAGGCCTTGGGGTTGGACCTTAGCGGCCATGTCGAGAGAGGTGAGGTTGAAATTCTCTGGCAGCCGCTGACCGAGAACCTCATCGACAAGATGGCTTATCGGCTTCTCGATGCCGTTTCGGCTCGAGGGGTGAAAAGGTTGTTCCTCGATTCCTTTGGCGGCTTCGAACGCGCAGCGGTGCATCGACCGCGCATGGTGGAATTCTTTGCTGCCCTGACGAACGAACTGCGCGCCATGGGCGTTACCACAGTGGGAACGTGGGAGTTGCGTGACCTTTTCGCGCCCGAGGTAGCAGCGCCTGGGCCGGAGATCTCGAGTCTGCTCGATAACCTCATAATGATGCGACAAGTCGAAATCAGATCCGAGTACAAGCGGGCACTGTCTGTGCTCAAGATCCGTGATCAATCCTTCCAGGCAGCGCCGCAAGAAGTCTATATCGACGGTCACGGCTTGGCGATAAAGGGACCGTTCGAACCAGCTACCGGGATTTCAACCGGCTTGGCCAAGCCTTTGGAAGCATGACGGCTACCATGGACAAAAGGCCCCGGTGGAGTTCTCCATGAAGATCGTAGTTGCCGAGGATGAGTTCCTGATTGCGGATCTGCTTGTGGTTAGCCTTGAAGAGGCCGGACACGAGGTGCATGATGCCGGGCATGGTGCGGCGGCGCTTAAGCTTGTCCGTAATTTCGTGCCCGATTTGGTCATCACCGACTTCATGATGCCATTGATGACAGGCCTTGAACTTGCAGAAGCAATGAAAGCGGACAGCGCGCTCCAGCGCATCCCGATCATTCTTGTTACCGGCGCGCAAGGCTCCATAGCCAGATCGCGCAACGACCTGTTCGATCGCGTTTTCGATAAACCGTACAAGATGGACCAGTTGCTTTTAGCGGTTGCCGAGCTCGGCGGCAGCGGGAACCGATCCTGATGGCTGCGGACGCCGAGATCCCTATGCACGGACCGCGACCCACTGGGCAGGGTCTTTCGCTGGACGCACACCGCCTGGCCGCGATCATAGAGTCTTCCGACGACGCCATCATCGGAAAGACGCTGGAAGGTATCATCACCGATTGGAATGCGGCGGCTGAGCGTATTTTTGGTTACGCCCCCGATGAGATCATCGGGCGATCGGTTCGGACGCTTATCCCGGCCGATCGAGAAGCCGAAGAAGACGAGATAATCAGTCGCCTCAAGACGGGCGATCGTGTCGAGCACTTTGAAACTGTCCGGCAGCGCAAAGATGGTGCGCTGATAGACGTGTCTCTTACAGTGTCACCGATCAAGGCCGCAGACGGCTCTACCATCGGCGCCTCCAAAATTGCCCGCGATATCACAGCGCGCAAAAAGACCGAGGCACTCCTTGCCCAGCAAACGGAGCGACTGCAGACGCTCAACCGGGTTGCCGACGTGATCTCGCGCGACCTTGATCTTGACCGGATTGTCCAATCAATCACGGATATCGCGACCGAGCTCTCCGGCGCGAAGTTCGGCGCCTTCTTCTACAATGTCGCCGATGCCGCCGGCGAGTCCTATCAACTTTACACCCTTTCAGGGTCTTCCCGAACAGCATTCGACAGCTTCTGAGAACACCGGTAATAAAAGGGGCCATCCGTCGGCTGAGAGCACCGGGATAAAAAGGGGCCAGTCCTGCTAACCTCCGTTTTTGGGCGGAGGAGAAGGATGAAGAGAGTGGAGCTTTATCAGAAGGTCCGGCGTG
>NZ_JBFRCW010000022.1:0-40830 GCF_052113265.1 Novosphingobium sp. YAF33
CAACTAGCGCTCCCCGCTTTCTTGCGATGGGGGAACAAGCTGTCCGTCTCTGTTGGCGACCGCTGCAAAACCGTGTGGTCCGCTGCGGTGAGAGGCCCTCTAAGTGCCACCCGTGATTCGGTCAAACACTAATTTCAAAAAAACGACATTTCTGAAATTACCGCGGTTTCCCGTGGGTTCGACCTCTTCACGGGCAAATATGGGGGTGGATCGCGGGATATCAACCCCTGGCCATTTCCCTGTCCCTGAGGGGGACCTTGGACAATCGCCTCACGCTTTCTTTACCAGCCTCGCATAAGGCAGCAGCCGAGCCATTTGCCGCGTCCAGAGGGAGTTCCGAAGCGTCCATGCCGAAACCGGCGATCAGCGTTGCCATGAGCGTCTACAATGGCGAGCGATTCCTGCCGCTCGCCATAGAGAGCGTGCTTGGCCAGAGCTTTGCCGATTTCGAGCTGCTGATCCTGGACGACGGATCGACCGACGGTTCGGCGGCGATCATCCGGCGATATGCAGAGGCCGATTCGCGCGTTCGACCGGTGATCCGTGAAAACCGCGGCCTGATCGCCAGTCTCAACCAATTGCTCGGCATGGCCCAGGCGCCGCTCGTGGCCCGCATGGATGCCGACGACATCTGCCGCCCGGAGCGTTTCGCTCGCCAGGTCGCCTTCCTGACCGACCATCCGGACTACGGCGTCGTCGGAAGCTGGAGCGAGGACATCGGCGAGCACGGCGAAGCGCTGGTGCGCAGCGGGGCAGACCATCCGCTCGTCCACGAGGAAATGCTGGCGGCAATCGAGCAGGGCGAACAGCTCATCTGCCATCCCGCAGTGATGTATCGCCGCGACGTGGTGCTCTCCGTCGGCGGCTATCACGCCGCGTTCCGCCACTGCGAGGACCTGGACCTCTGGCTCAGGCTTTCCAGCGTGACCCGGATGGGCAACATTCCCGAACGCCTGCTGCGCTATCGCCGCTATCCCGACCAGGTATCCGCGCGCCATTCCACCGAGCAGCAGATCGGGGCCGTGATCGCGCGCCTGGCCTGGGAAGAGCGCCGCGACGGACGCCCGGATCCGACCGAGCATCTCTCCCGCCTGCCCGCCATCGACGAACTCGACGCACTGTTCGGGCGGAGCGGCGTATCACAGGCCGCGCGCGAGCGTGTGGCCCTGAGCCTGCGCTGGTCGCCTGCCGCAATGCGGGACGACGGCTTCGAGATTCTCCTCGACCATGTGCGCGAGGGCGGACGCCGCGATGGACTGTGGCGCACGGTCGCCCGGCTTCTTCGCTTCGGCGAGCCCCTGCGCGCCGCGCGCCTTGCCGCCGCGCTGGCGCGGAACTGAGCGCGATGTCGGTCCGCCGCGCCGCGCTCTGGTCCCTTGCCGCCCAATACGCGACGTTCACCATCCAGTTCGTCGCGAGCATCGTCATCTCGCGCCTGTTCCTGCTGCCGGCCGATGTCGGGCTGTTCTCCATCGCGCTGGCGGCGGCCATGCTGGTCTCGATCTTCCAGGACCTGGGCATCACCCGCTTCATCTCGGGCCAGCCGGAAATGAGCCCCGCGGCCCTGCCCCATTATGCCGCCGTGGCCGTGACGATCGGCTGGACGGTGGCCGTGGTGGTGGCCGTGGCCGCGCCGATCGTGGCGCACTTCTACGCCCAGCCGGCCATCGCGCCGCTGCTCTGGCTGATCGCGGCATCCTACCTGATCACGCCTTACGCCACCGTTCCTGCAGCCTTGCTGGTGCGCGAGATGAATTTCCGCACGCTTTTCCAGGTCAACGCCGGCAGCGCTCTGGCCGGCAACGGAACCGCCATCGCCCTTGCCGCCTGCGGCTTCGGGGCCTCCTCGCTGGCCTGGGGCGTGCTGGCCACCGCCATGGCGCGCGCGGCCATCGCCAACCTCCATCGCCCCGTCCGTCCCCGCATGCCGAAGGACGCCGGATCGGTGCGCCCCATGCTCGGGTTCAGCTCGATGTCCTTCGTCCTGAGCGCCAGCGCCGCCATCGGCCAGCGTTCGCAGGACCTGATCGTCGGCCGCCTGCTCGGGATCGCCGCCACCGGCCTGTTCAGCCGCGCCAGCGCCCTGGCCGGCCAGCTCACCACTTTGGTGACCGGCGCCATCGGCAGCGTGTTCTACTCCGCCTTCGCCCGCAAGCGCGATGCGGGCGAGCCGCTCGCCGAGCCCTATCTCCACCTCGTGGCCTGCTATACCGCGCTCAACTGGGCGGCGATGATCGGCCTGGCCCTGGCGGCCGAGCCGCTGGTCATGCTGCTTTATGGCCCCAACTGGATCGGCTCCGCCCCGCTGCTGCGCTGGACCGCGCTGGGGGAGATCTTCTTCGTCGCCGTCCCGCTGCAAATGGACGTGCCCCTGCTGCTGGGCCAGATCCGAAAGCTCGTCTGGGTCAATCTGCTCGACACGTCCGCCGCCGTGGTGATCCTGACCGCAGGCTGCTTCATCAGCCTCGACGCCGCAGGCATGAGCCGCGTGATCTACGGCTTCGTCTGGTGGGCGATCTACGCGGTCTATCTCGGCCGGCTGATCGGCTTCCGCTTCGCAGCCTTGATGAACGTCTACGTCCGCAGCGGCATCTGCGCGCTGGCCGCGGGCGTGCCGCTGATGATCGCACGCTGGCAAGGCATGGAGCTGGGCCTGCTCGCCCTGCTGGTGCTCAGCGCCACCGGCGTTCTCGCCTGGCTGGCAGCCCTTGCGGCGACGCGCCATCCGGCCTGGAAGGAAGTGCGCATGATGGCCGAGGCGCTGTCCCGCCCGATCCTGTCGCGCCGGGCGGGCTGACCGGCCGTGAGAATGGCCTACCTGCTGCTCGCCCACGATGCGCCGGAGCAGCTCGAACGCCTGATCGAAACGCTGCTGGCCGCGAGCGCCGAGGATTTCGCGGTGATTCACGCCGACCGCCGCTCGGCGCTCTGGCACGCCTTGCGCAAGCGCCTGCCCGGTCCCGCCGGACGCGTGCATCTGGTGGCGGACCCGGTCGCCGTGCGCTGGGGTCACTGGAGCCAGGTGGCCGCCACCGCGAAGCTGGTACGAGAGGCGACCCGCCTCGGCTGCGAGCGCGCCCATCTGCTCAGCGGCACCGACTGGCCGGTGGCCGCCCGCGCGGACATGGCGCGCGCGCTGGGGGCGAACCTCTGCCATGTCGAAGTGCGGCCCGGCCACATGGCCGAGCGCATGCAGACTTATCGTTTCGACACCCGCTGGCTGCGGCTCGACCCCGCGCGGGACCGGCTCGCCTATGCCGCCACCTGGGAGCTTCGCCGCCTGGCGCGCTGGCTGGACCGTACGCGCGGCAAGCTGGGACGCGAACGCGCGCAGCCCTTCGAAACCTGGGCCTATGGCTCGCAGTGGTGGTCGCTTCCCGCCGATGCGCTCGACATGCTGGCCCGCGAGCTTCCGCCGCTGCTGCGGAGCGGCCGCCTGAAGGGCACGCTCTGCAGCGACGAACATGTCGTGCCCACGCTGGTCGCGCATTTCTTCCCCGACCGGATCGCCGCCAACCAGCGCTTCGTCCGCTTCCCGCAAGGTTCGTCCAGCCCGCGCCTGCTCGGCGCGAGGGACCTCGCGGAAGTGGCCGCGAGCGATGCCTGGTTCATGCGCAAGGTTTCGGCGGCGCACGACCCGTTCTTCCTCGATTCCCCTGCACTGCCGCATGCGCCGGAACGGGACGGCGGCCATGCGGAAACATTGGTGTCGCCCCGGCCCGAGTGATATGATCGACCCTGCGACATCCGCAAAATAGCGGTGCGCAGGAGAGAACGATGCCAGGAGCAGCCCTCGGGCTGACGCTCATCTTCGCCGAAGTGGCGATCCTGGGCGCACAGCCTCTCCCCCCGCCATCCCAGCCGATCGCGGTCCAACTGCCGCAACCGGTCCCGAAGCAGCCCGGCCCGCAGCATTTCGACAGTGATATGGATGCGCCGATCCAGGGCCAGGCCGACGATGACGACCGCATGACCGTCTCGGTGGGCGTTGAGGGCCGCGGCCCCTACAACTTCCTCATCGACACCGGCTCGCAGACCACGGTGGTGTCGTCCGCGCTGGCGGGAAAGCTGGGACTGGTGCCGGGGCCGATCGTGCGGGTCATCAGCATGGGCGGCACGAGCAGCGTCGCCACCGCCCGGCTCGACTCGCTCGACATCGGGCTGAAATCCTATTCGGGCCTCACCGTACCCCTGCTCGAACGCCAGCACATCGGCGCGGACGGGATCGTCGGCACTGACAGCCTGCAGGACCAGCGGGTCGTGCTCGACTTCACGAAGAACACCATCGCCATCGGCGATGCGCAGAGCCTGGGCGGCAGCAGCGGCTACGAGATCATCGTGCGCGCCCGCAAGAAGGCGGGGCGGCTGATCATGACCAACGCCCTGATCGACGGTATCCGCGCCGATGTGGTGATCGACACCGGTGCCAGCTCCACCATCGGCAACCTCGCCCTGCAACGCGCCATCCGCGACAGGTCCACCGGCCAGACCACCCTGCTCTCCGTGACGGGCCACGAGCTTCCCGCGGGCCTCGGCCTCGCCCGCAAGCTGCAGATAGACGACGTGAACATCTCCAACGTGCTGATCGCCTTCGCCGATGCGCCGGCCTTCAAGGAGCTGAACTTGCGCAAGCGACCCGCCATCTTCCTGGGCATGCGCGAACTGCGGGTGTTCAAGCGGATCGCCATCGACTTCTCCACCCGGCGCATCCTGTTCGACATGCCAAAGGGGTCCTGAGCGGCTGGCTTATGCCCGGAGCGGGGGTTACGCCCTGCTCGCGGCCGCAGATTGGCACGGTGCTTAGTGTCTCGCGCCCGCCCGTCGCGTGCCCCTGTCACGGACCCCTGTCACGCCCGCGCGATTGTCTATTGGCGCCGGCACCCTAAATAGCGCCGATGCCGCCAGACACCGCCGTCACCGATTCGCGCGCCCGCCACGATGGCTGGCGCACCCTGCTGCGCTTCATGCCTTATCTCTGGCCCGTCGGAAATCCGGCGCTGCGCTGGCGGATCGTCTGGGCCTGCGTGTTCATCCTGCTGTCCACCGCGACGCAGCTGGCGCTGCCCTACCTGATGAAATGGGCGGTAGACCTGATGGGCGCCACCGGACCCAGGCTGGTGCAACTGGCGATGCTCATGGTGCTGGGCTATGCGGCCGGCCGCCTGATCCAGACCGCCTTCGACAACTTCCGCAACATCGTGTTCGAGCGCGTCGGCCAGGACGCGACGCGCGAACTGGCGGAGAACGTGTTCGGCCAGCTCCACCGCCTTTCGCTGCGCTTCCACCTTGCGCGCCGTACCGGCGAAGTGACCAAGACCATCGAGCGCGGCACCAAGAGCATCGACACGATGCTCTACTTCATGCTGTTCAACATCGCGCCCACGATCCTGCAGCTCGTGGTCGTGGCCGTGATCTTCTACATCAATTTCGGGCCCGGCCTCGTGATCGCGACGGCCCTGGCCATTGCCGCCTATATCTGGGTGACGCGCACGATCACCGAATGGCGCACCAAGCTGCGTGAACAGATGAACCGGCTGGACGGGCAGGCGCTGGCGCGGGCGGTGGACTCGCTGCTCAACTACGAGACGGTGAAGTATTTCTCCGCCGAGCATCGCGAGCAGGAACGCTATGCGCAGGCGACGCGCGCCTATGCCGTGGCGGCAGTGAAGAGCGAGAATTCGCTGGGACTGCTCAATATCGCGCAAGGCGTGGTGGTGAACCTGCTGATGGCCGGCGCGCTCGGCTATACCGTGTGGGGCTGGTACAAGGGGCAATATACCGCCGGCCAGCTCGTCTTCGTGCAGACTTACCTGACGCAGCTGTTCCGCCCGCTCGACATGCTGGGCATGGTCTATCGCACGATCCGGCAGGGCCTGATCGATATGGCGGAGATGTTCCGCCTGCTCGACGAACCGCAGGAAGTCTCGGACAGGCCCGGCGCCCCGGCGCTGGTGATCCAGCGGCCCTCGATCGTGTTCGACAACGTGGTCTTCGGCTACGAGCCCGACCGCCGCATCCTCAAGGGCCTGACGTTCGAAGTTCCGGCGGGCCAGAACTTCGCCGTCGTCGGTCCCTCGGGCGCGGGCAAGTCCACGCTCGCGCGGCTGCTGTTCCGTTTCTACGATCCGCAGGAAGGCCGCATTCTCATTGACGGCCAGGACATCGCCGGCATCACGCAGGAATCGCTGCGCGCCGCCATCGGCATCGTCCCGCAGGATTCGGTGCTGTTCAACGACACCATCGGCTACAACATCGGCTACGGCCGTGACGACGCGGTTCAGGCGGACATCGAATCGGCCGCTCGCGGCGCGGCGCTGATGGGCCTGATCGACCGCCTCCCGCAAGGCTTCGCCACGGAAGTGGGCGAGCGCGGCCTCAAGCTCTCGGGCGGCGAAAAGCAGCGCGTCGCCATTGCCCGCACGCTGGTGAAGAACCCGCCGATCCTGCTGCTGGACGAGGCGACATCCGCGCTCGACACCCGCACCGAGCAGGACATCCTGGCGACCCTGCACCGCGTCTCGGAAAACCGCACGAGCCTCTCGATCGCGCACCGCCTGTCGACGATCTCGGATTCGGACCGGATCCTGGTGCTCAACGACGGCCGCCTGTCCGAAAGCGGCACCCATGCCGAACTGCTGCGGCAGGACGGTCTCTATGCCGAGATGTGGGCCCGTCAGGCGGCGGAAGCCGAAGCGATGATCGAGGCGGCGGAATAGCGCAGGGCGGGCAGGAACCTTGCCCGCCCTCGTGGGTTGCGCAAGGGTCCAATCCTCCGGAGCCTGCCCGCGTGAAGATCCCACCGATGTCCGCCGTCCTCCTGCACATGGCGGCCCTGGCTCCCCTGATCCCTGCGGCCGTGATCGCCGGCCCGGTTCTGGCGCAGGAGGAGCCCGCGCCGGTTCGCCCGGTGGCGGCCGTCTCCGCCGAGAAGGGACAAGTCGCTCTCCCCGATGGCGCCATTCGCGACCAGGCGCCCCGACCGGACTGACCCCGAACCACTCTTCCCACGCAGCGCCCTGAAGGCGCAGGCATCCCTCGTTTCCCTTCCCGAAAAGCCCCGGGCCGACCTTCGGATTGCCCCTCGCCGCGAGATCCGGAAAAATGCCCGCCACCGGCCGGCATCCGGCGCGGATTCGATCGGCAGGGAAAAGATGCTCGCCACCACCGACCCGTTTGTCAGGCACTTCGTCCAGCCGGTGCCCCGGCGCGAGCCGATTGAAGTGCGGCTCTTCGCCGGCGAGCGCCGCCTGACGCTGGAAGTGGGCCGGCCGATGGACTTCCGCGCGCTGACCCTGCTGTCGGAACGGACCTGCTCGAAACGATCCGCCGATCTCGCCGGCTTCGGTCCCCGCGCGCTGGCCAAGCGCGCCATCGGCCGGTGGAGCAAGCCGATCGACGCGGGCCTGTTCCTCGATACCCGCCACATAGAGCCCAACAACGTCTCGCACCTGCTGATGGACATCGTCCCGCTGTGCCTTTCCGCCCGGCGCGCGGCGGGGGACGCCGCGTTCGTGTTCCGCCCGCTACAGCCGGCGTTTCGCGAGCTGCTCCTGCAATTCGGGATCGATCCGCTCTGCACCTATCGGCCGGTGTCGGGCGAGAAACTCAGCTTCCGGCTGGCGCGCGGGCTATCGCAGTTCGGGATCGAGGCGCATTTCGACGCGCCGCTCTACAGCTATACCGGCGAAGTCTACACCGACTACGGCGCCGCGCCATCGGGCCGCCGCAAGCTGTTCGTTTCCCGCCGCGGCCCAAGGTCGCCCCTCAATGCGGCGCAGCTGGACGCCATGCTCGAGGCCCGGGGTTTCACCGTGGTCTACATGGAAGATCACGCGATCCCGGACCAGATCGCCCTGATGCAGGAGGCCGACGACGTCGTCGCCATCCACGGGGCGGCGCTGGCCTATCTGGCGCTGAAAGCCCGCACCTCCCGGGTGATCGAGATCATGCCGCCCAGCGTCTATCACGATCACTTTCCCATCGGGATCGGGCACAAGGTGGACCGCTATGTCCAGCTGATCCCGAGCTTCGACGAGAATGTCCAGTATCAGGGCTGGGCCGAAATCTACCGGCACAAGCAAAGCCCGTTCCATGTCGATCTGGCCCAGCTTGAGGAGGCGCTGGATGAAAGCGCTCCTGGCGCAGGCGCGCGGGAAGCTGGCAAGGCCGCGCCGGCTCACCCCATCGCCATGGGCGCCTGAGAACGCCTCGGTCTGGGCTCAGTCCTTGACGACGTCGGCCTCGTGCCAGACCACGGCCTGGGCCGCCTTCATGCAGTTTTCGGCGGTATCCCACGACAGCGACGGCGAGCCATAGAGGCGCCATCCCTGCGCCAGTGCTTCGGACACACGCTCGCAGAAGGCACGGTCGTCAGCTCCGGTGAGCAGGCGGTAGATCGGGCGGTCCTCGGGGGTCTGGTACATCCTGGCATCTCTCTCTCGCTAGAGCGTTTTCTACCGGGAGGATTCACCCGCTGGCCCGGAAAACGCGGCAAACCACGCCGCTGGAGCAGCCCGGCCGGTCGGTCGGATCGGAAACTGCTCCAGCGAATCAGATGCCTAACCACTCCAGCCCGGCTGGCAAGTCCCCAGCCGCGTAATCGACCTGGAGCACGCGCCTGCGCCGCCCAGGCCGCGCCGCATGGGACGCGTGGAGGATCGGCGTGCGATAGAGCCAGACGTCGCCCGCCTCGGCCAGGCAGGCATGGATCGGCGCTTCGTCCACGACGGCCCCGATCCTGTCGACCGCAATGCGGCCGAGCCGGTGAGAGCCCAGCGCCACCAGCAGGGGCGCATTGTCCTCGTCCACCGGATCAAGGTGAATCCGCAAGGTCATCATGGCTTCGATCACCGCAAAGGGCGGTTCCACATGGTCGATCCCCTGCTTCACTGTCCATGGCCCGAACCCCGGCGCCTCGGCGCGGCTGCGCAGGGCGATGGTCCGGTCCTGATGCCAGCCGAGCGACCAGTCCGCCCGGTCGTTCTTGTCGAACAGCACGGCCCTTACCGGCTTCCCGGGCCGGCTTCGGTGCCGGGCGACGATGGCGCCGACCGGCCCGCTGGGCGACAGTATCTCGGCCAGTTCGGGATCCCCGGCGATGCGGCATCCCGCGCGGCCATCCGGCCACTTCGCCAGCACGTCCTGCAAGTCCTTCAGGTTCGGAAGCGCGCCGCCAGGACAGAGACAGGCCCCATCCCGCGCCAGATCGAGCGCCAGGTCAGCTGCCCTCGGTGGGGCCAGGTCCGGTTCGATCACCCCGGATAGCGCTCGAACTCCGGCAATTCGCCCATATGCTGCATCCAGCCCACGCGTTCGGCCACCTGGATATGGGCCTGGGGCGGGAGAGCGTCGGGATCGTCGAGCGTGGCGACCTGGATGTCGACGAGACCGGGAAGATAGGCTTCGTTCGTATAGGAAATGCCCGTGCCGCAGCGGGGGCAGAAGTGGCGCATGGCGCTGCCGCTGGAGTTGTAGACCGACGGGTTTCCGGCTGTCAGCGCGAAATCCGGCGTCTTGAAGGCCGCCCAGGCCACGACCGGCGCGCCGGAGGACTTGCGGCAATCGGCGCAGTGGCAGAGCGCGACGTGTTCCGGCTCTCCGTCCACGACATAGCGCACGTCACCGCACTGGCATCCACCTTCCAACTTCATCGCGAATCTCCTCTGATGCGGGGGAGGCTAATCGATTCGGCGGAACATTCAAGGAACAACTGAAGTCGTCCCGGGCCGGACCCGGGACGACGGTCCGATCAGAGAATGTACTTCGAAAGGTCGGCGTTTCCGGCCAGGCCTTCCAGCTTCTCGCGAACGTAAGTCCGGTCGATGACCACGGTTTCGCCCTTGCGGTCCTCGGCCTCGAAGCTGAGTTCCTCCAGGAGCTTTTCCATCACCGTCTGCAGGCGGCGGGCACCGATGTTCTCCACGGTCTCGTTCACCAGCGCGGCGATGCGGGCCACTTCCTGCACGGCATCGGTGGTGATCTCCACCGTCACTTCCTCGGTTTCGAGCAGCGCCTTGTACTGCGCCACCAGGTTTGCGCGGGTTTCCGAAAGGATGCGCACGAAGTCTTCCTCGGTCAGCGCCTTCAGCTCCACGCGGATCGGCAGGCGTCCCTGGAGTTCGGGCAGCATGTCGCTCGGCTTCGCGACGTGGAAGGCGCCGCTGGCGATGAAGAGGACATGGTCGGTCTTCATCGGACCGTACTTGGTGGCCACGGTGGTGCCCTCGATCAGCGGCAGCAGGTCGCGCTGCACGCCTTCGCGGCTGACCGAGCCGCCGCGCACGTCGGAAACGGCGATCTTGTCGATCTCGTCGAGGAAGACGATGCCGTTGGTCTCGGCATTGGCGAGCGCCGTGCGCGCGACATCGTCCTGGTCCATGCGCTTTTCCGACTCTTCGTCGACCAGCTTGTCCCAGGCGTCGGGCACTTTCATCTTGCGGCGCGTCAGCTTCTGGCCGCCGAACTTGCCCATGATGTCCGAGAGGTTGATCATGCCGACCGAACCGCCCATGCCCGGGATCTCCATCGGCGCCGAGGGCGTGTCCTCGACTTCGATCTCGACTTCGGTCTCGTTCATGGCGTTTTCGGTGATGCGCTGGTGGAACGAGGCGCGGGTGGCCTCGGATGCGCCCTCGCCGACCAGGGCATTGAGCAGGCGCTCCATCGCGGCCTTGGAGGCAGCCTCACGCACCGAATCGCGGCGGCGGTCCTTTTCGAGGCGAATGGCCTCTTCCACGAGATCGCGGGCGATCTGTTCCACGTCGCGGCCGACATAGCCGACTTCGGTGAACTTGGTCGCTTCCACTTTCACGAAAGGCGCATCGGCCAGCTTGGCCAGGCGGCGGCTGATCTCGGTCTTGCCGCAGCCCGTCGGGCCGATCATGAGGATGTTCTTCGGCGTCACCTCGTCGCGCAAGTCGAGCGAGAGCTTCTGCCGGCGCCAGCGGTTGCGCAGCGCCACGGCGACGGCCTTCTTCGCCTCGCTCTGGCCGATGATATGCGCGTCGAGCGCGCGGACGATGGCCTTGGGGGTCAGGTTGTCTTTCATGGTGTCCTGGAAGCTCAGATGGTCTCGACCGTCACGCGGTCGTTGGTGAAGACGCAGATGTCGGCGGCGACGGCCATGGCGCGGCGCGCGATCTTCTCGGCGTCGTCCTCGTAGCTGTCGATGGCGCGCGCAGCGGCAAGGGCATAGTTGCCGCCGGAGCCGATTGCGGTGATCTGGCTTTCGGGGCCGCCTTCGGGCTCCAGCACGTCGCCATTGCCGGTGAGCACCAGCAAGGTATCGGCATCGGCCACGATCATCAGCGCTTCGAGATTGCGCAAGTACTTGTCCGTACGCCAATCCTTGGCGAGTTCGACGGCCGCGCGCATGAGCTGGCCGCGGTGCTGCTCCAGCTTGCGCTCCAGCCGTTCGAACAGGGTGAAGGCGTCGGCCGTGGCGCCGGCGAAGCCCGCGATCACCTTGCCGTCGCCGATGCGGCGCACCTTGCGCGCATTGGGCTTCATCACCGTGTTGCCCATGGAAACCTGACCGTCACCGGCGATGACGGTCTTGTCGCCCTTCTTCACACCGATGATCGTCGTACCGTGCCACTGGATCAGGCCGTGGCTAGCCCCGCTATTATCCATGCCGCGGGATATATGTCGGCATTCTCAGGGTTCAAGCGGGTAAGGCGCAACCACCCGCGCGCCCGAAACAACAAAAAACGTCCGCGAAACCGATAGGCGGTCTCACGGACGTTTTGCAGGCGATCTCGTGACCGCCCTCTCTCCGTCTGGAATCAGCTGCCGTTCGGTCCGGGGCCCGTGGGCTGGGTACCGGCACCGCCCATGCCGCCAGCGCCAACGGCGCCGATGTTGCCGAACAGGTCTTCCAGCAACCCGCGGTGACGGCCGAGGGTCGGCGTGGTGTCGCCGTTCGGGTTGATGCGGGCCACCTGCTCCATGCCGCGCTTGTCGACGCCGACGACATTGCCGGCCGGATCGAAGCGCACGCGCAGCACGGTCTGCTCCGAGGTCTGCGGACGGCGGAACGGCGGGGTCTTCACCGTCTGCGAGATGTAGTAATAGTCCTTCTCGCCGAACTGGCTGACGAACGTCGGGCGGCCGAGCGTCTTTTCCACCGAGAGGCGGTTGTCGATGCCGGGCTGCACCGAATCGAGCAGCGTCTGGTCGATCAGGTAACCGCGATGGTCGCGGACCGACGTGCATCCTGCCGTCAGCGCAGCCAGCGCCAGCGCGATGCCTGCCGCCTTAGCCATGTGACCGTAACTGCGCATTTTCCCACTCCATTCGGGGCCGAGGCCTGGTTCGGGCATTGCCACCCGGCGCAGGGCCCATATATCGGCCAGATAACGGCACCGAGCCTTAGAGCCCGCCAGCCCGTCACGCAATGGGCGTTGGGGCAGGTCGATTGAATTGCCGATGAACGAAAGGTCAGACTGTCCGTGTCCTTGCTTTCCCGTCTCGTCGGCAAGAGTTCCGACCCTCGCGCAGAAGTCCGTCCGCTCTGGCACCGGGTGGTGGAGATCGCCCGCGAAAAGCCCTGGTATGCGCAGTTCGGCGTGGCCGATACCGTGGCCGGCCGCTTCGATGCGGTCACGCTGGTGCTGGCGCTCGTCATGCTGCGGATGGAACGGGACGGCGCGCTCATCACCCCCTCGGTCCATCTGACCGAGCTGTTCGTGGACGACATGGACGGCCAGCTGCGCCAGTCCGGCGTGGGCGACCTGGTGGTGGGCAAGCGCATGGGCAAGCTGATGAGCGTGCTCGGCGGCCGCATCGGCGCGCTTCGTGAAGCGCTGCCGCAAGGCGGCGCAGCGCTGGCCGAAGTCCTCGGCCGCAACGTGACGCTGATCGAGGGCGCCGACCGCCTGGCCCTTGCCGCCCATGTGAAGGCGCTGGCGCTCCAGCTCGACGCCGTTTCCGATCCCGACCTCATGAACGCGAGCATTGCGCGATGACCGACACCCCTGCCTTCAAGCCCGAATTCTCCCGCAGCCTCGACATCCGCCAGGCCGAAGTCAAAGCCGCCCACCGCGTCGAAGCCGACGCGGCCGAGCGCGCCGCGCTGGCGGTGCGTTTCGGTCTCGTGCGGATCGACCGGCTCGCCGCCGACATCGAACTGGAACGCCGCGACCGCAAGGTCGAAGGGCGCGGCCGGATCAAGGCGGACTACATCCAGGCCTGCGCCGTTTCGGCCGAGGATATCGCCGTATCGCTGGACGAGCCGGTCTACTTCCGCTTCGTTCCCCAGGCCGGCGATCATACGCCGGACGAGGAAATCGAACTCGATTCGGACGATTGCGACGAAGTCGAATATACCGGCAGCCATATCGACCTCGGCGAAGCGGTGGCGCAGAGCCTTGCGCTGGCCATCGATCCGTTCCTGACCGGGCCGGAAGCCGATGCCGCGCGCAAGGCCGCCGGAATCGGCACGCCCGAAGACAGCGGCCCCTTCGCGGCGCTGAAGGGCCTTGGCCTGAAGGAGTGACTGGCGCCGGGTGACGCCCGGCCGGGCAGAATCCGAAGGGTTTCGCCCGAAATGCGGCCACCTGCCGCCGTGGGATCGCGGAGATTGCGCTCAGGATTTCCTTCCGGTGACGGAACGCCTTGATCGCTGGCGTATTTCCCCGCAAGCGGGAGGTTCCGCTCTCCTTTCCTGGCAGGCCCATGCATTCACCCTTCCCACAGACCGATCCTGCCCAGCAGATTCTCGGCAGTTCTTCCCTGCGCACCCGGTCGCGCCCCGGTCTCGATCCCAAGACGACGTTCGGCCTCGCGATCGCGATCCTGTTCTTCCTGGCCAGCGGGACGGTGGCCTACCTCAATGTGCGCGTGCTGCGCGACGATGCCGCCAGGATCGTCCATTCGCACGAAGTGATCGTGTCGCTGAACGGCCTGCTTTCGGCGGTGCAGGATGCCGAGACCGGGCAGCGCGGATACCTGCTGACCGGGCGGGAGAGCTATCTCGACCCTTACCGCAGCGCCCTGGCCGATGTCGGCGGGCAGCTTGAGACGATCACCGCGCTCACCCGCGACAATCCCGATCAGCAGAGCCGCCTCCAGCCGCTGCGCCGCCATATCGATGCCAAGCTGGCCGAGCTGAAGGAGACCATCGAGGCGCGCAGGAACGGCGGCCTCGAAGCCGCGCTGCTGCTGGTCGCCTCGGATCGCGGCAAAGTGGAGATGGACGCGGTCCGCAGCCAGCTCGCGCAGATGCAGCTGGAAGAGGCGCGGCTGCGGCAGGAGCGGCTCACGGAAATGGAGCAAGCCTACAAGTCGGCCTGGGCGAGCGGCGTGGCCTCCTGCCTCCTGGGCATCGTCCTGACCCTGGTGATCGGCTTCCTGATCCGCCGCGCGGCGATTGCCGCGGGGCAGCGCGAGTGGCTGCAATCCGGCCAGGTCGGCCTGGCCTCCGCCGTGCTGGGCGACCAGCCGGTGGAGCAACTGGGCGAGAGCATCCTGGCCTTCCTGGTCCGCTTCGTGGGCGCGCAGGCAGGCGCGGTGTTTTCCGGGGACGGCCATCACTTCCGCCGGGTCGCGGCTTACGGCGTGCCCGAGGATGCGGGCATCGTCGAGCGCTTCTCGCTGCGGCAGGGCCTGCTGGGGCAAGTCGCGGCGGATGGCGAGCCGGTGCTCCTGGCCGACATTCCCGACAGCTATCTCACCATCGGCTCCACTTTCGGCAGCGACAAGCCGCGCCATCTGCTGATCGCCCCGGTCGTGGCCGACGAAACGGTCCACGGCGTGATCGAGCTGGGCTTCCTCCAGCCGGTGGACGACCAGGTCCTGGCGTTCCTGCGCGAGATTTCCAACGCGGCGGGCGTCGCGCTGCGCTCGGCCCGCTACCGCGCCGACTTGCAGCACCATGCCGAGGAACTCCAGGTCCAGAGCGAGGAACTGCGCGTCTCCAACGAAGAGCTGGAAGAACAGGGCCGCGCCCTGCGCGAATCGCAAGTGCGGCTGGAGCACCAGCAGGTCGAGCTGGAGCAGACCAACTCGCAGCTGGAGGAACAGGCCCAGCAACTGGAGCACCAGCGCGACGATCTGGCCCGCTCGAATGCCGTGGTCGAACTGAAGGCGCAGGAGCTGGAGCAGGCCAGCCGCTACAAGTCCGACTTCCTGGCCAACATGAGCCACGAATTGCGCACGCCGCTCAATTCGCTGCTGATCCTCTCCAAGCTGCTGGGCGACAATCCGCGCGCCAACCTCTCGGGCGAGCAGGTGCAATATGCCCGAACCATCGAAGCGTCCGGCAACGACCTGCTGGCGCTGATCAACGACATTCTCGACCTTTCGAAGATCGAGGCCGGGCATTTGCAGATCCGGCCCGAGACAGTGCTGCTGGACCGGCTCGCCAGCGACATGCGGCAGGTCTTCCAGCCGGTGGCGCAGACGCGCGGGCTGGACTTCGAGATCCGCATCGCCCCGGATTGCCCCGCCACGCTCGATACCGACCGCCAGCGCCTGGAGCAGATCCTCAAGAACCTGCTGTCCAACGCCTTCAAGTTCACCGAGGCGGGCAGCGTGCGGCTGGAGATCGCGCCGGACGGCGACGATGCCCTGCTGCTGGCCGTCACCGACACCGGCATCGGCATTCCCGAAGACCAGCAACGCGCCATTTTCGAGGCGTTCCGGCAGGCGGACGGCACGGTGAACCGCAAGTACGGCGGCACCGGCCTTGGCCTTTCGATCTCACGCGAGCTGGCCCGCCTGCTGGGCGGCGCGATCTCGCTGGCGAGCGTGGCCGGAAAGGGCAGCCGCTTCACCTTGCGCATGCCGCTCGCCCATGACCCGGCGCAGGCCGGGCCGGGCAGCGCGAGTGCCCTTGCACCGGCGCTGCCTTCGGTCTTCGCGCCCGCCCCTTCCGGCATGCCGCAATTCACCGCGTCCCAGTTCGCGGCGTCCCCCCAGCCGGCCCCGCCTACGCCTCCCGCCGGGCGCGCACCGGCCGCGGCCGTCCTGCCGCGCCCGGTCGAGGACGACCGCGACACGGCCGCCATGGCCCAGCGCGTCCTGCTGGTGGTCGAGGACGATTCCTCCTTCGCGGGCATCGTGCGCGACATGGCGCGGGAAATGGGCTTCCAGTGCCTCGTTTCCGGCACCGCCGAAGAGGCGCTGCAACTGGCGCGCAGCTTCCGTCCCCATGCCGTCGTGCTGGACATCGGCCTGCCCGACCAGTCCGGCCTCGCCCTGCTCGACCGCCTGAAGCGCGATGTCGAGACGCGCCATATCCCGGTCCACGTCGTGTCGGGTTCCGACCATACGCAGACCGCCCTGTCGCTGGGCGCCATCGGCTATCTGGTGAAGCCGGTGAAGCGCGAGGATCTTTCGGCCGTGCTCCAGGCCCTGGCCGCCAAGCTCGATTCCTCCACGCGCCGGGTGCTCATCGTCGAGGACGACCCCGTCCAGCGCGACGCCGTGGCGCGGCTGCTGACTTCGGGCGATGTCGAAACCGTGGCCGCCGCCACTGCCGCCGAATGCCTGGAGCTGCTGGCCAGCCAGACATTCGACTGCATGGTGCTGGACCTCGCCCTGCCCGATGCCAGCGGATTCACCCTGCTGGAAACCCTCAGCCGCGAGGGCGCCTATGCCTTCCCCCCGGTGATCGTCTATACCGGCCACGATCTGACGCCGGACGACGAGCAACGCCTGCGCCGCTATTCGGATTCGATCATCATCAAGGGCGCCCGCTCGCCCGAACGCCTGCTCGACGAAGTGTCGCTGTTCCTGCACCAGGTCGTCACCGAAATGCCGCCCGAACAGCAGAGCATGATCCAGCAGGCCCGCAACCGCGACGCGATCCTCGAAGGGCGGCGCATCCTGGTGGTGGAGGACGACGTGCGCAACGTCTACTCGCTCACCAACATCCTCGAACCGCAAGGCGCGGTGGTGGAGATCGCGCGCAACGGGCAGGAGGCGATCGACGCGCTCGACCGCTCCTCCGGCGATGACGGCCGCCGCATCGACCTGGTGCTGATGGACGTGATGATGCCGGTGAAGGACGGGCTCACCGCCACGCGCGAAATCCGCCAGGACCCGCGCTGGGCCAAGCTGCCGATCATCACCCTGACCGCCAAGGCCATGCCGGACGACCAGGAACGCTGCATCGAGGCCGGCGCCAACGACTACATGTCCAAGCCGCTGGACGTGGACAAGCTGCTCTCGCTCGTCCGGGTCTGGATGCCGCGATGAAGCACCGCGCGGGACGATCGTGATGGAGAACGACAGGATCCAGGAGGAGAAGATCGAGGATATCGAGATCCGCCTGCTGCTGGAGGCCCTCTACAGCCGTTACCACTACGATTTTCGGGGCTACGCCCAGGCCTCGCTGAAACGGCGCTTGCGGCAGGCCCGCGACCAGCTCGGCCTGCCGACCTTCTCGGCGCTGCAGGACCGGATGCTGCGCGATCCCGCCATCGTCACGCGCCTGCTCGGCTTCCTGACCGTGCAGGTCAGCGAACTGTTCCGCGACCCCGCCTATTTCCGCGCCATTCGCGAGAAAGTCGTGCCGCATCTGCGCACCTACCCTTCGCTGAAGGTCTGGATCGCGGGATCCAGCACCGGCGAGGAGCTCTATTCCTTCGTCATCCTGTTCCGCGAGGAAGGGCTGGAGGACCGAACGCTGTTCTACGCCACCGACATCAGCCAGGAAGCGCTGGACGCCGCCGCGCGCGGCATCTACCCGCTCGACCGGATCCGGGCCTTTACCGAGAACCACCAGCTTTCGGGCGGAAAGTCCTCGCTCTCGGACTATTATTCCACGGCCTATGGCCGCGCCGTCTTCGACAAGAGCCTGCGCGACCGCGTGGTCTTTTCCGACCACAGCCTGGTCACCGATGCCGTCTTTGCAGAGATGCACCTGATCTCCTGCCGCAATGTCATGATCTATTTCGACCGGGAATTGCAGGACCGCGCGGTGGGGCTGTTCCGGGAATCGCTGGCACGCAAGGGCTTCCTGGGGCTGGGCGCGCGGGAGAGCCTGCGCTTCTCGCAATATGCCGGGGCCTTCAGCGCTTTCGTGCGCGAGGAGAAGATCTACCAGAGGCGCGATCCATGACCGAAAGCGCCCCGAGCGCGCCGCGTGCAGTGGTCATCGGGGCTTCGGCCGGCGCGGTGGAAGCGCTGCTGCATGTGCTGCCGCAGCTTCCGCGCGGTTATCCGCTGCCGGTGCTGGTTGTCGTCCATGTCCCGCCCCAGCGTCGCAACGTGCTGGCCTCGCTCTTCGCGGCCCGCTGCCCGCTCGACGTGCGCGAGCCCGACGACAAGGAACCGGCCGCGCCCGGCACGATCCTCTTCGCCCCGCCGGACTATCACATGCTGGTGGAGGCGGATCGCACGATCTCGCTTTCGGTGGAGGGGCCGGTGCAGTTTTCCCGCCCCTCGATCGACGTGCTCTTCGAAAGCGCCGCCGATGCCTATGGCCCGGGGCTGATCGGCGCCGTGCTCACCGGCGCCAACCATGACGGCGCGGAGGGCCTGGCCGCCGTGGCCGCGGCCGGAGGCATGGCCATCGTGCAGGACCCCGCACAAGCCGCCTATCCGGTCATGCCAGAGGCCGCCCTGGCCCTGACGCCGCGCGCCGAGCGGCTGACCCTGGATGGGCTGGTGCGCCGCCTGCTGGCCGCCGGCGATCCGTCTCAGGCCGGCGAAATCAGCCGGTAGGCGCCGCCCATCAGCCGCGTCACTTCCTCGCTGCTCAGGACATATTGCGGCTCGTAGCCCAGGCCAGAGCGCCTGGTGCGCCGCCAGTGATCGACGTAGAGGCCCTTGTCCGGTCCGAACACCGAATGGACGTGGCGCGCCAGTTCGGCCGGACAGTTGGCGGAAGCAGCCTCGCGGAAGATGGCGATGTCGGCCACGTAAGGCCCGACCATGACCCAGACGTGCCCGCTCCAGTGCAGGTCCTCGGCGCTGAACACGGCGGGACCGTCCACCGGCTCGCGGCGGCCATGAACCGGCGTTCCATCCACCGAGAGCACCCCGGCCACCACCTGCACGGGCGCCGAAAGGTGCCGTTCGAGCTGTACCGCCAGCGCCGCGCTCAGCCAGGCAGAAGCCGCGCGATCCTCGCTCGCGGCCTTGGGAAAGACTTTCAGGATCTCCACCGCGCAGGCCGCCAGCCGGGCCTTGTCGGCATCCGGCATCTCGTAGGCCTTGAACGCCCTGGCCGCGGCCCAGCCGTGCTGCGCGGCCACCAGCGTGCCGAGCTGGATCAGGTCTTTTGCGCCTATCATCTGAAAACCGTCATCCGAAAATTCCTGCTGGTCGTGCCCGGGGCCTGTCCGAAACCTGCCACACAGGGCCGATCCCGGTCCCCGGGCGGCCACTGGCCCGGCCCCTTAGAGGAGCTTGGCAACCAGGCCAAGCACGGTTTCGCCAGGGCGCGCCGAACGCCGCGCAAACAGCGGCGACCCTCCGGCACGCACCGATCATGACATTTCCCGTTCACCCCTTGCCCGCGGCCCTGCCGGGATGCGATCAGCGAAGGTCAGCCTTCTGTATCCGCCCCCTGAAACCTGCCCCTGAACCTTGAAAGAATCATCATGCGCGCGCTTCGCCTTCCGGCCCTGATATTCTCCCTGGCCGCCGCCCTTTCGGCACCCGCGGGCGCGCAAGTGAAGGACAGCCACGGCAACGAACTCCATGTCGGCAGCCCGCTGAAGCCGGTGGCGGACTATGACGGTGGCACCGTCAGCAAAGGCCGCCCGGCGCAATGCGTGCTGGACGGCGATCCGCGCAAGGTCTGCACTTTCTATCCCCGCAACGGCGACGGCAGCTTCGCCATCGACGTGGAAGGCCGGGCCTACTACGCGGACAAGACGGCGCCGAACCGCATCACGGTGGACTACGACAACGGCGCGCGGATGGTGCCGCAAGGCGCCTTCACGCGCAGCCCGCGCGATCCCGCCTGCTGGGTCCAGGGTGCCAGCCGCAAGATCTGCATCTATTGAAGGCGCGCCGGGCGGCCGGCGTTCCCGCGCCGGCCGCAGCGACGCCCACTCAATGCCAGAGGTTGGTGCGCGCCAGATCGACCAGTTCGTCGCCGCGACCGCTCATCACCGCACGCAGCATGTAGAGCGTGAAGCCCTTGGCCATCTCGGCATTGATCTTGGGCGGGATCGGCAGCTCGGTCCGGGCGACCACGGCATCGACCAGCACCGGACCGTCATGGGCCAGCGCCTCGGCCAGGCCGGATTCGACGTCGGCCGGGTCTTCCAGCCGGATTCCCTTGATGCCGATCGCCTCGGCCATGGCCGCGAAGTTCGGATTGTCGAGTTCTGTGCCGAAAGGCAGGAACCCGGTGGACTTCTGCTCCACTTCCACGAAGCCCAGCGTGCCGTTGTTGAAGACCACGATCTTGGCGGGAAGGCGGTACTGGCGCAGCGTCAGCAGGTCTCCCATCAGCATGGCGAACCCACCGTCTCCCGATAGCGAGATCACCTGCCGACCAGGAAAGGCGCATTGCGCGCCCAGCGCCATCGGCATGGCATTGGCCATGGAGCCATGCCAGAGCGAGCCGATCAGCCGCCGCTTCCCGTTCATCCGCAAGTAGCGCGCCGCCCAGACCGTGGGCAGGCCGACATCGAAGGTGAACACCGCGTCCTCGGACGCCAGGTCGCTGAGCGCCTTGGCCACTTGCTGCGGATGGATCGGCGTCTTGCCCGGCTTGCCTTCGGCCAGCCCGTCCAGGTCCTTGCGAGTACGGCGATAGTGCTCGACCGCCTTGTCCAGATGCTTGCGGTCCGGCTTGTCCGGCAGGCGCGGCAGCAGCGCGCGGATCGTCGCGCCCACGTCTCCCACCACGCCCAGGTCCAGAGAGGCCCGGCGGCCGAGCTGGCCGGGCCGGATGTCGACCTGCAGGGTCCGCACATCGGAGCCGGTGGGGTAGAACTGGCGATAGGGAAAGTCCGTGCCCAGCATCAACAGGATGTCGGTATCCATCATCGCGTAGTAGCCCGAGGAAAAGCCGATCAGCCCGGTCATGCCCACGTCGTAGGGATTGTCGTACTCGACGTGCTCCTTGCCTTTCAGCGCGTGGACGATCGGCGCCTTGAGCTTTTCCGCCAGGGCCAGGAGTTCGTCGTGCGCGCCTTCGCAGCCCGAGCCGCAGAGCAGGGTCACGCGCTTGTCCGGCTCCAGCATGGCCGCCAGGGCATCGAGCTGCGCCTCTTCGGGCACGACCACCGGCGGCTTGGGCAGCAGGCCCAGCGGCTTGGGCCAGGCCTCGTTGGCGGCGGGCTTCAGCGCCACGTCTCCGGGGATGACCAGGACGGAGACGCCCCGCTCGCCGATGGCGGTGCGGATCGCGATTTCCAGGCTGCGCGGCATCTGCGAAGGATCGGAAACCAGCTCGCAGTAATGGCTGCACTCGCGGAACAGCTCCTGCGGGTGGGTTTCCTGGAAATAGCCCGAGCCGATCTCGGGCGAAGGAATCTGGGCAGCGATGGCCAGCACCGGCACGCGGGAGCGGTGGCAGTCGAACAGGCCATTGACGAGGTGCAGGTTGCCCGGCCCGCAGCTTCCCGCGCAGACCGCGATGCTGCCGGTCAGGTGAGCCTCGGCGCCGGCGGCGAAGGCGGCCACTTCCTCGTGGCGAACATGGATCCATTCGATCCGGCCATGGGCGCGGATGGCATCGGTCAGCCCGTTGAGGCTGTCACCGACCACGCCGTAGACTCGTTTGACACCGGCGGCTTCCAGCGTGGCAATGAATTGTTCGGCAACGTTCCTGGCCATGTTTCACCTCGTGTCGGGACATCGAATGGGGCACCGAAGGGTTCAAACCCCTCTCCCGGCGAAGGGTGCCACGAAGCTGACAGTTTTCGTCGCCTGCGCAACCATGCCAAGGTATGACGTGCCGTTCCCTCAGCCCCGCCCGATTGGGCTCTTTCGGGGATTTTTCGCCCGGACGTGCGGGACTTGCGCCTTGCCGGGAAACCAAACGGCCCGTCGGCGCTTAGGCCCACATGGATGCAGCGGCGCAGATCGATGTGCAGGACCATGCACGGGAAGAGACGGGGCATCGCCCCCCGGGCAAGCGGCCGGACCGCACCCGTCTGCTGCGCATCCTGCGCAATGTGCTGATCGCGATCGTCGCGCTGGTCTTCGCGGCCTGGCTGGTCCTCTTCATCACCAAGGGCCGGTTCCTGAAGCACCCCTTCGAACGCATCGCCAGCTCGGCCGCCGGGCGGCAGGTAAGGGTGGGCGGAGACTTCCAGCTCTACTTCGCACCGTTGCGCATCAAGTTCCTGGCTGACGGCCTGAGCGTCTCCAACCCGGAATGGGCGGGCCGCCCGCAGATGTTCGCCGCCCGCCATATCGAGGCGCGGATCGCCCCGCTTTCACTGCTGTTCGGCCGTCGTCACGTTCATACGCTGGACCTGCAGGGCGGCGCCGTGGACCTCGAATGGGACAAGGCCCATGGCCGCAACAGCTGGACTTTCGGCAGCGGCGGCGGGGGCAAGCCCTTCGAATTCCCCCGGATCGACCGCGCCACCATATCGGACACCCGCGTCCGCTATCTCGACCCGCAGATGCCGCTGCTTGCCAATCTGGTGGTCGATCCCGTCACTTCCACCGATGCCAGGATCGGCAAGGCGGTGTCGCTGCGCGGCGACGGCACCTTGCGCAGCACCCCGTTCCGCGTGAGCGCCCGGCTGCTCTCCCCAGACGCCACCGTCAATCGCGGCAGCAACGCCCTGGAACTCACGGCCTGGGCGGCGAACAACCAGGTCGACGTCTCGGGCACCCTGCCTTCCATCGCCGATTTCGAGGACGTGCCGCTCAAGGTCCGCGCCCGCGGGCGCGACTTGTCCGAACTGCTGGGCATCATCGACGTCGCCATTCCCCAGACCCGCCGCTACGCACTGAAAGCGCAGCTGGTGAAGGACGGGGAGACCTATCGCTTCACCGGCATGACCGGCACGTTCGGCCAGTCCGACCTTTCGGGCAAGCTGACGGTGACCAATGCCGAGCGGCTGCGGCTGGATGCCGTGCTGGCGACCAGGCGGCTGGACATCGTCGATGCCGCGCCGTTCATCGGCTACAACCCGGACATCGTGGCATCGAAAGGCGCCGTGGCCGCGGCCGCCGCCACCGGCGCGGGCGCCCAGCGCGTCCTGCCGGACGCCGCCCTGCCCGTGGAGACGATGCAGCGCTTCGACGCCGGGCTGGACTGGAAGGTCGGCGTGGTCCGCTCACGCAATGTGCCGGTGCAGAACATCGCCCTGAAGCTCTCGCTCGACCGGGGACGACTGGCCCTGTCGCCGCTGACATTCTCGATGGCGCGCGGCGATGTCGCCTCGGACCTGGTGTTCGACACGCGTCAGCGCCCCTCGGCCGTAAGCTACGACATTCGCCTCAAGTCCACGCCGATGGGCCGTCTGCTGGCCGGCTACGGCGTGGTGGAATCAGGCACGACCGGCACGATCGGCGGCCGCATCAAGCTGGAAGGCCGCGGCGACACGATCCACGATTCGCTCGCTTCGGCATCGGGCCGGATCGCCTTCATCATGCCCCGCGGCACTTTCTGGACGCGCAACGTGCAGCTGGCCGAGCTGGACCTCGGCACATTCGCCTCCAAGATGTTCGAGGGCAAGCTGAAGAAGCCCGTCCAGCTCAACTGCGGCCTGGTGGCCTTCACGGTCCGAGGCGGCACGGCGGCGGCCGACCCGATCCTGATCGACACGTCGAAGAATGTCATCACCGGGCGCGGCGGCTTCAGCTTCGATACCGAGGCGCTCGACATGGGCTTCCGCGCGGACGGCAAGAAGTTCAGCCTGTTTTCCGGGCAGTCACCCGTCGGCATCGGCGGCCGCTTCGCCAAGCCCTCCCTTCAGGTCATCAGCCCGCAATTGCTCGGCCGCGCCGGGGTGGGCCTTGGACTGGCCGTGGCGGCGACGCCGGTGGCGGGGCTACTCGCCTTCGTGGACGTGGGCGATGCCAAGTCCGCCGCCTGCGGCCCGGTGCTGTCGGGCGCCAATGCGCAGTCCCAGCGCACCGCCAAGGGCAAGCCGCGCGACGACGTCGGCTCCGGCCGTCCCGACAAGAACGACTGAGTTTCCTCCGCCGCGACAGCTCCGCTCGGAACGGACGTGAACCGGAACGGGCGCGCTCTGGCCGGCTTCGCCCACGCGAATACATCCCGCTTGCACAGGGCGCACGCCCCGGCTAGCTCATCGCGTCCGCCATTTCCGCAAGGAGGGCGGGCAATGATCGCGCTGGTGCCTCGAAAGAGGCTTAATAGGGAACACGGTGAGAGAGGCTTCCTCTTGAATCCGAGGCTGTCCCTGCAACTGTAAGCGGTGAGCGCGATGCACATCACGCGGCGGGGCAATGCCCCCTGCCGCAGCCACTGGGCCGGACGCTAAATCCTGCGAGGCCTGGGAAGGCCGTGCATCGAGCGATGACCCGTGAGCCAGGAGACCTGCCAGCGTACGGTCGCTCTTGCTTTGGTCCAGGGGATGGCCGGGGCACGGTGATTTTTCCGTCTGAGCGACGAACCAGCGGCAAGGGCCGCACGGTGCGCTGAGCGGTCGTCCCGAATCCGGGCGCCCGGCCGGTCAGTGCGCCGGTCGTTCGCGGGCCTGGGTTCGCGAGCGGCAGACCCTTGCCAAAAGCTCGCTTGGCGCCCGGCAGGGGAATGAAATGAAGATCGCAACCGTTTCGCACGCGGCGCTTGCCGCGGCGCTGACTCTCGCCTGCGCCGCGCAGGCCCGGGCCGCGGATGGCGGGAAGGTCGAGGGCCGGAAGTTCGGGGGCCTGGAGGCCGATGCCGCAGAGGCGGATGGCCCTTCGATCGTCGTCACCGGGCAGAGCCTGGAAGAGACGCTGCCGCAGGAACTCTCCCGCTACGGCAACGACGTCGTCACCGTCGATGAACGGCAGATCCGCAACAGCGGCGCGGTGGATGTGACCAAGGCGCTGGACCAAGTACCCGGCCTCTACGTGCGCGGCCGCAATGGCCCGTTCACTTACGTAGACGTCTCGCTGCAGGGTTCGCGCACGCAGGACGTGCTCTGGACGATGGACGGCATCCGCCTCAACAACCGCCTGTATGGCAGCACCTCGCCCAACGACACGCTGCCCGCCAGCATGATCGAGCGGATCGAGGTCCTGCGCGGCGGAGAGAGCGTGTTCTACGGCACCCAGGCCTCGGCCGGAGTGATCAACGTGGTGACGCGCAGCTTTTCCGACGATCCGGGCGGCCAGGTCAATGCCTCGGTCGACAGCTGGGGCGGCACGACCCTGGACGGCTATGCGCGCGGCGCCCTGGGCGACCACCGCTTCGTGGCCTATGCCTCGCACAATCGCTCGGAAGGCTACCTGCCCTACAGCGCCTATCAGCCCAGCCTCACCGACCGGCACCTCGGCTACGACTTGTGGTCGGCCGGGCTCAAGTACCAGTACGCGCTGGCGCCGGATCTCGCGCTCAACGCGCAGTACCAGCATACCGAGGCGAAGCTCGACAACCTATCCCCCACCCGCATTCGCGAGAGCCGCAACGACCGGAACGAGGAAGTGGCCAGCCTGCGGCTCGACTACACCGGCAGCGACAGTGTGCAGTTCTTCCTGAAAGGCTATTTCCACGACTGGAAGACCGCCTACATCCAGATCCGCAATTCGCTGCCCGGCCATCAGCCCCAGGTGATCTATCCAGCCGGCACCTTCTGGGGCTACCGCGACTGGGGCGGCAGCGCGGTGATGAAGCTGCATCTGCACCCCGGCCTGGAATACCTGCTGGGCTACGACTTCCAGAACTTCAGCGGCCGGGACGACGTGCTGCTGATCGCGCCGACCAGCGAGCAGGTCCACGCCGGGATCCTGCAGCTTCGCACCACCGACGAGATCTCGTCGAAGGGCCGCCTGGCGGCGGGCCTGCGCTACAATCGCACGGACGGCGCGCGCAAGACGATCTGGAACGTCTCGGGCCGCTACGACTTTGCCGAGGCGCTCTATCTGGAAGCCAATGGCGGCACCGCCTTCGTGCTGCCCGACGCCTCGCAGCTCTACGGCAACGACCCTTGCTGCGAGGTGGGCAATCCGAACCTCAAGGCGGAGCAGAGCCTTTCGCTCAACCTCTCGGCAGGCGGCATCCTGCCGCTGGGCGCGGCCTCGCTGGGCTGGAAGGCGACCTATTTCGACCGCCGCATCACGGACATGATCGACAGCGTCTACGACGATCCCGCCTTCCCCGGCGGCACTTACGCCAACCTCGACGGCAAGGTCCGCTCGCAAGGCGCGGAGCTGGAACTCGACGCGCGCTGGCCGGGCGGCTGGGGCATCTCGGCCAGCTACACATATGCCCGCGTGCGCGAAAAGGGCGCATCGACGCAGCTGGACCGCAACCCCAAGCAATATGCCAAGGCCGCCTTGTCCTATGCGCCCGAAGACCAGCCCTTCGGCGCGAGCCTCAACGCCAGCTGGATCGGCGATGTCTGGTCGACCGCATCCGGCGCGGGGCGGCAAAACTACGGCAACTACGCCCTGCTCGATGTCGGCGCCTATCTTTACGTCGATGGGGCGGCGCGGCGGAACCGCTTCGGCGTCAATATCGAGAACCTGCTCGACCGGGAATATGCCACGCGCGGCTACCTTTCGGCCGCGACCGACCAGGGCGTGCTCGATGGCAGCAACAGCCGCTTCCTCTATTTCAACCGGGGCGTGCCGCGCACGCTGCGGATGCAATACGGCCTGAGTTTCTGACGCCGTGACCGCGCTCCAGCCTTCCAAGGCGCCCGGTAGCCTGCTGCCCCGCAGCTTGCTGCCGCGCCCCGTCCTCGTCCTTCATCGCTGGCTCGGCGTCTTCGTCGGGCTGCTGATGACCCTCTGGTGCCTGTCGGGCTTCGTGATGATCTACGTGGACTATCCGAGGCTGGAGCCGGCAGCGCAGTTGCAGGGCCTGGCGCCGCTGCAACTGCCGCCCGGTCCGGTCTGGAACGATACCGCGTGGGAAGAGGCAGGCCTCGCGCCAGACCTGCCGATCGCCTCCGCGCGCGTCGAGATGATGGCCGGCCGCCCGGTCCTGCGGATCGTTTCCGCGGCCACCGGCGACCGCTCCATCGCGCAGATGCGGACCATGCCAGAAACCATCGACCTGGCCATGGGGCGGAAGCTTGCCCCGCCCGGGCGCGCCGACCTCGCCAGGATCGCGGCGGACTACGCCCGCGGCCATGCGATCGGCGGCGCAGCGCCCGCTCTGTCCGAAACCGGCATCGACCAGTGGACGGTGCAGACCTACCGGCGGAGCGCCCCGCTCTACCGCGCCGACTATGCCGATCCCGCCGAGACCGTGATCTACATCTCGGGCCGTTCGGGCGAGGTGGTGCAGGAGACCACCCGCTTCCAGCGCTTCTGGGGCTGGCTGGGCGCCGTGCCACACTGGCTGTATCCTACGATCCTGCGGCAGGACGGCGCGCTGTGGAACCAGGTCGTGGTCTGGACCTCGCTTTCCGGCTGCTTCCTCACCGGCACCGGCATCTGGGCCGGTATCGCGCGGCTGCAGCGCAGGCGGGACGGGACTCTTGGCTCGCCCTACAAGAGCCTGTGGTGGTGGCACCATGTCTTTGGGCTGTTCTTCGGCCTGCTGACCCTGAGCTGGGTCGCGAGCGGCCTGTTTTCGATGAACCCCTGGGGCTTCCTCGATTCCTCGGCCGGCCCTGCCGAGGCCGGGCGGCTGGCCGGGCCGATGCACTGGCGCGATGTGCGCCGGGCGCTCTCCGCGCTCGGCGACCTGCCGCGCGGCGCGCGCCGGGTGGAGGCCGCCCCGCTCGGCGGGCGCACTTTCCTGCTGGTATCGGGCCTGCCCATATCGGACGGCGAAGTTTCGTCGCAGCGCTTCGACGCTGCCGGCAGGCCCGCTCTCTTCGGCGAGGACGCGCTGCGCGCCGCGCTGTCGGGCAGGCCCTCGCTAGCCTCGCTCGAACTCCTGGAGGAAGAGGACGCCTACTACTATGGCCGCCGTTCCCCCGCGCCGCTTCCGGTCTGGCGCGCCCTTCTGGCCGATGCCGAGGCGACGCGCCTCTACATCGATCCGGTGAGCGGCCGGCTCCTGCGCGCTGTCGACCGTAACGGGCGCGGGTTCCGCTGGCTGCAGGACGGCCTGCACCGGCTGGACTTGCCGCTGCTGCGCCGGCGCCCGTGGTGGGACCTGGTGGTCCTGCCGCTGCTGGCCGCCGTCATGTTCGTCTGCGGCACCGGCACATGGATGGCCTGGAACAAGGTGCGCCGCGACGTGCGCTGCCTCTTCAGGATGGGGTTCAGAACGCCAGCGCGGCGCCCTGTTCGGCGATGACGTAGCGGACGGGCGGGCCGTCACCCTCGGCCAGCTGGCGGGCGATGGTCGCGGCGATCGCGGGGTCCCCGTCGACCGAGGGCTTGATATGGCCGATCACCACGGGCAGCCCCTTCATCGCCCCCGTCCCGCCCGACAGCTGCGCCAGCCGCGCCAGTTCGCGGTGCAGCCAGCGCGGGGTGAGGTGGCCGAACAGCTCGGCGTCCTTGCGCGGGTCGGGATAGGACGTCTCGACGATGATCGCGCGCAGATGCCCGGCGCGTACCAGCGGCGCCACGGCCTGCCAGAGCGCGTCGAGCCGGGTCGAATGCTCGACGGCATCGGCGCCGGTGTCCCCCATGCAGAGCAGCGCCTGCTCCCCTGCGCGGATGAGGAAGGCAGTGGACAGGGCGCCGCCGTGCGAAAGCGGAAATGCCGTGACGGTCAGGCCCGTCGCCGCGACCGGCACGGGCGCCGCGACGGGATCGAGATCCTGGTAATGATAGCGCGCCAGCAAGGGTGGCCGCCCGCGGTCGCCCATGTTGGGCCACGCGCTCCAGTTGAAGTAATCGGCCGCCAGCGCCGCATTCACTTCCGCCAGGGCCAGGATCGGCTTCGCGCTGTCGTCAGGCGAAACCATCACCAGGCCGGCGACATGGTCGAGATGCGGATGGGTGACGAGATAGGCGCCGATCCTGCGGTGCAGCACGTCCCCGGCGCGGGTGCCGGCCGGAAACCCGCCCCTGGCGATGGCCACGCGGATGCCCGGAACCAGCGTGCCGGCATCGCAGGCGAGCCCCTGCTCCTGCCCCTTCCGGGCGATGTACCAGGCGGTCGTCGAACCTTCGACCACGCCGCCTGCCACGCCCAGCGGCACGACATCGAAAGCACCGGAATCGGCGCCGGCATCGGCAGACGCGCCCGCAGCCATCGTGAGTGCCGAGAGGGACAGACCGGCGGCCGCCGCGAAACCATACCGTCGCAAAAATGTCATAATTTCAATAAACATATGACCGGGTTACGATTTCTTGTGGATGCACGGAAGAAATTTATCGGAAATGTCACAATCGGGGGCTAAGGGCCGCGCTTCAAGGAAGAACGCCGGTGCGACCCCCTGTCCGCCAGACCACAAGGTCTCGCGGGCGCGGCGGCTCGTCAGCTACCGGCCGCGCGCAAGGGGTGCAACGATGAAGACGAAGACTTACTGGCTGGCCAGCGTGCCGGCACTTCTGGCCGGCGCGACGCCTGCTCTGGCCCAGACCGCGCCGGACACCCTCGACGCTTCCGCCGACATCGTCGTCACCGCCCAGCGCCGCCCCGAAAACATCCGCGACGTGCCGATCGCCGTCTCGGTCCTCTCCGGAGACAAGATCAGCGCCATCGCCGAAGGCGGCGGCGACATTCTCTCGCTGGCGGGCCGCACGCCCAGCCTCTACGTCGAAAGCTCGAATGGCCGCTACGCCCCGCGCCTCTACATTCGCGGCCTCGGCAACGTGGACTTCGACTTCAACGCCTCCCAGCCGGTCTCGGTCGTGCTCGACGACGTGGTGCTGGAGAACGTCTACCTCAAGGGCTTCCCGATCTTCGACCTCGACAGCGTGGAAGTGCTCAAGGGCCCGCAAGGCACGCTGTTCGGCCGCAACACCCCGGCCGGCGTCGTCAAGATGGACACCCGCCGCCCCGGCGACCATGCCGAAGGCCAGGCGCAGTTCACCGTGGGCGAACTCGGCACGATCCGCGCCGAAGTGGGCGCGACCATCCCGGTTTCGAGCACCCTGTCGCTGCGCGTCGCCGGCCTTGCCAACCACCGCGAGGACTGGGTGAACAACGCCTATGACGCCTCCTTCACCAAGCCCGGCAAGGACCTTGGCGGCTTCGACGACATCGCCGGCCGCATCCACGCCCTGTGGAAGCCGGACGATCGCCTTTCGGTGCTGCTGACGCTCCAGGCCCGTTCCTATCGCGGCACCGGCACGCTCAACCGCGCCAATGTGCTGACCACTGGCTCGAACAAGCTCAACGACCGCTACGACCGCGACACCGTCTATTACGACGGCGGCCGCAACAACCCGCAGGCGCAGGACACCACCTCCGAGGCGCTGCATGTCGACTACGACCTGGGCGGCGCGACGCTGACCGCCATCGTCTCGGCCTATCAGGGCAGCAGCTCGGGCCGCGGCGACATCGACGGCGGCGTGCTCGGCACCACGGCAGGCAGCGGCACCATTCCGTTCAACTCGGAAACCGGCACCCTTTCCAGCGACCTCGACCAGCAGACCTACGAAGTCCGCCTCGCCAGCAATGGCGATACCCGCTTCGGCTGGCAGGTCGGCGCGTTCTACTGGCGCGAGAAGTTCGAGCTGATCTCGGCCTCGTGGAACGGCACCGGCGGCATTAATCCCACGGTGATCTCCGAACTGCGCCAGAAGAGCGACAGCTGGTCGGTCTTCGGGCAGGTCCACTACGACGTGACCGACAGCCTGCGCTTGACCGGCGGCGCCCGCTGGACCCGCGACCAGCGCGACCTCGACGCCGCCCGCACCCTCGGCGCGCCTTTCGCGGATTCGCGCCATGTGGGCGACAAGCAGCCGAGCTGGGACGTCAGCGCGCTCTATAAAGTCAGCCCGCAGGTCAGCCTGTTCGGCCGCATCGCCCACGGCTATCGCGGTCCTTCGATCCAGGGCCGCATCGCCACCTCGAACATCCTGACGACGGCGGATTCGGAAACGATCACGTCCTATGAAGCCGGCATCAAGGCGGCCACGCCCGACAACCTCTTCCGCGTGGATCTCACCGGCTATATCTACGACCTGAAGGACCCGCAGTTCACCGCCATCGGCGGCCAGGGCAACTTCAACCAGCTCATCAACGCCAAGCGCGGCAAGGGCCGGGGCGTCGAATTCGAAGCCACCGCCAACCCGGTTCGCGGCCTCCAGTTCAACGGCGGCGTTTCCTACAACTTCACCAGGATCGACGACCCGGACCTGCTGGTCGCCTTCTGCGGTGCGGCCTGCACCGTGCGCGATCCCATCGTCAACGTGGGCACCACGCGCCGCGCCTCGATCAACGGCAATCCCTTCCCGCAGGCGCCGCGCTGGCTGTTCAACTTCAACGCCTCGTACACTTACGAGCTGGCGAGCGGCAGCAAGCTCTACGCCCAGACCGACTGGGTGGCGCAGAAGGACTTCAACCTGTTCCTTTACGACGCCACCGAATTCCACGTCGGCACGAACTTCGAAGGCGGTGCGCGCATCGGCTGGCGTTCGCCCTCCGACGCGGTGGACGTCTTCGTGTTCGGCCGGAACATCACCAACGAGTCGAACGTGATCGGCGCGATCGATTTCAACAACCTGACCGCCTTCGTGAACGACCCCCGCGTCCTGGGCGCCGGCGTCAACTTCCGCTTCTGACGATACCCGGCGGCCCTCTGCGGAGGGCCGCCGCATCGCGCGACCGAAGGCATATTCAACGCTGTTCATTTTAACGGCATTTGTTACATTGCCGCGCATGGGCAGACGATCGGACCATAGCCGCAAGGAACTGGAACAGATGCTGATCGTGGAGGGGCACAAGCACCTCGCGGAAGTCGGCTTCGCGCGCTTTTCCGCAAGGGAAGTGGCCAAGCGGATCGGCTATTCGATCGGCACGCTCTACAACGTCTTCGGCACGTACGATCAGCTGCTGATCGCCATCAACACGCGGACCTTCGTGCTCTGGACGGACTACATCCGGCAGGCCCTGGCCAGTGGCGCAGAGGACCGCATCCGCGTGCTGGTGGAAGGCTATTTCGGCTTCGCCCGCGCCAATCGCAATGCCTGGCTGGCGATCTACGACCATCACCTTCCGCCCGACGTCACGATCCCGCCCGAACAGGACGTTCTGCGCGGCGGCCTGACCGAAATGGTGGTGGACGAAGTGCGCGCCGTGCTGCCGCCTGCCTGCCAGGCCGACGCCCCGCGCCTTGCCCGCTCGCTCGTGGCCACCGTCCACGGCCACTGCATGTTCGACCTCAACGGGTCCTTCGCGCTGATGGGCGAGCAGGAACCCGCCGCTCTCGCCCTGGCCCGCGTGCGCGAAAGCCTGGCGGCAGCCCGCTCCAGCGATGGAACGGTGCTGCCGGCGGCGTGATCGGGCCGAACTTGCCCAGCCGAACCGGAGCGCCGCCTAAGCGATCGGCCCCGGCGCGGTCCCGTAATAGCTCGACACGCGGTCGGCATAGGCCTGGTTGAACTCCGGCGCGTTGTTGGCCCAGCTCGGCCCGCCTTCCAGCACCCGCCGGTCGATCGTCACGATATAGTCGTCGTCCGTGGCGTCATAGGCCAGGACGCTGAAGGGCACCGGGTAGAAGCTCTTGTTGAACCCCAGGAACCCGCCCAGGCTGAGCACCGCGTAAGTCGATTGACCCGAACGCTTGTCGACCATGAAGGCCTTGATGTGCCCGAGGTTGTCGCCATCGCGCGAACGCACCTTGAGCCCGGTGGTGTCCGCCTCGACAAGCATAGGCGTGACTGCGGGGATTTCGGTCATGAATGTCTCCTTGTTTCGCCGCGAGTGCGTGCGGTCGGGCCGGTCGGCACAGTCCGGCCGCGAACCCGCTTCAGGCTCCCATCGCGGGCTGCGCGGCGCTGATGTCCCTGAGCCATGAAGCGTTCCTCGAATGCGGGAAGTCCGTTCTGAACGCGCGGTACACCCAGCCGTTCCGTTGCTTCCCTCCTCCCGCTCGCACGAGCTATGGCCTGCGGAGAGGCCAGCGATGAACAGAACGGGTCCGATGCCTCCGGAGCGACGGAATCGCCCGGTTGCGGCGCGGGCCACCCTCGGATTGGACCTAGGTTGGCGTTATCGCATCGCGCGCCTCGCCTTGCGCGGTCTTAATGGGTTGCGGCCAACCGCCAAAGCGATTAGCCATTTCCGATAATACCACTATGATACCGGGGAGAATGGGGTTGATGCAAGGTAACGGCAGCGCGGTCGCACGCTCGTCCATGATCCTGATGGCTGCGGGACTGGCCCTTTCGGCGAGCCCCGCCCTGGCCGGCACGGTGACACTGCCTGTCGTGATACCGGCCCCGACCTCGATCAAGCTGACGGGCGGCGCCTTGGCCCTGGGCACTTCGGTCGTCCTGGTGACAGCGCCCGGAGTCGACCCCGAGACCGTCGTGCTGCTTCGCAAGGTTCTATCGGCCGCCGGCGTGGAAACCATCACCACGGCGCGCAAGCTCCCTTCGGTTTTCCAGCAGCCCTATATCGTGCTCGGGACGGGGGAGAACGCCCTCGTCCGCGATGCCTTGGCGCGCACCGGTGCCTCGCTCGACACGCATGCCGAAGGCTATACGATCGCCAGCCGCCCGATCGGCAGCGGCGGCCTGATCGCGCTGGCCGGCCGCGATGGCGACGGACTGTTCCACGCCGTGCAGACCTTTCGCCAGATCGCCGCACAGCCCGTCCTGCCCGCGCTCGTCATCCAGGACCATCCGGCAATGCCCATCCGCGGCACGATCGAGGGGTTCTACGGCGCGCCCTGGACCATGGCGGACAGAACCAGGCATCTCGATTTCCTCGCCAGCGTAAAAGCGAACACCTACGTCTACAGCCCCAAGGACGATCCCTTTGCGCGCGACCGCTGGCGGGAGCCCTACCCGGCCGAGACCCTGGCCGCGCTGGGCAAGCTGGCCGCGACGGCGCGGCGAAACCATGTGGACTTCGTCTACGCAATCTCCCCCGGACCGTCGGTCTGCTTCTCCGATCCGGCGGACCGCGACGCGATGGAGCGAAAGCTCGATGCCCTGCGGACGATCGGCGTCCACAGCTTCTACGTGGCGCTCGACGATATCGAATACACCAAGTGGAATTGCGACCGGGACGCGGCTGCCTTCGGGCCTTCGGGGGCGGAAGCGGCCGGTGTCGCCCAGGCGGCGCTGCTTAACGCGGTGCAGGCGGACCTCCTGCGGAAGGACAAGGCATCGCGCCCGCTGATCATGGTGCCGACCGAGTATTACGATGCGAAAGAAAGCCCGTACAAGGCCGCCCTGCGCAAGCATCTCGATCCCCGGGTCGTGGTGCAGTGGACCGGCACGGACGTGGTGCCTCCCGCCATCTCGATCCCGGATGCCCGCGCCGCGACCAAGGCCTTCGGCCGCAAGACGCTGCTCTGGGACAACTACCCCGTGAACGACTACGCCACCACGACCGGACGCCTGCTGCTGGCCCCTTATGCCCGCCGCGAGGCCGGGCTGTCCGAGGAGCTGACCGGCATCCTGTCGAACCCGATGAACCAGGAGGCGCCCAGCCGCGTCGCCGTGACCGGCGTTGCCGCCTTCGGGTGGAACGACAAGGACTACGACGCCGATCGCACTTGGCGCGCCGCTGCCCGCGAACTGGCCGGCGGCGACGCGCAGGCCGCGGCCGCACTCCTGCTGTTCTTCGACACCCAGCACATGGCGCCGACGTTCGGCAGTCAGCCCTGGCAGGAGCAGGCGCCGGCCCTGAAAGCCGCGCTCGACCGGACGCGCGACGCCATCGCGCAGGGTGACGGTACCGCGCGCCGCCTCGCCATCGCGGAGCTGGGGCGCCGGGCCGATGAGATCGCCGGCGCGCCCGACATCATCCGCTCGGGCACCGTCGATCCCGGCTTCGCCGAACAATCCCGCCCCTGGCTGGATGCCATGGCCCTCTGGGGCCGCGCGCTTCAGCTGACCGCTGCCGGTCTAGACGCGGCGGATCGGGGCAGCGAGGCGGCCTCCCGTTACTTCGCCGGCGCCCAGCGCCTTGCTGCCGAAGCCGCTGCGATCCAGACCATTCCCGGCGCAACCCGGTTCGGCGGCGCGATCAAGCTGGCCGACGGCGTCCTGGACCGGTTCATCGCCGATGCGCCGACCCTGATCGCGTCCGGGAAGCAGGACAGCGGTATGTCGGCAGAACGGCCCGTCGCCCCGTAAAGGGCATTAAGACTTTCCCCTCACTCGATTTGCAGGCTCACCCGGCATGGCGCTCGGCCATGTATCGGGCGGGCGAAGTCCCCAGCGTCTTGCGGAACATGGTCACGAAGCTCGGCACGCTCTCGTAGCCGAGGTCGGCGGCGACCTGCTGGATGGTGGCGCCGCCGGCCAGCCATTTGATCGCCAGGACGACGCCCAACTGCCTGCGCCACTGCCCGAAGCTCATGCCGGTTTCGCGATGGACGATGCGCAGCATGGTCCGCTCGCTGAGCCCGGCGCACTTTGCCCAGCTCGCAACGGAGCCGCGATCCGAAGGCGCGGCGATCATCGCATCCATGATCCGGCGCAGGCGGCTGTCGCTGGGCATCGGCAGGTGGAGATCCTCCACGCGCGCCGCGGCAAGTTCGTCGAGGATGACCGAAACGAGCCGGGAATTGGCACCGTCCTCTTCGTAGAGATAACTGAGATGGGCAGCGCGCGCGAGCAGCTCGCGCAGCAGCGGGGTCACCGCCACGGCGCAGCTCGCCTTGGGCAGCGCACCGCTCAGGGCGGGATCGACGAAGGCGCAATATCCCTCCAGCGCGCCCGTGATCCGGAAGGAATGCAAGGCGCCGCYGGGAATCCAGATCGCGCTGCGCGGAGGCACGATCCAGAGACCGCCCTCGACCTCGCAACTGATCGCCCCCCGCAGGACCAGCAGGATCTGACCCTTCCGATGCCGGTGAGGATCGAGTTCGAAGTCCTCCTCGTCCGTCATCGCTGCACCGAAGGCCACGATCGGCCGCGGGACGTCATCGGGCTCGACCCACTCCGTGACATCGGCGGGATTCAGAACCGGCACAGGCATGATCCCGGCTGCGACGCCGCATTGGCGGTATTGAATAACAACATGGCAAGCCTTCGTAATGACGCCACCCGGCCGCGTCCTTATCCCGGACGGCAGGCACCGTCGAGGCGCCTTCGTCCTCGCCCATCCCTGAAGGAACAGCCGTGAACACTCTGGACAGCCCGCGCGTGGCCGCGCTTCTCGAACGACTGCATGAGACCGCCGAAGCATCGGATCGCGAACACCTTGCGATGATGATGGCCAAGCTGAACGCCCCGGGCGCCACGATCGAAGAGGTCGTCAGGGAGCACCTGGCCGCGGAACGGCAGGACTATCCGGCCATCTACCAGAGCTATGCCGGGAATTTCCTGGCGATATCGCCGGAATTCGGCCGCTTCCTCTATGCCCTCGTCCGCGCGACCGGAGCGCGGCGCATCGTGGAATTCGGGACCTCGATGGGCATTTCCACCCTCTATCTCGCGGCCGGCCTGCGCGACAATGGCGGCGGGATCGTCATCGGCACCGAACTAGAGCCCGGCAAAGTCGCGAAAGCCCGTGACCATCTGGCCGCAGCCGGTCTGGACGACCTCGTCGAGATCCGGGAAGGCGACGCCTTGCAAACGCTGCGCGACACGGGCGGCGGGATCGACCTGGCCCTCATCGATGGCGCCATGTCGCTGTACCTGCCGGTTCTCAAACTGATCGAACCCCGCTTGCGAACGGGCGCCGCGGTCATTGGCGAAAATGCCTTCGACCCTGCCTACCAGGCCTATATCCATGATCCGGCGAACGGCTATCTCTCGCAGCCGCTGCCGATCGGCGAGGGGCGCGGCAATGAATTCACGGTGAGGATCGCCTGATGGTGGAAGCCCACAACGATCCCGCCGCGCCCGAACGGAAGCCGGGCCGCATCGGCAAGGCCCTGATCGGGCTGCTCATGAAGCGCGCCGCCATCGCCGCCAATACGCCGCTGGGCGAGCGCTTCCGCCTCGTCTCGCTGGAAGGTCCCGCGCTTCGGTCCGCGCAATGGGCGCCCGGTCAGAAAGTGCAGATCGCCATGGATTCCGCCTTCGTCGCACGCACCTACACGCCGATGGACTGGGATGCCGATAGGGGCCGAATGCAGTTCTTGGGTTTTGCGCATGGCAGCGCGCCGGGCAGCCACTGGCTCCGGGAGGCCCGCGAAGGCGACGAGTGCCACCTGTTCGGCCCCCGTCCCTCGCTCGACTTGCGCCCCTTTGACGGTCCGATCGCGTTCTTTGGTGACGAAACCTCCCTCGGACTGGCCTGCGCGGCGGCGCGGCACGATCCCCGGCGCATCGTCTCGGGATATTTCGAAGTCGATGACGAGACGGAGAGCACCGCCGTGGCCGACCAACTGAGCATGGGCGCAGTGCACATCTTCCAACGATCGGCCGACGATGCCCACCTTGCCGACATGGAGGCGGCCCTTCCCGCGCTGGCAGGCGCGGGCCATGCCTTCGTCCTGACCGGCAAGGCCGGAACGGTGCAACGGCTGCGGCTGGCGCTGAAACGGCATGGCGTGCCGCCGGGCCGGATCAGGACCAAAGCCTATTGGGCACCCGGCAAAGTCGGGATGGATTGAGTGCGAGAGGCGCGAAGCCGGGCCATAGGCGCTGGCTTCGCGATACGCCGCGCGGCTCAGGCAGGTGGGTCGACATAGCCCGGCCGCTTCGACAGGCTCGGCCATTTGCCGAGAATGTCGGGCTTCACGACCTGGTCTTCCCAGTCCTCGGCAGCGATCTCATCGAAGCCGATGGAAATCGCTCCCTCGCCGTAGCCCAGATGGTTCATCACGCCTTGCGCGATAAAATCGGACAGGGCCTGCTTCTGCTGCTCGGATTTGCCCGGCCACAGCTTCACGATGACATGCGGCATCGGCTCAATCCTTCGCCAGTGGCGCGAGATACTGCTCGTCGGTCACTTTCTCCATCCAGGTGACAGGGGTGCCGTTGACCACTTCCTGCACGGCGATATGGGTCATGCCCTCATGCGGCGTGGCGCCGTGCCAGTGCTTGTGCTCGGCGGGACACCAAAGGATGTCGCCGGCATGGAATTCCAGTTTGGCGCCGCCCTCGATCTGCGTCCAGCCTACGCCCTCGGTCACGATCAGCGTCTGCCCGGCCGGATGGCTATGCCAGGCCGTGCGCGCGCCCGGCTCGAAGTGCACGATGGCGCCGGACACGCGCGAGGGATCCTCGCGCTGGAACTGGCCGGTGATCGTGACCTTGCCGGTGAAACAGGCCTCGGGGCCTTCGACGGTCTTCATGTCTGCCTTGCGGGTGATATCCATGGGGCGAGTGCCTTCCTGAGCTTGAGCGGTGCAAACGGGCGCCGAGAGCGCGGCCATCCGATCATGCCGACCGCCCTTTTCGACGTTGCTGATGGCCGGCCCGCACGCGCGAACCGCCGGCTCCTCATCTAGGCTTTCCGGGCCGCCGCCATTAGCCCCGCCTCCGGCAACGCACCGATGAACAGGCCTCAACAATGCGGCAGGCGGTGCCAAGCCTCTCCACGGCGCCCATGCCGCCGGGGCGCGCGGTTGTTGAACAAGACCACACGGAGCGTCACCCGGCCTGGCCTCGGAAAATCTCGACCGCTAACCGCGATGCGCCGACAGGCCGGGCTGTAATGGCCGGGTCGCCGTTCCCAGGCCTAGATCCAACCGCGCCACTTGAACCAAAGATAGGGAATCACGGTCGACAGCACGCAGAGCGCCAGCGCGAAGGGGTAGCCCAGCGGCCAGTCCAGTTCGGGCATGAGCTTGAAATTCATGCCGTAGACCCCGACCACCATCACCGGCGGAATGCCGACGACCGAGGCCACCGTCAGCACTTTCACGACATCGTTCTGTTCGATGTTGATGAAGGCGGTAGCGGCATCCTGCTGGAGCTGGATACGCCCGCCCAGGCTGGTCTCGAATTCGTCCAGCGAATTGATGTCATGGCGGATCGATTCGAACCTTTCGCGCAGGTTCTCGTCGAGCTTGGGCGTGCATCGGTCCAGAACGAAGCTTATCATCCGGCCGATGCTCAGGAACGCGTAGCGCACGCGCGAGGCACGGTCGCTGGCCTGGCCCATATCCCTTATGATCTCCCGGATCTTTCGCGTTTCCTTGCGAAGGCCCGGTCGTGCCTCTTCCTCGAAGAACAGCGCCTGCGAAGCGCGGGAGAGAATTTCCGAAGCGTGCTCGAGATGGTCTGCCGCGCGGTCCACCACGTCCTCCAGCAACGTGATCAATACGCTCGGCGGAGTCAGGTCCGCGCTGTCCCGCAGCTGGCCGGCGACGGCGTCAAACGGTGCAAGGTCGGAATAGTGGACCGTTACGAGCACGTCCGGCGTAAGAATGAAGCCCGTGGGCGCCAGCTTCCAGTGATTTGTCGTGGTGCCGGCGATCAGGGGCGCGGTCATGTACAGGACATGGCCATCGACGCGCAGACGGCTCGAAGTCTCGATTTCCCGAAGCGTGTCCAGGTCGGGGATACGTATGCCGTACCGTTTCTCGATCCGGGCCTTTTCGGCCTCGTCGGGCGACATCAGATCGATCCACGCGGCGCTGGCCTCCGTTTCGCTGCCAGGAAATGATCTCAGCACTTTGCTCTCCGCCCCGATATCGATTTCACCGTCCCGTCGTCCGGATCTCTTCCATGGCGATGTGACATGTGGCGAAGGCGAAGTCGATCCAGCGGTGCAGGAGCGGCGTGAAAATCGGATGTAAGGTTGCAAGGGTCGGGGCGGTGCTGCCTCTGCGCGAGCCGCCTGGAACGAAGCCGCGATCCCGGCCGCCTGTGCGAAATGGATGAGCACGGTCAGGGGCCGAAGGTTGAGCCGCCGCATGAAGCGAGCGCGATGCGCCGGTGTGCAACCGCCACGCGCCCGTTTTCCACCGCGACGGCGGCGGACCAACAGACCGACAGCACCCTTGGTACAGCCGGGAGAGTTTCTTGTGGTTCATCATCAATCCCGAGCGTTCGAGCATGATGCCGATCCGGCGACAGCCCAAGCGTCGCCGCTTGGCGGCGACTTCACGGATGGTGGCCCGGATAGCGCTATGGTCTGGCGGACGTTTGCGCCGGACGGTCCTGGGATCGACGCCAATCAGGACGAAGGCCCGGCGCAGGTTTGGCGTCGTCAGACTTTTCCCAACAAGTCCGTCAGGATGATGTTGTCGAGCATGCAGTTCGGAAGGACCAGGTCCAGTTGCCGGGCGCGTCGGTGTAAGGTCAGTTGCACACGCAAGGTGCCATCCCTGCGGCGTGCTCCTGCTCAGGTTCTACTGCCGCGCGTGCGGCACCAAGGCGCGCGCATACGAGCGCGCTTGCCTGGGCTGGGCTGTCGTGTGTGTGGGGGGGTTGTTCATGGTTGCGGGGGCAGGATTTGAACCTGCGACCTTCAGGTTATGAGCCTGACGAGCTACCGGGCTGCTCCACCCCGCGTCACCATTGAGGGCTGAGCGTGTCAGCCTTGAAGCGTGTTTTGTCGTCCGTTTCGGGCGGTGCCGGCGTGGACGGCGGGGTGCTTCTTCCCCGCGTGATGATGGCTGCGTTCGTCATGAACGCGAACAGGGCCCTTATGGGGCCCTGTTKGAGGGCATTTGCCCTTTGTCATTGTGATGGGTTTTTTACAGCACGCCGGCTTCAATGCCTGGCGACGTCCTACTCTTCCAACGCTTGAGCGTTAGTACCATTGGCGCTGTCAGGTTTCACGGCCGAGTTCGAGATGGGATCGGGTGGGTCACTGACGCTATGGTCACCAAGCAATGGAGA
>NZ_JBFRCW010000023.1:0-39034 GCF_052113265.1 Novosphingobium sp. YAF33
GAGGTGCGCCTGATCGAAAGATCATTTGGCATTGGCCCCTCGGCCATGACCGAGGCCATGGACATGCTCAATCAGCATTTCGCCGATGTTGCCTGATCCCAAAAAAGGCGCGGTGTCGTTCGGCGGTCCCAAATGTTTGCAACAGAGCCATATGGTCGCCCCCGAAGAGGTCGGGCAGTATGTGGCGGCGCGAATGCCCAATGCGCAGCTACATATCATCGCGGCTACCGGCCATTGTCCGCACATGAGCGCGCCGGCCGAGACCATCGAGGCGATGCGCCAGTTTCTGGATAGCTGAGGCGCCCCTAGTGTCCGAGCCGCCACCCGACGATCAGCCTCCCGAAGAAACGCTCGACGATCTCTACGATCATGCCCCGTGCGGTTATGTGACGCTCGACAGCCGGCTGCGCGTTGTCAGGATCAACGCGACGCTATTGTCATGGCTGGGAGTCGRCAAAGCCGATGTGGTCGGTCGGAAAATCCAGGATGTGCTGACGCCGGCCGGTCGGATTTTTTTCGAGACCCATGTGTCGCCGCTTCTTCACAGGGAGGGCGTCGTCCGGCAGGTCGCCATTGATCTGAGATGCGCTGAAGGCCGGCGCTTGCCGGTCCTGACGGAATGGCGGCGAGTGGATGTGGAGGGCCGACCTGTCGGTACGCGGATCATGCTCGTCGATGCGACCGATCGCAGATCCTATGAGCGGGATCTGGTCGCGGCGCGCGAACGAGCCGAGGAGAGCACCCGAGCGCTCAAGATCAGCGAGGCACGGCTGCGCGATCTTAACGAGACCTTGGAGGCCCGCGTCGCCGAACGAACCGCGGCGCTCAACCAGGCCTATGAACAGCTGCGCCATGCCCAGAAGCTCGAAGCGATCGGAACGCTGACCGGGGGCGTTGCGCACGACTTCAACAATTTGCTGACGCCCATCATCGGCGGCCTGGACATGCTTGAGCGGCGGGGGATTGGCGATGACCGCGCCAAGCGCACGATTGCCGGAGCGCTCGCCTCCGCGGAACGGGCAAAAACGCTGGTGCAGAGGCTGCTCGCTTTTGCCCGGAGGCAGCCGCTCAAGCCGGTCGCCGTCGACGTCGCAGCTTTGGTCCAGGGCATGGCCGACCTCATCGAAACCTCCGCAGGCCCGCAGATTGAGGTCCGCCTCGACGTGGATGAACCACGCCCCGCGCGCTGGCGGATGCGAACCAGCTCGAGATGGCGCTGCTGAACCTCGCAGTCAATGCGCGTGACGCAATGCCAGGCGGCGGCACCTTGACCCTCGGCGTGACCTTCGAGGCGAACGCGCGGGGTGAGGCAGGAGCGCCGCGCGTGCGGCTCTCGGTCGCCGACACCGGTACCGGGATGGATGAGGAGACCCTCGCGCGCGCAATCGAGCCCTTCTTCTCGACCAAGGGCGTTGGCAAAGGCACGGGGCTCGGCTTGTCGATGGTCCATGGCCTGGCGGCCCAGCTCGGCGGACACATGGGCATCGAAAGCCAGCCGGGGTCGGGCACCTGCATCGACTTGTGGCTGCCGCTTGCGCCGCAAGAGCCTTGCACGGCGCCGGTATCGAACACCCAAGCACCCGAGCGACGGGAGATCGGAATGGTCTTGCTCGTCGACGACGAAGACCTGATCCGCACGACAACCGCCGATATGCTCACCGAAATGGGCTATCGCGTGATCGAGGCCAATTGCGGCGCGGCCGCGCTGCGGTTGGTGGACGAGGGTCTCACGCCAGATCTTCTGATGACCGATCTTCTGATGACCGATCATCTGATGCCCGGCATGACGGGGACCGAACTGGCGCGGGCGCTTCGCGCGCGTCAGCCGATGCCGGTGCTCATCATCTCGGGCTACGCCGATTCTGACAGCATCGACCCGATCTCGCGCGCCTGACCAAACCCTTCCGGCAAGGCGATTTGACGCAGGCCCTGGCGCGGATCGGCATCGGACCCTGAAATCGGCCCTGCCGCGCTCAAGCATACCAAGGACTCTGGAGGTTGGGCACAGCCTCACCCATGGGGCGGTTCATTGTAGAAGTCGACCTGCATCCGCACGTTGTCCAGCGGCGTGACAAAATGCTCCTGCTCGGGTTTCACGACGCCCACGACACGCGGTTCGAGAACGATTTCGGATCGCGGCTCGACATAGGTGAGACRCAGGGCGCCTTCCAGGACGCGGATGACGCCCCAAACCCCCGCCTTGGTTCGATGATTGCCGCGCAGTCCGGAGGGGATTGTGTCCTGATCGAACACTGGCGTTGAACGATAGGGTTCGGGCATCATGTCGTCCGCTTGTGGCTCGAGAAGAGCCTGTGGCTGTGGCGCACCGGGAACCATGGCGCTTGGAAAGCCTAATCCACGGCGAGGACCGGTGCGAGAGGGGAAGGGCGCGGACCCGGCAAGATCGGCTATGCCGCAACCTGCTCGGCAAGCGGCATCACATACCATTGTCCGGCAACGGTCTTCAGCAAGAGCATGGGCCGGCCGCCGTCCACCTGCTGGAAGCGGTAGCGATCGTGAGCGCCGTTGGTTTCCACCCACGCACGCGCCCATTCGGTCGCTTTGAACTCGCTTTGGAATTCATCACTCTCAGCGACCGGCTGGCTTTGGTCGTCGTCGCGAAACAGCTGATAACGCATGGAATGTGTCCTTTCATTGGATGGTGAATGAAGTGGCGACGTCGTCAGGATTTCCCGGGCGTTCGCCTTTTGCCGGCATCCTGGCGCTGCGCGGCCTGGTCGAGCGCGCGGATCACCCGGTCGAGCATGGCGGCATTGCTGGCCGCCTTGGGCAGTTCGCGTACCGCAAATCGATGCAGGCGATCGAGATCCTTGCGCGGCACCACGATTTCGATGGATTTTTGCCGGAGATGCTCAGGAGCGACGCCCTGCGCGGCCCGACCGGACGCAAGAAAATGATCCAGGAAGCGCTTGCGATCAGCGAAGGTCCAGCCCAGCGCCTCCAGGTCCTCGGGACCAACCGTCAGCAACGCAATCGCGAACTCCATGATATCGTCGAAGGGCAAGGTGAGGCGGACACCCTTGCCCCGGCCCTTGAGCCTATGGATCAGCGCCTGTTTCATCGTATCGAGAGTATCCCGTCGACCGCGCTCCATTCGGTGGGTCGGATCAGCTGCTCATGGGCGATCCGCACGGAATGCAGGGCGGCGGTGATCTCGCGCCGCCAATGGTCCAGGAAGTCGAACAACACTGGAAAGTCGGGCGCGAGATCATATTCCTGCCAGACAAAGAGCTGCAGGAGTGACGGCGCGTCAGGGCGGTAATAGTGAATTTCCGCCGTTGTCATGCCGTAGCCCTGCAGCTGCGCCAGAAAACCGCGGTCGCTCATTGCAAGCTGGTTTGACCGGAATCCCCCTCGTCCAGCGTGCGCATGGCCGCGAGCACTTCGTCGATCGGCACGGCGCGTTTGGCACCGCGCGGCTTTCGCAGCGCTGGCTTGTCGCGCACGGCCGATCTGTCCGATGCCCACGACGCCAGGATAGCGCGTTTGACCTCGGGCTCCAGATCCGGGTGGTGCGCGACGTCGAAGGGATGAAGAAAACGGGAAAATGGTTGCGACATAGTCAGCCTCCTTTCCTGTCGCTCCTGTCTTTCGTAGCGGACATCCTCATCCGCACCCGCCAGATTTTGGTACGATGCGGAGTCGCGTCAAGACGTTTTTTCATCTCCAAGCCATTGAGATCGACGCGATTGGCACTCCGTTCCATTGAGTGCCAAAAAATTTTCAGGGGGGTCTTGAAGGGGCAAATTGAGCTTCTTAGTTCCCGGGAACCTGTCGTTCCGATGAACGGCGGGGATCATCATTCTTGTTTTGCAACCGGAGGCTTTGCCCATGCATTTCCGCCCTTTGCACGACCGTGTGCTCGTTCGCCGCATCGAAGCCGAGGAGAAGACCTCGGGCGGCATCATCATCCCCGACACCGCCAAGGAAAAACCGCAGGAGGGTGAAGTCCTCGCGGTCGGTCCAGGCACTCGCGACGAAAACGGAAAGCTCACCGACACCACCGTGAAGACCGGCGACCGGGTGCTGTTCGGCAAGTGGTCTGGCAGCGAGGTTCGCATCGATGGCGAGGATCTGCTCATCATGAAGGAGAGCGACATCCTCGGCATCATCGAGCCCGTCGCCGAGCTCAAGCAGGCGGCCTGATGGGCCGCCCCCATCCCTCGAACATCAGGAAGGACAAACGAAAGGAGTTAGGCAGATGGCTGCCAAGGAAGTGAAGTTCGCCTCGGACGCGCGCGATCGCATGCTGCGCGGCGTCGATACGTTGGCCAACGCCGTCAAGGTGACGCTCGGTCCCAAGGGCCGCAATGTGGTCATCGAGAAGAGCTTCGGCGCGCCCCGCATCACCAAGGACGGCGTCACCGTCGCCAAGGAAATCGAACTGAAGGACAAGTTCGAGAATATGGGCGCACAGATGCTGCGCGAGGTCGCCAACAAGCAGAACGACAAGGCCGGTGACGGCACGACCACCGCCACCGTGCTGGCCCAGTCCATCGTGCGCGAAGGCTCGAAGGCGGTCGCGGCAGGGATGAATCCCATGGACCTGAAGCGCGGCATCGACCTCGCCGTGACGACGGTCGTCGAGGACCTCAAGGCGCACGCGAAGAAGGTCTCGGCCAACAGCGAGATCGCCCAGGTCGCGACCATCTCGGCCAATGGCGATGCCGAAGTCGGCACCATCCTCGCAGAAGCGATGGAAAAGGTCGGCAATGAGGGTGTCATCACCGTCGAAGAGGCCAAGAGCCTCGCGACCGAACTCGAGACCGTCGAGGGCATGCAGTTCGATCGCGGCTATCTCTCGCCTTACTTCGTGACCAACGCCGAGAAACTGAAGGTCGAGCTCGAGGATCCCTACATCCTCATCCACGAGAAGAAGCTTTCGAACCTCCAGGCGCTCATTCCGCTGCTCGAGCAGGTGGTGCAGTCGGGCCGGCCGCTGCTCATCATCGCCGAGGACGTGGAAGGCGAAGCGCTCGCCACGCTCGTCGTCAATAAGCTGCGCGGCGGGCTGAAGGTCGCGGCTGTCAAGGCGCCGGGCTTTGGCGATCGTCGCAAGGCCATGCTCGAGGACATCGCGGTTCTCACCGCCGGCAGCGTGGTCAGCGAGGAACTCGGCACCAAGCTCGAGAACGTCACGCTCGGCATGCTCGGCCGCGCCAAGAAGGTCATCATCGACAAGGACAACACCACGGTCGTCGATGGCGCCGGCGCGCGCGAGGAGATCGACGCCCGTGTGGCGCAGATCCGGGCGCAGATCGAGACGACCACCAGCGACTATGACCGCGAGAAGCTCCAGGAGCGAGTGGCCAAGCTTGCCGGCGGCGTTGCCGTGATCCGCGTGGGCGGCGCGACCGAGGTCGAGGTCAAGGAGAAGAAGGACCGGGTTGACGACGCGCTGCACGCGACCCGCGCCGCTGTCGAGGAAGGCATTCTGCCGGGCGGCGGCATCGCGCTGCTCCGCGCGTTGAAGGCGCTCGACGGCCTCAAGGCAGCCAATGACGACCAGCAGTCCGGTATCGACATCATTCGCCGCGCCCTGCGCGCGCCGGTGCGCCAGATCTGCGACAATGCCGGTGAGGACGGCGCGTTCATCGTCGGCAAGCTGCTCGAAAGCGACGACTATAACTGGGGCTTCAACGCCGCGAGCGGCCAGTATGAGGACCTGGTGAAGTCGGGGGTCATCGATCCCGCCAAGGTCGTGCGCACCGCGCTGCAGGATGCGGCCTCGGTCGCATCCCTGCTCATCACGACCGAAGCGCTGGTCGCCGAGCTACCCAAGGATGAGAAGGCCGCGCCCATGCCGGCCATGGACTACTGATCCTTCACCGACAGGGCCGGCGCGGCCGGCCCTGTCACCTCATCATTCAGCATAGCGAGAGGGATTTCCGGGCTTTCTGACAGGATTGCGCGCAGCCTCCTCGTGCGTGCTGCCCAGGAAAAGTGGCTCGGATATGCGCTCGATCATTCCTGTTATCCTGTCCGGCGGGTCCGGTACGCGCCTCTGGCCGATTTCGACCGCGGCCAGCCCCAAGCAATTCATTGCGCTCGCTGGCGAGGAGAGCCTGCTCCAGCAGACGGTCCGGCGGGCCCGCGCCGCGGGCCTTGTCCAGGCGCCGATCCTTATCGCCAATCGCGGCCACGACGCGCTGCTCGGCGAGCAATTGCGCGCCATCGACTGCACGCCCGCCCGGCTCATCTTCGAGCCCGTCGGTCGCAATACGGCGCCTGCTATCGCGATGGCGGCGCTCGAGGCGCCCAGTCCGGACGCGCTGCTCCTTGTTATGCCCAGCGATCATGTCATCGCCGATGTTCCAGCTTTCGCCGCCGCCATAGAACGCGCGGCGCCGCAGGCGGCCGCCGGATGGCTCGTCACCTTCGGCATCACGCCGGACCATCCCGAGACGGGCTATGGCTACATCCGCTGCGGCGAAGCGATCTGCCAAGGCGTTCATCAGGTCGATCGCTTCGTCGAGAAGCCCGATAGCGACCGCGCTGCCCGGATGATCGCTGAAGGCGGTCACTGCTGGAACGCCGGCATATTCCTCCTGCGCGCCGATGCCTTTCTCGAGGCCATGCGCCTGCATGCCCCGGCAATGCTGACTGCTGTCGAGGCCGCGCTGGCGTCGGCAACGCGGGAAGGCCGGCGCACCGATCCCGACGCTGACGCCTTTGCCGCCATTCCCGCGGACTCGATTGACTACGCCGTCCTGGAAAAAGCCGCGCGTGTCGCCGTCGTGCCGGCGGCGATGGGATGGTCGGATCTGGGCAGCTGGGATGCGCTTCATGCGATTGGCAGCCGCGACGAAGCCGACAATCTCTCGGAGGGCGAGGTAAAGGCGCTCGAAAGCCGGAACTGCCTGTTCAAGAGCACCGGGCCACGCATCGCCGCGATCGGCGTTTCCGACCTCATCGTCGTAGCCACCGGCGACACGGTGCTAATCGCGCCGCGCGGGCGTTCACAGGACGTTCGGCGCCTTGCCGGACAGGAGAGCCCTTCCGCCACCCGCGAGGCCGCCACGGCATCCTGACCCTCAAACGCATCATCCCTGGGAGAACCGATCGATGCTGATAGAAACCTGTCTGGAACGCGAAGAGCCAGCCGACACCGCCCCCGAGGCCGGGGGCTGGGCGGAAAGGCTGACGCCCCGCTATGTCGCCAAGCCCTGGGGCCGGCGCGACGGCCTGCCGGCGCCGGACGAGGCGCAGCCGCTGGGCGAAATGATCTTCGAAGCGCCGGATGCGGGCCTGACGATCAAATGGCTGCAGACGAGCGAGCCGCTGTCGGTCCAGGTCCATCCACAGGGGCCCGGCCGCAAGCATGAATGGTGGCATGTCACCGAGGCGCTCCCGGACGCCTATCTCGATCTCGGGCTCGAGGCGCCCGCTTCGCGTCAGGCGATCGCCCAAGCGGCCCGCGACGGAACGCTACCCTCGCTGCTTCGGCGAATTCGTCCGCGGGCAGGGGACAGCTTCTACATCAGAGCCGGGACGATCCATGCGCTCGGGCCCGGCCTCACCGTCCTCGAGGTCCAGGAGCACAGCGATGTGACCTATCGCCTCTTCGATTATGGGCGACCGCGCGAGCTTCACCTCGCCCAGGCCCTGTTCGAAGCGCGCACCGAGGTCGAGCCGGTGGAAGCCTTGCCCGGCGCAGGCGCGCCCTTCGCTCTCTCGCAGTTCGCCCTCAACCCGGGCGGCCAGGTCGTCCTCGTGCCCGAGCGCGCCTGTCTGGCCATCCTGTCGGGCGAGGGCACGATAGCCGGCCGGCCCTTCGCAGCCAACCAATGCTGGCTCACGCACGGACCGGTCGCGCTGCATGCCGACACGCCCGCCCGCCTCGTTCTCGCCGAGCCCCGCTCCGCTCGGTCCACACTTGCTGAAGGAGATCTGTTGCCATGACTATCGATCTGACGCCGCCGCCGGTGCGCCATGTCGCACTCATCGGCAATTTCCCCCCGCGCCGCTGCGGCATAGCAACTTTCACGGCGGATCTGCACGCCGCGCTGAAAGCCGGCGATCCGGATCTCACCATCTCCACGATCGCGCTCAACGACCCCGGCGTGCATCACGATTATCCCCGCGAAGTCGGCTATGAGATCGCGCAGGACAATCTCTCCGACTATGTTGCGGCGGCGGAGCATATCAACGCGCTCAACCCCGACATCGTATGCCTTCAGCACGAGTTCGGGATCTTCGGGGGCGAGGCGGGCGACCATCTCCTTGCCCTCGTCGACAGACTGCGTGCGCCGATCGTAACTACGCTGCACACCGTGCTGACCGATCCCACGGCCGACCAGCGGCGCGTGATGAACGCGCTGGCGCAGGCCTCCTCGCGGATCATCGTCATGACCGAGATGGGCCGCACGATCCTTGCCCGCGACATGGGGGTCCCGGCGCACAAGATCGTGGTGATTCCCCACGGCATTCCCGACATGCCATTTCTCGATCCGGCTTTCGAAAAGCACCGCTTCGGCCTCGACGGGCGGCGCGTGGCGCTCACCTTCGGCCTGCTCTCGCCCAACAAGGGCATCGAGGTGATGATCTCGGCGCTGCCGCAGCTGGTGCGCGATCATCCCGATCTCATTTACGTGGTGCTCGGCGCAACGCATCCGCATCTGGTGGCCCGCGAAGGGGAAGCCTATCGCGAGGATCTTGCCCGGCAGGTCAGCGCGCTGGGGCTCGAGCGCAACGTCCGTTTCGTCAACGAATATGTCGACACGCCCACGCTGCAGGCTTGGCTGTCGGCCTGCGACATCTATGTCACCCCCTATCTGACCGAAGCGCAGATCACGAGCGGCACGCTCTCCTACAGCGTGGGGCTCGGCAAGGCGGTCGTATCGACGCCCTACTGGCACGCACAGGAACTGTTGTCCGACGGATGCGGTGTGCTGGTTCCCTTCGCCTCGCCGGACGCCCTGGCGAAGGCGGTGGGCGACCTGCTGGGTGACGGCCGGCGCCGCGATGAATTGCGGCGCAGCGCCTACCAGGCGGGTCGCGCCATGACATGGCAGGTGGTCGGCGCCAGCTATCTGTCGCTCTTCGCCCAGGCCCGGCTGGGCTCCCCCCTGGCGACCACGCTCGTCGGTTTGCGCCCGTCCGTCACGCCGGCGCCAGAGCCTTCGCTCGATGCTATCGATCGCATGACGGATGGTTGCGGCATGCTGCAGCATAGCCGCTCCAAGGTGCCGGACCGCCGACACGGCTACTGCCTGGACGACAATGCCCGGGCGCTGATGCTCGCAAGCGAATTTGCCCTGGAAGGGCTGGATACGCCGCGCGCAGCACGCCTTGCCAACATCTACGCGTCCTTTGTCGATTTCGCCTGGGATGAGGATGCGAGCCGCTTCCGCAACTTCATGGGCTATGATCGGGACTGGCTCGAGACGGAAGGGTCGCAGGACAGCTTCGGCCGCGGGCTCTGGGCGCTGGGTCGGAGCGCGCAGGCAACCGATGACCACGGTCTCAAGCTCTGGGCCACGGCGCTTGCCGACAAGGTTATTCCGGCGAGCAGCTTTCTGCAGAGCCCGCGCGCCCAGGCTTTCGCGACCTCCGGACTTGCTGCATTCCTGGCGGTCTATCCCGGCCATCGTCCCGCCCGTCTGCTGATGGAGACCTTCTCGGTCCGCCTGCTGGAACTGCTGCGCGCCAATCGCCGAGACGACTGGATCTGGTTCGAGCCGGTGCTGGCCTATGACAATGCGCGCCTCCCCGAAGCGCTGCTGCGCGCGGGCCGTGCGCTCGCGCGCCCGGATATGGTCGAGGAAGCGATCGAGGCGCTTGCGTGGCTAGCCGAGCGCCAAACCGCGAAGGAAGGCCATTTCCGTCCGATCGGGACAGAGAGTTTCGGGCTCCCCCATGAAACGCCGCAGGCGTTCGACCAGCAGCCGCTTGAAGCCTGGGCCACGATTGAGGCCTGCGCCCTGGCGTTCGAGACGACCGGCGACGCCCAATGGCTCACCCATGTCGAAACCGCCTATGCTTGGTATTTGGGCGCCAACGATCTGGGTCTGCGGCTGGCCTTGCCCGACGGCGGCTGTTTCGACGGCCTGCAGGTCGACCGGGTCAACCTCAACCAGGGCGCCGAATCCATTCTCGCCTGGCAGTTTGCAGCGCTCGCTGTGCGCCGACTGAGGGCCAGGAGCGACGGGTCGCAGAATCAGGAAGAGGGACAGGAGGAGGGGAGCGTCGCTGCATGTCGCTGATCCAGTCGATTCCCCTGCGGCTGCGGCCCAACCCGGCGCGGGTGGTCGTCCGGCCCTTGCAGATTGCGCCTGAACCGCGCGATCTCAACCCCGTCCAGAATGAGCGCATGCATCGCATCATCAATGGCGTGCGCGCCATGGAGGGCGCGACGGTGGACCGGGAACTGGCCGTCACCCTCGCCGATTTCGGGAACCGCCACCGCGAGATCCGCACGGTGTTCGAAGAGCGCTTCGAGCAGGTCGCGCGCGAGGTAGAGCTGACGGACAGTCTATCGCCCTCGGTCCGCCAGTTGATCGGCGCCTATTTCTGCCATGAATATTCGTTTGGCGCGGCGGCGCTGATGAACCCCAGCATCGTGCCGCATCCCGACCAGAATGGCGTGCCGGAGGGCGGCTTGCGTTTCGTCCTGTCGCTGCGTGCGGTGGGCGAAGGGCATATTTCCTCGATCACCTTTCGCGAGGGCCTCATCCGACCGTGCGGTACGATCGAGATGATGCCGGAACCCGATTTCGCGATTGCCGCGCGGCCCGAGACCGGGCCCGGCGGTGAAGTCCGCTTCACGCGGCACGTGGAGGGGATGCGGCTCGATGAGACCGTGCTCTTTCCCGCAACGCCCGCCCAGCGCAACGGGCTCGAGGATCTTCGCCTGGTCCGTTTCACCGATGACGATGCCTCGACCTGCTATTACGGTACCTACACCGCCTACAGCGGCGCCGCGATCGCCTCGGAGCTTTTCGTGACCCGGGATTTCGAGACGTTCGAATTGCAGACGCTGACGGGTCCGGCGTCGCGAAACAAGGGCATGGCCCTGTTCCCGCGCCGGTTTGGCGGCGATTATCTGATGATCGGCCGGCAGGACAATGAGAGCCTGTTCCTGCTGCGCTCGCCCGACCTGCGTCACTGGGAGGAAGGCAAGCGCATTTTAGGACCGCATTATCCCTGGGAACTGGTCCAGATGGGCAATTGCGGCGCGCCGATCGAGCTTGAGGAAGGCTGGCTTGTGCTCACCCACGGCGTGGGCGCGATGCGCAAATATGCCATTGGCGCGGTGCTGCTGGACAAGGATGATCCCTCGCGGGTCATCGGCCGCTCGGCCGTCCCGCTCCTGTCGCCTTCCGATGAGGATCGGGAAGGCTATGTTCCCAATGTCGTCTATACCTGCGGGGCGATCGCGCATGGCGGAAGGCTGGTCATGCCCTATGGCGTTGCCGATACGTCGGTGAGCTTTGCCAGGATCGAGATAGCCGATCTGCTCGCCGCGCTGCGCGCGCCCGACGGCATGGATTTGCTCAATGACAACGAATGGGAGTGGCGGGGCCATGAACGCATTGCCGAATGACATGGAGGCGGACGATTCCCCGCCGAGCGAGGGTTCCGCTCTCAAAAGCGTGCGCACTCTCATGACGCAAAGCGGTGTTCCCTTCGGCACGAGCGGCGTCAGGGGACCGGTCTCGGCCATGACCGACGCGCTCTGTTTTGCCTATACCAGCGCGTTCCTCCAGTATTTGCGATCGATCGATGAGTTCGCCCCTGGCCAGACCGTGGCGCTGGCCGGCGATCTGCGTCCCAGCACACCGCGGATCGTGCAGGCCTGTGCGGCGGCGGTCCGCGCCGCCGGCGGCGTGGTGGTGAACTGCGGGCTCGTACCGACACCGGCGCTGGCCTTTTACGCGCTGGGCCGCAAGATGCCCTCGATCATGGTGACGGGAAGCCATATCCCGGCTGATCGGAACGGGATCAAATTCTACCGACCGACGGGCGAGGTCCTCAAGTCGGACGAGGCCGGCATACTCGAGCAGCGGATCTCACCCCACGACAGCCTTTTCGATGCATCGGGCGCACTCCTGAGCGCTGAACCGCTACCCCCGACCGTCGAGATCATAAGCGCCTATCGCGATCGGTACCTCGGCTTCTTCGGCGCGGAGGCCCTCAAGGGCATGACAGTCGGGGTCTACCAACATTCCGCGGTGGGGCGGGACGTCCTGGTGAGCGTGCTCGAGGCGCTCGGCGCCACCGTTCTGCCATTCGGCCGATCCGAAACCTTCGTGCCGGTCGACACCGAAGCCATTCGCGATGAGGACATCATTCTGGCGCAGGCGTGGGCGAGCGAGCACACGGTCGATGCGATCGTGTCCACCGACGGGGATTCGGACCGGCCGCTCGTCGCCGACGCGCAGGGGACCTGGCTTCGCGGCGATATCACCGCCCTTCTGTGCGCTCGCGCGCTTGGCGCGGACCGCGTCGTGACCCCGGTGAGCAGCAATAGCGCGGCCGAGCTTTCAGGCGCGTTTGTCGCGGTTCGGCGGACGCGGATCGGTTCACCCTATGTGATCGCCGCCATGCAGGAGGAGATCGCGGCCGACCCGGGCGCGATCGTCTGCGGTTATGAGGCCAATGGCGGCGTCCTGCTCGGCTCGACGGTGCTCGACGGTGATCATCCGCTGGATGCCCTTCCCACGCGCGACGCTGTCTTGCCGATCGTTTCGGTACTCGCCGCCGCCAAGCGAAGCAGCGTCGCGGAACTGGTCGCGAGCCTGCCGCAGCGCGCCACCCATAGCGACCGCCTCCCGGATGTGGCGCCGGCGCAAAGCGCGGCGCTTCTGGTCTGGCTCAGGGAGGGATCGGCCGAGGAGCAACGGGCGCGCATCGAAACCTATTTCGGTACGATTGGCGGCCAGGTCGTAGAGATCGACACCACCGATGGTCTGCGCGTGACATTCGACCGCGGCGTCGTGATCCATCTGCGCGCGTCGGGCAATGCGCCGGAACTGCGCTGCTACACCGAGGCGACGACCGCTGCTGCCGCGGAGGACCTAAGCCGGTGCGCGCTGATCATCCTTCGCGACGAATTGTTGCCTCTTTCTCATCCGGATTGAAACCAAAGCCGGCGGCATCAGTTTGCCTTTCATCGCGATGATCATAAGGCGCGAGGTGGGCGTGTGCCTGTAAGATAGCGACCGTGAGAGCAGGGAGCGAAGATGCTGCTGGCTACCAGGACCTTCCGGGCGTAACTCCGTATAAACCGTCTGGAGCCACGCTTGACCGAACACACCAAAATACCAGAACCCTATGAAGACATATTTGTGGGGGACAGCGAAATGGCCCGGCTGCTGCGTGTCCATGATTGGACAGCAACGCCACTTGGTCCTCCGGAAGACTGGCCCGACGGGCTCAAAGTCGCGCTACGGCTGCTGCTGACGTCGAAATTCGAGATGTGGCTCGGTTGGGGGCCGGACATCCATTTCTTCTACAACGACGCGTATCGGCCGACATTAGGCAACAAGCACCCGCGCTCCATTGCCATGCCGACGCGCGAGCTGTGGGCCGAGATCTGGGACGACATCAAAGGACGTCTCGAAACGGTATATCAGAAGGGGGAGGCGACCTGGGACCGCGCTCTTCTGCTCATCGTGGAGCGCGCGGGATATCCCGAGGAGACCTATCACACCTTTTCCTACAGCCCCCTGCTGGGCGACCAGGGGACGGTCGAGGGCGTGTTTTGCGCGGTCAGTGAGGAGACCGACCGGGTCATCAGCGAACGGCGGCTGGAATCGCTGCGCCAGCTCGCATTGGCCCTTGCAGGCGCCCAAGGACATGAGGCCGTGCTCGACGCTGTCGAGGCGGAGCTCGCGCGCAACGATCGCGACATGCCGTTCGCGCTTGTCTACCTGTTCGACGAAGCCGGCGCCCCCGTCCTGGCGCGCAACTGCGCGGGGATGGACCCCGATCACCCCTGCGCGCATGCGGCAGGCTCGGCGCAAGATCCCTGGGGGGTAAAGCGGGTTCAACTCGATTGGACCGCTCCCCGGATCGACGAATGCATGCACGCCGATCTCCCGACCGGATCCTGGGATCGTCCGCCCACCAAGATCGCCGTCGTTCCCCTGGTCGATCGCGGGAACGACCGGCCGCTGGGCGCCCTCGTGGTCGGCCTCAACCCCTATCGTCCCGCCGGTGAGCAATATCTGAGTTTCCTCGAATTGCTTGCCGGCCAGATCACCGCAGGCCTGACGAGCAGCTATGCCTTCGAAGCGGAACGTGAGCGCGCCGCGGCGCTGGCGGAAGTCGCCACGATGCGCGAGGAAGCCTCACGCGTCCTCGAACAGGCGAACCGCCAGCTGATCTCGGAGGTGGAACTGCGAACGCAGGAGCGCGACCGCATTCGCCGGCTCTTCCGCCAAGCCCCGAGCTTCATGTGCATCTTGAAGGGCCCTGACCATGTCTTCGACATGGTCAACGACGCCTATCAGCAACTTGTCGGCCATCGCGATGTGGTCGGCATGCCCCTTCGCGACGGGCTTCCTGAAATAGCCGGGCAGGGTTTCATCGAGCTGCTGGACAGGGTGTACCAGACCGGCGAGCCCTTTGTGGGCCGCAATCTCGAAGCCCATCTCCAGCGCACGCCGGAGGGGCCGCTCGAGACCCGCTTCGTGAACCTCATTTATCAGCCGATCATCGAGCCGGACGGCAGTGTCTCGGGCATCTTTGTCGACGGCTACGACGTAACGCATCAGAAGCGCGCGGAGGACCAGCTCCACAACCTCAACGAGACGCTCGAACACAGGGTCGAGCAGCGCACTGAAGAACTCGGCACGGCCCTTGGCCGGCTGCAGCGCGAAACGCTGGACCGCGAGGCTGCCGAAGCGGCGCTGCGCCAGTCGCAGAAGCTCGAAGCACTCGGCAAGCTGACGGGCGGCGTTGCACATGATTTCAACAATCTGCTGCAGGTGGTGAGCGGGAACCTCCAGCTGCTGTCGCGCGACATTGCAGGAAATGAACGCGCCGAGCAGCGTGTGCAGAATGCGCTGGCAGGCGTCTCGCGCGGCGCGAAGCTCGCCTCGCAGCTCCTCGCCTTCGGCCGCAGACAACCGCTCGAGCCCAAGGTGGTCAATTTGGGCCGCCTCATCAACAATATGGACGATCTCCTGCGCCGGGTCATCGGCGAGGATGTCGAGATCGAGACCATCGTGAGCGGCGGATTGTGGAACTGCCTCGTGGATCCGGGTCAGATCGAAAACGCCATCCTCAATCTCGCGATCAATGCGCGAGATGCCATGCCGGATGGCGGCCGCCTGACGATCGAGGCGGCCAACGCCTGGCTCGATGATGACTATGCCCGCCAGCACGACGAAGTCACCGCCGGGCAATATGTGATGGTGGCGGTTACCGATACTGGCACCGGCATGGCGCCGGAAATCATCGACCAGGTCTTCGAACCATTTTTCAGCACCAAGCCGGAAGGCAAGGGGACGGGGCTTGGTCTTTCAATGGTCCATGGCCTCGTCAAGCAGTCGGGTGGCCATATCAAGATCTACAGCGAGGTGGGTGAGGGCACGACCATCAAGCTCTACCTGCGCCGCGAGACTGCCCGGGAAGACATACTCACCGATACGAGCACGGGACCGGTGCGGGGCGGCTCCGAGACGGTCCTCGTGGTGGAGGACGACGATGCCGTCCGCGAGACCGCCGTCTGCCTGCTGTCCGAACTTGGATACCGGGTGCTGAAGGCGCGCGACGCGCAAAGCGCGCTCACCGTCATCGAGAGTGGCGTGCCGATGGATCTCCTCTTCACTGACGTCGTCATGCCCGGCCCGCTGCGTAGTCCCGAACTGGCGCGCCGAGCGAAGGAACGGCTGCCGAACCTCGCGGTGCTCTTCACCTCGGGCTATACCGAGAACGCGATCGTGCATCATGGCCGGCTCGATCCGGGGGTCGAGCTTCTTTCCAAGCCCTACACGCGCGAAGCGCTTGCCCGCAAAGTCCGCCACGTGCTGGCCAACGAAGCACAGCACCGATTGATCGCGGAGGGCGGCGGAAACGCACCGGAGCCATCGCCCTTGCCGGCGTCCCAGGCTGTGCGGGAGGCCCGCACCCTTCGTATCCTCCTTGTCGAAGACGACGGACTGATCCGCTTCAACACCGCGGACATGCTCGCCGATCTTGGCCATGCCGTCCTGGAAGCCGAGGACGCCGAAGCCGCCGAAGCGCTGCTGGGGCAAAACGAGGTCGACGTTGTCCTGACCGATGTCGGCCTGCCCAAGGCGTCCGGCATCGACCTTGCCCGGACCGTCAAGGCGCGTGTCCCCGCGCCAGCGATCATTTTCGCCAGCGGCGACGGCAGCGGCATTTCATCCACCGAATTTCCCGATGCCGCAATCCTGCTCAAGCCTTACAGTCAGGAGGATCTGCGCCGTGTGGTGTCGGCGATCTGCCTCGACCCAGCGAAGCGTGATCTCGCATAGCGGGATGACGAGGAGTCAAGCCGCCTGGCTGTCTTGGCGCGGGACGACGGACCGCTGGCTTTCGAGCATGGCGCAGAGCGCGTTCACGGGCAGCGGCCGACTGAACAGATAGCCTTGGAGATGCGTGCAGCCCATGGCGACAAGCGCTTCCATCTGCTCATGCGTTTCCACGCCTTCCGCGACAACGGCCATGCCGAGTTGTTCGCCTAGCCCTACCACGGCCTGGATGATCGCTCTCGCGGCCTGCGACTGAGTTACCTGCTCGACGAAGGAGCGGTCGAGCTTCACCTTGTCGAATGGGAAGCGCTGGAAATAGCTGAGCGACGAATATCCCACGCCGAAATCATCGATCAGGATCTGAATGCCCAGGCTGCGCAGCGCCTCCAACTGGTCGAACGTGCGCTCGACGTCGCGAATGACCAGCCCTTCCGTGACCTCGAGCTGCAGTCGGCTAGGACACAGACCCGAGGCCGCAAGCGCTGCGCCCACCGTTTCAACAAGCTTGCCGGAAACGAACTGTAACGGCGACAGGTTTACCGCCACCCGAACATCGGCGGGCCAGTTACGCGCATCGACGCATGCCTGGCGCAGCAGCTGTTCGGCCAGCTGGTCGATGATCCCGCATTCCTCGGCGAGCGCGATGAAGACGTCCGGCCGGATCGGCCCCTTGACCGGATGGGTCCAGCGCGCGAGGGCCTCCGCGCTCGTGATCCTGCCGGTCTGCGCCGCGACGAGAGGTTGATAGACCAGCCCGATGTCGCCGGCCGCGACCGCTTCGCGCAAGTCGCGCTCGATCTGACGGCGATCGCGCGCCGAGGAATCCATCTCGGCATTGAAGAAACACGCGCAGGCGCGGCCATTATGCTTGGCGCGGTAGAGCGCAAGGTCGACGTTCTCGCGCAATTGCTCGGTCGTTTCGCCATCCTGCGGCATGAGCACGATCCCCACCGAGGCACCGATGTAACAGACGCCGCGTCCAGTCACGATCGGCTTGGCCAATTCGTCGATCAGCCTATCGGCGCACATCTGCGCCCGTTCACGCAGGCGCTCCCCGGCCAGCACGGCGATGAACTCGTCCCCGCCGATGCGCGCAATCCATCCTTCGCTCTCGATGACGGCGCGCAGCCGATCCCCGACCTGGATGAGCACGGCATCTCCGCCTGGATGCCCAAACTGATCGTTGACCGCCTTGAACCGGTCGAGGTCGATGCTGAGCATGGCGAAAGGCTCGCGCGCCTGGACCATGCGGAACAATCGGTCAGTATAGCTCGACCGGTTGAGAAGCCCCGTCAGCGCATCATGATGCGCCAGACGGAGGACTTCGGCTTCCGTCCGGCGGATCTGCGTGACGTCTTCCGAAACACCGAGCAGATATTGGCAGGGGCGGTCAGGCACGTCGATCACGGTGCGCATTGTCCGCAGGTAGAGCGTCTCGCCATCGCCGCGGGTGAAGGCCGCTTCGGTCTGGTACGTGTCCCGGCGGGCTATCGCTTCATTGTCACGATCCTCGCTAGCCTCGGCGTTCGCCGGAAAGAGCTCGTGGTCGGTAGCGCCGATGATCTCGCTCGCCGGCCGCCCCATCACGGTCTCGCCGGCACGGTTGATCATCAGATAGCGGCGTGTCTCCACGTCTTTGACGAATAGCGTCGCGGGGAGGTTGGAGACGATGCTTTGCAGAAATTTCTGCGCATGTTCGCGTTCGCGTTCCAGGCTCTTGCGCGCGCTGATATCCCGCACGATGGCAGCGAAGCCCTGGTCTCCGCCCGGATCACCCCAGCGGGCGAGCGAGAGCTCGATCGGAAACTCGCTGCCGTCGGCGCGCATGGCGACGAGTTCGATGAAGGACCCGACGAGGCGGGTAGGGCCGCCCTGGGCAGCGCGTCCGAAGGCTTCAGCGTGACCGAGCGCAAAGCGCGGCGGCATGATGATGGAGACATCCTCGCCGATCGCCTCGTGGCGCGACCGGCCGAACATCTGCTCCGCGGCGGCGTTCCAATGAACGATCCGGCCGTTCAGATCGGCCGCCAGGACGGCATCCGACGTCGCATCGACAACCTTGCCCGCGATCTCCGTCATCCGCCGCGCACAGCGCGCTTCGATGAGGCTCGTCGCATGCTGTGCGAGATCCTCGAGGATAAGGCGCTCATCATCGTCCAGCCGCTCGCGCGGAGCGGGGTCGAATACGCACAAGGTCCCTAGGCAAAGGCCGGTACTCGTGATGAGCGGAACGCTCGCATAGAAGCGAATCCCGCCCTCCGACGTGACGAGCGGGTTGTCCCGGAAGCGGGCATCCTGGCTCGCGTCGGGAACGACAAGCGCCGAACGCGCCTCGAGCGCGTGGCTGCAGAACGCGACTGCGCGAGGCGTTTCGGGAAAAGCGATACCGTGGCGTGACTTGAACCACTGCCGGTGGCCATCGATCAGACTGATCGCCGCGCTCTGGACATTGAGGGCGACGGCGGCGACGCGGGTCAGGACGTCATATTCGCGCTCGGGCGGCGTGTCGAGAATCGCATAGCCGGACAGCGCGGCGAGACGCTCCCGTTCGATGTCCCAAGACGATGGCGCGTTAGAAAGATCCATCCGCCGCATTCTAGGGAAGGCTGGTTAATCTTTCCCTCAGTACATGGCCTGGAATGCACCAATTTTGCGGGCCGGTTGAGACCGAACGGTCACAGTTAATTTCGCGCCAAGGCCTGTCGGCAACGCCGGGTTAACGGCTGCGGGATTAGGTCGCCCAAAGACCTGTCGAACCCCATTCCCGGTGAGGGCGCATGAGGCTTATGGCATTGCAGGAAGCCGAGACCTTGCGACAGCGCTATGGGCGGCACGTACTGCAGGGGCTGGTCAACGAGATATTCCAGGCGGCGCGCGCGAAAGACGAGTCCCGCCTGGCAGAGCTGGAGAAAGTTCGCGCTGTCCTCGCCCCTGACCAAAGCGATTACGGCGACACGGCCTAGTCGGCGAGCCGATCGCGCATGAGCCTGACGATTGCCACGAGGCCGTCCGGATCCCAGTTCTTCTCCAGTCGGCCTTTGAGCCGGCCGCGCAACACCTGCTGCATCAGCTTGGTGCCAAAGCCCTGACGCGCGGGCGGCCCGGCGAGGCGCGGTCCGCCTCTTTCCTCCCAGCGGATGACGAGATCGGGTCCGCAGGCCTCCCATTCCACCCGGACATGTCCCTCTCCGCTGCCGAGCGAGCCGTATTTGACCGAGTTGGTGGTGAGCTCGTTGAACAGCAGGGCCAGGCTTGTGGTGGCCTGAGGCCCGAGCGGGATCGGCTCACCTTTGCAGCAGACACGTCCCGGCTCGGCGAGGGAGGTATGCGCCTCGAGGGGCGCCTGGATCAAGGCGGACAGCTCTGTCCGGTCGAGGCTGCCCGGTTCTTTCTCTGCTGCGCCCGTGTGCTCTGGCATCGCATGCGCGCGGGCAAGCGCCTGCAGGCGACCCGTCAGGGATTGCGCCAGTTCGGCAGGACTGGTCGCATGCCGGGCGCTCATCTCGATCATCGCCTGGGTGAGGGCAAAGAGGTTCTTCACCCGGTGATCCATCTCGCGCGCGATCATCGACTGTTGTTCAAGCGCTTCCTGCAGCCGCAGCTTGTCCTGTTGCATCTTCCGGGCCACGGCGACGAGGTCGGCGAGTTCCGATACGATCCGAAGATCCTCGCTGTCGAACTGATCCTCGTGCTGTGCAACGACCCACAAGGTGCCATGCGCCCGCTCCTTGCCGATACGAATAGGGACAAGCAGGACCTCAGGGATGACGAGATCATGCTCGGCGATCCAGTCATAGACGCGCTCAGGATGCCTGCACAAAAGCGGCGCATCGCGGTCCAGCGTCTCGCCGCAGGGGCTGTTGTGACGAGGCGTCAGCGCGCCTTCGAAACGGGCGAGCGCTCCGTTGAGATGCTGCCACCGAAACACGGGAGGATCGTGGCTCTCATCAAGGATGCTGAGCCCGGAAGCGCTAGCCTGGGTGAGTTCGAGGGCATGGGCCACCATGCGCGGCATCACCTCGTCGGGGGCATCGACCATTTTCCCGAGAAGCTGGCGGACCGCAAGGCGTTCAGCGCTGGGCGGATGCCGGTTGCGCGGACGTGCGCTTAGGTCGTCCGTGATGAAGAGTCTCGCGGACGGGTCTACTGGAAATGATTCGGCCGCATGCGTCGACACCTCACCCTCGCGGAATGCTTCAACTTGAAGAAAACCTGCCCGCGCCGCGGAGTCAAGCGTGTCGGCAATGGCCATCTTTGGGAGCAGCTCGGGCCTAGTTTTTGTGAGGCGAGACAGTTGAGCGCTGACAGATGACTGCTGATGGATGAAGCATCATTGCTGCTATTATTTTCCCCTAATTCCGCGGCAAAACGAGAGGATCGCTGTTGCGGAACATGGCAAAACTGTATCTGGTGCGCAGCACTTGCCGGCGCGCTAGTGCGTGCGAGCCTCCCGGGGGGGAAGCGGCGAGCAGGGCAAGGCAGGGGCGAATGCCAAGCGCGCAGGGTTGGGGGCATATTTGACGGATATCGATGCATCATCGCGATCGCCACGCAAATGGCTCGGCTGGCTCGGATCGAGGCATAGCGGAGACGAGACAGGCGGACCTCGCCCCGGTGCGAACACGGAGGACCGGCATCTTTCCGCGCGCCACCATGTCCTGAACGAGATCGCTGCATTCCTGCTCGATCATGGCCTGGAGATCAGCCCGGATAATCTTGTGGTCGCCCACGGCATCGCTAGCGGAAGCAATCCGGGGCTCGCGCGCAAGGTCATGCAGCGCCGGGCGGACGGCGGGACCGTGACGCAGGCGTGGCTCGACGAGGTTACCGCGGCTGCCAAGTCGGATGAAGCGCCGGGCGAGATCAAGCAGTTGATGGTACGTCTCGAGCAGACACTCGACACATTCTCGAAGAACACGACCGCCGCCCGGCATGCGACATCGAATTACGGTGACGAGCTCGAACAGCAGGTGGCCGATCTCGCGAGCGTCCAGCAAACCGGTCAGATCATTTCGACCTTGGCTGATCTCGCCAAGGCCATGCTGGAAAAGACGCGCAGCCTCGAGGCCGAAATGCGCACCAGCGAATCCGAAGCGAAAGGCCTGTGCCGCAGTCTGGAAAAAGCCCAGCGCGACGCGGAAGTCGACCATCTTACCGGTCTGCCCAATCGCCGCGCTTCGAAGCCGTGCTCGAGCGCGAGCACAAGGCCGCCCGCGCAGCGCTCGACCCGCTGGTCCTGGCTTTTTGCGATATCGACCATTTCAAGCGCATCAACGATACCCATGGCCACGAGGCGGGTGACCGGGTGCTGCGCCTGATCGCTGATCTTCTGTCCGGAATTTCGGACGACAAATGCCACGTCTCACGCCATGGCGGCGAGGAATTTGTGATGCTCTTCAGGGGGTGCACCCTTACCGAAGCCAAGGAGCGCCTTGACCGGCTGCGCGAGAGCCTCGCCGAGCGGCGTCTGGTCAACCGGCACAACGACGAGCCCTTCGGCCAGATCACCTTCTCCGCAGGCGTGGCTGACGTCTTCGATCATCCCGACCCGCGGGCTGCGCTCAAGGCCGCCCATGAGGCGCTTTATGGGGCCAAGACCGGAGGCCGCAATCAGATTCGCGTCGCGCCCAAGCCGGGCACCGCTCGCTAAAGGATCAGGAGCGCGCTTGCCGCAGGACGTCCCGGACCACCGAGGCGGGAACCGCGAAACCGATGCCGACATTGCCCTCGAACGGCGCCAGGATCGCCGTGTTGATGCCGATCACCTCCCCGCGCATGTTGATGAGCGGCCCTCCGGAATTGCCTGGATTGATCGGTGCATCGGTCTGGATGAGGCCGACCGGGCTTTGCGGCGTCAGGCCGCGGCCCAGCGCACTGACGATCCCTGCCGTGACGGTTTGCCCGAGGCCGAAGGGATTGCCGACTGCGACGACGTAGTCGCCGACCTCGGCGGTATCGGCACTGGCAAGCGGCGCGGCTTTCAGGTTCCGAGCCGGAATCTGCAAAACCGCGATGTCCGCGTCGGGACTGACGCCGACCAGCCGGGCTTCCAGCTTGCGCTGGTCCTGGAGCATGACGACGATCACGAGGCCGTCCTTGACGACATGGGCGTTGGTCAGAACCAGCCCGCGTGCGGCATCGACGATGACCCCCGAGCCGGCGGACAGGCGCGGCTCGAGCGCCACGTCCGGGACCCCGAAATGACGGCGGAAATAAGGATCGCGAAGCAGGGGATTTTGCGCATAGGGGGAGGGGTAGGCCACCGCGATGTTCACCACTGCCGGCGAGATGCGCTTGACCAGCGGAGCGACGGTGAGCCGGCTGATCGGCACAGGCTCGGCTGCGGAAACGGGAGGGATATCCCGCGCTGCCCCGCCCCATGAGAACCCCCAGCCGAGCAGGAGGACAGCCAGCAAGGCACAGCCGAGGGCGCCGATAAAAAGCCCCCTACGCTTCATGACAGGCCCGCGTCATGACGCGGATCGGCTGTGGTGCGGTTGCCTTGCATGGCGCCGGGATCTGCAAGCACTGGATAGTTTCCGCAACACCGGGCATGCGGCCCCGTGGGCCAGCAGCAAAGCGGCGCCAGGGCACTAAGCTGGAAGGCCTGAAGGGCGGGCTGGACGGGGCGCCGGCGGGGCTTGTCATGGGTGACGAAGCTTAGCCCGCGCCCATGGCAATAGGCCTCCGCAGCCTCGCGCGTGGCAAATTCGAGCATCAGGGAAGAGAGTGGATCTCCTGCCCCGGTCCATCCCGTCAGCGGATCGGGCGAGGGCGCGAACCGCTCTCTTAAACGTAAGCGCCAGCGACCCCGCCGCGCGCGTCCGGGGTGGTCGGCATAGGGATCGGGCTCGATGATCGCCTGCGCATCAGGCGGCAGCGCGCTCGTATAGCGCTGCCATGTCGGCTGCATGGTGATCGCATCTTCATTGTCGTTTGCCCCTTTGGGAGTCGACCGCACCCCGGGGGCGGCGGGTAGCGGACTGGTCAGACTGGGTTGCGTTGCCATCCTATCCTCCAAGATGAGGGCGGCCCGATCGGGCCGCCCTCTCTTCCTGGTCAGTTCTTGTTGATCGGAATGCGCCGGACGCTGTCGACGTCTCCCTCCTTGCGCGGGATGGTGACGGTCAACACGCCGTTGCTGAAGCTGGCCTGCGCCTTGTCGGATTCCACGCCCTTGGGCAGGTGAATCCGCCGTTCGAACCGGCCATAGCTGCGTTCCGAATAGCCGCGATCCTTGTCCTCGAGCTCGGACTTCTTCTCGCCCTTCAAGGCGAGGACGCCGTCCGCGATCGAGAGATCGACCTGCGACTCGTCCAGGCCGGGCAGTTCGGCCGTGACGCGGATGTCCTTGTCGGTTTCGCTGAGTTCGATACGCGGATAGTCGATGACATGGCCAAAGGCCGTGAGCGACGACGGCAGGCCCCGCCACAGATCGTCGAACAGGCGATTCACATCGCGGTGAAGCGACATGAGCGGATGGGGGGTCCGATCCCGCTCCGGCTCGGCGCCTACGACCGCGGGTAGCCGGTTTTCCTGCCGGCTCCAGGGAATGAGATCACGAAGAGACATGATGATCATCTCCTTTTGAGGCTGGATTGTGGGGTATGGCCTGCCGGCCGCCGTTCCCGAAGGAACGACGCCGGCAGAACCGCTTGGAGCGCGAGATCAGGCCGCCTTGGCTTCCTGGTGCTGCGTCTCGATCTGCGCGGGCTCGGGGGACGACCCGCCGATCGCGATACGCCGGGGCTTCATCGCCTCGGGCACGACGCGCTTGAGGGCAATGGTCAGAAGACCATTGTCGAAGGAAGCTTCGCCGACTTCGATATGATCGGCGAGCTGGAAGCGGCGTTCGAAGGCCCGCGCGGCAATGCCGCGGTGCAGATACTCGCTCTTGCCGTCCTCATCGGCGCGCTTGCCCGTGACGGTGAGCTGGTTCTGCTGGGCCACGACCTCGACGTCCTCGGGACGGAAACCCGCCAAGGCGAGCGTGATCTGATAGCTGTCCTCGCCGTTCCGCAGAATGTCGAACGGTGGATAGCCATCGGAGCCATCGCCCCGCATGCCCGTCTCGAGCAGATCGAAGAGTCGGTCGAAGCCGACGGTGGAGCGCCGATAGGGCGCAAAGTCAAAATTGGTTCTCATTTCCAAATCCTCCGGTTGAGCAATTTGGGCATGAGAAGCATCGGTACAGTAGAGCCGACGCTCTCTATGTCCAACCGGACCCGAACGGCGTCCGGCACCCCAGACGTAATTTCGGGAAACGCAGATTCAAGAGATAAAAAAAGGAAACGAAACAGAGGCCTGAAGAAATTTGGGCTCACTGAACCTGCGGATTTAGTCCCTGGCGATCACCCATCGCTCTCCCGCGAAAACGGGAGCTGCGCACGTAGGCCGAACACTGCGGGATCAGGATAATGTTAACCAGACTCGCTTACCCTTGCCGCAAGGCAAAGGGTTCGTGTGGGTATGAATGGGGAAGTGGTTCTGCTGATCGTCAATGCGGTGGTGCAGGCCTCTTTGCGCTCAGCTATTTCCTGATCGCCCGCATCAGTCGGGGACAACGTCCGGTCATCGCGTTCGGGGTCAGCTACCTTTTGGGCATGGTGACGCCGATCAGCGAGATCGCGATCCGGCTGACCGATTATCCCGCGCCCTTCATGCTGGCGAGCTACATGGCGCTGTTGGGCGGTTTCCTCGCCATGGCGGCCGCGCTCAGCATCTTTCATCGCAAGCGCCCAGCCTGGACAGCGATCGCCACTCTTGCCGTGCTGGGCCTGATCACGCGCATTGCGATCTGGGGCGGGACGCGAGACGATCTCATTTATGAGCTGGCCTTCCAGCTGCCCTTGGCCCTCGGCTTTCTCCTGTGCAGCCATACGGCCTTTCGCACCGGCAAGGGCCAGCTCAACCACACCCTGGCCGGGCTGTTTCTCCTGAGCGGTCTCAACTTTTTCATCAAACCCTTCGTTGCTGCCGCCGTGGGGTCGGGACAAACCGCAAGAGACTATGCCGGTCGTCAACCTCTTTGCCGGGCCGAACGTCACCTACCGCTCCAAGCTCTATTTCGAACTGCCCAATAGCGAGGCCATCAGCCAGTCCGCAGTGACGCTGATCAACGCTCGGGCGGGAGCGCGCCTGTGGAGCGACCGCCTCGAGATTGCCGGGTTCGTGCGCAACCTTACCGACAGGCGCTACCTGCTCGACGCCGGGAATGTCGGCGGCTCGTTCGGCTACCCGACGTTCATTCCGGCCGAGCCCCGCACCTGGGGCATCGAGATATCGGCCCGCTACTAGCGGCGGAGGCAGGCAAAGCGCCCGAGAGGGGAGGTGAGGCGGGTGGCACCCTCTGTGCACCTGCCCCCGGTCAATGGCCTTCGCGTGCCTGGTTCTCCCTGCGTCCGCCCAGTTTCGCGATGCGCTGCCCATCATCGATCCGGTGCATGGCGCGGCTGAGCTTTTCGAAGGCGCGAACCTCGATCTGGCGGACGCGCTCACGGCTCACTTTATAGACGAGGCTCAGATCCTCGAGCGTTTTGGGTTCATCGATCAGACGACGCTGGACCAGGATATCCCGCTCGCGGTCGGAAAGCGTGCCGAGCGCCTCGAACAGCATGTTCTGGCGGCGCTGGCGCTCCTGCGCGCCGGCAAGCGCCTCGTCCTGGAGCGGACTGTCGTCGGTCAGCAGGTCCTGCCACTGATCCTCGCCCGTTTCCCCGAGCGGCACGTTGAGCGAGGCGTCGCCGCCCTGCATCATCCGCCGGTTCATGCTGGTGACTTCGGTTTCCGAGACCCCGAGCGTGTCGGCGATCTGGCGGACCTGATCAGGTTTCAGATCGGTGTCGTCATAGGCCTGGAGGGAGTTCTTGATCCGGCGGAGATTGAAGAACAGGCGCTTTTGCGCGGCCGTCGTGCCGAGCTTGACCATGCTCCAGCTGCGCAGGATGAATTCCTGGATCGAGGCCTTGATCCACCACAGCGCATAAGTCGCAAGACGAAAACCGCGATCAGGGTCGAATCGTCGGACCCCCTGGATCAGGCCGACATTGCCTTCCGAAATGAGGTCGGCAACAGGCAGACCGTAGCCGCGGTAGCGCATCGCCGCCTTCGCAACCAGGCGAAGGTGGCTGGTCACGAGCTTGGCCGCCGCTTCCGGATCGCCATGCTCCTTGAAGCGTTTGGCAAGCATATATTCGTCTTCGGGCGAGAGGATCGGGAATTTCCTGATCTCCGCCAGATACCGGTTCAGTCCATCCTCACCGGCCGGCGCCGGAATAACGGCGTTCTTGAGTGCAATGTCTGTCATGGCTCTTCACGCAATTACCTGTTTGGCGGGCGAACCTTGCCGCCGGTCACTCTGCGTGGGTCCTGTGTTCAGGGCCCGCAGCTGTCGCGACGCGGCCAGGCTCTGCCTCGCTTAACCAGTATAAAATCACTTCAAAGCGTTTTGAATATCCTAATGACGCAAAACCAGCGCCGCAGGTTCCCATCCGGATGCGGCAGACCCGATGGTGGGGTTCAGCGCTCGCCATGCTCAACGATATCGGCTTGTCGCGCCGCCGACAGGAGGCTCGTTGTTTGCCGGGATCTACACGGCGGAGCATATCGGCGCCGCGCCTCCAGACTGGCTGGACCCGCTCCACCAGGTCGTCGCCGGCATCACCTTGACCGCCGATACGCTCGACCAATACCGCACGGCGCTCACCTCGCATCTGGAGCCCTATATCGGCCGGCTCTGGATTGAATGGGGCGCGGGCGCGCGCAAATGGGTGCAGCGTCCCGACCGTCAGAACGCTCGCTCAGATCGGCGCGGCCAGGCTGGCCCGATTTCCGGCGGTCTGGACGCTCTGATAATCCTCGAAGGCCGGTCGGTCGTCGCGCCACAGGCCATAAGGCGTGCGCCCCGTAGGCGCCTTGGTCTGGTGCCGCAGGAGGCGAACATCGGCCGGGTCAAGCCCGGCTTTTTCCAGAAGATCGGTGAACAGCAGCATTTACAGAAACTTGTCGCCCGCGTGGTCGTCGAACATCGCAGCGTCGCGCACATAATCCGCGACCGTATCGAGCGACTTGTGCCGGCTGTGGTCCTTCATCTTGAAGAGATTGGCACGCTGGGATGCTGCCTCTGTGAGAAACCCCGCGCGAAGCGAATGGCCTGAGTAGAGGGCAGGATCGAGGCTTGCCGCAGTCGCGCAGGCCTTGACGAGCCGCGCGACCGTCTTGTCGGTCATCGGTTGATCGGTAAGCCCGTCCGAGCGGGTCAGCCGCCGAAAAAGAGGCGCCTGCTGCGCCTCGCCGGCCTTCCTATCAGCGCCGTCGAGGGCGGCGGCAGACATCCAGGCCTTCAAGAGCCGGATCGGCTGTATCACCCGGCCCTCGGGGATGGCGACAACTTGTCCGAGTGCTTCCTGATCGCGCTTCGATTTCGGGATGGTGATGCGAACGCCCTTGGCGGTGAAGACGAGATCGCCCAGCTGCATCGCGGCCAGCTCAGAACGCCGGAAGGCTCCGGCCATGCCGATCGCCAGGATCGCGCGGTCCCGAACGGCTCGCAAACCATTGCCCTTTATCGTAGCGAGCATGGCCTTGAGGACATCAGCCTCCGCCGGCGCCTTCTGGAGCTTCTTGCGCGCATAGCGTCGGCGAACGCCCGCCATCATCTGGGCAACGATGCCGGCGGCGTCGCGCGCCGTGGGTGCAGCGAAGCCGGCCTCTTTATGGTGATGATTGATCGCCGCGACGCGGCGTCCGATCGTGACCGGCGCAATACCAGCTTCGGCCTCGACATGGGCAAAAAGCGCGACGATGTCGGGGTGGGCGGGCAATGCCTCGACGTTGCGCGCGTCGCAGAATGCGCAGAAGCGTTCCCAGTCGCTGGCATACGCTTTTTGGGTCGAGCTGGCCTTGGCAGCAGCCAGCGTTTCGCGCGCACCCCCAATTTCCGCGAGAAGATCGGCGGGAAGATTGGTCGATAATGGAAGCAGATCGCGTGCCATCGCGATCAGCCTAACAGAGCCCCCTCTCGGCGTAAATCCTATGTCCGAGAATCCCATTTATCGGACATAAGTGGACGGAGGGATCCCGGACACAATGAGCCGTCGCACGCTTATCCAGCCCCCGGCCGAGTGGCTTGATAGCGCAACTGGTGGCACAGCGGCTCGCCGGCGGAATAGGCGCGGATGCTTTCCAAGGTGGTCTCAGCGATGGCTGTCAAAGCTTCTTCGGTGAGGAAGGCCTGGTGGCCCGTCATCAGGACATTGGGAAAMGTCAGCAGGCGCTGGAGGATGTCGTCGTCGATGATCTCGCTGGAAAGATCGTCGAAGAAGATGCCCGCCTCTTGCTCATAGACATCGAGCGAAACACCGCCCAGCCGGCGCGCCTTGAGCGCCTCTATCAGCGCGGCGCTGTCGATAAGCGCGCCGCGACTGGTATTGACCAGAACCAGATCGGGCCGCGCTGCCGCCAGGACGCGGCCATCGATCAGATGGCGGGTCTCGGGCGTGAGCGGGCAGTGCAAGGTGATAATATCCGCTTCGCGAAGCAGGTCCTCGCGCTCGACATAGCGCACGCCGATTGCGACGAGCGCTTCGTCAACGACAGGATCGCAGGCCAGGACCTCACACCCGAAGCCAGCCCGCAAGGCTCGAGCGACAAGCCCGCCAATCTGTCCCGTTCCCACGACGCCCGCGACACGTCCGTGCAGGTTACGGCCGACAAGGCCATCGAGCGCGAAATTGTTCTCACGAACCCGGGACCATGCGCGGTGGATCTTGCGATCGAGCGCCAGCAGGAGACCGATCGTGAATTCGGAAACCGCGTGCGGCGAGTAGGCCGGCACGCGCACGACGGCGAGACCGAGCGTCTCGGCCGCCACGAGATCGACATTGTTATAGCCTGCGCAGCGCAACGCGACGAGACCCACCCCGCCTTCGGCCAACACCTCGAGCACCTGCCGGTTGGCGATATCGTTCACGAAGATGCAGGCGACGTCAAAACCGCGCGCGAGCCGCGCCGATGTGGGCGACAGGGCAACGTCAAGGAAATCGAGATCGAACCCATAGGCCACGTTCGCCTGGGTCAGGAACTGCCGGTCGTACTTCCGCGTGCCAAAGATCGCGATGCGCATGTCCGCCTCCGAGCGCGGACTCGTCCGCGAGAGCAATGAGGATGAGCGACCGCACTGCCGGCGGAAAGCCTTTCGCGCGTGTCGTTCAGATTTTACGCATTTTGTCGCAAAGGGCCGAACTCCGTTAATCACTTTGTGAAATGGAGAAGGTTCAAATTCCTCCGGTTTCGATTGGCGATGTTCCCTTTTCTCTTTTGCCTGCGCGATCAACATGACGCGCCATTGGTCATCCTCGCGGCTATAGTCTGTCTCCTGACGGCGGCAGCAACCGTTCGCCTGTGTCGGCAGGCGGCCTGGACAGACACGGGCTCGCGCAGCTTGTGGCTGACGATGGCGGGGCTGACTGCCGGTCTTGGCATCTGGGCCACGCACTTCATCGCGATGCTGGGCTACGATCCCGGCATCGTCATGGGCTATCATGTCCAACAGACCGTGGTCTCGCTCCTGGTCGTGCTGGTAGGCACGACAGCGGGCCTCTTCATTGCGACACGCGCGCCGCACCGGCTCGGCGCGCTTCTTGCCGCTTCGGTTATGGGCGGCGGCGTCACGGCCATGCACTATCTTGGCATGGCGGCGCTCGAAATGCCTGCGCTCATTCGTTGGAAGGCCGATTATGTCGCGGCCTCGGCCGTGTTTGCAATCGTCCCGCTAGTCTGGGCGCTGCCCCTTGCGCTGCGCGGCAGATCGCTCGCCCAAGGCGCGGCGGCCGCAGGTCTGATCACCGCCGCCGTCGTCCTGCTTCACTTTACCGGCATGACCGCGATCACGCTGATCCCGTCGCGAGGCGATTTCTCACCCCTCAGCATGATGTCTCCCCGCGTCATGTCGCTCTGGATATTTCTCGCGGTCTCCTGCACGATCGCTCTGACCGCGGCGGCGGCGATCACGAGCCGGCGGACGGGCATCAAATTGCGCCGACAGGAACGCGAGAATCAGCTTCGCGTCCAGGGCATGAAGGCCCAACTCGACCTGGCTCTTGAGAATATGCACCAGGGCCTGTGCCTATACGACGGCGACGGTCGGCTTTTGCTCTGGAACCAGCGTTTCCTGGATCTGTACGGGCTTGGGCGCGATGCGCTCCAATGCGACATGACGGTGGGACAAGTGATCCGCACCGGTATTGCCAACCATCTTCCCGTTGCCGAGGTCGAGCAGCGCGCAGCAGAAATCTAGCGTAACCTCGCCCAGGCACTGAGTGCTTTAAGTGACGCGCCTGCAATCTCGGAATATCCCGGCGTCGTGGTGAGCGTACGTTCCCGCGCGCTTCCCGACGGCGGATGGGTGAGCACCTTTGACGATATTACCCAGCAGCGCCGTTCGGAAGAACGAATCCGGCACCTGGCGCTGCATGACGGCCTGACCGGCCTGCCCAACCGGCGCAGGTTCAACGATGTCGTCGACCGCGATCTCGACGTTGCGGCGCGGGCCGGTTCACGCCTGGGATTGGTCGTTGTCGACCTCGACAATTTCAAGGATATCAACGACAGCCGCGGCCATTCAGCCGGTGACGAAGCATTGAAGATGGTCGCCGCAGCGCTCAAGGAAGCGGTTCGCGAGAATGAACATGTCGCCCGGCTGGGTGGCGACGAATTCGCCGCGGCAATTCTTTACCGCGAAGACCATGAGCTTGCCGACTTCGTGACGCGCCTGAGCATGGGGCTGGCGGCGATCAATGCCGGCAATGCGCACGATCTGAGCGTCCATGCGAGCCTTGGCATCGCAACCTATCCGGCTGACAGCCAGGATCGCGAGCAGCTGTGCAATCATGCCGATCTGGCCATGTACCGGGCAAAAGGGACGGTGGGCGAGCGGATCTGCTATTACGAGAAGGGCATGGACGAGCAGGCGCGCGAACGCCGGCAACTCGCGGCCGACCTTCGGGGCGCCGCCGCGCGCGGAGAGATGCGGGTCCTCTACCAGCCGCAGCGTTCACTCAAGGACGACGGGGTAACTGGCTATGAAGCTCTGCTGCGCTGGACACATCCCAAGCGCGGACCAATTCCTCCAGATATCTTCATTCCTGTTGCCGAAGAGACAGGCGAGATCCTGGCACTGGGCGAGTGGGTGATGCGCCAAGCGTGCGAGGAGGCGGCTCGCTGGGGCGACGGATTGACCGTGGCTATCAACCTCTCTGCCGTGCAGCTGACTCAGGCGAACTTAGCCGAAAGCGTGGCCCAGCTCCTCTTGGAAACCGGTCTCGCGCCAAGGCTTCTCGAATTGGAGATCACCGAAACCGCGATCATCGCCGACAAGCCGCGCGCCTTGCATATTCTGCGTAAACTCAAGGCGATGGGGATCGCCATTGCCATCGACGATTTCGGCACCGGCTATTCCTCGCTCGACACGCTCAACTCGTTCCCCTTCGACAAGATCAAGATCGACAAATCATTCGTCATCGGCTCCGAAGAGCGGCCGCAGGCCAGAGCAATCATCAGGGCGGTGCTCGCGCTGGGCCACAGCCTTGGCGTCCCTGTGCTCGCCGAAGGGGTGGAGACCAGTGGGCACGTCGACCTGCTGGTGGCGGAAGGGTGCGACCAGGTCCAGGGCTACCTCTTCGGGCGGCCCGGCCATGCGCCCAGTCTTCTTGCCCGGGAGCAGGCCCGACTGGCCACCGGTTGATCCGCAGGTGCTTCGCGCAGCGACGCGGCAGCAACTTTTCGAGGAGTCATGAGGGCGCAAAGTCGATCAAGCAGAGGCGAGCCATTCCCTCAGCATACACCGGGCAAGCTATCATGCGAGGAAGGGCCGCAGGCGGAAACGGCAGCCCGTTGCGAAGCTGCCGTCCCATAGCGCGACCCGAGGCTACCCCGGGAACTTATACCCTTCCGCCTATGTATCACCTCATTTATCAGTTTAAAATGGGAGTTTTGATGTATAACGCATCAGCTCGTTCGATGCTTCATCTTCGGGGCCGATGGCCTGCGTGGGCGGGTGACATCTCCTTCTTCCATCCTACATCACGCCCAAATCCAACTAGCGACTGGATAAGGCTCTTGAATTCATGGAAGAACAGCTTGCTCAGACATTCCTCCTGATCGCGGCTGCATTTGTGGCAGTGGCCATCCTGGCGAGGCTGCGTCTGTCGCCGGTGTTGGGCTATCTCGCCGCCGGCCTGCTCCTGGGCCCCCATGGCATAGGCGCAGTAACCGACAGCGAGGGCACCCATTTTTTCGGCGAGCTCGGCATCGCTCTCCTCATGTTCGTGATTGGCCTTGAATTTTCCGTGCCTCGACTGCTGTCCAGCGGGGGCGCCATGATCGGGCTCGGGTTCGGAACCGTGGCAGGCGCAACAGTGCTGGCGGGAGCTGCGAGCCATTTTCTCGTTGGATTGCCGCTTCTGCCGGCAGCCCTCCTGGGCGGCGCCATCGCCATGTCATCGACCGCCATCATCCAAAAGCATCTCGTCGACACCGACGCGGTATCGAGCCGCCACGGCGTGGCTGCGACCGGCATAGTCCTGTTTGAGGACCTGGTCGCTCTGATCCTGCTGTCGCTCATTGCTGCTCTTCCAGCCGCGGCAAGCGAGGTCGAGATGGAAAAGGTGCTGCTGCGCATGGGTGTCAGCTTCGTGGCATTGGCGGGCGTGGCTCTTCTCGCACGGCGGACTCTTGGCCGTCTGCTCGGGTGGGTCGCGAGATCCGGCCCGGACGAAACTTTCCTGCTGGCCGTGCTGACGCTTGTGGTGGGCGCGTCGCTCGCAGCCGAAAAGATCGGACTGTCGCTTCCTATCGGCGCCTTCGTGGTCGGGATGATGGTCGGCGAGAGTGACTTCAGGCACCAGCTCGAAGAGGAAATTCGGCCATTTCGCGATCTGCTGCTGGGCGTCTTCTTCGTGACGATCGGCATGTCGGTCGACTGGTCGCAGATCCTGGCCCAGCCGGCTGTCACCTTTCTCGTTCTGACCGCGATCCTCGTCGTCAAGTTCCTGGTCGTCTTTGGGGTCACCCGTCTCTCGGGCCTTCCGGCAAGCAGCGCGGTCAAGACCGGCTTGCTTCTGGCGCATTCGGGTGAGCTTGGGCTACTCATCGTGGGCAGGTCGCTCGATAGCGCCCTTCTGTCGCCCGCGATCGGCCAGCCCGTCCTGGGCGCGATCGCCGCGAGCATGCTCGTCGGACCGATCCTGGCGCAGTGGAGCGACCGGGCCGGAGATCTCATCCTGCGAAGCCGGGATCCGCGCGGCGCGGAGATCGAAACAGCCGTTCGCACAACATCTCAGGAGCTCAAGGGCCATGTCGTGCTGGCCGGCTGCGGCCCCGTGGGCCGTCTGGTCGCGCTCACACTCGAGGCGAGCGACATTCCATATCTGGCGATCGAGCGAAACGTGGAGCGCCTTCGCCGCGCCCAACAGGACGGTCATAATGCGGTTTTCGGCGACGCCAGCCGAGCGGGAATACTCAAGGCAGCCGGCGTCGATCGCGCCGCGGCCATCATCGTGCTTGTCAACAATTGGCACCGGTCGGTGCGCATCATTCGCGAAGCCAAGCGCCTGAACCCCGGGATCCAGGTGATCGCCAGCCTTCGCGACGATGCGCATCTGGGTGAGCTGGCGCAGGCGGGCGCGGCACATGTCTTTCCCGAAAACTATGCTGCGGGGCTTGGGCTCGGCGCCCAGGCCCTGATGACGCTCGGCATGTCTGCGGACGATGCGACCGACAGGATCCGGGCCATGCGGGGGCAGCTCAGTCCGGACCTTCAGATCGTGCCGCGGTGAGTTGCCAGCCCGACACTCAACGACCGTACGAACTAAATCATTACGGCATCAACATAAAATATGGAGATGAGCGCGCGAATGGCTTATCTTGTAATGCAGTGACAAACCAGTGAAGCAGGCTTCAGCCATGGTGCGATCTGAACTCGTGGCCCTCCTGGCCAAGGAAAACCCGGAACTCTCCGCGCAGGAGATTGAAAAGATCGTCGATCTCTTCTTCGAGGCGATCGTCGACCAGCTAGCCGCTGGCGGGCGTGTCGAGCTGCGCGGGTTCGGTGCCTTTTCGACGCGGCTGCACGCGGCTCGCACCGGGCGAAATCCACGCAGCGGCGCGGCCGTGCCGGTCCCGGCCAAACGATCCGTGCATTTCAAGCCAGGCAAGGCGATGCGGGAGGGGCTCATCGCCGCGGCGGCTGGCATGACCAAGGCAGTGCCCTCTTCCGCCGCTGCTTCCTCCACCGCGTCGGCCGAAGCGCGCGCTGCCTGAAATCCCTCAGGAGCGCCGCGGCCCTGTGACGCCCTTCGGCGTAAAATTGCTCGCCTGTCAGGCGATTGCGCGATGTTCGGGGTCCGCCAGGCGAAAGCAGGTAGCAAAACGGCCCTGGTCGGCGACGTTGACCCCTGCCTCTTCGAAACAGGCACGCCACCGCGCATGAACCCTATCGGCCATAGCGATAACGATCGCGCGCGCATCCTCGTCTCCCAGGTCGAACTGCGCGACCTGCGAGAGCGCGTTGGCGAGGCTGGCCTGGCGACCCTCGGCCCCCACGCCCAGCACGAGCCGGCGATCCAGGCCCACCTGCGGCTTGGGTACGACGTCATAGAGCGGCGACAGCCGCCACCCCTTCCCGTCCCACAGGAAACCATGATTGCGCAGGTGATCGTCGTCATTGGTGACGAGGATGTTGAAGACCATGCGCCTGAACAGTTCCTCGAGATCCCGCCGGACCGCGGTGCCGTGCTGGCGCAGCGTCGCACCGAGATCGGCATAGGCATAGCGGCTGACCTCGCTCTCATGCGCGCCCAGCATCGTAAGCCCCGATGCGAAGGAGGCGCGCAGCATCCGGTTGCCGTCCAGCCTGCGGTCGAAACGTTCGATCAGATAGATGTCGCGGCCGAGCAGTTGCTCGAAGCGAAGCGACGGAACGTCGAGCCCGCATTCAGCGGCGAGCCGCATGGTGGCTAGCTCGACCCGGCACTCGGGAAAGGTGTCGTTGCGTGCTGGAAACTTGGCGATCCAGGATTGGCCCTCGATCGTCGTCGCCGCCTTGGGACGCGCGCCGCCCAGCGACGAGCCGGCGGTCAGGAGGGGGCGCAGATTTTCGCTGAGCTGGTCGACCTCCTGCGCTTCTTCGGCGGCGGCGGCCAGTTCTGCCAGGGTGAACTGTTCGCCGGGCGCGTCGGCTTCGCCCCACGGCGCCAAGCGCCTTGGCGCCTCTAGCGTGGGACCGAACGCCAGCGCGCCGACGCGGTGGTCGCCAGACGCGAGCAGGAGATCCGCCTCGCTTGGCGTTCGCTCGCCCATCGCCTTGTACATGAGATACTGACCCCACCCGTCGGGCGCGGCGTCGCGGATCCCATTGAAGACGGCAAAGCCTTCTTCGGTCCGGAATTCCTGGCGCGTGCCGGCCGGCGGCAGCGGCAGGGTCACAGGATCGATCGCGACACGGTCGGGCCGCTCGAGATAGCGATTGCCGTATGCGAAGGTCGCGTAGCTGGCACGCGGCTCGCTGTGGAGGCGCAAAAGGCCCGCGGGGACGGCAACGCCGTCCAGATAGACGAAAACGAAGGTTTCGATGTCGGCCATGGCTTAGAAATCCAGCGGATCGTCGCGCCGCGGCGTGTGGATGCTGTGCGGCAGGCGGCCGATTTCCTCGCTGGTCCCGACCCTGTCGGTTTCAGGGGCGACGAGCGATTCCAGGCGAGCCGTCATACCCAGCACGAAGAGAGCGCTCGCCAGCGCTGCGAGGCCTACGGTCGGATCGCCCGCTTCGAGACGCTGCAGCGTCTGCACCGACACCAGCATACGTTCGGCCATCAGTTTCTGCGGGATGCGTCGCCGCTTGCGTGCGGTGCGCAAGTCTTCGCCCAACTGGCGAATGGCACGCTGGCTTTGGGGCGGCAGACCGCTAGAGGCTCGAGAGGCGCGAGGCATGGAAAGTGCATGACATATCATGTGCAAATTAGCAATTAAAATGATATGTCACGCCGAACAGAACGATTTTCCTGCCCTGCCCTCCTGCTCAGGCGCGCAACGCGCGCGCAGCCGCATCTGTGATCGTGTAAACCGCTTCGCGCTGCGCACCGCGATTATGATGATCGACGCGAAAGCCCTGGTAATGCCTGCGCACAAGGCCGGCTCTTACGAGGTCCGAAACAGCGCGGCTGACATTGCAACGGCCCGAACGCCGGATGCGCACTTTCACCTCCTCCTGGACCACACGGGCCGCCTCCTGCGGATCGTCAGGCAGTGCCTTCTGCGCCTCAAGGCCCGACCGTACCTCGTCGACGATGGCGAGGCGGCGCGCATCGCGCTGCGCAATGGGCACGAGAGAGTCGCAGAGCCAATCGCGCAAAGGAATGCGCTCGCCGTTCACCTGGACGTAAGGACCTGCACTGCCGCTGTTCCGCCCCGCCGCCTTGGCGATCAGGTTGAGCACCATGAAGGCATAGCGCGGCCGCCGCGAAACATCGGCGATGCGCTCGATGAGGGCAGGCAAATTCAGGTCGTCGGACGGCGGCTGCCTGACCGGATCGACGGAGGCGAAGAGGTCGGGTTGCTGGAACATAAGATGAATCTATCACGCGCGCGCGCAATGTGAATCCCCAGCGGACAGCACATCCAAGTTTTTCCACCCGTGACATTTTACCGAGCCGGAGCGGCCATGGGTCCCACTCAAGCGGGTTCGGTGATCCGTGCCAGATCAGCCCGAAGCCGCCAGACGACACCGGTCGGCTGATAGTCGATGATTCCCTTGCCGCCGAGATCGCTGGCAAGGCTGGCCATCAAGCGGGTCCCGAACCCGCCTCGCTCGGGCGCGCATACGGTTGGTCCGCCTCGCTCCTTCCAACAGATCGTGAGGAATGACTTTCCCTCTTCCGCCTCGATGGTCCAGGTAAGGTCGACCTGCCCGCCTGGCACCGACAGGGCGCCATATTTCACCGCATTGGTGGACAGCTCGTGGAGGGACATGGACAGAGCCAGCGAGGCCGTGCCGATAGAAGAAGGTCAGGCCCCGCAATCCGGATCGCGCCGGCGCGAGCGCCATGAAGCGCCGTTGTTCCTTCGGCGACAGCGGCGATCGGCGCCACGGTCCAATCGGTACGGGTAAGCAACTCGTAAGCGGCGCCCAGGGTCTGGAGGCGCTGCCCGATCGCGGTACTCGCTTCCTCCATCGAGAGCGCGCTGCGGAGCGATTGTTGGACGATGGCATTCACTACGGCGAGCGTATTCTTGACCCGGTGCTGGAGCTCGCCGGCCAGGAGCCGCCGATGCATTTCGGCATCCTTTTCCGCGGTAATGTCTCGCACCGTGCCGACGAACTTCTGTTCACCGCCCGAACCTACGGCAAGCGCGCCCATGGCGTGAATCCACCGCTCACGGCCATCACGAGGATTGACCGTGCGATATTCGACGCTGACCGTACCAGCACCCCCAGGGGCGAGCGCCTCGGCGATGCTGGTGGCAACTCGCTCGCGGTCCTCAGCATGGACCCGCGCGAGAAACGAGGTTTCATAGTCGAGCGCTTCGTCGGGTTCGTGGCCAAGCAATTCCCGGGTGCCTGCGTCCCACTTGAGCGAACGCAGCGCCGGGGTCGATTCCCAGGCGCCGAGTTCGCCTGCGTCGAGGGCAAGGCGGGTCCGCTCCTCGCTCGCAGCGAGCTGCGCGAGCGTTTCCTGCTGCTGGCTGAGCGACCTGCGCAATTCCAGCTGCGTCATGACCTGGCGCGCCAGCACTTCGAGGGTGAGCCGCTGGAAGGGCGTGATGCCGTTCGGGCGAGGCTGGCGATCAAGAACGCAGAGCGTGCCGATGGGTAGACCGTCGGGTGTCTTGAGAAGCGCCCCGGCATAGAAGCGAAGTCCACCTTCGGCCGTCACCAGGGGATTGCAGTCGACACGCGGATCGAGCCGTGTGTCGGGGATCACCATCATGTCCTCCTCGAGCAGCGCATGTGCGCAGATCGAGACTTCCAGGGGGAGTTCGCGCGCGCCGATGCCGATTTCGGCTTTGAACCACTGCCGCGCGGCCGCGATGAGGTTGACCACGGCGATCGGCGCCCCAAGCGCCTCGGAGGCCAAACGGGCGATGTCGTCGAAGACCGGCTCGGTCGGCGTATCGAGAATGTCATAGCGGTCCAGCGCGGCAACGCGCTCGTCCTCGCTCCAATTTTGGCCGGACGTGCTAGGGACTCTGGAAATGTTCGTTTGTACCATCCCGACTGAGTAGCAGTTTTAGGCGGTAAAGTGCGGCAATTCGCTGCAGCCAGAGCATTTCTGAGAGACCTCCAAGGCCTCTAGCCAACTTCCGCGCGCAACTCCGGTGCTTCGAGGCTTCCAGGGGGTATCACCACGCCCGCTTCGCCTCATAGGCTCTGTTGCAAACATTTGGGACCGCCGAACGACACCGCGCCTTTTTTGGGATCAGGCAACATCGGCGAAATGCTGATTGAGCATGTCCATGGCCTCGGTCATGGCCGAGGGGCCAATGCCAAATGATCTTTCGATCAGGCGCACCTC
>NZ_JBFRCW010000024.1:0-38004 GCF_052113265.1 Novosphingobium sp. YAF33
GCGCGGTACATGACGCTTGAAACGATGGCCCCGCTCAGCGACAATCCCATTGTCATGCTGTCGGCAGTACCCGGCTCATGATCGGCTCAGGCTGAGGCCGAAAAGCAAGGTGGTCCAGAAAAGCTACACCACCTCTCGGGACACGATCGCTGGGGGCGTGGATGCTGCCACTAGACCAATGTTTGGAGCGGCAATGAGTGGCGGAAGGCAGCAATTACCACGATGATGCCTCGCAACGGGATGGCATGCCCCCGTCTCGCCAGACGAAGGGTACCAAATCAGTGACATCTCCGGCCTTACATCTGTCGAATTGGAGGTTGTAGGTCCGCTCTGTCAGCGAGAGCGGGGGCAGGGCGCTACCGGCAGGTCGCGACCAACTCACGTCGTTCCGGTGGGCCACAGTGAACGGCAACTGTCTGCCGAACCGGTCATTTAACGGTGTGGAAACGCTCCCACCTTGCGCCGTCGCATCCAATAAGGTAGGCGCCTACATAAATTCACGAAGGTGGTCCTTATGGCAAGTTTCGATCTTCCAATTCTTGATGCACCGATAAGCCGGCGAACAATGCTCGCGGCCTCCATCTTCGGTGCTGCGGCCCCCGCGCTGGCGAAGACGGACGACCCACTGGAACGGTTTCTCAAGAAGCAACTGGAAGGCGCCGCGATCCCCGGCATGGCGATAGGTGTCGCTCGAGCAGGCAAAGTTACGCTGATGCGGGGTTATGGCTTTGCCGATATTGCGCAGCATCGGCAAGTCACGACCGATACGATGTTTCATCTCGCTTCCGTGACGAAGACTGTCACGGCCACGGCGATCATGATGCTCGTTGAAGCAGGCCATATCGATCTTGATGCGCCGATCAGCGGCTATCTCGATTTCAAGGTCATCAATCCGGCTCATCCCGATTCCGCGATTACAGTTCGGCATCTGCTGACCCATGTGTCGAGCCTTTCCGATCAAACATATTACCAAGTCGATTTCCGAACGATCGGGATGGATTCGCCGCTACCGCTCAGAGCCTTTTTGACGGACTATCTCGTATCTGGGGGCGCCTACTATACAGCTGCTGGCTGTTTTTCGTCGGCTGCCCCAGGCGCGGTCTATGACTATTGCAATGTTGGTTACGCGCTACTGGGCTATATTGTGGAGCAAGTCGCGGGCCAAGATTTGCGCACGTTCACCCAGGAGCGGATGTTCACGCCCCTTGGCATGCGCCCCGTTTCCTGGCGCATTGCAGATGTGCCTCCACAGTTAGCCGCCACCCCCTACGAGGTCGTGGATGGTCGGGCAGTCGCCACCCCAGCCGTCGGCTTCCCGGACTATCCGGTGGGCATGCTCCGCGCCTCCATCGCCAGCTTCATGCCCTTTGTCGCGGCGGCAGCAAATGGCGGAGCGTCCGACAAGGCCCGGATCTTGTCGTCCGCCAATCAGGCCCAAATGCTGACCATGACAGTTCCGCCCGGCCTGCCGTCGTGGGTGAGTGGGCAAGGGCTGGGCTGGATGGAATCCAACAACCACGGCAAGCGCTTGATCAATCACTGGGGCGGCGATCCCGGCGTGTTCACCGCCGTCTATCTGGACCCCGTCACAACCACCGGTGTGGCGATCTTCACGAACATGTCGGCCACTCCTGCGAGCAAGAACGCCATCAAGAGTATAGCCGAGCATCTTCTGACAGGACCATTTGCATGACAGAGAAGCGGAAGGATTATAGCCGTGCCGCGGGCGCGGCCGCCCTAGGTGCGCGCCTACGCCGCTTATCCGAACGACTTGATCGTGAAACGGCGGAGATTTATGTCGCGCAGGGCATTCGTTTCGAACAACGATGGTTCGGTGTTCTCAATCAGATCGTTCTGAATGGGCCGATGACAGTCGGCGACATCGCAGAGGCGCTTTGCATCACCCATGTATCGGTGAGCCAAGCGAGACGGGCGCTTGAGAGCGCCGGTTTGATCCAGATGGCCGGCGACAAGGCCGATGCGCGGCGTCGCCTCATCTCTCTATCTGCCCAGGGCGATGCTCTGGTCGCCGCCCTAGCGCCACTCTGGGCTGCTCTGAGTGAAAGCGCCAAGGAACTGGATACCGAGGCTGGCCGTCTCGTGCCATTGCTGGACCGCTTGGAAGACGCACTCGATGCGCGCGCCCTATCGGACCGCGTCGCCGCTCGCCTCGGCGTCTAGATACAAGCAGTCGTTTCCTGTTCTGAGCGACGGGCCGGTTGGCGAAGGAATTTGACCCGCTCGGCAATCGGATTTGGCTTGGTGCAATCAGCGCTAGGATTTCTCATTCCGAGCGCTGGAAAATCGTCGGGTGGCAAAAGGTGGCGCGATGGTGTGCAGGGCCGCTCCCAGCCGTACGCTGGCATCCAACGGTCGACCCGCGAGCGACGAATTGCCGTTCGCCAGTCGACTCTTCCAGACGCTCGAAGCCGACTTCCCAAGGTACGGACGTCCCGCTTATCCCCGAAGGCCGTCCCTCCTCGGCGTTTGGCTCAGCCGTCCGTTGACAGGGTCAGGCCCTCCCATTCATCGATCTCACGTTCCATGTGCTTGTATCGTTCGCGTACCAGGCGCAGGGCATCGCTACCCACCAGCAACTGCGGTGGCGGGGCGTCGGCATCGACCAGGGCGAGGACTGCTTGGGCGAGCTTGGCTGGATCGCCCACCTGTTTACCGCTCTTCTCCATGCGCGCAGCCCGGATCGGATCGAACTGGGCGTCGTAGTCGGCGATCACGCGGGAGCTTCGGACCATCGATCGTCCTGCCCAATCTGTGCGGAAGGAGCCCGGGCACAGGGCCGTGACATGGACGCCAAAGGGTGCCATTTCCGCGCGCATCACTTCGGAAATGCCCTGAAGGGCAAACTTGCTGCCGCAGTAGTAGGCAATCCCCGGCATGGTAATCATCCCGCCCATGGAAGTCACGTTGACGATGAAGCCGCGGCGACGTTCGCGAAAGCGCGGCAGCAAGGCCTTGGCGACCGCCACCGCTCCAAAGACGTTGACGTCGAACTGACGGCGCATTTCCTCGAGCGGGGATTCCTCGATTACACCTTCATAGCCATAGCCCGCGTTATTGATGAGGATATCGAACGGACCATGATCGCTGTCGGCTCGATCGACAATTCCGGCAACCCCCTCGAACTGCGTAACATCGCACAAGACCGTCACGACCTCGGGCAGACGCTCAGCCAGGCGAGTTCGTGCCGCCTCGGATCGAACCGCGCCGATTACCCGATGGCCGGCCTCCAGCGCGGCCTGGGCGATAGCAAAGCCAAGACCGGAATTTGCGCCGGTTATGAAGAAAGTGTGTCGCGACATGGCGTTGTTCCTGCTGGTTGCGTTTTCGCTTTGCCAAATGGTACAATCGTCCTCATCCGAAAACGGCAGTTTCTCTAAGTTTCTTGCTCAATCCTATGATACGATCCCTGAAAAATGACTGATCTTGTCGAAATTGCGGCCGAGCTCGCGCCGCGGCATGGGTACAATTCGACTAGCCTTCCCGGCCTGCGCATCCTGCGTTCGGAAGTCATGCTTGAGGACGTGCCGGTGCTTTACCGGCCTGGAGCCGTTTTTGTCTTACAGGGATCAAAGCAGGGCTTTCTGGATGGCAACGTGTATCGCTACGATGCCGATCATTACCTCGCCATCTCGGTGCCCGTGCCATTTCGCATGGCCTCACAGGCGGATGCAGGCAGGCCCTTGCTCGCCATCTATCTCGATTTCGATCTTCCTCTCGCGGCCGAGATCGCCGCAGTGATAGCCAAGCCGGACGCGCCGCCCGCCCGCGAGCAAGCACGCAGCCTGGTTTCGAGCCCAATGGAGCCCTCCATTCGCGATGTGCTGCGACGGTTGCTGATGGCTCTGCACTCCCCGCAGGAGTGCGCTATCCTGGGTCCCGGGCTTATCCGTGAATTGCATTTTCGCGTGATGATGGGGCCGCAAGCTCGGCCGCTATTGGCCGCACTTCACCACGAAGGGGCGGCGGACCGGGTCGTGAAGAGCCTGTCAGAGATCCGCGAACGCTTTCACGAGAAACTTACCGTTCCCGCCCTGGCTAAGGCTGCGGGGATGAGCGTTGCTTCGTACCACTCCGGATTTAAGGCTCTCACCGGAAGTTCGCCCATGCAGTACATCAAGGCCATGCGCTTGCACGAGGCGCGCATGATGATCGCGCGGCGCGAAGCTCCCATAGCGACGGTCGCGATGCAGGTCGGCTACGCCAGCCCGGCGCAGTTCAGCCGTGATTTCAAACGTCATTTCCATCGCAATCCAAGCGATGAGGCCCTCTGGCTGCGTGAGCACATCGGCGAGGCCTCGTAGGTACGGGGAACTGCGACCAGATGACGCCATTTGGCGACTAGCATGTAAACGACCGTTATTGCCCGAAACGGTCATGGCGAGACTTGCACGCTGCTATTCGCCGGGCCTATTCGCCGGTCTGAGCAACACCCTTCGATATGAGCCAGTCGTGAAAAGCGCCCACTTCCGATCGGCGCAACGCTTTTGGTGACGCAGCGACATAATAGGCCCATTTCACCGGCCATCGCCGCTCCGGCAACAGCTGCACGAGACGGCCGCTCTCAAGCTCCTGCGCGACCAGGGCTTTGCGGACCAGAGCGACGCCCTGGGCAGCAACCGCCGCATGGATCACTGCCGCCGTCGAGTTGATCTTGAGCCCGCGATCGGACGGAGCCTGGTTGGCGCCAGCGCGGGCGAGCCATTCCGCCCACGTCGGGAAGCCACCGCCGGGATGGGCGGTGCCGTCATGGATCAGCGTTTGCTCGGCAATCCATCCTGCCGTGGCCTGCTCGCCCTGCGGCAGCAGCCGATGATGACAGACCGGGATGATTTCCTCCCCATCAGATGTGTCGCCTTCACACCCTTCCACGATCCCAAGCCGCAGCGGATGCCGATGTCCGCCTCGCCTTGGCCGAGATCGATTACCCGATCCGACACGTCCAGTCGGACGTCGATAGCGGGATACAGCACTGCGAACTCGTTGAGCCGGGGCAGCAACCAGTTGGCGACCAGCGCCTGCGAGGCGGTGACCACGACGACCGAGCGCGCCGCTCGCCCGCGCAACTTCCGGAGGCCCGCCTCAAGGCGGTCTAGGCCTTGCGCGATGTCCTCCAGCGCGTCCTGCGCCTCGTCCACCGGCGTCAGCCTTTCGGTGCCTGAGCGGGTGCGACGGAAAAGCGGATATCCCACCCAATCTTCCAACGAGCGAACCAGTTGCCCCACGGCGGCGGATGTCACGTCGAGTTCGCTGGCGGCGCCAACGAAACTGCCATGGCGGGCCGCGGCCTCGAGTGCCTGAAGGGATTTGAGACGGGTCAGATTGCGCATGGCTGTCCGATAGCGCGCCCTGGTCTGTCGAGAAAGATTTTCTTTCTTTTCGATATCGCTCGATTGCCTCGCCGGACGTGGGCCAATGCCCGATGATCGGTGCCGAACGAGCGAACTGAAAGACCCCATGATGAGCAATGTCCGCGTAAAGCCCTGGCGGGATGGCGATCCAGCCCCCGATGACCTTCTGGGCGAGATGCGGGCGCGTCGTCCAAATGGCGAACTGATCGGCATTGACCGTGTGCTGTTGAAGAGCTTCCCGCTGGCGACGGGCTGGAACGGCCTGCTCGGTCGTGTGCGTTCGCAATTCTCGCTTGAACTCGAATATCGCGAACTCATCATGTGCCGGGTGGCCGTGCTCAACCGCGCCGACTTCGAATGGCGCGTACACAAGCCTGCCTATCTCGACGCCGGCGGCACCGAAGCGAAATGCGAGGCGTTGCGCATCGACGGTATCCATGCGGTCTTCAACGAGCGGGAGGCGGCGCTGCTCATCCTCACCGATCAGTCGACCCGCAATGTGGAGGTTGGCCAGGAGGTCATCGAGAAGCTCAAGATTCTCTTCGGGGAGCAGCAGACGGTCGAAGCGGTTGCAACGGTGGCCGCCTATAACATGGTGTCCCGCTTCCTCGTCGCGCTGGCGATCTGATGATGCTCAAGGGAAAGAACGCGCTCATCACCGGTGGATCGAGCGGCATAGGATTGGCTACGGCCAAGCTGCTGAGCCGCCAGGGCGCCCGCGTCGCCATCATGGGTAGCTCGCGCGATAAGCTCGAACGCGCGCAGAAGGAGTTGGGCGACGATGTCGTCACGATCCAGGGCGATGTCGCATCGCTGGCGGATCTGGCCCGGATGCGCGGCGATCTCGAACGCGCGTTTGGTGGGCTCGATATCCTGTTCGCCAATGCGGGTATCGCCCTGGGCACCCCGATCGCGACCACGGACGAGGCGACTTACACGCGGATGATGGACGTGAACGTGAAAGGCGTCTTCTTCACCGTGCAGGCGGTTCTGCCGCTGATGCGCGAGGGCGGCTCGATCATCCTCAACACGTCCTGGCTCAATCAGGTCGGCTCGCCGGGGCGGGCGATATTGTCCGCCTCCAAAGCGGCCGTGCGCTCCTTTGCCCGCACCCTCTCGGCCGAGCTGCTCGACCGAAAAATCCGGGTCAACGCAGTCAGCCCCGGCTCGATCGAGACGCCGATCCATCGCGGTAATGGTCAAAGCGAGGCGGACTTCCGCGCCTATGCCGAGCGCGTCGGCGCGCAAGTGCCGCTCGGACGGATGGGACGGCCCGAGGAGATTGCGAGCGCGGTCGCATTCCTAGCCAGCGATGCCTCCAGCTATATGCTCGGCGCGGAAATCGTGGTCGATGGCGGCCGGTCGGAGCTTTGAGCCATGATGATCCATGACGATCTTACGACCCGCACTATCGTTCATGCCGGGGACATGGACTGGGTGCCGAGCCCCATGCCCGGCGTCGATCGGCGCATGCTGTTCCGCATCGGCGGAGAGAAAGCGCGCGCCACCTCCATCGTGCGCTATGCGCCGGGGAGCAGCTTCTCCCGTCACGATCATCCTGGCGGCGAGGAGATCTTCGTGCTCGATGGCGTCTTTCAGGACGAGACCGGCGATTTCCCGGCGGGCAGCTATATCCGCAATCCCCCCGGGACGGGCCATGCTCCCGCCAGCGCTTCGGGTTGCACGATCTTCGTCAAGCTCTGGCAGTTCAGCGCCGCCGATAGCGAGCAGGTTGTTCGACGGCCTGGCGAGAGGGAAACCGCCGCGCAGTCCCCCGGCGTCCAAGCCACCCGGCTGTTGTTCGAAAGCTCATCCGAGCATGTGATGATCGAGACATGGCACCCCGGCGCCGAGATCGCCATGGTCAATCCGGAAGGACTGGAACTGCTGGTCCTCTCCGGCTCGATCGAAATCGAGGGCTCCAGACTAGGCGAATGGGGCTGGCTCCGCATACCGCAGGGCGAGCCCTTGCACGCGATTGCGGGTGCCGACGGCGCGGCGGCGTGGATCAAGTCAGCGCCACTGCTTCATGCCGATGTCTGTCCGTTCGAGGACGAGTCCTTCGATCCGGTGATCTAGGAAAGGGTGGCGGTGGCGGAACTGGTCAGATTCGTGCTGGTGGGGGTCGGAGGCACGGTCACCCTCGATCTCTGGGCGCTGCTGCTTGCCCGGCTGTTCAAGGTGCCGCCGGTCAATTGGCGGATGGTGGGCCGCTGGATCGGCAATATGCCCCGCGGCCGGTTCGTCCACGCCGACATGGCCAAGGTCGGGCCCATCGCCGGCGAGGCAATGATCGGCTGGGGCGCTCACTATATCATCGGTATCGGCTACGGCCTGTTGTTGCTGATGTTCTGGGGATCCCCATGGATCGCCCGCCCGACATTGCTTCCGCCGATGATCGTCTCATGGGTTCTCCTCGCGGCGCCCTATTTCATCATGATGCCGGGCATGGGGTCTGGTATCGCGGGGTCGAAGACACACCGGCCAAACGTGACCCGCATGAAAAGCGTGATCGGCCATTCGGTCTTTGGCTTTGGCATGTACGCGGCAGCCAGAGCGATCGCCGAAGTCTGGCCAGCCACCTGATGTCGCCAAACAAAATTGAGGAATAGCTGTGAAGACGGACAAGGTTGCGATCATCGGTGGTGGATTGGCGGGACTGACGGTCGCCCGCCTGTTGCAGGCCGCAGACGTGGACTTCGTCTTGCTCGAGGCCCGGGACCGCTTGGGGGGACGCATCCTGTCGGCCGGCGCGGATGGTCTGCCGAGCGAGGATGGGTTCGACTTGGGGCCGTCCTGGTACTGGCCGCATATGCAGCCAGCCATCGCCGAACTGGTGGAGGAGCTGGGCCTTGCCGCCTTCTGCCAGAATAGCGACGGCGATGTGATATTCGAGCGCATGTCACGCGAAGCTGCCCAGCGCTATCGGGGCGTAGCGCAGGATCAGCAGAGCATGCGGCTGGTCGGGGGAACGTCATCCCTTGTCCGCGCGCTGGCCCGCGATCTGCCGGCCGAGCGGATCAGGCTCAAAGCCCGCGTGACGGCGATGGCCCTCTTGCCGAAGGGCGTAGAGCTGACCATCGGCGACGCGGAACCGCTCCTTGTTCGCCATGTGATCGCCGCTCTGCCTCCGCGCCTCCTTGAAGCGACGACGCGCTTTTCGCCCAGCCTCACCCCGGAGACGGTGCAGCGCTGGCGAGGCACGCCGACATGGATGGCGCCGCACGCCAAGTTCTTCGCGCTCTACGATCAGCCTTTCTGGCGTGAGGCCGGCCTGTCCGGCACGGCGCAAAGCATGGTGGGTCCGATGATGGAGATCCACGATGCGACCACATCGTCGGGCAGCGCCGCGCTCTTCGGTTTCCTCGGCGTCGGCGCCGAGCAGCGCGCGGCTCTGGGCGAGGCGGCGCTGACGCGGGCCTGCCTCGATCAGCTGACGCGCATCTTCGGCAGCGAGGCCCGGCAACCGACCGCCACGATCCTGAAGGATTGGGCAGCCCATCCCCTGACCGCGACAGCGGCGGACCGCAGCGCGGCAGGCCATATCCTTCCCGATAGCGCGCCATGGGTAACGGGCGAATGGCAACAGCGCCTGACGCTTGCAGGGAGCGAAACCAGTCCCACCGAAGCAGGCTATCTTTCCGGGGCCGTCACGGCGGCGCAGCTGGCGGTTGCGGCCACGATGGACCGCATCAATGAAACCGGCAGTAAGGAGGGGGAGCGCAAGGGCGAGGGTGGGGGCAAAGCGAAATAGGAGGGGGCAGGATCATCGATCTGCTGCGGTTTTGGAGGCAGGCCCGGATCCGGCAAGACGGAGCCGGGCCTGCCCGATGGTCAGCGGTGGAAGCGCAGGCTGAGGAAGAACGTACGCCCGATCACGTCGTAGACGCCCGACTGGTAGCTCAGTTCGAAGTTGGCGCCGCCGGCTTCGGCACCCGGTATACGCGGGGGCTTGCGGTCGAAGGCATTGTTGAGACCGCCCGACAGCTCGATGTTATCGGTCAATGCCACGAAGGCCGAGAAGTCGTTGTAGAACACGTTCGGTGTCCAGACTTTGCTGTACTTGTCCGGCGTGATCGTGGTGGCCGCCTTCATCGGCGAGAAGTGGCGCAGGCTCCAGGTGAAGCCCATGCCCTCGCGCGAGTAGGTCGTGCGGACCACGCCCTTCCACTTGGGCGATCCGAAGATGCCCGCGTACTCGGTGATCGATCCCGGATCGGTGGGGTCGAGCGTATAGCGGCGGTTGAGGAGGCGAGTGTAGTTGGCGTCGATCGACAGCTTGCCCGCATCGTCGGCGAGGCCCAGCCGCGAGAGCGGCAGGCTGTAGCTCAGTCCGAAGTCGATCCCCCGGGTGAGGTACTGGGACAGGTTCAGCTTCTGCGTCATCACGGATTCGAGATTGCCGTTGGCGTCACGCTGGATGAGTGGGCAGAAGATGTTGTCCAGCGACGACTGGTCCACGCACTTGTCGATCAGCATCTGGGCGCCGAAGGCGTCGATCGCGTTGCGCAGGTCGATGTTGTAGTAATCGACCGTGAGCGACAGCCCCGGCACGAAGCGCGGTTGCAGAACGGCGCCGAGCGTCAGGGTCTTGGCGGTCTCCGGCTTCAGGTCGAGATTACCGCTCGAAATGATGTCGCGGTAGAGCCAGTAGCTTACGGTATCGGCCGGGTTGATCGCCGCGCAGTTGGCTGCCGTGTACTGCGTGCGGGTCGCGCGGTTGGCGAGATTATAGGCATTGCACGGATCGGTGATCCAGAGGCCCGAAACGCTGTCCGCCGTGTAGAGTTCGCCGATGTTCGGCGCGCGTACCGCCTGGCCGTAAGTGGCGCGGAAGCGGATATCGGGGATCGGCGCCCATTCGCCGCCGAATTTCCACGTCGTGGTCGAGCCGGCGGTGCTGTAGTCCGACAGGCGCAAGGCACCGTCGAGCGACAGGGTGTCGAAGAACGGTGTGTCCTTCAGGATCGGAATGTGGACTTCGCCGTAGACTTCCTTGACCGAGTATTTGCCGACGAGAGTGCCCTGCATGGTGCCGATCGTCGGATCGTAGAGCGGACTGTCCGGATTGTACTCGGGGATGGCGCCGATATCGTTGCGCTCCTTGCGGTATTCGCCGCCGAGCACGACCTGTACCGCACCGCCCGGCAGGTCGAACAGGCCGCCCGAGACATAGCCTGAGAGCACCTGCTGCGTCAGTGTCGATTTCGACCAGTGCGAGGTATAGGTGATGTAGTCGATCATCTCCGGGGTCAGCGTGCGCAGCGGGTTGATCGCCACGCAGCCGTTGCCAGGATCGTCGAGCGTACTGCGGCAGACGGCTTCGCCATTGGCACCTGTCGTGCTGTCGATGCCCATGTACCAGCGATCGTAGGCGGTCGAGTTGACATCGCGCACCCGCTGGGTGGTCTTGCCGTAACTGTAGTAGGTCGAATAGTTCCAGGGCTGGGCGAAGAGCGTGAAATCGCCTTCCGCGCCGGCCACGGCCTGGAACAGCTTGCGATCGTATTCCGTAACCGGAGCCGGCAGTTCCATGAAGCGCCGCGCGAACTGGACGCCGCCGGCGGGCACCGCGCCGCCGTTGGCTGCGCGCATCTCGTCAGTGATATAGGGGCTGTCGGCGGGAACCACATCGGTGCCGAATGCGGTCATCTGAAGGAAGCCCGCCTTCGAGGTATTGTGCGCGAACGTGGCGTTGGCGAAGAGCTTCAGCGCGTCGCTCACCTCGAAGCTGGCCGAGGCGCGGGTGTTGAAGCGCTCGGACGGAACTGAGAGGTACCAGCCGTCGTAGCGCCCGTTGTATTCGCCGCCATCGGTCAGCAAAGTGCCCAGCGGGTCGGTGGAAGTGCCGAGGTTGACCGGCACGACGTTGACCAGGCCGCCGGGTCCGAGGTTGGGATCGCGCAAGGTGCCGCTGTCGCGGTTGACCGAATAGAGCTTGCCGCCCAGCACCACTTGCGCGGCATCGGCCGTGTTGATGTTGCGGACGTGATCCTGGATGAAATAGGGACTGGAACTGCTGGTGCGGGCGTAGATGGGATAACCGTCGGCCGTCCAGGGGCGATCGGAACCGCTCACGGTGCCGGGCGTATTCTCGTAGAAGCCGTAGACCGTCACATTGCCGCGATGGTCTGCAAAGTTCGTGCCCGCGAGCAGGTCGAACCCGTACGTGTCCATGTCGCCGCGTGTCGAGGCGTTATAGCGGGTATTGGCCTCGATCCCCTGGAAGTCCTTCTTGAGGATGAAGTTGGCAACGCCCGCGACCGCATCGGCCCCGTAAAGCGCGGAGGCGCCGCCGGTAATCACTTCGACCCGCTGCACGAGGCTGGAAGGGATATTGCTCAGGTCCACCGCCGAAGTGCCGGGAATGGCAGCGACCTGGCGGCGCCCGTCGACCAGCACCAGCGTGCGCTGCGTGCCCATGCCGCGCAAGTCGAGCGCATTGACCCCTGCGTTACCGGCGAGATTGCTCGTCTGGTTCGTTTGGGTGACTGCAAGGGCGGGGAGCTGGTTGACGACGTCGGCAATGTTCTGCGTGCCGGTCGCCTTGATCTGGTCGGCGTCGACTACCGCCAGCGGCGAAGGACTGTCGGCAGCGGCGCGCCGGATGCGCGATCCCGTGACGACGATGTCCTGGGCAGGTCGATCGGTCGCGGTTTGATCGGCAGAAACCGGGGCCGTCTGCGCATAGGCATTTGCCGAAGGCGCAAGACAGCCGAGCATGAGCAGCGTCCGTAGCCCTGCTACGGAGATCCGATGATTTATCATTTGGTTATCGCTCCCTGATCCGCAACAATTTGTCACGAACGATTCGTATACGATATTTTTCATACAAATTTGTCAAGTTGCATCACGCTCGGCCAAGGCGATCATCGCCGTTGCCTGGCTGATAATATACGATATACGTACCGCCACTTTGATGGAGGTGAGCCTTGGACAGCGCTGACGATGATGCATTCAACCGATCGCCTGGCAGCCGCTCCATCCCTGGCCGCCAGCTTCGCTTCACGCCGTATGGCCCGCTTGACCGACGGGGGTTGATCCGCACCGGACTGGCGGGCGTATTCCTGCCCGCGCTTCAGGCGCCGCTGCAGGCCGCATCATCGTCGCCTCCGCTCGTGCCGCGAAAGGTGAGTGCCTTACTCGCGTCCCCCGGAAAGCCCTTCAGGCTGGGCTTCGACGGAGGGCGCGTCACCAGTCTCTCTGCCGCCTCGAAGGCTATACCGGGAGATTTCATCCATGCGGGCGCCGCGATGGGAAATGCCGCCGGGACTTACCGCATCGCTGATGGCCCATGGCAACGCTTTGAAACGCGCACGCAAGAACCTGAGGATGTCAAACAGACGGCGAATGGGTTGGAGGCGCGATATCGCCTGGCTCCGGGCATTTTCGTCACATGCAGTTTCGCGCTTGAAGCCGATGGGCTGCGCCTCAACCTGACGCTTTCCAACGAAACGGCCCTGCCGATGGAATTCGGCGATCTTGCCCTTCCGCTGCCGATCAACATGATCCACGCGGCAAAGGACGATCCTGACGCCGTTCTCAAGCACAGCTTCATTTCCGGACGCAGTTCGCACATTTTCTGGCAGCGCAAAGACAGTCTTACGCCTTGGCTTGCCATGCTTCCGGAAGAGGGCGCTGCGCTTGAATACTGGGATGCGCCCAAGGGGTTGCCAGACCTCTATCGGGTCTTTTTCCACGCCGCCGCCGAAGTCGCCGCCGTGCAGGCGGCAGGCTCGCGCTGGCGCCTGCCTGCGACCAGCCTCACGCTCGCACCGGGGGAGACAGCCCGGAGAGGCGTTCGTTTCCTGCTCGTGGATGGCTACGCCGCGATGCGCCGGACCATCGCCGAGCACGGGCTGATCGACGTCGAAGTCGTGCCCGGCATGACCGTACCCATCGATCTGGACGTAACCCTTTCACTGGGTTCGAGTGTGTCGGTCGTCCGGCTGGAGCCCGAACATCCTGCGCAGACCGAATGGACGCCGCTTGGCGAACGGGCCGGACGGAAGCTCTTTCGCCTGCGCTTCGCCCGGCTCGGCGAAAACCACGTCACGCTGCATCAGGCGGACGGGGGGCGGACCACGCTGGAATTCTTCGTGACCGAACCGGTCGAGACGATGATCGCCAAGCGCGGGGCCTTCATTGCCGCGCACCGTCATCGCGATCCGGCGAAATGGTACGATGGTCTGCTGGCCGAATGGAACATGGAGAGCGAAACCCTGCTCGGGCCGGACAATTACGACCGGATCAAGGGCTGGCGCATCTACGAGGTGACCTGCGATGACCCGGGCCTCTCCAAGCCCGCCTTCCTTGCCGCCAAAAACGCGGAATACCCGGTGCAGGCCGAAATCGACGCCCTGGACGACTACGTCGAGCACTTCGTCTGGGGCGGCCTCCAGCGCACGACCGAGGAGCAATGGCCTTACGCGCTTTACGGCATTCCAGACTGGAAGCGGAACCGCGACAGTGTCGATCCGGGCGACAAGGGCCGCAAGCACTTCTGGCGGCCCTACGACTATCCCCACATCGCGCTCCTCTATTTCGCGCTCTATCGCATCGCGCGCGACCGGCACGGCTTCCGTACGCGCCTTACCGCAACCGACTATCTCGAACGCGCCTTCGGCACTGCGCGGGCCATGTTCGTGATCCCCAAGGAGATCATCGGCTGGGAAGCGGATTCGACCGGTTTCTACAATGAACTGGTCATTCCCGAGGTGATTGAGGCCTTGCGCCTCGAAGGCCGTATGGCGCAGGCAGATGAACTGGCCGGGCACTGGGAGCGCAAAGTCACTCACTTCGTGAACGAAGTCGATGATCTCTTTGCCTCGGAATATGCATTCGATTCCACCGGCTTTGAATCCACGCAGGCGATTGCCCGTTATGCGCTCGACCGACCGGAGCGCTTTCCGCCCGAACAGGCGCGCGCTTTCGCGAAACGCCAGATGGAGGCCAACCTGTTCTGCCGGGGATGGCTGCAGCCCTCGTACTACACTCTCGGCAGCGATTATCGCGGACAGGCTGGCGATGCCTATACGCTCAGCTACATGGCGCAAATGGGCGGCTGGGCCATCCTCGATCATGCCTTGAACGACACCCCCGATTATCGTCCGCTGCTGCGGCTCGGCCATGCCTCGGCATTGAGCAGTTGGGCGCTGCTGAACAGCGGGACGCCGGAAAGCGGATATGGCTACTGGTATCCCGGAAAGGCCAACGACGGCGGCGCGGGAGGCGGTTTTGAGCCCGCCGCCCTCGGCGAAACGTGGCTGGACCAGCCCCATCGGCATGGCTCGTGGTATTATTCCTGCGAGATCGACCTCGGCTTCTGCGGCGCTCTGCGCGCCGCCGCCACCTCGCTGGTCGATGACGATCTGTTCGGCCGTATCGCTCTTTCCGGTATGCTGGAAGAGCGCGATGACCAACTTCTGATCCATCCTCGCGACGGTGTGCGACGGCGCTTCCATGCACGCCTCGGAGAGCTTGGCCTTGATATCCAGTTGCTGGATGACGGCCGGTTCGCATTTGACACGCCGATCCGGGTGAGCCCTCGGCTCGAACGATGCGCGTTCGAGATCGACCACTCCGCCGGTCCAGCCCGCACCCTGAGGATACACATCCCGGACAGGAACGGGCGGCGCTGGAAGCTGGCAGAATCGGACCGGCCTCCGGTTGCGGGCGTACACACCATTGTTGTGAAGGAAGGCGCTCAGCGCACCAGCCTAGCAGAATCGGACCGGCCTCCGGTTGCGGGCGTACACACCATTGTTGTGAAGGAAGGCGCTCAGCGCACCAGCCTAAGGGCCCGAGCTGAATAAACTGAGGTTCTCGCAGCGTCGACAGCCCGTCAACGTTTGCGATGTTAGCGACCCTTCCAAGACGGATCCGCTGATCCGGCGCGGCGGCTGGTTTATCCGCTGACGCCGGAACCGGTCACTGGGCATTGATCGCCCATGCCCTGGAGGCGGTCGATCATTACCATTGCTTTAAAAGCAGATCGCCGGAATCCGTGCACGCATAAAGGCCCGCTGTAGGACCATAAGCGTGCGTCGTTGCCAGGGCGACCGCGGGACGAGCGCCCTCGTCGGGCGAATGGCCGGGACCATTGCCCGTCATGTCCGTGGAGGTAAGGCCGGGATCGACCGCATTCACCTTGATCCCGTCACTCGCCAGTTCCTTGGCCAACTTGACGGTCAGCATGTTGAGCGCTGTCTTCGACGCGCAATATCCGGCAAAGCCCACCGGCCAGGTCTCACTGCGCATGTCCAGTGCCTCGCCAAGGGAACTCAACCCACTGCTCATCATCACAATCCGGGCAGAACCGGACTTGCGGAGCAGGGGCAGAAAGGCCTGCGTTACCCGCATGACGCCGAAAACATTTGTCTCGAACATCTGCGCCATCTCGTCGATCGATTCCTCGGCTACGGATGGCGGCGGGGCGAACATGAGGCCCGCATTGTTCACCAGCGCATCCAGCCAGCCAGCCTCGCGCTCGACCGTCGCTGCTGCGCCGGCGACACTGATGGCATCGGTGACATCGAGTTGCACGGCATGGGCATCGATGCCGGCCTTCCGCAAGGTATCGGCGGCAGCTTCACCGCGCTTGAGGTCCCGGCATCCCAGCCAGATACTGTAACCGCGCGCGCCCAACTGGCGCGCAATGGCAAGGCCGATGCCCTTGTTGGCGCCCGTCACGAGGGCGATGCGGTTCGTGCTCGACATACTATCTCATCCTGACCATCAATGCGGTCAAGATAGTACGATCTTCGTATTATTCAAGTTTCGTGTTGCGCGATCTTCAGGGTAAGGCGAACGAAATCGGCGCGCTCTGCCGGGTCGAGCGGCTCCAGCATGGCGTTGCAGGCATCCTGATAGCCCTCCATGTAGCCTGCCACGGTATCCTTGCCCCCTTGGGTCAGGTTCAGAGCCACCGATCTGCGGTTCGTCTCGGGCCGGTGCCGCTCGATCATGCCGCGACGCACGAGGCGGTCGATCGAGGACGACATCGTGGTGAGCGCAACCTGGAGGTGCCTCGCGACATCACCCAGTTTGCAGTCCGGATTGTCGTCGATGAAGAGCAGCGCCTGCACATCAAGGGCATTGAGCGAATTGGCCATCGCCGCAGTCGCTTCCGCCACCTTGAAACGACGGGTGAACCGCTCAAAGGCGAGGGTGAGTTGTCTCAGTTGTTCGGCAGGAGGAGCGATCATGCACCCTTGAAGCATCTTTGGGGCTGGCGGGTAAGCCCCGGTGCGTTAGGCTTATCACATTAAGCGGCAGCTTCCCGATAGTGTTTGGGTCCTCTGACGCGGCTCGCCTCAAACTTCAATCAGGTCATGGCCATAAGGGTGAACTCGCGGACCGATGGTCACAATAGTGTGCGCTGTCGCACCAGGCAATCGGGACCGCTGTGGCGCAGGGTGCGCTGGGTATGGGGCTGGACCTTCGGACGATGGCTTTGACGGAGACGGGTTTTTGCCCATAGTGCGCGCGCTCGGTGACGATTGCGAGCGGTAGCTACGCTCCGTCGGCGAAGTCCGCGCCGGGCGCGCAGTCTACGCCAGCGCGCGCGTTTCGCTGTAATGCCTTGGCCGCGCCGCCGGACAAGCATGGCCCCGCGGCGCGACGTTCGGGTTACTCCGGCCTGTGTTCCAGCGTGAAGCTCAGCGTCGCGGTGTGCTCGACATTACGATACTTGGCGGGATTGTCGCTCGGGCCGTCGTAGACGGCATGGATGACGTTGAGCCCCTGATTGCGAACGGCAAAGGTGACGGTGCCGTCGGAGCCGGTGACGGTTTCCTTGGCGTCCGGATCGTTGACGAAGTCGTTGATGAGGCGCGCGCCCGCCACCGGCCGGCCTTTATACAGCACCTTGTACGTCAGCTTCCGGCCCAGCATCGCGGGGATCGGGCCGGCGGGGACGATCTGCAGGGTCTGGCCGGGAAGCGCAGGGACGGTGCCGGCGGACGGGCCCTGAATCCGGACGGCATACTTGATGTTCTTGGTGGAGATGTCGGCGCCGGGCATCTCGTCGAGGCCCTTCTTCTCGTACTCGCCGCCCTTCATCCGCGACCAAACGCCGTTCTGCAGGATCGCAGTCACGAACCTGGGCCTGGTTTCGGTTTCGACGAGCATCGCGAGCCCCGAGATCCGGTGCTGCGCCTTGATCGGCTTGACCTCGGCATCGTAGGCGGCAACCGTATCGATCAACGGCTCCCGCTTCACCATGTCGAGATCGTCGGCGCCTTCGCCGTAGATCAGCACGATCTGCTTCGAGCGTTCGGTAATGTAGATGCCGTGCGCCTGGGCGGGCAGTGCGGGCGCGAGCAGCAGAGCGGTGAGGATCGCGGCTTTCATGGCAGTCTTCATCATGCACATCCTTGCTTGAGTTCGGCGGACGAGACGGGTCTTGCCGGCCATCACAGGCCGACCGTGATGCTGGCGATCGCGCTGAGCGGGGCGCCGGGATAGAGATTGCTGCCGAAGCCGCGCTCGGCGTATTTTTTGTCGAACAAGTTGTTGACGTTGACCTGCAGCTTCACGTTCTCGGCCAGCGGATAGTAGGCCAGCAGGTTCACCGTTGCGTAAGAGCGGATGTAAGGCGCGGTCGCCGCAGTGCCGGCGATGCGCCCACCGACGTAAGTGACGCCTGCACCCGCGCCGAGCCCCTTGAGGGCGCCTTCCTGCACTTCGTAGACGTTGAGCAGGCTGGCCGAATGGCGCGGCGTGTTGGGCAGGCGCTGGCCGAGCCGCAGGCGATTGTCTCTGGTCACTTCGGCATCGGCGAAGACATAGCCGCCCACGATCCGCCATGCCCTGGTCAGGTTGCCCGTGATCGAGAAGTCGAAGCCCCGGCTGCGCACTTCGCCGGCGGCGATACTGTAATCCAGATTGTCCGGGTCAGTGGTCGCGACGTTCTGCTTGGTGGTGTGGAACAGCGCCGCTGTCGCGCTCAGCCTGCCGTCCAGCAGTTCCAGCTTCACACCGGCCTCGTAGCTGGTGCCGCGTTCCGGCGCGATGACATTGCCGTTCACGTCCGCTGCGGTGTTCGGCTTGTTGGAGCGGGCATAGCTGCCGTAGACTGAAACTTGCGGGGCCAGCACGAAGACCGTCCCAAGGCGCGGCGTAAATACCGTCTGCTTGAACGCAGAAGTGACCCCGCTGCGCAAGTTCAGGTTGTCGCTCTCGTATCGCTCCAGTCGTCCGCCGACCAGCAGCTTCAGCCAGGGTAGCAATGACACCTGGTCCTGGGCGTAGCCCGCGAATGTGCGCGTCTGGGTGCGGATGCTGGTGAACGTGCCGTTCAGCGGCGGGATTGCGGAGCCATAGACCGGCGCGAAGATGTCCAGCGTGAAGGGCGACAGCGTCGGGCTCGAATTGCGGATGACCTCGGTATAGTGGAAGGCCTCGAACTCGGCGCCCAGCAGCACTTCGTGCTCGACGCTGCCGGTGGCGAACTGGCCGGTCAGGTTCACCTGTGCATCCAGATCGCGCCACCGCAAGGTACGCTCGCTATAAGTGCGCACCAGGGTGCGGCCATCTGCGCGCAGACTGGAGGCCTGGATGCCGGGGCCGCCCAACTCGCCATTGTAATACTGGGCGCCCGCCCGCAGCTTCCAGCCAGGCGCCAGCTTGTATTCCGCGACGAGGCTGCCAAGGCCATTGCGCACGCGCCACCGGCCGACGGACGGCTCGCCGAAGAACCGTGAAGCGGGAATGGCGATGTCGAGCTGATTGCTGAAGGCGGGATTGCCGCGGTCCAGCGGGGTCTTCACCTGCACGAACTCGCTGCTGAGAATGAACGTCAGGTCCGGCGAGGCATCCCAGGCGACGACCGGCGCAACCACGATGCGGTCGGACTGGACATGATCGCGGAAGCTGTCGCCACCTTCCACGGCCGCGCCGAGGCGGTAGCGCACGGTCTTTGCGCTATCGATGGGACCGGTGGCATCGACCGTTCCGCGCCAACCGCCGAAGCTGTCGATCCGGCCGCTGACGGTCTGGGCCATCCTGTCGGTAGGTACGCGCGAAACAATGTTGAACGTGCCGCCCGGATCTCCGCGACCATATAGCAGGGCAGCAGGGCCACGCAGCACCTCCACGCGCTCGACGGCGATGGAGTCCGGTGCCGGCGGATAGCCGCGGTTCATCGGAAAACCGTTGCGGAAGTATTCCGAGGTTGTGAAGCCGCGCAGGTTGTAGTCGGTGAGACCAGTGCCCCCGAAGTTGTTGCCGCGCGTGATGCCGCCGGCATAGGCTAGCACGTCCTCGACACGGTTCGCTTGCAGATCGTCGACCACCTGCCGCGTCAGCACGGTCACGGACTGCGGCACTTCGAGTAAGGGCGTGTCCGTGCGCGTCGCGCCGCTGGAGCGGGTGACGTTGTAGGCGCCGGTCTTGCCCGTGACGACGATCGTATTGTCGGCGGGTTCGGTCTCGGCAGCACTCGTCATCGTGGGAACCGCCGATAGTGCGAGGCTTCCTGAAAGCAGCGCGGTCTTGGTATTCTGTCTCAATGCAATCCCCCGAGGCGTCGAGCAACACCGGGCAGGAGGCGTCCGCGCGAACGGTCGGCGCGCGCAGTGGCCGGACACCCCAAAGGCGGCTGACGCACGACACCGATGCGGCCTCCGCCGCATTCTCGTCGCTCAGACGGAGAAAACTGACCGTGCCAAGACCATCCCCTGGGTCAGGCAAGAGCGACCGGTGCGACGGCAGGTCTCCTGGCTTGCGGGTCACAGCTTGATGCACGGCCTTCCCAGGCCTCGCAGGATTTAGCGTCCGGCCCAGTGGCTGGCGGCTCGGGCATTTCCCGTCCGCACATGTGCATCGCGCTCGCCGCTCACAGTTGCAGGGACAGCCTCGGATTCAAAGGCGCGGAGCCCTCTCACCGTGTTCCCTTTTAAGCCTTTTTCAAGGCACCGACGCGATCAGCCCGGGAGCTGAAGCGCCCAGGCCCGGTTGGCGATATCTGTGATGATCTCAATTCGCAATAGCATAAGCGCTGCCTGGAATGTCGGTATCCGTCGGCGGCGATGCTTTCGGGAATGATCGTCTGGGCGAACGCCGGATTTCGAACTCACTGCTCGCGATAGCGCAGCGCTTCAGCCATGGTCTCACGTTGCATTATTGAATTTCACTCAGTGCTGCATGTTCATCTTTCAGGCTAATGGATGATGGCGCCCGCGCCTAGATGGTGGCCATGACGATTTTCGTTGCCACACCCACCGGCCTCGCGCCGCCTCGATGCGCAAATTGGCGCGCTGCCTACCAGGCGCATGGCGCCTGAAGCCAATGGCCTTCTCAAAGACAAAGCTCACGGTCGAAGGGCTCGCTTCCCAATGGAGACATCCCATGCCCAGACATGAGCGGTTCGGACACCAGGTCTGGCACCAGGCCTAGGCGTCTTCAGGAACCACCCGGCGCTCCATTCTTCAACTCTCTGCCGGCGCAGCTGCACCTGGCTTCCTTCCCTTCACCATCCCATTCGCGGAGGCACAAGACATGTCCAACGGCACAGATAATTTCTACGTGAGTGACCGCGTCACGATCGATAAAGTCACCTTCAGAAACCAATACGGCATGACCGTCGCCGGCAATCTCTTCATGGCCGACGATCTGGATCGAGGCCGCCGCCACGGCGCCCTTGTCGTAGGCCATCCAATGGGCGCGGTGAAGGAGCAGAGCGCGAACTTCTATGCCACCAGGATGGCGGAGCAGGGCTTCGTCACCAATTGATCAGGCGCCCCGGCGAGCGGTGCCTCTGCCGTGCTGCCGAGCATCGACATGTCACGCAGCCGCAGATCCGCGCATTCAAGGTGAAAGCATGCATGTTTCGATAACCACGACCGCGGATGACGCGGGGCCCGGCGCTGCACCATGGAGTGCAGTTCTGGCAATGACACTGTGTGCTTTCGTGCTGGTGTCGTCGGAGTTTCTTCCGGTGAGCCTCCTTACCCCGATGGCGCGCGACATGATCATCAGCGAAGGGCAGGCCGGACAGGCCATTGCCGCGTCCGGTCTGTTCGCTGTTCTGACCAGCCTTTCGATATCTTCGCTCACGCGCAAGCTCGATCGCAAGCTTGTGATCCTGTGGTTGACGGGGCTTATGATCGTATCCGGCGCCATCGTCGCCTTCGCCCCGAGTTATCCGGTGCTGCTGGCCGGGCGGGCCGTTCTCGGAATCGCAATCGGCGGTTGCTGGTCTATGTCGACGGCAGTGCTCATGCGCATCTCGAATGGTGCGTTTCTTCCACGGGCCATCGCGACGCTTCAGGGCGGCAGTGCATTGGCGACGGCCGTGGCGGCGCCGATGGGCAGTTTGCTCGGCTCTGTCGTGGGCTGGCGCGGCGCATTTTTCTGTCTTGTTCCGCTCGCGGCGCTGGCGCTGATATGGCAGGCAGTCAGCCTCCCCAAGCTCCCTGCGCAGCACGGATCGCGGCAAGCGAGCGTCATCACCCTTTTGAGCAAGCCCGGCATTTTCATCGGACTGATCGCCGTAGCTGTCCTGTTCATGGGGCAGTTCGCCCTCTTCACCTACCTGCGCCCGTTTCTCGAAACCGTCACCCATGTCGACATATCCTGGCTATCGATCATCCTGCTGCTGATCGGCCTGTCGGGTCTTGCCGGAACGGCCGCCATAGGGCCGCTCGTCGCAATGAACCTGCGCAGGGTGCTCGTGGTCATACCGGCCTTGATGGCTGGCGTTGCCCTTGCATTGGCAAGCTTCGGTGGCTCGTTCTGGCCGACCGTCCTGCTGCTTGCGGCATGGGGCCTGATTGCCACACCGGCGCCGGTAGGATGGTTTACCTGGCTCTCTCAGGTGCTTCCCGATGATGCCGAGGCCGGCGGYGGATTGATGGTCGCTGTCATTCAACTGGCCATCACGCTCGGCGCGACCATGGGCGGCGCCATCTTCGATGCCACCGGCGTGCGCGCCACTTTCGAGGTCAGCGCGGCTCTGCTGGTCCTTGCCGCATTCCTCGCCGCAATGGCTGCGCGTCGAGCCGGGCAACGATGCGAACTCTCGCCAGTCTCCTGACCGATCAACAAGGACATCTACATGCGCGATATCACTGCCGAGGTTTCGTGGAACATCGGGACAGCTTGAAAGTTCTAAAGAACGAGCTGCTGCGAACATGTCGGCGCAGCGTTGGTGTAGTTAGTCTAAGGGAGAGCACTCATGTTTCGCTGGGCAATAATTTTTGCTGTCGTCGCATTGATCGCTGCGCTTCTGGGTTTTGGCGGCGTTGCAGGCCTCTCGGCCAGCCTCGCAAAGGTCTTCCTGCTGGTGGCGGCCGTAATCCTGGTTCTCGGCTTCTTCTTTGGTCGTGGCACAAGGGTACCCTGAAGCTTGTCGGCTCTATGAAACGCTCTGTGTAGAGACGTTTGTTTGGGTCCTGGTAAAGGCCGTGCGGCAGAAGCGCTCATAGCAGCGCTTCTGCCGCACGGTTATCCGGTATCACTTGTAGGGCAGCTGTTTTGCAGGAATCCAGCATTCAGAGGAACAAGAGTTGACTATGCTTGCAATCACGGCTGCAGACCGGGAAGCGGCGAAAACGCTGCGTGAGGCGCTGGCCGAGGTATCCGACTTCTGGCACTGCCCTGGTGACGAGGGAATACTCTGCCAGGTTCTTGCCGCGCATCGTATCCAGGCTGAGCGCCGGCTTTTCGAACAGCTCGCCGGTTCCCTGGTTGTTCCGACGTCAGAACCGAACTTGAAACTGAGCAATTCCGCCCCGGCCCTTTCAGATCACCATCGCCATCTGCGGCTTCGCCCTTAACCGTCCCATGTCGCGGACGGGCGGGGCGCCGAAGAGTCGACGATATTCGCGGCTGAACTGGGAAGGACTGTCATAGCCGACGCGGAAGCCAGCCTCTGCCGCGTCGAGCCGGTCGGCCAGCATCAGCGCCCGCGCTTCCTGCAACCGCAGTTGCTTTTGATATTGCAGCGGGGTCATGGCGGTGGCGCGGCGGAAATGGTCATGAAAGCTCGACAGGCTCATGCCGGCAAGGGCGGCAAGGTGCGCACCGCGGAAAGGCTCGCGGAAATGGGTCTTGAGCCAGGCGATCGCCTGCGCGATCTGGCCGGTGCGGCTTTCGCCGCTGGCGATGGCTCGCAGCACGCTTCCGCCCGGCCCGGTCATCAGCCGCACCAGCAATTCCCGCTCAATCAGCGGTGCGAGCAGCGGCGCATTCACTGGATCGCTGAGCAGTGCCGTCAGCCGCGTGGCCGCGTCGATCAGTTCAGGCGTCATCGGGTGTAACGTCATCCCGCTGCTCTCATCCGCGCCCGCCGGCAGGGGCGGCAGGGTCAGCGCGATCTCCGACAGCAGGGCGGGGTCGAGATAGAGGCAAAAGCAGAGATAAAGCGCGTCCGCGCTGGCCTGCGTCACCGCGCCGGTGATGGGCAGGTCGAGCGAGGCGACGAGATAGTTGGCGGGACCATAGTCGATCACCGCATCGCCCAGCAGCACGCGCTTGCCCCCCTGCGCGATGATGCACAGCGCCGGGCGCTGCACCATATGCACCGGCTCCCCGCGCTGGGCCGAGCGGACCAGTGCCAGTCGAGCGATGGGCGTATCCATGATGCCGTCGCGCTCGGCGTATCGGGCAATCTGCTCAGCCAGTTCCTGATGCGCCATCAGCCCTTCTCCCCAAGCGGTCGGTACGATCAGCCTACACGGCCGGCCACGGCCGATCCAGCCCGATGCTGGCAATCTGGAATATCGTGCAATCATCCCGGATGACCGTTCTACCGCCTCCCGCCCAGAGAGCGCCATGTAGGGGGCATCGGATCGATGGTTCGGTCCGCCCTAACAGGAGTGACGATCATGGCTATCGAGGACAAGGTCATCGCGATTACCGGCGCCAGCAGCGGCATCGGCGAAGGCACGGCGCGGCTGCTGGCGGCGCGCGGGGCGAAGCTGATGCTGGGAGCGCGCCGCACCGACCGGCTCGCCGCGCTGGCGGAGGAACTGAACGCAGCGGGAGGCGCGGTTGCCTTCCGGTCGCTCGACGTAACTGACCGCGCCGATTTCGAGGCGTTCATCGCCGCGACGGAGGCCGAATATGGCCGCGTCGACGTGCTGGTCAACAATGCGGGCCTGATGCCGCTGTCACGCTTCGACAGCCTGAAGGTCGATGAATGGGACCGGATGATCGACGTCAACATCCGCGGCGTCCTGCACGGCATAGCCGCCGCGCTCCCTCGCTTCAAGGGCCAGGGCAGCGGCCAGTTCGTCAACATTTCTTCGATCGGCGGCTATGCCGTGTGGCCGACCTGCGGCGTCTACAGCGCAACCAAATATGCCGTGCGCGCGATCTCCGAAGCGCTGCGCATGGAGCATGACGACATTCGGGTCACCACCATCGCGCCGGGCGTGGTGGAATCGGAACTGGCCCACACGATCACCGATCCGGTCGCGGCGCAGGCGATGGTCGATTTCCGCTCCATCGCGCTCACCCCGGACGCGATCGCGCGCGCCATCGCCTATGCGGTGGAGCAGCCTGCGGATGTGGACGTCAATACGTTGATCGTGCGGCCGGTTCGCTCAACGATCTGACCGGGATGGGGGCATTCGCATATTGCCCCCCGTAACTCGCTGCAGCCAAAGTCCTGCCCAGGCGGCCAGTGCGGCAGCTTGCGGAATCCGCCGAGGCCGCAGCGAGCTATCCCTCGCCTTAGATCGTTGGACGGCGCTCATCGAAGTCGCGTTTTGCAGTGATTTGGATTTCAACCGTCACTCTGTCGGCGAGATTGATCGAGCCGGCTTTCCTGACCGCCGCCTTGACTGGCAAAAGATAGCTGTTTCCCTTTGGAAAAAGAGAGGTCGTGAACGGGATTTCATTTACGACTGCATGCACGGGCACCACGCCCCAGCCATAGCTGGCTATCCGGGCGGCATAGCGCACCTCATCCACGCATTCGGTGGGCACGGCAACGAAGAAGAAGGGCGCGGGCCCGCGCCATTCGAAGACTTCGCCTACGAAGGTGAAGCGCGCGAGAGGGGATGTGTCGAGCGGCATGGCGAACCAGTCTATGGCAACTACGGTACGCGCGATAGCCTCGCCGGCACGAACGATAGTTGGCACCCGAGCGTCGTTTATCGGAAAGGGTGGCTTCCACGGGAACGGCGAGGCAACGACGTGCCGGTTGTGYGTCGTCCCAAATCGGTTACCACATGGGCAATCGATATTCCAAAGCGCGGATTACGGCAAAAGTGCAGGACAAGGTGCGGCAATCAGTGGCGGCGAAGGCAGATCAGAAACCGGTCAGAAGAAGAGGGCGTCCGGTAGCCGCCGATTCCGCCAAGATCACACAGGACATCCTGAGCGAAGCCACGCGAATGTTCCTGGAGTTGGGGTATGAAGGCACCTCAATGGATGCCGTTGCCACCAACCTTCGCATTCCGCGCACTACGCTCTACAAGCGCTTTTCGGACAAGGCGGACCTTCTTCAATCCGTGATCGATGCAAAGATTGCATCGTGGTCCGAACTCAATACCAAACGCGATCCGGCGCTGTCGCACGATCTTGTCGAGCAGCTGATCAGCTATGTCGAAGCGATGCTGCTTTGGGGGACGAAACCCGAAGTTCGCGCCATTACCAGGCTCGCGGGCAATCTGACGGGAACGGCCGGATCGGGGTTCAGCGGCCACAACCAGAAGGGCTACCGGAGCCTCCATGCGCTCATAGCGACGTCGATTCGCGAGTATGGTCCTGCCAGAGGGTTCAAAATGCGCGATCCGGAGGGCGCGGCAGACCTGGTGATGGCCGTGACGGGGGGAACGATCGCCGTACGTCCCGAAGCGGAACCTTTCAAAGACGATGAGGCGAAAGTTGTCGCGAGATCCCTTGTCGAGCGCATTGTCGGAGGGGCGGGGTCCTGGTGATCTGAGATCGAATTCATGATCGCCGTGACGAAATAATACAATGTGTAGCTATATTGACTTGGTGCTGGCTCGATCCGATAGTCCTGTTTGAACAGCGGATAGATGCATCGAGATGACGGCGCTGGAGCCGCCACGCGCATCGATCCCAGCTCCTGTTCGGGAAAGGATTATCAATGCGCGCACTTCTCTCGGCGGTACTTTTGGCTCTGGCCATGACGGGATCCGTGACGGCCTATGCCGAAAACCCGCCTGCAGCTGCCAAAACCAAAGCTGCCTACAAGGTCCAGGAAACCGACCTCGGCACGATGCTGGATGATCCGGCATCGAAGGCCATTCTGCTCAAGCATATTCCCGAGATCATCAATAGCCCGCAGATCGAGATGGGCCGCGGGATGACGCTTGCCCAGCTCCAGCAGTTTGCCGGCGATCAGCTCACCGATGAGAAGCTGGCGACCATCCAGACCGAACTCGACGCGGTAAAGCCCCACTGAGGCCGCCGGTTTCAGATCAGTAGCGGCCAGCCGGACGGCCCCTCAAACAAGGGAGGGCCTCGTGCAATTTGGTGGTCGCCCCGCTTAATCCGTGCCCGATCGAGCGGGGTAGGGGACCTCTTTCTCGCCAGTGGGCAGAAAGAGGTCCTTTTGCTACTCGCCCGGTTCCGCGGCGCTCTCGGTCAGAACCCGCACGGGCGGCAGAGCCCGGAAGGGCGAACCTTCGACGTCTTGCTGTAGGCCGGAAACCCATTCCAGGCGACTTTTTTGGCGCCAGGCTGCCAGTCACCGATGCGGCGGTTCACCCATTCCGGGATCCGCGTTTTCGCTCAGCGATGAAAGGGTGTCTATCACCGGGGCAGGCGGTGTCCGCGATCACTACCGAGGCAAACCGGATCGCTCCAAGCGCGCCAGCGGCGAGGAGCGCGCATCGTGGAACGCTGCGGTTCATGTCAAAGGCCGCTTATTCTTCACTCACCTCGAACGATCCACCGAGCGATGCCGTGGAATCGCCGCCAACCCAGACCTCGAAGTCCGAGCTGTCCTCGATCCAGCTCCGCGTGGCGTCGCTCCAGTAGCGCAGGTCTTCCGGACTGAGCGTAAAGGTGAGCGTCCGCTTCTCGCCCGGCTTCAGGGTCACGCGCTCGAAGCCCTTGAGTTGGCGGACCGGCCGGGATGAGGTGCCGTGCTTTTGATGGATGTAGAGCTGCGCCACTTCATCGCCGCTTCGCGGGCCGCTATTGGCGACATCGACAGTGATGGTCACCGGACTGCCGGGCGCGACCTTCGGCGTAAGCACCTTCAGATTGGAGTAGGCGAAGCTCGTGTAGCTGAGCCCGAAGCCGAAGGGCCAGGCAGGTTCGTTGCTCCCTTCCTGATAACGCTTGGCGGCATCGGTCGGATCGTGGGAGGGTAGGCGCGCGTAAGTCATAGGGGCCTGGGCGGCGCTGCGGACCCAGCTGATCGGCAATTTGCCGCCGGGCACGGCATCGCCGAACAGCAGGTTCGCGGCGGCAGCTGCTCCCTGGCTGCCGGGATACCAGATGTCGAGGATCGCCGCGGCCTTGCTGTCCTGCACTGTGAGCGGACGGGCGCTCATCAGGACGACGATCACCGGCTTGCCGGTGGCCACCACCGCGTCGAGCAGCTCCTTCTGGCGTCCGGGCAAGTCGAAACTCGCCCGCGAGGCCTTCTCGCCGCTCATGTTCTGCGCCTCGCCGAGCACCAGAATGGCGGCGTCCGACTGGCGAGCCAAGGCGACCGACTTTGCAATCTCCGCGTCTTCGTCGATGGGTTCGGGCTTGGTCCGCTTGCCGTCCATCATGTCGAAAGGCGAGGGGTTCACGCGTGCGGGAATGCGGACACCTTCGGAATAAGACACGGTGACGCCTTGCCCGACTTTCGCGCGGATACCGGCCAGCAGGCTTTCGGCGCTGGGGTTGTTCATCGAGAAAATCCAAGGGCCGAGCATGTCACGCTGGGAATCCGCAAGCGGCCCGATCACGGCGAGCGACCGGACTTTCTTGCGGTCGAGCGGCAACAGGCCGCCTTCGTTGCGCAGCAATACGGCCGACCGCTCGGCAGCCGCGCGGGCGGCGACGGCATGGGCCGGATCGGCGAGGACTTTGGCAGCGCGTGCTTCATCGACATAAGGGTTTTCGAACAAGCCCATGCGAAACTTCGCGGCGAGGACCGGTCGTACCATGGCATCGAGTTCAGCGGTGGTCAGCTTGCCCTCGGTGATGGCAGCCGCGAGCGAAGGCATGTGCGCCTTCTGTCCCGGCGGCACCATTTCCATGTTCGTGCCGGCCGAGATCGCCTTGACGGCCGCCTCGGTTCCATCCTTTGCAATGCCATGTGTCCTGAGAGCATCGACGCCGCCGGCATCGCTGACTACCCAGCCCTTGAAGCCCCACTCGGTGCGCAGCGTGTCGGTCAGGAGGCGGTGGTTTCCGGCTGCGGGTACGCCGTTGAGCGCCATGTAGGCGGCCATGATGTTGCCCGCGCCCGCGTCGACCGCGGCCTTGAATGGTGGCAGGTAGAAGTTGTGAAGCTGGTTTTCCGAGATTTCCGACTGGTCGTAGTCACGCCCGCCCATGGCAGCGCCATAGCCTGCGAAATGCTTCGGCCCGGCAATGATGTGACTGGGCGCGCCGATGTACGCGCCCTGGAATCCCCGGACTTGCGCCGCGGCCATGGCCGATCCCAGGTACGGATCCTCGCCCGCGCCCTCGACGATGCGGCCCCAGCGGGCATCGAGGGCAACGTCGACATTGGGCGCGAACGTCCAATGAATGCCTACCGCCCGCGCCTCCTGCGCCGCTACCGCCTGCGACCGTTCGACCAGCTTCGGATCCCACGATGCCGCCATTGCGAGGGGCACGGGAAAGATCGTGTGAAGGCCATGAATGACATCGAAACCCACGAGCAGGGGGATCTTCAGGCGGGTCTGCTCGACGGCCATCTTTTGCGCGCGATTGAGCAGTTTGGGATCGGTCGTGAAAAGGATCGAGCCAGCCTTGCCGGCGGCAATCTGATCGTCCACGCCTTTGGCCATCGCTGGAATCTGGGCAAAATAGAAGAACTGGCTGAGCTGGCCGGCCTTCTCCTCGGCGGTCATCTTTGCCAGGAGCGCCTCGACGCGGGCCTCGATAGCGGCGTCGTTTGCCGGAAGCTGGGAGGATGAGGGCTTGGGTCCCGCTTGCGCGTCAGCCGGGTGAATAAGCGCGCTGCCCAGCAGCAGACTGGCCGCGAACTTTGCTGCAATACGGCGCATTTCGAGATCCTCCTGATAGGGCGTTGAAGCGCGCCCGTGATTTTTTGCGTCTGGCTGTGAACGACAAGAGGGCGGGTGATCTTGGATCACCCGCCCAGGTCGGAGGTTCGGTTCGCGCCAATCAGCGCGAACCGAACGAGAACCTTACATTGAGGCCGAACTCGCGCGGCGGCGTCATGGTGATGCCGGTGTAAGTGCTGGTCGTCGTCGCGGCGGTTGGCCCGGTGAGGATCGGGCCGTTCGGTCCGAACCCGCCAAAGCCGAGCTGCTGGTAGCTGGTCGAAAGCGGGCTGGTGCGGGAAAGCGCCTTTTCCACTTCGAACAGGTTCTTGGCGTAGAGCGAAACCTCCCACATTCCCTTGGGATCGCGAATGCCCGCGTAGAGATTGACCAGGGCATAGTCGCCGACGTTGTCGTAGATGTTGGTGGGATCGCTCTGGGATTTGCCGTTGTAGGTCACCAAACCGCGAAGGTAGCCATCAAACCTGTTGGAAATCGGAAGGCTGTATTCGCTCTGGAGCGTGGCCGAGAAGGGGGGCTGGAAAGCGGAGCGCTGCGTCACCTGGCAGGTCGCCAGGTTCTCGGAACCGACTGCGGCCTGAAGCTGCGCAAGTGATGGTGCCGACAGGACGTTGTCGGGCACACCGTCGCCATTGAGGTCGTTGCAGGGAACCGTGCCGTTCTTGATCTTGCCGAGCGAATAGCTGGCGAGCAGGCCCATCGTCCAGCGATCGGAGATATCGAAGGAGAGATCGCCTTCCACGCCGTTCACTTCGACAGGGACAGCGCCCGCGAAGTTGAACTGGCCGACTTCCTGATGGATGCCGGTAACCTGTCCGGCGCTGTTCCTGTCCGCCACGGTATTGACGTAGTAGACGCCGTTGGACACGCGGTAGGGGTAGTTCTTGAACTTCTGATGGTAACCGGTGACGTTGAAACGCATCCGACCGCCCATGAGCGTGCTCTTGAAACCGACTTCATAGGACTTCGAGGTTTCGGCAGGAAGGTTGGTGAAGCTCTTTTCGGTAGCCGAGGGCAGGATGTTGAAATCGCCGACCACGTTGATGCCCGGCCGCCAGGAACTGCCGGTGCTGGCGTAGACCATGAGATTGGGCGTGATGTTTTGCTTGATGGAGCCGGTATAGATCCACTTCTTGGCATCCTGCCCATCGGTGGAGACGGTATTGCCGCCCACAACCAGCGTATTTTCCGAATTGTAGTCGATATGCCTGAGGCCGCCGGATACTTCGGTGGAATCRGTTACGTGAAGCGTCAGATTACCGAAAATCGATTGCTCGTGATTGCCACCGAAGCGGCCGATCGGTGTCGTGACCGCAGTCGCAAGGCCGCCGCCGAACAGGAGCGGCAGGCGAACCGCCGTGCTGCGCAGGAGATCCGTCGGCGCGTCGTTCTTCTGGTCGAAGAAGCCGACAACGTAGTCGACCATGCCGAACAGGCGTTCCTGGTTCTGCAGGCGGACTTCATGGGACGTCGACTTGGTGCGGGTGTGGGTCGCCTGGAAGATCGTATCGCCGGGGAACACCACTGCGGAGTCGAGGGAGGTGCTGGCATGGACGTTCTGGGTATAGTGCTGGCCCTGATAGATCAGGGTCTGGCCGGCCAGGTTCGCTTCGGCACGCCAGTTGTAGATGTTGTAGACCTGCTTGATCCGGCGCGGCTCGACCTGATCGGTGCGGCGGTCGCTCGTATCGATGTAGACCGGGCTTGGTGCGGCATCGGGATTGACCTCGCTGAAGGAGGCGACCTGATCGTATCCCACCGCATTGCGCTGCATATGCTGGTAGACGCCTTCGAACCTCAGCCAGTCGGTCGGCTGGATCAGTCCACTGACGCGTCCGGCGCGGGTACGGGCGAAGGGATCGCGGCCGCCATAGCTGGTGTCGAGCGGCTTGACGCGGTTGTCCTCGTTCTCGTCCCAGACGCCGGCGACACGAATGGCGGCGATGCCCTCGATGACGGGCAGGTTGAGCGCGGCCTTGATATTCTGCGTGCCGATGTCGTTGGCCGTCATGTCGACCGTGCCGCCAACGGTATAGAGATCGGGCTTGCGACTGGCGACGGTGATCGATCCTGAAGGCGAGGCGCGTCCGCGCAGCGTGCCCTGAGGACCGCGCTGGACTTCGATCTGGCCGATATCGAACATCTGCTGAAGAACGATGCCCGCCACGATCGGCGCGTCGTTCATGTAGAATTCGACGGTGGAGTTGAAGCCACTGGCATTCACGTCGAAATTGACGCCGCGCATCTTGGCGCTGCCGCCGACGCCGTTGGATTCCGTTGTCAGTTCCAGGCCGGGAACGAGTGTCTGAACTTCCTTGAAGTCGCGGATATTGAGCTTCGCGATCTCTTCGGACGTCACGGTATCGATGACTGCGGGGACATCCTGAACGTCCTCGTCGCGGCGGCGCGCCTGGACGATGATGATGTCCGCGGCGTTTTCGGCGGCCGGCGCCGATTGCGCCCATGCAGGCGGCGCCACGGCGAACAAGCTGGTGGACGCCAGCAGCAGGTTGCATCCTGTCTTGATCATATTCCCTCCCGTTTTTTGTTTTCTTGCTCGCAGCAAGCGCTCACGCAGGACCGCGGTCAAAGGCGAAGGTCCTCGCTCCGGATGCCCGCCTCAGCTTGGGACCGGGCGCGATCGATCTTCGCAATGGCTGCGGCAAATCCGATGGTTCCATCGTCCTCTTCCCGTCCCGGAGCTGGCTTGACATGCCGTCCTTGCCACTTAAAACAACACACCGTTGCTATTTAGACAAGGCACAAAATAAGCCCGAGCCCATCGGGGGGGCGATGATCGCGGCGACCGAGAAAGCAGGAGAGGACCGATGGATCAGCGCACATGGCGCGCAGGCCTGGTTGAACAGCGCCATGCGCTGCGGCCACCGCTCGTCGAACCGGCGCTCGCACTGCCGTCTCAAGACAATTCCATGAGAGGATGACCAATTTGGACGCGCCACTTTATCCGCCTGCGAAGGCCTACGATCCACCGCGCAGGCTTCCCCGGATACTCAGTTCGCGAGAGACGCCGATCGCTATCCTGCAGTCGATCCCGGCGGCCTGGGCGATCGTTAACAAACAGATACCAGGAATGGATCGGCGCATCGGCAATGAGATGATCAAGCCGCACCTTGGCAACTTCTCGCTCGAATCGCTGCTCGTCTTCGGGGTTGTGCAGCGGGAGCCTCTGGCACGGATCGATGCCGAACTGGCCAGGCTGGGAGAAGTCATGTGAGCTTCGAATTTGACACCAATCGGCGCCAGGCGCTCATGGTCGCAGGAGCCGGTGCCGTCTTTCCCATGGTCGGCGTGGCTGCGGCAAAACCACCAGTCTTGCCGCAGCGAGCAAGCTGGCCGCTGCGGGATATTCCGTTCGACGATGGCTGGAAATTCCATCGCGGTGGCGGGGATGGTTTCGAACAGGCCGGCCTCGATGACAGTACATGGCGCGTCGTCGACCTGCCGCATGACTGGGGTGTCGAGGATGTGCCGGGCGGCACCGAGCCGGCCCAGATCGGCCCGTTCGACAAGACAGCCGTTGGCAAGGGCGCGACCGGCTTCACCGTTGGCGGTGAGGGTTGGTATCGCAAGCGTTTCAGCGTCGCCGGCTATGCTCCCGATGCGCGCATCGAACTGACGTTCGATGGGATCTATCTCGAAAGCGACGTCTTCCTGAACGGCCATCCGGTCTCCAGCAACGTGAATGGCTATATCCCGTTCGCCATCGATCTCACGCCCTATCTCGACCGCAAGGGCGACAATGTCGTGGCGGTTCGGGTTCGCAACGAAGGACGCAACACCCGCTGGTATGCGGGGTCGGGCATCTATCGGCAGGTGACGCTCGATGTGCTGCCGAGCCAGTGCCGGATCGCGCGATGGGGCGTTGCGGCCTGGACTCGCCGGTTCGCAGACGGACGGGCCGAGGTCGATCTGACGACATCGCTCGAAGGGGATGCCGCGGGCTACGAAATCGTCACCCGCCTCATCGATGCCGAAGGTCGCACTGCCGCGCAAGGTCGTGTGGCTGCGGGAAGCGAAGTACGCCAGACGCTCACGGTGCAGGGCCCCCGGCTTTGGTCGCCCGATCATCCGAACCTCTATCGGCTCGAAACCGAGCTGCGCCGCGGTGACAAGGTCGTCGACAGGCTGGAGCAGCCCTTCGGTGTCCGTATCGTGACTTTCGATCCCGCACGCGGGATGGCGATCAACGGCGAAGTCATCAAGCTGCGGGGCGGCTGCGTCCATCATGACAACGGACTGCTGGGCGCCTGCGCGTTTCGCGATGCCGACGAGCGGCGGATCCGCCTGCTGAAGCAGCGGGGTTTCAACGCCATCCGCAGTTCGCACAATCCTGCCTCGCGCAGCCTCAGGGAAACTTGCGATCGTCTGGGCATGCTGATGATCGAGGAGGCCTTCGACGCCTGGCACGAGCACAAGGAGCCCCAGGACTTCTCGGTTCATTTCCGGGAGCACTGGGAAGAGGTGATCCGGGGGATGGTTCTGCCTGCCCGGAACAGCGCCTCGGTCATCATGTGGAGCATCGGTAACGAAATCCCTTTCCGTGCCAGCGACGAAGGCGTCGAATGGGAATGGAAGCTTGCCAATGCGGTGAAGACGCTGGATCCGACCCGGCCGGTAACCGCCGGGCTCAATGGCGTCCTGGGGCAGGAGATGATCGCCGGAGCCGATACAGCGCGTCCGGGATTTGCCGGAAAGGTCGATAACGCCTCCACGATGTTCCTCGACGTGCCGGGGTACAACTACCGGCTCGATGACATCGAACGCGAGCATTCCAGCCACCCCGAGCGGGTCGTCTACGGCTCCGAGACCTTCGCGCGCGAGGTCTTCGACTACGCTGCGCTGATGGACCGCGCGCCCTATTTCCTCGGGGAGTTCCTGTGGACAGCGATGGACTACATCGGCGAGGCGGGGATCGGCGCAACGGCATTCCTGAAGAATGGCAGCCTGCCTTATTACTTCGCGGCGTGGCCCTGGGTGAACGCCTGGTGCGGCGATCTCGACCTGATCGGATGCCAGAAAGCCTCTTCGCTGGCGCGCGACGTTGCATGGGGCCTGGCTCCTGTCACCATGACGGTGCTGCGGCCTGCACCTGATGGAACCTTCCCCTGGACCGCCAACTGGGGCTGGCCGGACGAGCTGGCGAGCTGGAACTGGGACGACCACAAAAGCAAACCCCTCAAGGTGCGCGTCTATACGGCCGGCGACAAAGTCCAGGTGATCCTCAACGGTCAGACGGTCGGTGAGAAAGCGCTGGCAGCCGGCGACAAGATGACGGCGGAACTCCCCGTGCCCTACGCGGCCGGCACACTCGAGGCCGTCGCCTGGAAAAACGGCAAGGTCATTGGCCGCACGCACCTGGAAACCGTTGGCGAGGCAGTATCCTTGCGGGTGTCGGCCGAGCCGCTGTCCCAGCGCCGCGGCCGCGATGCGCTCGCCTATCTCAAGATCGAGGTGGTGGATGCCAAGGGACGGGTTCTGCCTGACGACATGCGGCCGGTGACCCTTGCGCTGGAAGGCTCCGGCGAACTGGCCGCCTTTGGCAGCGCCAATCCGCAGGCCGTGGGCTCGCTGAAAGCCAGCCACACCAAGACCTTCAGGGGGAAGGCTCTCGCGATCCTGCGAGGCCGAGGAAAGGGAGCGCTCCGGATCACAGCCCATTCGCCGGGGCTTCGCGGGGCCAATGCAAGGGTCGCCTTCGAATAGGCCCGGCAAAGCCGGACATGTCGGAAGGCCGTGAGGGAGAGAGAACCACGCCATGAATGCCATCGCGCGAAGTGCTGACGCGGCAATGTCCGGCGGCGCGAACATCAGAAGTTCCGGGCGCCGGCTCAATGGATCGGTCGTACAGAAGATCGGCCGGGACATCGTGTCCGGCCACTATCCGCCCGGCTCCATACTCTACGGGGAGGTCGTTTTCGCGCAGGAACTCGACGTGTCGCGCAGCGCCTATCGCGAGTCCTTGCGGGTATTGTCGGCCAAGGGTCTCATCGAAAGCAGGCCCAAGGCGGGTACGCGCGTTCTTCCGCGCGAATGCTGGAATGTTCTCGATCCCGATGTTCTGGAATGGGCCTTTACCGGCAAGCCCGATTTCGGGTTCATCCGCGACATCTTCGAACTCCGCGGGCTGATCGAGCCCGCGGCCGCCGGTCTTGCCGCCCAGCGGCGTTCGCGCGAAGATGTACAGGCTCTGCGTCGATCGATCGACGCGATGCGCGGCCATACCCTGGCGAGCGAACCAGGTCGCCACGCGGACCGCGATTTTCACCAGACGATCCTGAAGGCCACCGGTAACGGCGCGCTGATGGTCCTGACCGCCAGCGTTGGAGCAGCCGTCAGGTGGACGACCCAGTTCAAGCAGCAGGCGCGAACATTGCCGCGAAATGCCATCCCCGAGCACGTCGAAGTGTGCGAGGCCGTTGCGGCCCGGGACTCCAGGCGCGCCTCGGAAAGCATGAACCGTTTGATCGAGCAGGCCCTCGAAGACACCAGAAACGCGGTGGAAGCTTTGTGACTATGCGCTCACCTCTCCGCGTTTCGGTCCGTGCTTTCCTTCCGGTCGTGGCTGCCGGCTCGATGATGGGCGTCGGAACGGCCGGAGCGAAAATTGGCGCCGAAAATTCACCTGTCACTTACCAGAACCCGGTCCTTTACGTCGACTACTCCGACCCCGACGTGATCCGCAGCGGGGACGCCTATTATCTGGTGGCTTCCAGCTTCCATATGTCCCCAGGTCTGCCGGTGCTGCGCTCCTACGATCTCGTGCACTGGACCCTCGTCTCGCACGTTCTTGCCCGGCTTCCCGACACTCCGGCCTACAATCTGGTGGGCGAATTCAAGATCACCGACGCCAATCCGCGGGACACGACCGGCACGAAGTACGGCAGCGGCCCCTGGGCACCATCGATCCGGGAGCACGGCGGCCGCTTCTTCGTCTATTGGGCTACCCCGGATGAAGGCATCTTCATGGCCACCGCGCGCCGGCCCGAAGGTCCCTGGAGCGCCCCGACCACAGTAATTTCCGGCCCCGGCTTTGAGGACCCCTGCCCTTTCTGGGATGAGGACGGGACCGCTTGGCTCGTTCACAGCAAAGTCGGTGCAGGTCCGCTCATTCTGCACCGCATGCGTGCCGACGGCACCGGCGTTCTCGATGAGGGCCAGCTCATTGCCGAGGACAAGAAGAGACTTCCGGTCCTTGAAGGCCCCAAGCTCTACAAGCGCAATGGCTGGTATTACATCTTCGCCCCCATCGGCGGGGTCGGGACCGGGCCGCAGGCTGTCGGTCGGTCCCGCCGCCTCGAGGGTCCTTATGAATGGCGCGACGTGCTGCTTCCCGGCGGCGACCTGAAGCTCAAGGGACCGCATCAGGGTGGCTGGGTGGAGACAACGGACAGGAAGAGCTGGTTCCTCCACTTCAATCTTACGGGAGCCTTCGGCCGCATTGTGCATTTGCAACCGCTCACCTGGCAGCAGGATTGGCCGATCATTGGAGCGCCGATTTCCGGACAGGATGCCGGTCTGCCCGTCGCGCGTTGGCCCATGCCGCATACCCGAAAATCGGGAGGTTCGGATCGCCTGCAAGGTTCCGATCAATTCGGGGCGCGGCGGCTCTCCATCCAGTGGCAGTGGAATCACAATCCGGACGATAGCGCATGGAGCCTGCGTGCCCGGCCCGGTTTCCTCAGCCTCACGGCGCTCCAGGCGTCCCAGATCGTCACCTCGCGAAACACCCTGACGCAGGTCATGCAAGGACCGGCGCCAGGCTATGTGACCCGGCTGGAGATCGGGCGAATGGCGAATGGCCAAAGGGCAGGTCTGACGCTGCTCAACGCGCAGCCGTCCTGGCTTGGCGTGGTGCGCGATGAAGGGGCCAATCGGATCGTGCTTTCCCTAGCAGGCCAGGAGACCACGATCGCCGACGTCCCTGGCTCGGTTCGCAGCGTGGTGCTTGCGGCGAATGTGACCAAAGACGGCATAGCCACTTATCGTTACAGTCTCGACGATGGACGAAGCTTTGCTGGCGAACCTCTTAAACTCGCGTGGTATGGCTGGTGGAAGGGCACTCGCCCGGGACTGTTCTCGTTCAACACTCTGGCGCAAGGCGGTGTCGCCGATTTCGACTGGTTCCGAGCGGGGCAAGACAGGTAGCGATAATGATGTCGCTTGCTTCGTCGCGGTCAAGCTGCTGCTTTCACGACTGCCAGCACCGATTTGGGTGCCTCGGAGGAACCTCCGACGCTTCGTCCTTTCCGCGAGAGACCTCTCGATCACATATTCGGATAGTTCGGACCGCCGCCGCCTTCCGGCGTCACCCATTCGATGTTCTGGGTGGGGTCCTTGATGTCGCAGGTCTTGCAGTGGACGCAGTTCTGCGCGTTGATCTGGAGCTTGGCGCCCGCACCGTCCGGATCGACGAATTCGTAGACGCCGGCCGGGCA
>NZ_JBFRCW010000025.1:0-58911 GCF_052113265.1 Novosphingobium sp. YAF33
CGCCCGAGACCGTGGAGAGTGCCTCGTCGGCACGGCGCACCGTCCGGGTCGAGGCCGAAGCCGAGGCCTTGAGGCGCTGGTCGATCTGCACCAGCGCGGCGGACGTTTCCTCCAGGCTGGCGGCATTGGCCTCGGTGCGGCGGGCCAGATCCTCGGAAGCCTGGGCGATTTCCGCCGAGCCGGTCTGGATGCCGCTGGCGCTGCCCGCGACCGCACCGATCATGCGGCGCAGTTCGGCCAGGGCCGCGTTGAAGTTGTCCTTCAGCGCGGCATAGCCGGCCGGGAAGGCTTCGGTGATGTCGCGCGTGAGGTCACCCTGGCGCAGGGCGTCGAGCCCATCGCCCACGGCGCTGGTGACGATCTTCTGCTCCTCGGCCGAGCGGCGGTCGGCTTCCGCGCGGTCGGCCGCGGCCTGGCGGAACACATCGGCGGCGCGGGCCATGGTGCCGATCTCATCCTCGCGGCCCAGTTCGGGAATGGCGCAGTGCTCGCCCTTCGCCAGGCGGTCCACCGCGCCCGAAAGCTTGGCCATGGGACGGCCGATGATGCCGCCGGCCGCATAGAACAGCGTCGCCAGTACGGCCGCAACGATCACCAGGCCGCCGATCACCAGCTGCCAGGCCATGCTGCGTGCAGGCGCGGCAATCGTCGCCTCGGGAACGTCCAGAACCAGCGCCCAGGTGGTACCGAGGCCCTCCAGGACGACCGGCTGGATCACGCGGCGGGTGGCCACGCCGTCGACGTCGATATCGGACACGACTTGCACCTGGCCGCTGGTGAGCGCGGCCTTCACTTCGTCAAGGCCCGCGCCTTCGTAAGGCTTGCTGAGCTTGGAGGAATCGGGATTGGCGACCCAGGTTGCCGAGGCGGAAAGGAGCATGACCCGGCCCGTGCCGAACGGCTTGAGCTTGGACAGGCGCTCGGACACGCCGCCGAGGTCCATGTCGACACCGACGACGCCGATCACGCGCTCGCCCGAGCGGACCGGATAAGTGATCGACGTCATCAGCATCGTCGTGCCGTTCACGTCATAGGAATAGGGGTCGACGATCGCGCCCGCGCCGCTTTCGAAGGACTTGCGGAAATAGGGCTTTTCATAAGCATCCGCCTCGTTGTTCGGAGACATCGTCAGCACGCCGGCAGCCTTGACCCAATAAGGGCTGAAGCTGCCATTGCTGCCCGATCCGGGCTGGCCGCCCTTGCCGGCGTCGCCGCCGTCCCACTGGTCCGGCGCGATCATGGCCCAGCTGCCCTGGGCGACCTTGGACTTGAGCAGGTCGGTCTTCAGCACGCTCACCGCCAGGCCGCGATCGCGCGTGCCGCGCGCGTGCATGTCACCCAAAGTCGAGGCCAGCGCGCGAGCGGTTCCGGCGAAAGTCGCGACTTCGGTCTCGACCCGGTTGCCCTCGGCATCGGCCTGCGCCACGGCGGACTGGTCCGACAAGGCACCCACGGCCGAGCCGGTCTCCACCACCACGGCGGTGAAGCCCAGCAGCAGCAGCACGGCGATGGCCAGTCCGGCGACCGTCATCAGCTTGCCCGCTATATGCATGCGGTTGAAAACGTCTCTCATTTTCCAGCTCCAGGAGGTATCTTCAGAAGGCCGCGGTAAGCGAGAAGAGCGCGGCGGCATCGGCAGCGGAGGCGCTGCCCAGATCGGTGTCGACATAGGCAAGGCCCAGGGTAACGGGTCCGAGAGCCGCGTCGGCGCCCAGCGACCAGTCGTAATATCCGCCGGGTTTCGGGCTGATCGCGCCCTTGCTGCGGCCACCGTGCGCTCTCAGCGTCAGCGGCGTGCCGGGGATCGGCGCGGCGGTCTCTCCGAAGAGATAGAGGTGGTCGCCGCCGAGTGCCGACTGGTCCCAGCTATAGCCGGAACCGACCGTGGCACTGAGCGGGCCGAAATCGTGAGTGAGCCGGGCGGTCGTCTCGAAATACTCGATTTTCGCCGCGCCGCTCCCCGTCGCCGGGCGTTCGCCGCCGGGATAGCTGTAATAGGCCAGGGCGACGTCGAGCGTGGTGGCGGCAGCCACCGTCCCGGCCCAGCCGCCGTAGAAATCCACCTCGGTGGGGCCGTAACGATCGCCCATGTCGAGCGACGAGGCCCAGGTTCCGAGGTAGACCCCGCTCTTGTGCGAGAGATTGATCGTCGCCTGGACCGCCGGATCCTTGCCGGTCAGCGAAATTCCGCGAAAGCGATAGTCGCTGATGATCGTGGCGGCACCCGAGACAGAAAAGTCGGGCGTATCGTCGGCGGCCTGGGCAGTGACGGGCAGGAAGAACAGCGCCAGGACCAACCCGGCGGAAGAAGCGAAATGCATGGAAGTCCTGTTATGGGACGATAGGGGGCAGTGACATTATAGGACGCCATGCCCCCGGACGGCCGGGATGCGCGTCGCTCCCCGCCGATCCCGGCAACAGAAATTTACAAATGCTTCATTCGACTGGAAAAAATTCCGCGACCGGCCGGGCCGCGCGCGGCATCGAGGTTACGCCGGGGCCAGGTCTACCGGCCCATCGGCCTGCTCGATTGCGGCCGACCCGATTGCGGCCCGTTCATCCGCTGCCGCTTCGCCCCGCGCCGACTGGCCGATGGAGGCGGCGTCGAAAGGTGTCGTCTGGTAGATCTCGTTGATCCAGTTGCCGAAGAACAAGTGGCCATGGCTGCGCCAGGCATTGATCGGCGGCAGCGAGGGATCGTCGTTCGGGTAGTAGTTTGCCGGGATCGGGCCGCCGTCCCGGTTGTATTCGTTGGCCAGCGTGTCGCCGTCGTATTCCAGATGGTTGAACATCAGCAGCGCGCGGCGGGCCGGATCGTGGAGCAGGCAAAGCCCGCTGTCGTCGCTCTCCGCCAGCACCCGCAAATCGCCGCCCTCTGGCAAGTCGGCGCGGCGCACTTGCGTCCAGCGCGAGACCGGCACTGCGAATTCGTCCGAGATGCCGCGCAGGAACGGCGAGTTCGGCGCGCGATTGCGATGGGGGAATACGCCGAAGGCCTTGGCGTCGAGCGCATGCTTGGGCACGCCGTGGAAGTGGTGGAGGAAGGCCTGCGCGGCCCAGCAGATCGTCAGGCAGCTATGGACGTGCGTACGCGTCCAGTCGAAGATGCGGCGCAGCTCCGGCCAGTAGCGCACTTCCTCGAAGGCCATGCGCTCCACCGGGGCGCCGGTGATGATGAAACCGTCGAACCGCTCGTGCTGGACATCGCACCAGGGGCGGTAGAACGCTTCGAGATGCTCGGCCGAGGTATTGCGGGCGACATGGTCGCTGATCCGCACCAGGGTCAGCTCGATCTGCAAGGGCGTGGCGCCCAGCAGGCGGGCGAGCTGCGTTTCGGTGCTGACCTTGTCAGGCATGAGGTTGAGCAGCCCGATCCGCAGCGGGCGGATATCCTGCCGCACCGCATCGCTTTCGCGCATCACGGCCACGCCTTCGGCTTCCAGGATGGAGCGGGCGGGCAGATCGTCGGGAATCTTGATGGGCACTTGCGTCGGTCCTCTTTCGGGGATGACGCTGGTGGCTTGATCCGTTGATTGCCGGGTCGGCCACATCCTCCCCGAGGGGAGTGCCACCTTGCCCGGATCGGCAGGTTGGCGTTGGGCGTCATCCCAACTCTTGATGCTGGGAAGCGTCATAAGCGCTTCGGCCCGATCTTGCAACGGCCTGTCCGAGAGGCGGCGAATGGGCGCTTGGGCGATGCGACAGCCATCGGCCGGTCCAATTGACGAAAGCGGAAATCGAGCCTAGCGGCCGGAAAGCCCAGCGGAATTGCCTGATCGCGGAAAAATCGTCTTCGCTGCAGAGACCGCGATATGCTAAGGACCATCGAATGAGTTTGCCGGCTGCCGCCGTGGCGTTGTTGATGACGGGCCCGTCGGTGCCCGACGCTCCTGTTCACTTCGCCGTCGATACCGCGGCAGAGGCGGGTGATCTGCAAGTTGGCAACCCGCAAGTTGGCGCCCTTCAGCTGGCGGCACTTCAGCCTGCCGATGCGACTACCCCGCCGGTCTCCGATCCTGCGGTCCCGGCAAATCCGGCCCCAACGGTTCCTGACACGTCTGCGCCGGCCGCCTCTGCCACCCCGCCGGAAGCCGCTTCCGACGAGCCCGAATCGGTCATCGTCGTCACCGCGCCCGAACCGGCACCGCCGGGCGATCCGCTGCAGAAGCTGAACATCGAATCCTTCAAGGCGGTCCAGGCCGTCGACCAGGCCGTGCTGGAGCCGGTCGCCAAGGCGTACAACAAGGGCCTGCCGCGCCCCGTTCGCCAGGGGCTGCGCAATTTCTTCACCAACCTGAGCGAGCCGGTGGTCTTCGCCGCCTACCTGTTGCAGTTCAAGCCCGGCAAGGCGGCGGAAACCGCAGGCCGCTTCGCGATCAACACGACGCTGGGCGTGGCCGGCCTGGTGGACGTGGCCAAGAAGAAGCCGTTCAACCTGCCCTACCGCCCCAATGGGCTGGCCAATACGCTGGGCTATTACGGCGTCGGCCCCGGTCCGTTCTTCTATTTGCCGATCGTCGGCCCGACGACGCTGCGCGACATCATCGGCGATTCGGTCGACAGGCTGCTGGTGCCCGCCGTCATCGGCAAGCCCTTCACCAATCCGGCGGTCGTGCTGCCGATGACCATCGTCGACCAACTGGGCGAGCGCGCAGCCTTCGACGAGCGGATCAACAAGATCCGCAAGGAAGACAAGCCCTACGCCGCCTACCGCGAACTCTACCTGAGGCAGCGCAAGGCGGAGATCGAGGCGCTCCACGGCCGGATCACGCCCGACGTGGTGCCGGTCTACGGCCCGAGCATGAAGACGGCCGACAACAAGGACAAGGCGAAGGAAGCGGAAGCCAAAGCCAAGGCCGAAGCGACAAAGGACGTGACGGAGCAGACACCGGCACCGGCACAGCCCGCCGTTCCCGCACCGCAGGGCAATTCCCCCGCGGCCCCTGTCCAGCCGGCCGCTTCCGGGCCCGCCCCCGCTCCTGCCACCACCGCCGCTCCCGTGCCCACCCTCGAAACGGTACCCACGCCCTAAAGTACGGAGGCTCCTGCCGGAAACCGGCGGGGAGTGCAGCGCTTGGGGTGGCCTTCGGGTCGCATCCCGGTTAGGCTGGCCGGTATCTGCAAAGGCATCGGGCCATGTCCGCCGCCTTTTCCCGCCCGCCATCCCGACGAGAACGCTCGACATCGATGCCCCTGCTCAAGCGCCCCCGTTCCGCCCTGCGCGCCTTCCTGCACAGTGAGGCGTCCGGCGGCATCCTGCTGATGGTCGCGGCAGCTTTGGCGCTGATCGTGGCCAACAGCCCGCTTGCCGACACCTATTTCCACACGCTGCACGTCATGATCGGGCCGATGTCTCTCGCCCACTGGATCAACGACGGGCTGATGGCGCTGTTCTTCCTGCTCGTCGGCCTGGAGATCAAGCGCGAGTTCGTCGACGGGCACTTGTCCACCTGGTCCGATCGCGCGCTGCCCGCGATCGCCGCGGCCGCCGGCATGATCTGCCCGGCGGCGATCTACCTCGCCATCGCCGGGTCCACGCCCGGACTCGCGCGCGGCTGGGCCATTCCCGCGGCTACCGACATCGCTTTCGCCATCGGCGTCATGGCGCTGCTCGGCAAGCGCGTGCCCGCCTCGCTCAAGCTGTTCCTGACGACGGTGGCCATCGTCGACGACATGGGCGCCGTCGCAGTGATCGCGCTGGCCTATACCAGCGAGATCAACGGCGCCGCCCTGCTGGCGGCCGGCGTCATCATGGGCGTCATGTTCGTGCTCAACCGCGTGGGCGTGAAGGCCTTGTGGCCCTACCTGATCCTGGCCGCGGCGCTCTGGCTGGCCGTGCTGCTGTCGGGCGTCCATGCGACCATCGCCGGCGTCCTGGCCGCAAGCCTGATCCCGATCCGCGCCACGCCCGGCGCGCCGGACAGCGAGGAATCGCCGCTGCACCGCCTCGAACACGGGCTTCACGGCTGGGTGGCTTATGCCATCGTGCCGCTGTTCGGTTTCGCCAATGCCGGGGTTTCGCTGGCGGGCCTGGGCATGGAGCATCTGATCGCGCCGCTTCCCATGGGCGTAGCGGGGGGCCTGTTCCTGGGCAAGCAGATCGGCGTGTTCCTGGCGCTCTGGCTCTGCGCCCGTCTCGGCATCGCCAAGCGGCCCAGCGGCGCCACCTGGATGCAGACTTACGGCATGTGCCTGCTCTGCGGCATCGGCTTCACCATGAGCCTCTTCGTGGGCGGGCTGGCCTTCAGCGATCCGATCCTCATCGACGAGGTCAAGATCGGCGTGCTGGGCGGCTCCATCGTGTCCGCCCTGGCCGGATTCGCCGTCCTGCGCCTCACCGCCTCGCGCCGGAAGGCTCCGGTCGAGGCGGCCTGAAAGGACTGAACATCCGGGCGCCGCAAGGCCGGACGGCCCGGGAACGAAGGAAGAGAAGGGACCGCGCATGGCAGAACAACGGGGACCGGTACTCGTCGCCACGGATCTCAGCCCGCGAAGCGACCGCGCGGTGGACCGGGCGCTCATGCTCGGCGGACAATGGCAGGTGCAGACGTGCGTGCTCCACGCCCTCCGCCCCGAGGAACGGGTGGCCGAAGACGATGTGCGCCAGACGCTGCCGGCCGATCCCGGCAATGTCCGCATCCTCCTGCCCGCCGGTCCCGCCCCGGACACCATTGCCGACGTGGCGCAGGACCTTGCCCCCTCGCTCATCGTGACCGGCATCGCCCGGTTCAATCACCTCGGCGACTATTTCCTGGGCACGGCGGTAGACCATATCATCCGCAATGCCGCCGCTCCGGTGCTGGTGGTCAAGCAACGCGCCCGCACGCCGTACCGGCGCATGCTGGTGGCCGTCGACTTGTCGGTCGATGCCTTGCGGACCTTGCGCACTGCCGGCGAACTCTTCCCCCAGGTACCGATCGAGGTGGTTCACGCCTATCACGTACCGTTTCGCGGCTGGGTCGATTCCGACGGCATGCGCGAGGAACTGCGGCGCGAGGCAGGCGCCCGGCTCGACGAATTTCTCGCTAACGAAGCCCTGCCGGCGGCGCTTGCCGCCAGGATCACGCCGCGCCTGGAACTCGGCGCGCCCGACGAAGTGCTCGCCCGCGCCATCATGCAATTCGCGCCCGATCTCGTGGTCGTGGGGAGCCGCGACCGGAGCGGACTGGCGCAGGCGACTTTCGGCAGCAACACTTCGGCGCTGCTGGGCTGGATTGCCGCCGATACGCTTGTCGTCAAAAAGACACCCGAAGGCTGAAGCATGTTCCAATCGGGTGGAAACACCTGATGACCTGGAAGATCCGGCGAACCAGAAACCTGGCCCGCCTCAAAGCTCTCCGGCTGCGAAGCCCAGCACATCGAGCAAGGCAGCGCGCGCGGAGCGGCAGCGGTGCCACAGGTCCGGCTCGCCGAGGTCTCCCGGCGCGATGCTTTCCGGCCATTCCCGCGCGATCACCGCCTCGATCCGGTCGCAGGCGCGCTCGTCCAGCAGGAACCGCGGATCGATGGCCGCATGGGCTTCCCGCGATACCGCCACGCGCAGACGAAGGCAGGCCGGGCCGCCGCCGTTGCGCATGGATTCGCGCACGTCGACCACTTCCAGACGGCGAATGGGATTGTCCGCCGCGACCACTTCCTCCAGCCATTCCCAGACAGCAGAGGCCTCCCGCGCTTCCTGCGGCAGGATCAGCGCCATGTCTCCGCCGGGCAGCGTCACCAGCTGCGAATTGAACAAGTAAGTGCGGATCGCGAGGTCGAGGCTTATCCGCGCGGCCGGTGCCTCGACGATGACCGCGCCCGGCACTCGCTGGCGCAGGACGCGGTAGACCAGATCGCGGTCGGCAAAGGCTTGTTCGTGAGTGAACAGCACGTTTTCATTGGCCACGGCAACCACGTCATTGTGGAAGGCTCCCGCCGCGATGGCGATCTCGCCTTGCGGGACGAGCGTATGATCGGCGGCGGCAAGGCCGTGGCGACGGGCGATGGCCGCGCTGGCCGCGCGGTGCTGGCGGGCGGGAAAGACCTGCCCTGCACTGCCCTGGACCGCACGCTCCCCGTAAACGAAGACCTCTAGGCTCCGCTCCGCATGGCTTTCGCCCAGACGCATGAAATTGGCGGCGCCTTCATCCCCCAGACCGGGCGGCAGGGCCGGATGAACCGCGAAGAAGCGCGCGTCGGCAAAGGCCAGCCGCAATTGGCGGAAGGTCTGGTCATGCTCGATACCGCGGTGGAGCATGGTGGAGAGGTTGGCCACGCTCAGATGGCAGCGTCCGTCCGCCGTATCCGGCGCGGGCGAGACGGTGGCGGCATTGGCGGTCCACATCGATGAGGCCGAGAACGCATTGCGCAGCAGCGCCGGGTCCTGCTCCCAGGCGGCGCGCAGAACCGCATCGTCGCTGCCCGAAAAGCCCAGCTTGCGCAGCCAGTCCGCATCGGGCCGGTCCTGCGGCAGGAGCAGCCCCTGCGGCAGGCCCAGTGCCAGCATGCGCCGCATCTTGCCCAGCCCTTGCAGCGCGGCCATGCGCGGGGCCGACGTGGCGCCGGCATTGGAAGCGGAAGCGATGTTGCCCAGCGAAAGGCCCGCATAGTTGTGGCTGGGCCCGACCAGCCCATCGAAATTGATCTCGCGCATCCCGCAGCTCCTTCCAGCCCCTGCAACACCGTCGCACAAGGCGTCCGCGCGGCCAAGCGCGGCGATCTTCATGCATATTTGGCATGTTGGCCGATACCTTTTCCGCTAATAACCCCAATTCCACGCATAATGATATGAGCGAATGGAATGAAGCCGGACGACCGCCGCTACCTGCCACCGATGGCGATGCTGCACGCTTTCGAGACCGCGGCCCGCCTCGGATCCTTTTCCCGCGCCGCGGAGGCGATCGGGCTGACGCAAGGCGCGGTGAGCCGCCATGTCGCCAATCTCGAAAGCTGGCTCGGCACCGCGCTGTTCGACCGGCATGGCCGCCGCGTGGTGCTGAACGCGGGCGGAAGTGCCTATCTGGAGGAGATTGCTCCCGCGCTCGCCGCAATTCGGCGCGCCACCGGCCGCCTGATCGACCCCGAACCGGAGCATGTGATCGAACTGGCCGTCCTGCCGGGCTTCGGCATGCGCTGGCTCGCCCCCCGCCTGCCGCGGCTCACCCGGCAGCACCCGGACCTGGTGGTCAACATCGCCGCGCGGACCGACATCTTCGATTTCTCCGCCGAGCCCTTTCACGCCACCATCCACGTCGGCGCAGCGGACTGGCCGGGCGCGGAGCACGACCTGTTGTTCCAGGAGCATGTCGTGCCCGTCGTCGCGCCAAGCCTGCGCGACAGCCACGGGATCGCCGCGCCGGAGGACCTGCTGCGCGTGCCGCTGCTGGTGCAGTCCGCGCGGCGCGATGCCTGGTCGCGCTGGTTCGCGATGTTCGGGATCGCTGCGCCGGCCATGGAGGGACTGCCCGGCCTCGGCCATTTCCTGATGCTGGCGCAGGCGGTAAAGGCCGGCGGCGGCGCGGCGCTCCTGCCCAGCTTCCTGATCGCGCCCGAACTGGAAGCCGGCGAGCTGGTGATCCCCATCGACGCCCCGCTGGCCGAAGACCGCAGCTATTGGCTGGCCTACCCCGAACACGTCCGCAGAAGCCCCGCCCTCGGCCGCTTTCGGGCATGGCTGGCGCAGGAGTGCCGGCCCCAGCCATGATCTGTCATGGAACAAAGCGGCGCGGCGCAAGGTTGATCGGGGACACCCTTTATCAGGCGCACCCCCTAGCATGCTCGAAATTCCGACGCCGACCGAACCGCACAGTTTCGACCCGCCCCCCGAGGCGGCGGCGTTCTATGCCGACAGCCTGAAACTGCTGGGGTCCTGGGACATCCCCTACCTGCTGTCTGGCACATATGCGCTGACCTGCCACACCGGCGTCGTCCGCCCGACCAAGGATATCGACGTGTTCTGCAAGCCGGGAGACGCCCCCCGGCTGCTCGCCCGCTTCAAGCAGGAGGGTTACGACGTCACCGTGGAGGACGAGCGCTGGATCGCCAAAGTATGGTCCGGAAAGAACTTCTTCGACGTGATCTTCAACATGTCCTCCGCATCGATCCCGATCACCGACGCCTGGTTCAGCGATGTTTTCACGGCCGAGGTCTATGGCACCCAGGTCCGCATCACCCCGCCGACCGAATTCATCGTCTCCAAGGCCTTCATCCAGGATCGCTATCGCTACGACGGAGCGGACATCGCCCATACCATCCTGCGCAAGCATGACGAGATCGACTGGCACCGCCTCCTCTCCCTGATGGAACTGCACTGGGAAGTCCTGCTGCTCCATGTGCTCAACTTCCGCTTCATCTACCCCACCGAGCGCGAGGCGATCCCGCGCTGGCTGTTCGACACGCTGATCGAACGCATCCGCGCCCAGGCCGAGCTGCCCCCCGCCGAAGTGCGGATCTGCCGCGGACGCCTGTTTTCCCCGCGGGACTACGTGATCGACATCAGCGAATGGGGCTTTGCGGACCTGGTAGGAAAAGGACTGGACGAGAAGCATGAACGACATGTCTGACACGCTCCGCCTGGCGGCGATCGGCGACCTTCACGTCACCGAACAGGACGGCGGTTCCTACCGCGACCTGTTCCGCGAAATCTCCGACAATGCCGAAGTCCTGGCGCTGTGCGGAGACCTCACCAATTTCGGCAAGACCGGCGAGGCCGAGCGTCTGGCGGCCGATCTCTCGGCCTGCTCGATCCCCGTCGTGGGCGTGCTGGGCAACCATGACTACGAATGCGGACAGCCGGAGGAAGTCGCTAATATCCTGCGCCAGGGCGGCGTCACCATCCTCGACGATCAGGCCGTGGTGGTGAAGGACGTGGGCTTTGCGGGTGTGAAGGGGTTCGTCGGCGGCTTCGGGCGCGGCGAGCTGGGCGCCTTCGGAGAGGCGGCGATCAAGAGCTTCGTCGACGAATCGCTCAACGAGGCGCGCAAGCTGGAGAACGGCCTGCGCTCGCTGCGGACGGAGCGGACGGTGGCCGTGCTCCATTATGCCCCGATCCCGGAAACGGTCGCGGGCGAGCCGCCGGAAATCTTCCCGTTCCTGGGCTCTTCCCGCCTTGCCGATGCCGTGGACCGGTTCGAAAACGTCAAGGCCGTGGTCCACGGCCACGCCCATCGCGGCACGTACGAGGGCAAGACCACGCGCGGCGTGCCGGTCTACAATTGCGCGCAGTTCGTGGTCTCCGCCAGGTTCGGGCGCCCTTACGCCCTGCTGGACGTCTGAGCGACAGCGCCGGAGCATGGAAGCCGCCGACGTCTTCACCAAGCTGGACCTGGAGCTGCGGCCGGATCCCGCGCGCACGGTGATACGGCCCTTCCACTTCGCCTATCCGGCCGCTTTCGCGGACCACCACCCGCCCAAGCCTCAGGTCATCGTCCAGCGCATCCTCTCGCTGGACGAGGACGTGCGCGAGCGGATGATCGGCTTCGTGATGGGTCCGATGCGCGAGCGCCATTGCCACGCCGACGCCTTCTTCCTGCGCCAGGTCGACAGCCTGGCCGACGAACTGGGCGATATTTCCGCGCTGAACCACCGCGACCGCCTGCTGCTGGGCGCCTACTTCAGCCAGGAATACGCCTTCGAATCCGCCGCCCTGTTCAATCCCAGCATCGTGCGGATCCCGATCGAGGCGCAAGCGCAGGAGGCGCTTGCCCCCGGCGCGCCCCTGCGCTTCCTGCTCTCGCTGCGCGGCATCGGCGAGGGGCACATTTCCTCGGTAACCTTCCGCACCGGTTCCTGGGACGGCGGCGAAACCGTCACCATCGACCCGGCGTGGCCGCACTGCATCCCGCCCCGCATCGAAAGCGACAACGAGGGCTGGGTCCGCCTCCAGTGCGAGGACAGCCAGGACGTATCGGAAACCGTGATCTTCCCGGTCCTGCCCGAACAGCGGCAGGGGGTGGAGGACCTCCGCATGGTCATGTTCGTGGAGGACGACGGCCAGCGCTTCCTGATCGGCACTTACACGGCCTACGACGGCCAGAACACGCGGCAGGAGATGCTGCGCGGCGTGGACTTGCGGACGTTCGAGATGCGCGCGCTGGCAGGCCGGATGACCGGATACAAGGGCATGGCCCTGTTCCCCCGCCGGATCGACGGCCAGTACGTCATGCTCGGGAGGCAGGATGGCGAGAACATCTGGCTGCTGCGCTCGGACGACCTGTTCACCTGGGAAAGCGGGGAGCCGATCCTCGGGCCGGCCTACCCCTGGGAATTCGTGCAGATGGGCAATTGCGGATCGCCCATGGAGATCGACGAGGGTTGGCTGGTGTTCACGCACGGCGTCGGCATGGTCCGCGGCTATTGCATCGGCGCCTGCCTGCTCGACCGCGACGATCCCTCGCGCGTGCTGAAGCGCACGCGGGCACCGCTGGTCTTTCCCAGCGCCGAACAGCGCGGCGGCTACGTTCCGAATGTGACCTACAGTTGCGGCGCCCTCGTCCACGGGCGGCGCGTGCTTCTGCCTTACGGCATCGGCGATGAGCTTACCGGCTTCGCCACCTGCTCGCTGGACGATCTGCTCGGCGTGCTGGTCCCGGCCTGACAACGTCGAAGCCCCCTTCTCACGGCCCGCTTCGATCACCATCTTCGCCCGCAAGGAGAACCGATCCATGCCGACTTACGAAAAGACCGAAGAAGCCATCGCGCGCCTGACGCCCGAGCAGTTCCACGTCACTCAGCGCAGCGGCACCGAACGCCCCGGATCGGGCGAATACCTGAACAACAAGAAGCCCGGCATCTACGTCGATATCGTCTCGGGCGAGCCGCTCTTCGCGTCCTCGGACAAGTACGAATCCGGATGCGGCTGGCCCAGCTTCACCAAGCCGATCGAACCGGCCAACGTGAACAACCTGGTGGACCACACCCATGGCATGACCCGTACCGAAGTGCGCTCGGCCCATGGCGACAGCCATCTTGGCCACGTCTTCGAGGACGGCCCGCGCGATCGGGGCGGCCTGCGCTACTGCATCAATTCCGCCTCGCTGCGCTTCGTCCCCCGCGAGGACATGGAGGACGAAGGCTACGCCAGCTACATCGACCAGGTCGAAGACATCGACTGACCCGGCCCGATCGCATGCCTCACCGCGCCCTTGCTGTCAGCTTGCGGCGTCGGTGAGGTAGGCGCGCGGCTTCACGTCGCGCATGGCCAGCGTGGTGTTGAAGTGGCGCACGCCCGGAAGCCGGCGCAGGCGGTTGCGCAGGAAGTCGTCAAGGTCGGGAACACCGCCGGTCATCACCAGAAGCAGATAGTCGAAATCCCCGACGACAGCGTGGCATGTCAGCACCGCCGCTTCATCCAGCACCGCGCGTTCGAACGCCTCGTGCCGGTCGAATTCGATCGAGACATGGACGAAGGCGCTGGTGCCCAGCCCGATCGCTGCCGGGTCGATCACCGCATGATAGCCGGTGATGACGCCAGCCTTCTCCATGGCCTGGACCCGCTTCCAGCTTGGCGTCTTGGACAGCCCCGCCACCTCGCCCAGCCCCGCAAAACTGAGCCGCGCGTCCTGCTCCAGCGCCGCCAGGATGCGCTTGTCCGCCGCGTCGAGAGTCATGCCCTTCCCCACCGAAACGTCCGTTCTCCCATCTTCACCGTACCGCGCCAATCGTTCTTCGGGAATAGCCTATGGCTTGTGGATTGGGACCAATGTCCCGCCCGTCCAGTGCTAATGTCCTCTCACAGCAAGCCCGGGAAGACAACATGGAACGCCGCAAGGTCTACGAACTGCTCGAAGCGCCCGCCGCGCTCGACTACGAACTCTATCTCCAGACCGATCGTCTGCTGACCTGCCAGAAGCCCTTCGACGATCTGGCCAATGCCGACGAACTGCAGTTCCAGATCGTCCACCAGGTCGAGGAGCTGTGGATGAAGCTCATGGCCTATACGATCGTCGCCGTGGACGAGCACTTGCGCGCGAAGCAGGCGTTCCGGGTTACCACCCTGCTCGGCCGCTGCCACCGCATCATGCGCATGATGACCGAGCAGCTCGACCTGCTGGAAACCATGTCGCCCAAGGAATACCAGCAGATCCGCCTCCAGCTCGGCAACGGCAGCGGCCAGGAATCGCCGGGCTTCCGCGTGCTGCTTCGCATCATCCCCGATCTCTGGCAGACTTTCGATGCGGCTTACGTCTCCGGCGCCGGGCGGACGGTGCGCGACATCTACGATCATGGCTATGCGCATGACGAAGCTTATGCCGTCGCCGAGGCGCTGATGGAGTTGGACGAACTTTTCGGCAAGTTCCGCTGGCACCACTTGTTCCTCATCCACCGCTCGATCGGCATGGGCTCGGCCTCGCTGAAGGGGCGCTCCGTCGATCTGCTCCAAGCCGGTGCGAAACATCGCTTTTTCCCCCAGCTCTGGGACGTGCGCGTGGAAATGACCGACGAATGGGGCCATGACTATGGCCGCGTGCGCGACAGCATTGCGGAAAAGGCGAGCCAGTGATCGATGCGTGACCTGTTCCATGTTCCCGAGGGTGGCCCCTATTTGATGAGCCACTCGGTCGGCTGCCTGCCGCGCGCGGCGCGCGCCGCGCTGGACGCGTGCTATCTCGAACCATGGCAGACCACCGGCGGCGCTGCCTGGGGACCGTGGCTGGAAACGATCGAGAAGTTCCGCGCCGCCCTCGCCGGGCTGATCGGCGTGGCGGCGGACGAAGTCGCGCCGCAGCAGAGTGTCTCCTCCGCGCTGTTCTCGCTCCTCTCCGGGCTGCGACCGACCCCGGAGCGCAACCGTGTGCTGATGTCGGAGCAGGCCTTTCCGACCGTGGGTTACGTCGCGCAGGGACTGGAACGACTGGGCTTCGAGACACGGCTGATCCCCGCGGCCCAGTCGCCCGGCGACGTCGCCACCTGGGAAAGCCATTTCGACGAGAGCGTGGCGGCGGTCGTCGCGATGCACGTTCACTCGAACACCGGCGTCACCTCTCCGCTTGCCGAGATCGCCGCGATGGCCCGTCGCCACGGGGCGCTCTCCATCGTCGATGCCGCCCAGTCCGCGGGGATCCTGCCGGTAGCACCGCACGCCTGGGGCGCGGACGCTGTGATCGGATCGAGCGTGAAATGGCTCTGCGGCGGCCCCGGCGCCGCGTGGCTCTGGCTGCGCGGCGACCTGACGCCCGGCATCGAACCACTCGACCTCGGCTGGTTCGGCCACGAAGACCCTTACGAATTCGACATCCGCAGCTTCCGCCCCGCTGCCGACGCACGCCGGTTCCAGGGCGGCAGCCCGTCCATTGCGCCTTTCGCGCTCGCCCTTGCCGGCATCGAGACGGTGACCGCGCTGGGGCAGGACAGGATCCTGGGCCACAACCGGGACTGCATCGCCGCCTTTGCCGGCGCCGTGGACCGGCCGATCGACATGACCGGCCGCGGGGGAACGCTCTGCCTGGAATTCGCCGATGTCGACCGCCTTCACGCGGTGCTCGCGCCCGGCGATTTCCGCTACGACGTGCGCGGCCGCTGCCTGCGGGCCTCGTTCCACGCCTGGAACAGCCCGGAAGAAGCGAAGGCACTGGGCCGGGCGATCACCGAAGCCGGGCTGGCGTTTCGCCTCGTTTCGTGATCGGACCGCGGTCCATCGTCGATAGTGCAGGCATTCGGCGTCCGCGACTGTCGAAATCATAAGGTATACATATCGACATACGTCGGGGGATCGGCATCATCGGCCGCCTTGGATCGACCCGATTCAGCACGCCATCAACGGCCGACCGGCCAAGGAGTATCGATGACCTCCCCCACGTTCCGCGCCTCGCGCAGCGCCCTGCGCGCTTTGGCCCTCGGCGGCCTTCTTTCGGCATCGGCCATGGCTTCCGTGGCCCTGGCGGCGCCCGCCGCACCCGCCTTCGACGTCGCCCGCATTTCGAACGACATCAAGACGCTCTCCAGCGACGCCTTCGAAGGACGCGGCCCGGCCACCCCGGCGGAAAAGAAGACCATCGATTACATCGCCGCGCAGATGAAGGCCGCCGGCCTCCAGCCGGCCGGGCAGAAGGGCACCTGGTTCCAGGACGTGCCGCTGCGCAAGTCGGAAATCGTCGGCGCGCCCAGCCTGGCGATGACCATCGGCGGTGCCGCCACGCCCCTGTCGCAGGGCCAGCAGATCGCCGTCCGCGCTGCGGAAACGGGGCAGTCCTCGGTGGCCATCAAGGACCTGCCGCTGGTCTTCGTCGGCTACGGCGTCAAGGCCCCGGAACGCGGCTGGGATGACTTCAAGGGCGTGGACCTCAAGGGCAAGATCATGGTCGTGCTGGTCAACGATCCCGATTTCGAAGGCGGCGGTGCGGCTGATGGCGGGGCGGATTTCGGCGGCAAGCTGATGACCTATTACGGCCGCTGGACCTACAAGTACGAGGAAGCCGCCCGCCAGGGCGCGGCCGGCGTGCTGGTGATCCACGAGAGCGAGCCCGCCTCCTACGGCTGGGCGACGGTCAAGAACAGCAACACCAACACGATGTTCGACATCGTCCGCGCCGATCCGAAGTCCGCGCATACGCAGATGGAAGGCTGGATCCAGAAGGACCTCGCCGTGCAGCTCTTCAAGGCTTCGGGGCTGGACTTCGAAGCCGCCAAGGCCGCCGCGCGCAAGACGGACTTCAAGGCCATGCCGCTGAAGGCAACGATGAGCGCGGACTATGCGGTGAAGTCGGAGATCATCACCTCGCACAACGTGGCCGGGCTGGTGCGCGGCTCGAAGTATCCGGATGAAACCGTGATCTACTCGGCCCACTGGGACCACCTCGGCGTCGGCCTGCCCGATGCCAAGGGAGACCGCATCTACAACGGCGCGCGCGACAACGCCTCCGGCACGGCGGCGCTGCTCGAACTGGCGCGGACTTTCGCCAAGTCGAAGCCGGAACGCTCGGTGCTGTTCCTGGCCGTGACGGCGGAAGAAAAGGGCCTGCTCGGCTCGGAATACTATGCTGACAACCCGCTGCGCCCGCTGGCGACGACGGCCGGCGTCATCAACATGGACGGCCCGCTCTCGATCGAGAAGACCACCAACTTCAGCATCTCGGGCGCGGCCAAGCTCGATCTGCTGACCATGCTGACCGAGGAAGGCCAGAAGCTGGGCCGCCACTATACCCCCGATGCGCGCCCGGAAGCGGGCAGCTTCTACCGTTCGGACCACTTCCCGATGGCGAAGCGCGGCGTCCCGGCGATTTCGTTCAGCCCGGGCCGTGAACTCGTCAACGGCGGCGACGCCCGCGGCAAGGAACTGTCGGACATCTACACGCGCGACAAGTACCACCAGCCGGCCGACGAATACGATCCGAACTGGAACACGTCCGGCTGGAACAGCGACATGACGCTGCTCTACAGCGTCGGCAACCGCCTGGCGAACGGCCGCGACTGGCCTAACTGGTCGCAGGACAGCGAGTTCCGCGCGGCCCGCGACGCGACTTCCGCCTCGCGCAAGTAAGGCAGGCAAAGCCAGGTCGATGCATCGCCCCGGCGCCGGAAAACGGCGTCGGGGCCATGCAGCCGGCCGGGCCAGCTGCCGCCGCGTTCAAGAAAGGACCGTTCCGGTCTACTCTGTCCGGAACCGTGCAAACCACGGCCCCGGATCCTTTTCTTCGAATGGAATGAAGGAGTTCCGCCAAGACCGGCACATTCGGTCAGGTGCAACGGCACCAGCAGACACTCCCGATGTCCTTCGGAATACTGCCTTTTTAACACCGCAATGACTTTTTTTTCACTTGTTCGGATGGCAGCTCTGCGGCAGCAATTCATTGCGACGAAACAAGAACTAGCCGCACTTCCAAACCCGTCCTCGGGTCGCACTTCGAAACGTTCGCACGCTGATAAAGAGGCCGAAACAAGGCCCTTCCATACCGAAGCCTGAAACTGCATCGCCCGGCCGCGAAACTCGCAGAGGCGCTTCATGAAGCCCTCGACGAGCCCGTCGGCACATAAAAAATGGCCCGAAGGCCATAAAGACCTCCGGGCCAAGGAATAGGGCTGCTCTGTACGAGCCGCCTTCGGGTCGCGCCATTTGTGTACGCCTTGAATTGCCCCTGGCGCGTGACGGGGATCACGCCTCATCAGGAATCGACACCTAGCTTCTTCCCCTAACCCGCCTGGATGGGTTAAGCCCGATGCAGTCGTGCAGCGTTCGCCGCATCGGCTAAGGGGCTGTGTCTTTGGATTTCGAAAGTCAGATCGAGGCTATCGGGGCGATTTTTCGGTGCGATCGGCAATCTGCCGAGTCCCTTGCCCGCGTCCTGATTCCGCAGCGCCTGGCCACCAAGGATATCCTGGCCCGCCAGGGCGAACCCTCGCACAATTGCTGGCTGGTCATCGACGGCGCACTGCGAGTCGAGACATATGGGCTGGAAGGACAGCGCCAGCAGGTGGCGCAGCATGGGCCGGGCGAATTCTTCGGCGCCTATCCGGCCGCCACGGTGCACCGCGCCGAGATCAGCGCCTTGCTGGATTGCCAGCTACTCTGCGCCGAAGCCCCGAAAATCGCCGAACTCGTGGCCGGAAACGTCCAGATCGCGGCGGGTATGGCGCGCCTCCTCGCCCGCCAGCTCGACCGCGCGCTGGACCGCATGGTAACCCGCATGACGTACAGTGCGGCCGGGCGGGTCTATGCCGAACTGGTCGCTTTGGCCGACGGTCGCGACCGGATCGTGCCCTCGCCCCGGGTCACCACTCTGGCGCTCGGCGCCAACACCACCCGCGAAACGGCGTCGCGCGCCATCGCCACCTTGATCCGCCGCGGGATCATCAGCCGCGACGACGAGCAACTCACCATCCATGCACCGCGCATGCTGGCCGAGTTGATCTGCTGAAAACGATTCGCGCTGCGATCAGGCGGCAGTGAGGCGGCAGAACAACCCGATGGGCACGTCGCCAAGGCTCGTGACGATCTCTCCCGCCGATTCGAAACGGTAGCGCGGCGCCAGGATATCCAGCGCGGCCACTTGCGGCCACGATGCACAGATGCTGCCCGGCGGGGCCGCGCGGGCCAGCAGAACGGCCAGTTCACCCGAAGCTTCCAGGGCTTCCTCCAGCGCCACGGCCCGACTGTCGAGTCCCAGACGGACCTCCGGCGCGAGTCGCAGGGCCGCCTCCGCATAGCTCATGGCCGCCACCAGGTCTGCAAAGCCCAGGATTTCACCGCCTTCCCCATGCACCTGCGCGACAGGTTCATGACCGGCAATCGCGGGCAACGGCTCCGCGGAAGCGACGATCGCCAGGTTCGAGGCCGGGTCCAGTGCCCCGCCCCGTGCGGGCAGCCAGTTTTCGAGGTTCACCTTGCAGACCGGCAGGTCCTGTGCGCGCCATTCCGTTTCGGCCAGCGCCGGATCGTCGGTCGGGCGCGAGACATGGAGCGCCAAGGCCCTTGTCGCCAGACTTCGTGCATGGCGCAGCGCCAGTCCCATGGCCACGCGCGCGCCGTTCAGGATCGCCGCCTCGGACAGGCCGGCATTGCCGCCCAGCACCTCGACCACGTCGGCCTCCTCGATCAGGCGATCGAACCGCTCGCCCCACTGGCTGTCGTATTGCGCGACCGAAATTTCCCGGAACCGTGCGATCGCCGTCGGCAGCACGACATGAAGCCTGGCGCCGCGCGCCAAGGCCATTTCCGCCACGAGGATGTCCGCACCGGCCGCCAATGCGCCGAAAACGGCGCCCGGGCGGATCTCGTCGAGCACGCTTTCCAGCTTCGCGCGCACTTCGGCCTCATCGTCCGGAAGACCGATGATCCCGTAGAAATAGAGGCTGGGCGGCGGCTGGAGATGATCGAACAGGTCGGGCGACCGGCCCAGCCGTTCCAGTATCTGCCGAAACTGCCGCAGCGTTACCGCGTGGTCTTCCCAAGCCTCCGGGGCCGCCTGCATGGCCCGTTCCAGCGCTTCGCGGCTCGCCTGCGGATCGTCCAGCAGCAGCAGCGCCTCGGCCTCGGTCGCGCCCAGCCAGTAGCGTGTCTCCGGCTCGTGTGCGCCGCTCGCCAGAATGTCCAGGATGCGGCCGGCGATGTCCCGCGCCTCCTTGGGACGGTCGTTGAGGAAGGCGATGGTGGCCGCGTTGATGAGCGGATAAGTCGCCGGGCGGCCGCCCGCGGCCTGTAGGTAGGCCTCCTGCGCCTGTTCGAGCAGGCTGGCCCGGTCGCCGCCCAGGCTGCGCAGCCCGCGATCCTTGAGCAGCCGGCCCTTGAGGCTGAGCGCATCGGGGGCGGAAGAGGCGCCGAGGCCTGTTTCCTCGAACATGCGCCAGGCCCGCAGGGTGTCGCCCGCACGCGCGATCTGCCTGATTCTGGCAAGGGCAGGAAGAGTCACGGGCGCACCCCTTGGAGGATTGGAAAGTCAGAAGCGCTGCGGCGGCGGGTTCTTGATGTCGGGATCGATGGTAAGGCCGATCCAGCGGGGTTCGCAGCGGGTGCCCTGCAGCAGGTCGACGTTGATGTTGAACGGATGCTTGGTCCCGAACTTCCCGCCGCGATTGAAACGCGCCTGGAAGCGGACGACCTTGTAGCGATCGAGTTCCTCGTCGTATTTGCTGTATTCAAGGCCGCCATAGAATGAGGAGAGCGCTTCCTTGGTGGTGATGGCATCCCACTGCTTCGAGAAATAGAGCTGGTCGCCTACCAGTTCGATCTCCACCTTGCTGTCGCAAGTGATGGGAATGTAGTCCAGATCCTTGCCGTCCACCACTTCGTAATGCAGCGAAATCTGCTCATCCACGACTTCGAGCGTCACGCGGAACGGCACGACAGTGGCATCGTCCGACAGGCCGAGATCGAAGGACGGCGACAGGCCGTACTGGGTATAATTGAGCGTAGACATGCGTTTTCCCCTAAACTTCTGAAAAACCTCGCTTCAAAAGCCGCCGGCTTCTGGCGCGAGGCCCGGATTCGGATCAGTCTTCCAACGGACGGGCCAGCTTCATCTGCCAGAGCCGCCAGTCGTTGTTTTCCGGATCGGATGCGATGAGCCGGGCGACATCGTCCCGCGCTTCGTCCCGCAACTGTTCCGCACGCCCCTTCTCGCCGAGACTATAGAGCAATTGCGCATTCGAATAGCGCGCCAGCATCCAGTCCTGCTGATAGGTGGCGTTCTTGGGATCTTCCCGCACCAGGCGCTGCACGATGGCCGCCTGCTTCGCCCGCTCCCCAAGCGCTTCCACGTCGCGCCCCTGCGCCCGCAGGGCGTCCGCCATCCAGGCGTGACGGTTGGCGATATCGGCATCGAGGCTGCGGTCCTGCGGCTCCATCCGGGCCACGCGCTCCATCGTGCGAAGCGCATTGCCGCATTCGGCGAGCTGCTCTTCCGGTCCCTTCCGGGTGACGGCGATCGTGCAGATATTGCCTTCCGCATAAGCCAGTTCGCGCCAATAGGCCTGGTTGCCGGGCACCAGGCGCACGAGGTGTTCCGCCAGCGCCCGATAGGCCAGGAACCGCGGCAGGGCCTTGTCGTAGCGCTTGGCGATGAAGTCCACGTAGCCGAGCCAGAACTCGCTCTGGGCATGGGCGAAGATGCGCGAGGGATCGCGCGGATCGGCTGCCAGCAAAGTGCCGGTGACGCGGTGCGCCTCGCTGAACTTGGCCAGGGCGCCGGCATGGTCGCCGCGCTTGTGGTCGTCTTCCCCCATTGCGTGGAGGATGCGGGCGCGGCGTTCCAGCGAGTCGGCCGGGAGGGCCTTGAGGTCCGACTGGTCGGCATAGAAATCGAGCGCGCGTTCGTTGACCGATTGCAGCACATCCAGGCGGCCCACGCCTTCCAGCCGCTGTCTGAGATCCGTCAACATGAACTCGATCAATCCTTCGGCCTGCTGTCGCTGATGTTCCGCCTCCATTTGCGCACGCAGCGCAAAGATCAGCATCAGGGCCATGGATAAAGTAAGCAGCACCGTAAGGAGCGTGATGGCAATCACACGGCGCAATTGACGTTGCGCATCGCGCTGGATGATCTGGTCCAGCGCGATGCCGGTAAGGCCGGCGACGATCTTGAGCCGGGCCAGCTTGCGCCCGTCATGCTCGGCGCGGAAATCCGCCGCGATCGGTTCGTGGACCACGCCGTTCGCATCGGGGCCGACCAGCGAGACCGGGAAGCTGTCCTCCGGTTCTCCCTCCAGCAGCGCGGCGATCACCGGCCGGTCGGGATGGAGGTTGCGGAACAGCTCGATCTCGGCATCGACCCAGCGCGAATTGCGCGCCGCGGGGGAACACAGCACCAGCAGCACATCGGATTGCGACAGCGCCTGGCGCACTTCCTGGTCGAGGCTGGAGGCCGCGGGCAGCTCGGCGCGATCCCGGAAGATCGGCGTGACGCGGCGCGGAACTTCCCCCGCGCGGGTGACGGTGCCGACCAGGCGCGCAGGGATGCGATAGGATTCCAGCCAGCGGTGCAGCTGGCCGGCAAAGCGCTCATCGGCATGGCTATAGCTCAGGAACGCGCGGTAGCGGCGCGTTCCCTCATTCCCCGCGATGTCCTGTTCCGCCGTCATCGGCAATAAACGACCATCTGCCAACGCCCCTGAAAGCCTTTGAATCGGCTCCATCCCTTATGGTTCAATAGCGGCCCGCCGCCTGTTCGTCGCCCCAAAGTCCCGCCGTCCTCTCCCCTACCAGATGGGCAGGGCGGTGCAACGTTCGAAAAGCGCTGCGAAATTTCGCGAGTGAACCGGGATTTTCCCTGAGATCGCGCCGTACCCAGAGGAGCCGTTTGACTTCATCGGTTGCAACCGTGATCCTGCGCGCAGGAGATGCGATGAGTCGGAACGGCCCCAGCCCCGAGCTGCGCCACATCGATGTGGTTATCGACGCGGTACGTTCGCCGAGCAGCGCCGGTGTTTCGGCCGTGACGGCGTCATGGTGCCGCTCTCTCCTCCACCATGGGCTCGATCCCGGCACGGGCGCCAAGCGCGCCCGCGTGGACCTTGCCACCCTTGGCCATCGGCGCAGCGAACATGCCGCCCTGCTGGCCGTGGCAGGCCCGGTGCTGGACCAGATGTATCGTTCCGTCGGCAGATCGGGCTGCGGCGTGGTGCTCAGCGATCCGACCGGCATCGTGCTCGACCGCCGGGTGGGCGATGGCGACGCCGCCGAGTTCGACGCGGTCGGCCTTGTGGAAGGCGGCCGCTGGGGCGAGGCGGAGGAAGGCACCAACGGCATCGGCACCTGCCTCTTCGAGGACCAGCCCGTCGTCATCCACCGCGACCAGCACTTCGCCAGCCGCAATGTCGGCATCAGTTGCATGGACGCCCCGCTCCACGATCCGCACGGGCGGCTGGCGGGCGCGCTCGACGTCTCCAGCTACCGCCAGGACCATGGCCCGGCGATGGCGGAACTCGTCTCCGCCCTGGTGCGCGACGCGGCCCGCCGGATCGAGCGCGATTACTTCTGCCAGCATTTCGCCGGTTCGCGCATCGTGTTCCTGGCCGACGATCCGGTCCACGGCACCGCTCTCCTGGCCACCGACCGCGACGACCTGGTGATCGGCGCCAGCCGCGGCGCGCGTACGCGGCTGCGGCTCACGGACGCCATGCTCTGCCGCCCCCGTCCGCTCGACCAGGTGCTGGGCGCGGCGTCGTCCGGCCCTTCCTTCGAGGACGGCGACCGCACCGTCCTGCGCCAGGCGCTGGCGCAGGCTGGCGGCAACGCCAGTTCGGCGGCGCGCATCCTGGGCGTGGGCCGCGCCACCCTCTATCGCCGCATGGCCAAGGCCGGCCTCTCGCGCTAGCGCCACTGGGCTCAGGTCAGCGGGCTCAGGTCATCGGGCTCAGGAGAAATCCGCAAACTGTCTCGCGGGTGAGACACCAAGGCCGGCTCGCCCGCCCCCACCCGCTTCCGCAATCCTTTCCACTGCGCAACACTCATCCTCGACGAGACGCCACCAGGCGCCGCAAGAGAGGATATATCCGTGGACGCACTTGTTCAGGACCGGACCGCACTCCAGGCCCCCTTCGCAGAACGCTACGACAACTTCATCGGCGGTGCCTGGGTCGCGCCGAAGGCCGGTCGCTACTTCGACAATATCTCCCCGATCACCGGGCAGGTCGTGGGCCGGATCGCCCGCTCGGACGCTTCCGACATCGAGGCCGCGCTCGACGCCGCCCATGCCGCCAAGGACGCCTGGGGCAAGGCTTCCGTCGCCGAACGCGCGCGCGTGCTCAATCTCATCGCCGACCGCATGGAAGAGAACCTGCAGCGCCTCGCCACGGCCGAGACCTGGGACAACGGCAAGCCGATCCGCGAGACCCTGGCCGCCGACGTACCTCTCGCCATCGACCATTTCCGCTACTACGCCGGTGTGATCCGGGGTCAGGAAGGCTCGATCAGCGAGATCGACCAGGACACCGTCGCCTACCATTTCCATGAGCCGCTGGGCGTGGTCGGCCAGATCATTCCCTGGAACTTCCCGCTGTTGATGGCCGCCTGGAAGCTCGCCCCGGCCCTGGCGGCAGGCAATTGCGTGGTGCTCAAGCCCGCGGAGCAGACGCCGGCCTCGATCATGGTCTGGGCGGAGATCGTCGGCGACCTGCTGCCGCCGGGCGTGCTCAACATCGTCAACGGCTTCGGCCTGGAGGCGGGCAAGCCGCTCGCCTCGTCCAGCCGCATCGCCAAGATCGCCTTCACCGGCGAGACGACGACCGGGCGCCTCATCATGCAATACGCCAGCGAGAACCTCATCCCGGTGACGCTGGAACTGGGCGGCAAGTCTCCCAACATCTTCTTCGAGGACGTGGCCGCCGCCGATGACGACTTCTTCGACAAGGCGATCGAGGGCTTCGTGATGTTCGCGCTGAACCAGGGCGAAGTCTGCACCTGCCCCAGCCGCGCGCTGATCCAGGAAAGCATCTATGATCGCTTCATGGAGCGCGCCCTGCAGCGCGTGGCCGCCATCGTCCAGGGCAACCCGCTCGATCCCGCGACGATGATCGGCGCGCAGGCATCCTCCGAACAGCGCGAGAAGATCCTCTCCTACTTCGACATCGGCCGCCAGGAAGGCGCCGAAATCCTGATCGGCGGCGAGGCGGCGCAGCTGGAAGGCGAACTGGCGGGCGGTTATTACGTCAAGCCGACCGTGTTCAAGGGCCATAACAAGATGCGGATCTTCCAGGAGGAGATCTTCGGCCCCGTGGTTTCGGTCACCACCTTCAAGGACGCGGACGAAGCGCTCTCCATCGCCAACGACACGCTTTACGGGCTCGGCGCGGGCGTGTGGAGCCGCGATGCCAACACCTGCTACCGCTTCGGCCGCGAGATCAAGGCCGGGCGCGTCTGGACCAACTGCTACCACGCCTACCCGGCCCATGCGGCCTTCGGCGGCTACAAGCAGTCGGGCATCGGGCGCGAGACCCACAAGATGATGCTGGACCACTACCAACAGACGAAGAACATGCTGGTCAGCTACAGCCCCCGGAAGCTCGGATTCTTCTGAGCTTCACCCCCGGCGCGCGCCGCACCGCTCTCTCCCGCTCGCGGCGCGCGCCCCCCAACCCCCGACCACCTGACTATCCCCCGAGAGGAGTGTTCCAATGGCCAAGACCATGAAGGCTGCCGTCGTGCGTGAATTCGGAAAACCGCTGACGATCGACGAAGTACCGGTTCCCGAAGTCGGCCCCGGCCAGATCCAGGTGGCGATCCAGGCCTCCGGCGTCTGCCACACCGACCTCCATGCCGCCGAGGGCGACTGGCCGGTGAAGCCCAACCCGCCGTTCATTCCGGGCCACGAAGGCGTAGGCTATGTCAGCCAGGTCGGCGCGGGCGTCACTCATGTGAAGGAGGGCGACCGGGTGGGCGTGCCCTGGCTCTACACCGCCTGCGGCCACTGCGTGCATTGCCTGGGCGGATGGGAAACTCTTTGCGAAACCCAGCTCAACACCGGCTACTCGGTCAACGGCGGTTTTGCGGACTACGTGGTCGCCGATCCCAACTATGTCGGCCATCTGCCCGGCAATATCAGCTTCACCGAGATCGCGCCGGTGCTCTGCGCTGGCGTCACGGTCTACAAGGGCCTGAAGATGACCGACACCAGGCCCGGCGACTACGTGGCGATCAGCGGCATCGGCGGGCTGGGCCACATGGCCGTGCAATATGCCGTTGCCATGGGCCTCAACGTCGCGGCGATCGACATCGACGACGGCAAGCTGGACCTTGCCCGCAGGCTGGGCGCGACGATCACGGTCAATGCCCGCAACGAGGATCCGGCCACGATCATCAAGCGCGAGACCGGCGGCGGGGTCAACGGCGTGCTGGTGACGGCGGTGAGCGAGAAAGCCTTCGAACAGGCCATCGGCGTGACCGCACGCGGCGGCACCGTGGCGCTCAACGGCCTGCCACCCGGCGACTTCCCGCTCAACATCTTCGGCATGGTACTCAACGGCATCACCGTGCGCGGCTCGATCGTCGGCACCCGGCTGGACTTGCAGGAATCCATAGATTTCGCAGCGCAAGGCAAAGTCAGGGCAACGGTCGAGACCGCGAAGATCGAGGACATCAACACCATCTTCGATCGCATGCACAAGGGCCAGATCGAAGGGCGCGTCGTCCTCGACATGGCCGGATGAGGCTGCGGCAAGGCGGAACGACGCAAGGTCGAACGAAGAGAACAGGAGTTCGCCGGGGTGACGAATGAGGTAAAACGGGTCGCCGCCACCCCGGCGGCACTTGAACTGGTCGCGGAACTGACCGCCGAATACGGTCCGGTGCTGTTCCACCAATCGGGCGGCTGCTGCGACGGATCTTCCCCCATGTGCTATCCGCAAGGCGAGTTCCGCATCGGCGAGGGCGACATCCTGCTCGGCGAAGTGAGCGGCGCGCCCGTCTACATCGGCCGGGCGCAAGGCATGGCCTGGGCGCATACCCAGCTCATCCTGGACGTCGTTCCCGGCCGGGGCGGCATGTTCAGCCTGGACAACGGCCGCGAACGCCGCTTCCTGACGCGCGGCCGTGTCTTCACCGAGGACGAGTTGCGGCAGTTGGACAAGGGTTCGGGCACGCCCTGAAGGCTGGCCCTGCCCGCTGCTCTGGCAACCGCGACGTCACCCAGAACGCCCGCAAGACCCCGCGCGCCGCAGCAGGCCCGACAAGGGATCCTGAAACACGTTCAGGATGCCGCAGCTGCCAAGAAACGAAGCGCCCTGCCCAACAGCACAACCGCGTTCCGCCGGCCGTTTCAGCGGGATCCCGGCGCGCCGATGGTGAACGCATATGTCAGCGGCTTCAGCGCGATGCGATAGGGCATGTGCGCCCGGCCATCGAGGTTCCAGCCGGTGTCCCCGCCCACGCCCGCCTGCGCCGCATCGATCAGCAGGGTGCCGTTGCCATGCGGGCGGATGTCGGCGCTATGGGCCTGCCCGGGCGGCTTCATGGCGAGGTCCGCATAAGGGAAAGCAAGCGCATTGACCGACAGCGGCTGCGCGCCGGTGACGCGAAGCCCGGTCCTGGCGCCTGTCAGTTCGATCCAGCGCACGTCGGTCTTGTTGCCCGATTCCTGCGGCCTTGCGTAATCGTGGAACTGGTCCGCCAGGGCGCCCTGCCACTGGGCGACGAGGCCGCCGGTCTTGCGATCGGCGTAAGTCTCCTGCGGACCGCGGCCGAACCAGCGAACCTGGTCGAGCACGGCGGGCGTCTCGAAAGCCAGGCCCAGGCGGAGCGGATCGGGCAGCGTGTCGCGCAGCGGCTCGAAATGGAAAGTGACCCCCACCGAGCCGTCGGCGGCCATGGTCCAGCGCGTTTCGGTCTTCACCGAGCCCACACCCATGTCATGGCGCACGACCACGGCATTGCCGTCCCGCTCGACCGCCTCGACGCGGCGATGCTCGGAGAAATACTGCCACATGGCATGGCTCTTGGGTACGCCGGCGCCGACATCGTTGTCGGTGGGCGATCGCCAGAAATTGGGCGCTCCTCCCGTAAGCAGCAGCTTGCCGCCGCGGGCGTAGCGGGTGACGAGGCCGGTCGCCTTGTCGATCTCCAGCACCGCATCGCCCGAGGCGAGGCGCATGGCAGATGCGGTTTCACTGGGCGCGACCGTGCCTGCCGCCGCCGCGACGACGGCCGGCGCGGTCAAGGCGAACTGCTCCCAGCCCACCACATGCCCGGCGGGCTGCGTCGGCACGGCGCCGGCCTTGGCGCGGGCACGCAGCACGAGGATGCGCTCGGCCGAGCCGTCCCTGACCGCCGGAACCGGCACCACCAGCGCAGCAGATCCCCCCGCGGCCACGTCCGGCGTCACCAGCGCGCCGCTGGCGACATCCTTGCCATTCTCCATGACCGTCCAGTCGAGCGTGAAGCGCGAAAGGTCGATATGGTCGTGGCGATTGACCACGCGGTAGCCGCCCGCATCGTGGGTGAAGGCGATGGGCGCCTGGACCTTGGCGAGTTCGTAATATTCGGGATCGGGCGTCCGGTCGGACTGGATCACGCCGTCGCCCACCGGGCTGTCGTCGCCGTGCAGGCCCCCGTCCTTCGGATCGGGATCGTAGTCCAGGCCCTGACCCCAATAGGCCCGCCCGTCCTTGTCCTTCAACTCCATGGTCTGGTCCACCCAGTCCCAGATGAAGCCGCCCTGCAGCTTGGGGTAGCGACGCATCGTATCCCAATAACCCTGGAGATCGCCCAGGCTGTTGCCCATCGAATGGGCATATTCGCACAGGATCAGGGGCTGAGTGAACGCCGGGTCCTGGGCGTAGTCGATCATCTTCGGCACGTCGTCGTACATCGGCGCGAAGATGTCGACATAGCTGTTCACCGGGTGGCGCCAGTTGCTCATGCTCCACCCGAGGAAGTTGATCAGGCGGCTGGGATCGTTCGCCCGCACCCACTTGGCGGCGGCTTCGAAATTGGTGCCGATGCCGGTCTCGTTGCCCAGCGACCAGAAGATGATCGAGGGGTGGTTGCGGTCGCGCCGAACCATGCGCTCCACCCGGTCGAGATGGGCGGCCTGCCACTTGGGATCGTTGCCCAGCAGGTACTTGGGATCGTTGCCATGTTCCTGCGACAGGCTGAGGTAGCCGTGGCTCTCGATATTGGCCTCGTCCATGACGTAGAGGCCATATTCGTCGGCCAGGTCGTACCAGCGCGGATCGTTGGGATAGTGCGAGGTGCGCACGGCATTGACGTTCGCCGCCTTCATCAGTTCGATGTCGCGGCGCATCGTCTCCTCGGAGACGACGTGGAAGGTCTTCGGGTCGTGCTCGTGGCGATTGACGCCGCGGATCATCACGCGCTTGCCGTTCACGCGCACTTCGCCCCCGGCGATCTCCACGGTGCGGAAGCCGATGCGGCGGCTGGTGGCCTCCACCAGCTTGCCGTCGGCGTCGAGCAGTTCGACAAGCAATGTGTAGAGCTGCGGGTCCTCGGCCGACCATGTCCGCACCGCGGGCACGCCCGCCTCAAGGGACACCGTGCCCCCTTGCGCCGTGCCGCCGCGCGTCAGCACTTCCCGCTTGCCGTCGAGCAGCGTCGCGCGCAGGCGCATCGCCTCGGGCTGGCCTACCAGGTCGACTTTCACGGTCAGCTTGCCGTCGCGATAGGCATTCTCCAGCCCGGCATCGACCGTGAGATCGCGGATATGCGTGGCCGGCGCCGCGTAGAGCGTCACGCTCCGCTCGATCCCGTTGACGCGCCAGAAGTCCTGGTCTTCCAGATAGCTGCCATCGGCGAAGCGGTAGAGTTCGATGGCGACGGTGTTGCTGCCGGCATGGGCATAGCGGGTCACGTCGAACTCGGCGGGGAGCTTGGAATCCTCGGAGTAACCGACGCGCTGGCCGTTGACCCAGATGTAATAGGCCGCGCCCGCCGCGCCCACCGTCAGCAAGAGGCGGCGGCCGGACCAGTTCGCAGGCACCGTGAAGTCGCGGCGATAGGAGCCGACTTCATTGACGCGATGGTCGATCCATGGCTGGTCGCGCGGGAAGGGATAGCCGCTGCCGACGAAGACCGGGCGGCCGTGCCCTTCGGCCTGGAGAATGCCCGGCACTTTCATGGTGCCCCAGCCGCTCACGTCGAAATCGGGCTTGAAGAATTCGGCCGGGCGGCTTTCCGGCGTGGGGGAGAGATGGAACTTCCAGTCCCCGTCCAGCGACAAGTGATAGCGCGATTTCGCCACGTCGCGCGAAAGGGCACCGGCGCGTGTCTCGAAGCCGTCGAACGTGGCGCGCATGGGCTCGGCGCCTTGCCGGACCACCTGGGGCTGCTCCCATTCTGCCGGGGCCGAACGATCGGCCGGAGATGCGGGGGCGGGCTGGGCCGTGGCGGCTTGCGCCAGCAGGAGCCCGGTCATGAGCCCGCCCACCGCGCAGCTGTTCAGGAAATGTCGCACCAATCCGCCCCTTGCCGACTCCCACCGGGACGCCCCGCGCCGGGACGCCCCTCGCGGGAATGAAACCGTGAAAGCCGGATCGATCCGGCCGCTTGATATATCGTATACTTCGTGAGGCGAATTGCAAGGCAGCGGGCAGCGGCTTTCCTCTGCCGAGGAAGCATTCGCTGAGCCGCGCGGCCTGTGGTATGGCCATGCCATTCGGATCGGGAGCACGGGAATGGGCGTGACGGGTATCGGCGGCTTCTTCTTCCGGGCGAAGGACCCGGAGGCGCTGAAGAATTGGTATGCCGAACATCTCGGCGTCGGCGCATCGCCGCATGGCGCCTGGGATACCCAGGCCGGCCCAAGCGTTTTCGCACCTTTCCCCGCCGATAGCGACTATTTCGCGGCCGAAAAGGCGTGGATGCTGAACTTGCGGGTGGACGATCTCGACGCGCTTTGCGCGCGGCTGCTCGCCTCGGGCGTGGCCGTGGTGACCAATCCCGAATGGAACATGCCGGGCGTCGGCCGCTTCGCCCGCATCCATGACCCGGAAGGCAATCCGCTCGAACTGTGGCAACCTGACGACTAGGCCCGAAGTCCGGCCCCAGATCCCTGCCGCCCCCTCAGCCTGGGCCGGCCTGCCTCAGAACGCGATTTCCTTGCCTTCGAAATCGAAGAGCTTGCCGCTGTCAGTCACTTTCAGCTCTTCGATCACGTCCAGCAACTGCAGCGCCGCGCGTTCGGCATCGAACAGGCCGCCGGGCGGAACATTGCCCTGAAACGGGCGCGACAGGGCCGTGTCGACCGTGCCCGGATGGAGCGCCACCACGATGGTGCGCTCGCTGCGGCGCCGTTCCTCGATGGCGAGATTGCGCACCAGCATGTTGAGCGCCGCTTTCGACGCACGATAGCCGTGCCAGCCGCCCAGCCGGTTATCGCTGATCGAACCGACCCGGGCCGAGAGCGCCGCGAAGACCGATGGCGCCCCGCTGCCGGTTCCCGCCACCGGTCCCGTCCGCGACTTGGGCATGAGCGGCAGGAAATGCTTCGCCACCAGCGCCGGCCCGATGGCATTGACCGCATAGAGCCGGGCCAGCCATGCAGGATCGAGATCGCGCAGCGCCTTCTCCGGGCCGTGGTCCTCCTCGTGGAGCAGCCCGGTGGCCACGATCACCAGCCCCGGCGGCGGCCCTGCGGCCACGCGGGCGGCGGCAGCGGCAATGCTGGCCTCGTCAAGCAGGTCGAGGTGATCCGCCCCGGTCCGCGATCGCGCGAAGCCATGGACGACCTCGTAAGCGCCTTCCTCGATCAGGGCCGCTTCGAACGCGGCGCCGATCCCGCCGGATGCGCCGATGACGACGGCGGAGGACCGGCCCGCGGCGCTCACGAGCGGGTGAACCGCCAGCGGTCGGCATCGCTCTCGGCGGCATCGAAGCGATAGCCGTCGCTGTCGAAACCGCGCATGGCGTCGATCTCGGTGACGTGATGTTCGCAAAGCCAGCGCGCCATCATGCCGCGTGCGCGCTTGGCGTTGAAGCTGACGAAGCGCGGGCCGTTCGGGCCAGGCTCACGGAACTCCACCTCGATCACCCGGACGCCGGGCAACTTTCCGGAGACGGCCGCGAAATACTCCTGGCTGGCCAGGTTGAGCACGGTTTCCGAACCCTCTTCCGCCAGCTGCTCCAGCAGGAACCCGGCGATGCGATCGCCCCACCAGTCGGTCAGGCTCTTGTGGCGCGGCGCCCAGCGCGTGCCCATTTCCAGTCGGTAGGGCCGGATCGCGTCGAGAGGGCGCAAGAGTCCGTAAAGGCCGGAAAGCATGCGAACATGATCCTGCGCGAAAGCGACCCCGGCCTCGTCCAGGGTATGCGCCTCGAAGCCGGTGTAGACATCGCCGGCAAAAGCGAAGAGGGCCTGCCGTTCGGGCAATTCCGCGAAGTCGCGAAAGCGATCGGCGTTGAGCTTGGCGAGACGCGGCGAGATGTGCATCAGCTCGGAAAGCCGCTTCTGCGTCAGGTTCGCCGCAGACCGTGCCAGGCTGCCCGCCTCCTCAGCGAAATGCGGGGTGGTGACGGCAAGGGGCGGCAGGGCGCGCTCGAAATCGAGCGTTTTCGCGGGAGACAGGAGAGCGATCATCGATCGCGCGGTAGCGGGGGCGGACGACCACGTCAAACCGCCCCGCATCCCTCGGAAGCCCGGTCAGCGGGGGCACTTCACCGGGTCGTTGCGCTTGCAGGCGGGATTGGCGCGTTCCCAGGTCGTGCGGGCCGCCTGGTAGTCCTGCACGGCCGCGTCGTGCTGGCGCACGGCTTCGGCATAGGCCGCCTGCTCGCGGTCCTGCCGCGCGGTTTCCGTGGCGATGGCGGCCTCACGCGCCTGTTCGCGCGCCACGTTGTCCTCGACTTGCGCCCGCGCCGCCTGCGCCTGCTGCTCGTTCAGTGCCTTGCGCCGCGCTTCTGCGTCGCCGGCCTCGGCGCCCTGGGGCAGACCCATCTCGGCCACGCTCTGCCCTGCAACCTTTTCACGAGGCGCGCCGGCAGTGGGCGCCGGTTGGGCCAGCACGCTGACAGGCACCAGAACGAGCGCGGAAGCCAGCAGGGACAGGTTGCGGATGCGTTTCATGAATGGATTCCTTCGGTAATCGTCGGGGTCGCTCGCGGATGACACTAGTCCGCAAACGGGAACGGCGTCGAGGCTGAGAAACGACCAGCGGCCCGGCCCGGTTCCAGACAGGGAAACCGAGACCGGGCCGCGCCGAAAACCGGCGTTTGCGTCAGCCCGTTTGCGCGTCGAGATCGACCGCCATTTCGCGCGGCCAGTGACGCAGCGCGCGGCAAGCCTTGAGGAAGGCGCCGGCATCCTTGGCACCGCCCAGTTTCAGGCAGGCCTCGTCGAGATCGCCGGCGATCCCGGCCTTGGCGAAGATCGCCTCCGCCGCGCCGGTGTAACCGATGAACTTGCAATGCGCGAAGGCGTCAGTGACGAAATCCTTCGCCGCCGCATCCATCGCGAGCAGCCCYGCGCCCTCCCCGGACACCACCAGAGCCACGGCATCGAACAGCACCGAAGGGCCGCCGTCGATCTTGTGCYTGGCGGCCAGACGGGTCCCGTCCGACAGCGTCACGCCGCCGACTTTGGGTGCRAYCACCTCATAGACGGCGCCCTCGGCCGCCACCGCCTTGAGCAGGGCRGAGAGCACCGCCGCGTCRGCGCCGTCACTCACGAGGATGCCCAGCTTGCGRCCCTTGAAGTCCGCTGGACCGTTCTTGACGATGCTCAGCTTGTCCGAAGCGGSAAGGTCCGCGATCGGCTCGCGCGCCGCGACCGCGGGATCGGGCAACGGCAGGCCCAGCCCGTCGGCCACGGTGCCTGCCAGCCYGGGGTCGATGCGGATCAGGTGGGAGACKGTACGCGCGCGAATGTCCGGGCGCTCCACTTTCGACAGCTCGAACACGAGGGCATCGGCAATRTGCTTCTGCTCGACGGGCGCCTGGCTCACGAAGAACTGCCGTGCCTGGCTATAGTGATCGGCGAAGGTTTCCGACCGCACCCGCTGCTTCKGGCCCTCTGCCGTCTCGGCATAGCTGGTGAAGCCGCGCACGGGATCCTCKCGCGGGCCGCCCTGCTCGGCGCCCCAGCTGTTCGGTTCGTAATTCGCCCGACCCTTGGGATTGCGCATGGCCATGTGCCCGTCCTGCTGGAAATGAGCCATGGGGCACTTGGGCGCGTTGATCGGRATATGCGTGAAGTTGGGTCCGCCCAGCCGCTTGATCTGGGTGTCGAGGTAGGAGAAGTTGCGGCCCTGAAGCAGCGGGTCGTTCGAGAAATCGATCCCCGGCGGCACGTTCTGGGTGCAGAAGGCCACTTGCTCGGTCTCGGCGAAGAAGTTGTCCACCACCCGGTCGAGCACCAGGCGGCCGACGACGCGGATCGGCACGAGTTCCTCGGGGATGAGCTTGGTGGCATCGAGYACGTCGAAGTCGAAGCTGTCGGCAAAGGCATCGTCGAACAGCTGGACGCCCAGTTCCCATTCGGGGAAGTCGCCCGCGTTGATGGCGYCCCACAAGTCGCGGCGRTGGAAGTCCGGATCGGCGCCGTTGATCTTGACCGCCTCGTTCCAGACCACCGATTGCAGCCCCTGCTTCGGCTTCCAGTGGAACTTGACGAACGTGGACTTGCCCTCGGCGTCCAGCAGCCGGAAGGTGTGCACGCCGAAGCCYTCCATGGTGCGGAAAGAGCGCGGRATGGCGCGGTCCGACATGGTCCACATGATCATGTGGAAGCTTTCCGGCGTCAGGCTGACGAAGTCCCAGAAATTGTCGTGCGCGGTCTGGGCCTGCGGGAAATTGCGATCCGGCTCGGGCTTGGCGGCATGGACGAGATCGGGGAACTTCATCGCGTCCTGGATGAAGAAGACCGGGATGTTGTTGCCTACCAGGTCCCAGTTGCCCTCCTGGGTRTAGATCTTGACCGCAAASCCGCGCACGTCCCGCGCGAGGTCGAACGAACCCTTCGATCCGGCCACGGTGGAAAARCGGACGAAGGCRGGCGWGCGYTCKCCGACGCGCTGGAACACGTCGGCCCGGCTGACATCGGCCAGGCTGTCCGTCAATTCGAAGTAGCCGTGAGCGCCGTAGCCGCGCGCGTGGACGACRCGCTCGGGGATGCGCTCATGGTCGAAGTGGAAGATCTTCTCGCGGAAATGGAAGTCTTCCAGAAGCGTCGGCCCGCGCGCGCCCTGCTTCAGGCTGTTCTGGTCGTCCGAAACCGGCACGCCCTGCTGGGTCGTCAGCGCCGCTCGCCGCCGATGTCGGCTCCTGCGATTGCCGCCGGCGTCTCGCCCTTAGCTTTGTTCGAGGAAGGCTTGGGTCGCTGCGAAGATGATGTGGCCACGGGCGTTTCCTGTCGAGTTGAACCGCAGTTGCAACCCGGGGCCAGCAAACTGGTTGCAAACCCGTCGAGCAAAATTAACCTGTATCAATCATTTTCGAATGAGACGCATATTTACATGCACGTTCGCCTATTGCGCTATTCGGCTTACAACCTTGACTTATCCGCGAGACTGCCGGTCTCTGCGGAGCTTCATTATTATCGAATGCTTAATGCCCGCCGCACATCGTTTGCGCGATTTTCGTCGTTTATATCTACGGAGACGCGAATGCCTCCACCGAGCTTGGGATCCGACCTGCCCTCTTCAAGCTTCGTGGCAAAATCTCCCCCGCTGACCGACCGACCCGAGCTGTTGCTTTCACCTTCAGTCTCGACAAAGATGTCGGTTCTTTCAATGCCGTGTTCCTGAACCAAGTGTTCGATTGCAAGATCTGCCTCTTCGCGCGTATCAAAGACCTGCTCGATTGTTTGTCCCACTTCATCTTCTCCTTTGAGTATCCATTAGCAATAAGCCGCAGGATCTGCTGATGTTGCACGATGCCACGGTGCTTGTGATCCAGACGCCTGAATCTGGATAAACCATTGGCCAGATCGGCCTCTTCTTGATTCCCGCAGCTTGAAAGCTGCAGACAGGTAGAAGGCACACTCACATGAAGGGCCTCTGCCTTCGTGCTGTTATCATGCACGTTCGGCAGCTCAAAAAAGACCGAGGCAGACCTGCGCTTCAACAAGCAGCGTTGCCGTAAGGCATCAGGCCTGCGGGAACGTTCAGGCAATCTGCGGTCTTATCCAGGTGAGAGCGGATCTCCAGATCCGCCCGGCGCAACCAGGAGGTAGTCATGGCAAATAGCGACCCCGAAAACCCTACAGGACCGCTCGGCGACGCGCGACCCGACAAAGCTAATCCGCATCATCAACATGAGAGCGGCCAAAAGCCCGAAAAACCGGAAGATCGCCCCATGGTCGGCAGCGTAAAGCCGGAAGACTACCCAGAGAACGATCGCGCCAAAGGTTGAGCAACCTTGACCCTGGTAGTGGATTGCCATCCGCTTCCAGGGTCATGGCGGCGATCCAGTTTCATTCGTTCGAGCCAGGCTCCGCCATTTTCCGGTGTTGCTCAGCCAGCATCGCAGCAGGCGTGACATGTGCGAGGGCAGCCTGAACCTTGTTCTTCAGGCCCGACACGATATGCGCCTCGCCCTTCATCATGGCGTTCCAACCGTCGCGGGCCACTGCCAGCGGATCGCTTTTGCTTTCGGAAGCGCCAACACTGGTATCGAGCATATCGGCCCGCGCGAAGAATTCAGTTTCAACCGGGCCCGGCATCAGCGTTGTTATGGTAACGCCACTGACGTCCTTGAGTTCATTGCGAATGGCATCGGTGAAGCTGTCGATGAATGCTTTAGTGCCATTGTACACAGCCTGGAAGCTACCAGGTATGAACCCGGCAATCGACCCTGTAACGAGCACCTTGCCAGCATCACGGGTGACCATATCGGCAAGAACGCGCTGCAACAAATAGAGCGTTCCAGTGACATTGGTATCGACTACCCGGCGCCAGTCGGACACCGATTGCTCCAAGAACCCGTGCCCTAACCCGCGACCAGCATTAGCGCAAAACACTTCTATCGGCCTTCCGCCGATAGCGGCAAGCACTTGGTCAACGCCGTCAAATGTAGACAAGTCCGCTTCGAGGGGAGTGATTTGCGTGCCGAACTGCACCAGATCTGCCGCCGCCGCTTCGATCAGCGGTTCATCGGCGACGATCATGACGTCATATCCATTTTGAGCGGCCAAAGTTGCAAGTTCGAAGCCGATACCGGTGGAGGCGCCGGTGACCAAGGCAAGTTTTTTCGCCATCGTCCACCTACTCGGCTGCGGCCGCAAGGCCGGGCTTCAGTACGACCTTGGTCACTTCGTTCTGGTTGTCATGAAACATCTTGTACCCTTCCGGCGCCTGCTCGAGCGGCAGCGTGTGCGAGATAAGGAAAGTTGTATCGATCTTGCCTTCGACGATGGCATTGAGCAGCCCAGGCATGTAATGCTGCACATGAGTTTGACCTGTCTTCAAGGTCAGGCCCTTTTCCATGAAGGCGCCAAGCGGAAACTTGTCAACGACCCCGCCGTACACGGCCGGCATTGAAACCCGTCCCCCTTTGCGGCAAGCAACGATAGCCTGCCGTATAGAATGCGTGCGGTCAGTGCCCATGAAAGTCGAGGCCTTGATCTGGTCGATCACATTGTCGAGGAAAAACCCGTGTGCCTCAAGGCCGACCGCGTCGATCACCGCATCCGGCCCGATCCCCCCCGTCATCTCCATGAGCGCTTCGTAAGTCTTCGATTCTTCAAAATTGATCGTTTCAGCGCCAAACCGCTTCGCCAGTTCCAGCCGCCGCGGGAAGTGATCAATGGCAATGACGCGGGCAGCCCCCATCAGAAAGGCAGATTGGACTGCAAAGAGCCCCACCGGGCCGCAGCCCCAAACCGCCACTGTATCACCTGGTTCGATTTCTGCGTTCTCGGCGGCCATCCAGCCGGTCGGCAGGATGTCCGATAAGAACAGGACTTTTTCGTCTTCCAGATGATCAGGCACTACGATCGGACCAACATCGCTGAACGGCACACGCACATACTCTGCCTGCCCGCCCGCATAGCCGCCGGTCAGATGACTATAGCCGAATAGCCCCGACATAGGCTGGCCATAGAGTTCACGCCCGATATCCTGGTTGTCAGCAGGGTTGCCATTGTCACACGCCGAATACTGGTGTTTCCCGCAATGATAGCAGCTTCCGCACGCGATGGTGAACGGAACGACGACCTTTTGCCCTCGCTGGAGCGTACTCTTCGGGCCGGTCTCGACGACTTCCCCCATGAACTCGTGGCCAAGAATGTCGCCTTTCTGCATGGTCGGGATGTAACCATCATAAAGGTGGAGGTCGGAGCCGCAAATGGCGGTCGCCGTGATCTTGATGATGGCGTCGCGCGGATTGAGAATTTCCGGATCGTCGACAGTATCGACCCGCACGTCATGCTTGCCGTGCCATGTTAGTGCGCGCATCAGCCGTTTTCCTTTTCCAGTTGCGCGCGGGTGCGCGCTGCAGTGGCAATTTCACCGGTTTCCATAAGCTGCTTGAAGCGCCGCAAGTCCCGCCGCGTCTGAATTCGCGGCTCGCGCTGGAACAGCTTCGCAATAAGCTGACCTACGAGACCGGCAGGCGGCTCATAAGCAATGACAGCCCTTACGACGGTCCCCCGGGCGCCGGCGTCGCGGAACTCGATCCGGCCGCTATTTGCAACGTCAGCACCCTCCGATGATTGCCAGGTGATTTCTTCACCAGGCACTTCGCTGGTGATTACAGCCTCCCAGGTGACTTCGCGCCCGGCCGGCGCTTTCACCCTCCAGCGAGACCGCGTGGAATCTATCGGCTCGATGCTTTCGATATTTTCCATGAAACGTGCCAGGTTGGCGGTATCACGCCAGAAGCTGTAAAGCTCGAGAGCTGGTCGGTTTATTGTTACTGCTTCTGCCAGCAGCGTTCTTTCGGAGTGGGACTCTTTCGCGGTCGTGACGGGGGCATCGTCGCGCGATGCCCGGTCCGGCTCTGCCTCAGTAGCCATATGTTTGCTCCTGCTAATACTCTGGTCGAACTCACCGGATTGTTGGCCGGTTCCGCGCTGCTCCAGGCTTGCAAGGTTCGAGAGGACGAGACGAGGTATACTCGGGGTAAGCAGGCGAGCTTGTCGGCGCTTTTCCGAGGGGTAAGTATCTCGAGCTGCGAGGCCGCCCCGGCACGCCCAGCTGCCGGGTCTTTCAGATTGACCAAGATTAAGTTTTCCAAAGCCGCCGGTCCGTCCTGCGGCAGCTTGGAGCGAAAACGATATCTCAGGCTTCAGCTTTCTGTGCCGGAGGTCTTGCATGATGGAAGCCAAGCGGCCGATCTCGTGCCTTTCCTTCACACAGGCTTACAGCCTGTTGTCGTACCCGCGCCATCTGGACGGGATGTGCGATCGAAGACAGTGCGTGCGATTGGCGACAAACCCTTTTAAGTCCGCCAGTCATCAGCACAGGGATTTCATGGCTCTAGGTGGACGACACCCGAACCATCCGCTCGCCCGTCAGCCGATGTCGATCATGTATGCTTCGCATTGTGCGCAGGCGCCTCTTTTTCAAGCCAGCCAAAACTATGCCTCTTGAGCCGCCCGGTCGACTGGCGCCTAACCATACTTGGAAACTGCCTGCGCCAATGAGGGTTATACCGCCATGGTCCGCAGGCAATCCTCTCCGTCTTTGATCGATCAGCCCGCACCCCCGTTCGCCCCGATGGAGGCGCTGCTGGTCGAAACGCTGCCCGAACCGCCAGGATGGCAATTTGAGCCAAAGTGGGATGGCTTCCGTGCCCTTGTCGATCGCAAGGGCGCTGATGTCACGATTTGGTCAAAATCCGGCAAATCGCTCGGCCGCTATTTCCCCGAAGTGATCGAGCATATTCGAAGTCTAGAGGAAAAAAGTCTTCTGATCGACGGCGAGCTGGTCATAGCCATTGGCGATGTACTTTCGTTCGATGCGCTGCAGGCCCGCCTTCACCCCGCGGCCTCACGTATCGCGAAACTATCGCGCGAAACGCCGGCGCAACTGGTCCTGTTCGACGCTCTGAGGATCGGCCCGCACGACCTCAGCGCCCGGCCACTCGCGCAACGCCGCGCTGCGCTTGAGGAACTGCACAAGACAATCATCAATCCAGCCCTGATACTTTCCCCGGCATCGTTGTCTCTCGAACAGGCGGCGACTTGGTTGAGCGCGACGGGCGGCGCCCTCGACGGGGTGGTCGCTAAGCCACTCGACCAACCCTATCGGCCGGGCGAGCGTGCCATGCGCAAGGTCAAGCAATTACGCACAGCCGACTGCGTGGTCGGCGGCTATCGTACCAATGACAAGGGGGAGGTTTCATCATTACTGCTCGGCCTCTTCAACAAAGACGGGAAGCTGGACCTTGTTGGCTTTAGCTCGGCGTTCCCGGTCGCGGAGCGAAAGGCACTTCGCAGTGTCTTGAAGCTGCATGAAGGCGGTCCCGGCTTTACAGGTAAAGCGCCGGGAGGCCCGAGCCGCTGGAACCCGAATAAGAGCGGCGTTTATATTCCCCTCGATCATCAGCTGGTTGCCGAAGTAATCTATGACCAGGTGACCGCTGGCCGTTTCCGCCACGGCACGCGGTTTCATCGCTGGCGCCCTGACAAAGCCGGACGGCAGTGCAACGATGATCAACTCATCCGAGAGCTCAAGCCCGCCGAACTGGTAGAGCTGATCGCGCCGGATTCGGACGCGGCCGACCTACCGAGCGCACCTCGCGTATAAGCAGCGAGCGGAAGAGGGCACAGAAGCGGTGAAGCAATCATCTGCCCTGTCGAAGATCGAGGAACACCTGGCTGGAAAACAGCAAACAATCCCAGTTATTGGATTAGCGTAAAAGGCCGGCGACCTCGCGGCAGGCAAGCTAGCTGACATCTTCGAGCAACGATGCTTGGCGAGGGATAGGCTTCAGAAATCTGTCACGACGTCGACTTTCAGCGGATTGATGCGGCCCATTCGAAAACTCGGTTGTGACTGGCCGCCGGTAACATCTCAGGCCCGGTGCGGCCTTCAAACAGTCGACCAGTAGCCGGCCGGAACCTGGCATGACGCGGTCGCATGTCGGCGGTGTCGAACCAGGGGATACGCTGACCCATCAAATATGAAAGCCCGGCACGAAGGCTCTCGGCTCACAAGCCATCGTGAAGTCAATCGTGTCGGCCCGGTGCTCGACCTGAATCGCGAGCTCCGTGCCGCATGGAGCGCAGAAACCCGCTTGCCGATTTCGGATGATCGCAGCGTCGCCGTAAACCATTGATGATATGTAAATCACCGACGGCACCGTCGCGAACGCGCGTGACGGGTGCGCCGCTGTTCAGCTGGCAAGTCCGGCAATGGCAGTAACCCGCATCGAAAGGCTGAAAGCCAGGCGCGCTGCGGGCCGCGCCGCAGGCACCGCCGCCAGTCAACTTGGTCCTGGCCGCGCATCCGTCCCCGCTCCCGCCGCGCCGGTTACAGGATCGCGCTTCGKATCAGGAAGCGCCTCCATCCGTGCGCGGGCAGCATCATTCGGCGCGCCGCGACAAATGTCCCAGTTTTGTCCCTGCGGATAGGCGCCGACGACCCGAAAATCGTCGCTCGCAGAAACTGCGCGGTGGCCAGTGCCCGTCGGCAGCATGAGCGCATCGCCGGCTGCGACGAAGACGTCGCGCCCGCCTGACCCGCCAAGTTCGAGTGTCGCCTCGCCTGCAAACACGCCCAAAGCCTCATGCGCCGTCGAATGATAGTGGCGATAGTCGAACACGTCGTCGCGCCAGGTCGGGGTCCAGCCATGGTCATCGAACAAGGCCTCGAAGCGGCAGGCTAAATCATCGCCATCGCACTCCAGCGCCCCGCGATATACAACCACGGGCAATCGCGTGTTGTTTGGCACCCAGCCATTCTCGCCGAGCAGGAAGCTCTCAATCTCCATCACGTCTTCGCTTTCGGCGCGCGCTTGCGCTTCGGCTTGTCGGCCAGCTCGATCCAGACCGGGGCATGGTCGCTGGTCTTTTCCCAGCCGCGCACATGGCTGTCGACTTGCGCATCGAGCAGCCGGTCGGCAAGCGTGGGACTGAGTAGCAGATGATCGATGCGCAGGCCCGCATTGCGCCCGTAGGCATTCCGGAAATAATCCCAGAATGTATAAATGACCTCGCCGGCGTGCCGCGTGCGCAGTGCGTCGGTCCAGCCCTGGTCCAGTAACCGGAAATACGCCGCTTTCACTTCGGGAGCGAACAACGCATCATTGATCCACCGCTCCGGCTTGTAGACGTCGAGATCGGTGGGCATGACATTGAAATCACCGGCCAGCATCACCGGCAGCTCGCTCTCCAGCAGCGTGGCAGCATGCTCGATAAGGCGGTCGAACCAGCGCAGCTTGTAGTCGAATTTGGGGCCAGGCCGCGGATTGCCATTGGGGAGATAAAGTCCGCCAAGCAGGATGCCATTGACGGCCGCCTCGATATAGCGGCTCTGGCTCGGGTCAGGATCGTCCGGAAGCCCGCGCCGCGTCTCGTGGATTTGACCGACGCGGCTTAACAGCGCGACCCCATTCCACGACTTTTGACCGTGCCAGATGACATCATAGCCAAGGGCGCGGATGGCACTTTCCGGAAATTTCTCCTGCGGCGCTTTCAACTCCTGTAGCACAACCACATCGGGTTCTGCTTCCTCGAGCCAGCGCAGCAACACCGGCAGCCGCCCATTCACGCCGTTCACATTGTAGGTGGCGATCTTCATAGGCCGGGCAATTTCTGGTCGGCGCGGCCCCAACCGCTCAGCGCTGCCGAGCCGGCCCGCCTTACAAGTTCGGCACCATCACGGATGCTCCAGTGCGATGGCTTGTCGATCGTCTCCATTTCCTTCCAGGTGATCGGTACAGCGACCGGTGCGCCTTCACGTGCGCGGACCCCATAGGGCATGACCGCCGTCGCTCCGCGCTGGTTGCGAAGATAATCGACGAAGATGCGGCCCTTGCGCTGTACTTTTGGCAAAGCGGCGGTGAAATGCTCCGGGTCGCTCTGGGCAACGGCCTGCGCAAGCCGATGCGCAAAGTCCTTCACTTCCGGCCACTCCGCCTCCGGAACCAGCGGGGCGATCACATGCACGCCCTTGCCGCCGGTCAGCATCGGAAAGGTCTCGAGGCCCAGCGTCTTAAGGATGTCGCGAAACTGGAAGGCGGCGCTGCGCACATTCTCGAAATCAAGGCCGACATCGGGATCTAGATCGAAGACGAGGCGGTCGGCCTTTTCCACATCCTCGATCCTCGAACCCCACCCATGAAACTCGATCGTGCCCATCTGCACACAAGTGAGCAGCCCCGCTGGGGTGTCGAGGAAGAGATAGGGCTCATCATGCCCGTCCTTTTCGCGGATCGCGACATGCCGCACGGCATCTCCGAAACTGCCTGCGTCATGCTTCTGGAAGAAGCATTTCTTGGCCCGCCCCTGGGGGCAGCGCACAAGACTGATCGGTCGCGATCCGGCCCAAGGCAGCATGATCGGCGCCACTTGCGCGTAGTAATCCGCCAGCTCCCCCTTGGTGAGCTTGCCCTCGGGAAAGATGACGCGGTCGCGGTTGCTGATGGCGACCGATGTGACCGGTGCGGTAGCCGCCTTCACCGGCGCCTCGGTTTCCACCACTATCGCCTCCGGCTTCTTGTCCTCGCGCAGACCCAGGTAGGAGGGATGCCGGAGCGTCCCCTCATTGGTCATCTCGGTAAATGCGATCTCCGCGACCAGCTCGGATCGCAGCCAATGCGCCCCACGAACCTCTGCGCGCGGTGCCTTCACGGTTGGCGCTTCCTGTTCGAGCGGTGTCATGACCGCCATCAGGTCGATAATCTCCTGGTTGTCGAAACCGGTGCCAACCTTGCCGGCGTAACGGAGCACTCCATCCTCGTAGACGCCGAGGATCAGCGATCGGAACAGCCGCGACTTGTCCGACGGAGTCCATCCGACCACGACGAACTCCTGACGCTTGATGCATTTGGTCTTGAGCCAGCCTCCCGATCGCGAGCCGACGTACCGGCCATCGGACTGCTTGGAGACAACTCCCTCGAGGCCCGCGGCGCAGAACTGGTTAAGCAACTTTTCGCCATTGCCCGCAATGTGATCCGAATAACGCAATCGCGAATTGCCTTTGGGAAGGATCTTCGCGAGCTTCGCCTTGCGCTCGGTCAGTGTCAGCTGAGTTAGGTCCTCGCCATCAAGCTCCAGCAGGTCGAACGCATAATAGTCGATCGAACCGGGCGCGCTTTTTAGGGCATTCTGCAGCGCCTGAAAGCTGGAGCGACCCTCGGCGTCGAGCACAACCGCCTCTCCATCGATGAGCGCCGAGCCAACTTTCAGCTTCGCGGCATCGGCGACCAGCGCGCTAAACTTGTCCGACCAGTCGAGACCGGAGCGCGTATAAGCAACCGCCTCGCCGCCGCCAACGCTCAGCAACACGCGGTAACCGTCATATTTCATCTCATGCAGCCAGCGATTGCCAGTAGGAACGGTGTCGACCAAGGTCGCGAGCTGCACCGGGCGGAAAGGCGGTGCGCTGCTGCTTGAAGTCGCTTTCCTGCGTCCCGAGCTTGCTCGCGTCATGATCAACAGCCTTTAGTCGTCATGTGGATGAAAGCGCGCGAGACGCGGACTCGTTCCGGCCCGTGCCGGACTCAGCTCGCCGACCGCCGCTTCACGGCGCGCCTATCCTGGAAACCGGCTCATCGCCAAAGCGTTCACTAAACTCATCAATGAATGAGGAAGCGGAAATGACAGACGACAAGACTTCTCGCGGCCCCCAGGACCGTGCGCGCATTGCGCTGGGCGAGGATTATGAGGTCGCTTATTGGACCGGCAAGTTTGGCGTCAGCAAGGAACGGCTGGAAGAGGCGGTGAAGGCGGTCGGTAACAGCGCAGATGCGGTCGAGCAGCACTTGAAAGGCTGACGATCGCCCTGCCCAGTTGTGCAGTCGCTCACCTAACACCCCATGCCGCTCGCTCTGCGAGGAACAGCGCGCCGATTCCAATATCCTTGTGCTGCTCTATCGATCGGACCAAGGCCCTTGATGAAGACACGGCGGCAATAAAAAAACCTGTCGTATGCTCTCAGCCCGAGAGCTAACAGGGCAATGCCTCCGATGCTCGGTTCGCGGCAGGATTTGCCGAAGACGCACGGCTAGGGCTGGAACGCTGCCATGCGATACTGGTGGCTTGAAATCGAAGACGATGCCTGACCGCTGAACCTGCGAGCGCATCGAATACGGGTCGATTGGATAATCCGTCGCCGCCCTGCCCCGTCCGCCCGGTTCTCCCACGCGCCCGTTATTCGTGCTATCAAATTTGAACCGCTGCTGCTTCACAGACTAACGGGCCGCCAAGTAGCCGTACGGCAGCCTAACCCCGTGACGTATTACGCCGCGATCCAGTTATTGCCGCTTTCGCAAGCTTGATCGAGCACCTCTCGCCTTGACCTTGCTCGCTTCCTCGCCTCCTCGCCTCCTCGCCTGCGGGATTGCGACCCTCACTTTCAAGCTGGCCCTGCCGTTTAAATCGCCAGTCCCGTGAAGCGAGACATCTCGCTTTCATGGCAGAATTCGCGGGGGCGGCGCTGATCGCCTTATTGAACCTGTCCAAGAGCTCTCGAGTGTCAGTCGCGCCGTGCCGTGGTCGCAACATTGGCGTCAACGAGGGCGATGCTATTTCTAATGCTAATGCTTTATAAATTTTCATTCGACTGGGAGCGGGGTCAGGCGTGAACGCTACGCCGATAGCCAACAAAACTTCGGCGCTGAAATGGAGCGCCGCCTTGCGCTTTATCGCCCCTATTGCGGCATTGGTCGATATCGCCCGTGGCCTGCAAAGTTGGTCCTTATCAACTTGGATATCAGCATCCGCACAAGGCCAGCCCAGGCGAACAAACTTTGGCGCTCTCGGGAGCGCCTGACCCTTTACGCTGACAGCACTCATGTTCTCGGGCCACGTGCCGAGTGCCTAGGCACAGCGGAGCACAAGAGCTGCGACTGATCGTCGATCTTGCTTGTTACCCTATTTCGCAACTGTTGATCCGGTCATGGGCGAAACCAACAAAAAATATCCTGTTACCAGACGGCGGATCGGTTGACAGCAACTCGGTTTGCTTCGTCCTCGGTATTGCCTTGGTTGATCCCGGCAAGCGCGAGCTTCTTTTCCATTCATCTGCGTTTTGCGGACCCTTATTCTTACCCAGGCCAATAGGTGCAAGGCAGCTGCTCGCAAAATGCCTCGAACGGCCGCTTAGTAAGGAACGATCTTTCGGTGTGCTGCTTTGTATTGCCGGCACTAGGCCGATAGGAGAGAACCGATGTCAAAGGTATCCGCAATCTTCGACACGCACGCCGATGCAGAGCGTGCCGTGTCTCAGCTGAGGGCTTTGGGACTGAGCGACGGCGATCTTTCCGTCATCGCGCACCATGGCGGCACAACCACAACCCGCTCGGGCGACGGCGAAGTCACCGATGAGCATCACCGCAACGTGCTTCGCGGCATCCTTGGCGGCGGTGCACTTGGCGCTGGTCTCGGCGTTGCCGCACTCGCTATCCCGGGGGTAGGACCACTGGCTGCGGCTGGTGCAATCGCCGCTTCGGCGGTACCCGAGGCCGTCGGAATCGGTGCGGTGCTGGGCGCCATCGGCGGTACCCTCAACGAGACTCTCACCAAACATGGTGTCAGTGAGGAAGATGCCGCTTACTATGGCGAACGCATGAAGGATGGCGCCGTGGTGGTTACCGTGGAAGACACTGGCGTCGATACGCAGGGCGTTCGCGAAGCGCTTTACCGCGCAGGGGGGCACAACGCCACCCAGGCGCGATCGGCCGGCATCTGATAAAAATACGTGCAGGCGCGGGACAGATGCTCGCGCCTGCTACCCCTTCTGTTGGCCCGGTAAACAGTCGAGGTACTATCGCTGCGCTGCTTTCGGACAGGATGTGAGAATGGCTGCGTCCCGACTGGCCTTACCGCCTCGCCCTTTGGCGAAGTTAATAGGTATGCCTGAAAGAGGCCTGTTCACCTCGACACTGAAACGGCCCGATTAATTGAGGCTCCATGGTCTGCTTCGTCGTGGGCAGCGCCGTCATTGGGTCTGGGCTGCCAGGGGCTAAACGTGATGCGAAACCGGTAGATTCTCTGCGAGCCTTTGAAAACGCTTTGTTGATACAGATTATAGCGAGCGAACCGCTACATTGCTGGTGCGTTTCTGGATAGCTGATCAGAATGCGAGAACCTCATGCCGACAAACGAAGACGAGCATACCGTTCACTATGAGGGTGCCGAAGGCGGATGGGGATCTGTAAGGGGGATCGCCGAGACGGCGTGGCGGGAGGCACCCACGCCTGCTGCGCTGAACACATTACGGCGCCAGAATAAGGTTAAGGGCTTCATGTGCGTTTCATGTGCATGGACCAAGCCTGCTCACCCGCACCCATTGGAATTTTGCGAAAACGGAGCCAAGGCGACGATCTGGGAGCTTACCAGTCGCCGCTGCTCCCCAGAATTCTTCGCTCAACACACGGTCGAGGAACTGAAGACTTGGTCAGATCATGACCTCGAGCATCAGGGTCGCCTCACCCACCCACTGCGATACGATCCGGTAAGTGATAAGTATGTGCCTTGCAGCTGGGACGAAGCATTTGCGAAGATCGGAGCCGAGCTCCAGGCGATCAGCCCGCAAGATGCGGTATTCTATGCGTCCGGTCGGGCATCTCTCGAGACCAGCTACCTTTATGCGCTTTTTGCACGTTTGTATGGGCATAATAACCTCCCCGACAGCTCGAACATGTGCCACGAGACGACGTCGGTAGCCCTGAAAAAGCTCATCGGTTCCCCAGTGGGAACCTGCATTCTTTCCGATCTGCATCTTTGCGATACAATCTTCTTTTTTGGCCAGAACACCGGTTCGAACAGCCCTCGCTTACTTCATCCATTGCAGGAAGCGGTCAAGCGCGGCGCAAAGATCGTGACCTTCAATCCAGTGCGAGAAAAGGGCCTGGAGGTTTTCAAGAATCCGCAAAGTCCAGTCGAAATGCTTACCCCAAAGAAAACGCAAATATCCACCTTGTACCTTCAGGTAAAGACGGGCGGAGATATCGCTGCGATCTCAGGGATGATCAAACATTTGTTTGAAATTGAAAAAAGAACCTGGACCGAGAAGAAGCAGCACGTTCTCGATGTAGACTTTATTGACCAGCACACCATCGGCTTCGAAGAGCTGAAGGAATGGGCCACGGCGTTGGAGTGGCCGAAAGTCGAGGAGGAAAGTGGGCTTTCGCGAGAAGATCTACTAACCGCGGCAGAAATTTACGCAGAGGCGCCGCGGGCGATCGCGATGTATGGTATGGGCCTGACTCAGCATGTCCACGGTTTTGACAATCTCGCAGCGCTGACCAACCTGTGGCTGCTCAAAGGTAATATCGGGCGCGAAGGTACTGGTATCTCCCCTGTGCGAGGGCATTCCAACGTACAGGGTCAAAGAACCGTCGGCATATCTGAAAAGCCTGAACTTGTGCCGCTCGATCAACTCGCTGAACAGTTTGGCTTCGAGCCTCCACGCGAAGAGGGCATGAACACCGTCAAGGCCTGTCAAAATATCCTTTCAGGAAAAGTTCGGGCCTTTATCGGACTGGGCGGGAACTTCGTACGGGCCATTCCCGAGCGTGAAAAGATGGAACGGGCCTGGGCCGGCCTGCGCTTGACGGTCCAGATCGCCACGAAGCTCAACCGTAGTCATTTGATAAACGGCAAAGTGGCCTATTTACTTCCGTGCCTTGGTCGCTCGGAAGAGGACCTTCAAGCGAGTGGCCCCCAGGCAGTAACGATGGAAGACTCGCTTTCCTGCATCCACGGCTCGCTAGGAAAAAACACACCAGCCTCTCCCTTCTTGATGTCCGAACTTGCCATCGTTGCCGGACTGGCAAAAGCAACGCTGGCTCCCAACCCCAAAGTCACCTGGGATGCCTGGGCAGCGGATTATTCGAAAGTACGTCAATCCATCGAGGAGACCTACCCGGACCAGTTCCGCGACTTCAATGAGCGCGTTTTCACCCCTGGCGGTTTCTATAGGGGCAACGCCGCTCGTGAGCGCATCTGGAAAACGGAAAGTGGCAAGGCTCAATTTACAGTGCCAAAATCCATGCGCTCCGTCGGCTTTGCCGACGCGCTGGGCCGGTACCGGCTGATGACCCTCCGGTCCAATGACCAATTCAACACGACGATCTATGGCTTTTCGGATCGGCTACGCGGCATCGAAGGCACCCGTAGCGTTGTGCTCATGCACCCAGACGACATCGCTGCGGCTGGCTTGTCTGACGGACAATTGGTTGCTCTTGCGAGCGATGCGGGTGACGGTGTTCACCGGCAAGTGGATGGATTGACGATTACACCGTTCTCGCTGCCGCGTGGGTGCATCGGCGCATATTATCCTGAAATGAACCCGTTGATGCCTCTGTGGTATCATGACGAGGAATCCAAAACACCGGCAGCGAAGGGCATTCCTGTTCGGATCGTTTGCTAGTGAGCCGGTCACTTGCCATCGCCATTCTTGCCGGTTTGCTCATCTCGTGCAGTAGCGAGGAACGCGCACTTGGCCCTGACTTGCCGCAAACCGCGCCGAATGGGCGGACGGACCCCCGAATTTCAATTGCCGAAAACAACTTCTACCAGATTTCCCAGGGCGGTCGATATTTCTCCTGGTACGGTTGCAACGGTTGCCATCACGCGGGCGCTCCGATCTCCCTTGATGCGCCAACCCCCGAAAAAAGGCGATCTTTCACCTTTATCTATTCTGCTATCGCCAACGGCCACCCTGGCCTTGGCTTCGGCGTTTCGATTCCCAGCGAACAGATTTGGCAACTCACGGCCTACGTTCGTGATCTGCCCCGTCATCATGAGGAGAAAATTGACCGCCTTAACGACGACCAATCCTCGGAGCCCAGCGGTCGGATCTGGAAAGGCCCCCTATGAAACGGGCCTGCGCGCTAGCGCTTATGCTAGTCATTGGCGGATGCGCGCATCAACAATCTCCGCTTGCGCCGGCGGGTGACCAAGCAGTTGCTCTCCATCAGCTCCTGATACTGATGTTCATCGTATCCGGGCTACTCTACGCGAGCGTTCTGGTGGGCCTATGCTGGAGTGTCCTGCGCGGTAAGGCAGCTGCTGCCCGCAAAATCAACGTCGCACAGGAACCAAGCATCGGCAAAGGTCTATGGGGCGCAGCGACTGTCATCACACTGGCACTTACCGCGTTGATATTGGCCAGCTTCCTCGCCGACCGTGCGCTTTTTTCAACCCGCGCTCAGCCGGCGATGCTCGTGAGGATCACAGCGCATCAATGGTGGTGGCGGATCGAGTACCAGGATGCCGCAACTGGTAAATGGATCGAGACGGCAAATGAGCTTCATCTGCCAGTCTCCCGCACCACAAGGGTTCTTGTCCGGACATCAGACGTTATTCACAGCTTCTGGGTGCCTAATGTTGCGGGCAAGATCGACATGGTACCCGGCCGCCCCAACCAGCTTGACCTTACGCCGCGCCGGTTAGGCTGGTATCGCGGACAATGCGCCGAATATTGCGGAGCCCAGCACGCCCATATGGCTCTTGACGTACGTATTGAAGATGCGCGCAGTTTCGATAGTTGGCTGGCCCGTCAAGCAGCGCCCGCTCAGCTCGGTTCCTTACAATCCCTCCCTGGCGCTCCAGTTTTTGATGCGCACTGTGCAAGCTGCCACGTAATCCGTGGTACTTCGGCCAAGGGAAAAGCAGGGCCCGATCTTACCCATATCGCCGGAAGGCGATCGATTGCCGCAGGAACCTTGCCAATGACGCGCGGAGGGCTGCAAGGATGGATCGTCCAGCCTCAGGCGTTAAAACCAGGTACCATGATGCCCGCTAGCGGGTTGAGTGCGAGCCGTGCTGACGCAGTCGCAGACTATCTGGCAGGCCTGAAATGACGGTAGTCCCTTCTCGTATTGAACAGCTCAATCGTACTTGGGGCGACCCACCAGGACTATGGGGCTTCCTAACCACCGTCGATCACAAACGGATCGCGGGGCGTTACATTGTCACGGCCCTGTTCCTGATGCTATTAGCAGGCTTGCTCGCACTTGACATGCGCTGGCAGCTCTCCGTTCCGGACAATACCCGAATGGGGCCGCAGCTCTATAATGAGAGCTTCTCTCTCCATGGTTCGACCATGTTGTTTCTCGTATCCGTGCCGATCATGGAAGCGATGGCCTTCTGGATCGTCCCGTTGATGCTCGGCACGCACAACATGGCCTTTCCCCGCCTCGGCGCTTTCAGCTTCTGGCTCTACTTCGGCGGGGTTCTGACCTTATGGCTTGCTCATGCCATCGGCATCACCCCCGATCTCGGCTGGTTTGAGTACCCTCCTCTTTCCGGCCCGGCCTATTCGCCTGGACACCGGGCAGACGTTTGGGCTCAAATGATCACTTTCACGGAAGTGGCCGCGCTTGCAGCTTCGGTCAACGTAGCTGCGACGATCTTGAAAATGCGTCCTCCGGGTATGACGCTCGCCAAAATGCCGGTCTTCCTCTGGGCCATGCTCATCGCCTCGTTGATGACGATCCTTTCAATGCCAGCGGTCATGCTAGTGACGTCTATGCTCATATCGGATCGGCTGGTCTCCACACAGTTCTTCGCTGTCGCCAGCGGCGGAGATCCACTGCTATTTCAGCATCTCTTTTGGTTTTTCGGCCACCCGGAAGTCTACATCATCTTCGTGCCCGCGACGGGCTTTGTTTCATCTATCATCGAGACCTTCGCCCGTCGGCCCTTGCTTGGTCATAGCGTGGTAGTGCTGTCTATCATGGCAATCGGCGCGCTCGCTTTCGGTCTGTGGGTACACCATATGTTTGCAGTCGGCCTGCCGCGCCTCGGCAATAACTTCTACACAGCGGCAAGCATGGCCATCTCCTTGCCGGCGGGCCTGCAGATTTTTTGCTGGATAGCAACGATCTGGAGCGGCCGCGTTCGTTTCGCGACACCGATGCTCTGGATGATTGGCTTTCTTGCCACCTTCGTTCTTGGCGGCCTATCAGGCGTCATGACCGCTTCGGCGGCCCTGGACCTGCAGCTCACCGACACATATTTCGTGGTCGCGCATCTTCACTACGTTCTCGTCGGGGGAGCGATTTTCCCGTTGTTCGGAGCATTTTGTTACTGGTACCCCAAAGCGACCGGCCGGATGATGTCGGAACGTTGGGGCAAGGTCGCTTTCGCGCTGATTGTCGGCGGCTTCAACCTCGGTTTTTTCCCGATGCACATACTTGGTCTTCTGGGCATGCCGCGGCGCATTTATACATATCCAGCTGGGCTGGGCTGGGAGGGACTCAACCAGGTCGCCACCGCCGGCTCGGTCATTGCCGTCATCGGTGCCCTTGTATTCGCTGGCAACGCATTCGCGAGCTATTGGCGCGGCGAGCTGAGCGGCTCCAACCCCTGGCAGGCGCCAACTCTGGAGTGGGCGTGTCCGGCACCGCCGCCGCCGCCCAACTTCGCGTTCGCGCCGCAGGTGTCTTCCTTGACGCCTTTGTGGGACCGCCCGGGAGAGCTAGAAGTTGTCACCGGATCCGTGCTCGCGCGGCGAGAAGTTCTCATAACGAGCGTTGCCGAAGCGCGACCCCTTTACTGGCAGAAAAGTGCGGGACCATCAATATGGCCTCTCATCAGCGCGATCGCCGTCTCTGCCATGTTCGTCGGCAGCATTTTCACGCCGTGGGCTATAGCGATTGGCTTACTGCCCATTGCTGCCTCGCTTACAGGTTGGTTCTGGCCGGTCCGCCCGCGCGCCAGTGATGGACCGCTTGGAGCCGGGTCATGAGTGATACCCCCCGGATCGTCGCGGTCTGCGACCTCTCCCACCTTCCCCGCAGCGCAAGCGGAGCAGACCATCTGGTCTGGTGGGGCAACGTCGGTTTCATGCTGATTGAGGGCACGGGCTTCGCGCTCGCCGCAGCCGCCTACCTCTACTTCATGACCCAGGCAGCAGTCTGGCCGCCCGAAGGGGACGCGGTACCGGATCTGCTATGGGGCGGCGTGTTCACGGCGGGCCTGCTTACCAGCGAACTGCCGAACCTGCTTGTCCTTCGCTGGGCACGCGCAAAGCACCGTGCGGGCGTCAGATGGGGAATGCTGGCAATGTCGCTCATTACGCTCGCCCTTCTCGGCGCGCGGGCTATGGAGTTCCATAGCCTGGGCGTTTCCTGGTACAACGACAGCTTCGGCTCGATCACCTGGCTGCTCCTGGTGCTGCATACCACTCATATCGTGACCGAATGGGGAGAATCCGCCGTGCTGACAGCGTGGTTGTTTACTCATGAAGTGGAGGACGACCAATTTGCCGATGTTGAGGATAATTCCAACTACTGGACGTTCGTGGCCATTTGCTGGCTTCCCCTCTATGTGCTCATCTATTGGACGCCGAGACTATCATGAGCGCGCAGGCTCGTTCGTGGGTTGCTTTGAGCCTGCCTCCGGCAACCTGGTTCGTCTTTGAACAGGGTTTATCAGTTCTCGATAAAGCTCGATGCGGGGAACGCATGGTCGGGGTCATATGGGGTCTTGCGAGCATAGCGATCTGCTTAGCAAGTGTCTGGTTTGGCCGCCCATTTCGGGACCGCGCAGAGGCAGATACGAGCGGTTGGCTGTCAAAATTACAGCCGGCTTTTTCAAGAATGTTCTGTCTCGCTATCGGCTTCCAGATCCTCGCTGTTGCGACTGTGCCCGTATGTACCGGCTAAGAGACTTCGCCTGTGCTGTGGCCTGCGTTTGTCTCGGGCTTTATCCCTCACCGGGAGCCTTCGCACATACGACGGTTACGAGCCATCATGGCTTGCCGCAATGGAACTTCGATCCGGGAATCGTCACACCGCTCCTTTTTAGTGCATTGCTATTCGGCGCGGGGTGGCGGCGGCTTCGATCCCGCTCCAGGCGAGGAGCAAACCAGCTGCTTCACCGGGCCCGTCTGTTTGGCAGCGGCTGGATCGTTCTTTCCCTGGCCCTTGTATCGCCTTTGCATGAAGCTGGCGAACTAGCGTTCTGCGCGCACATGGTCGAACACGAGCTCATCATGCTGGTCGCCGCACCGCTACTCGTCTTCTCGAAGCCGCTTCCCGTCATGCTTTGGGCCCTTCCGTCTCAGATCCGGCAGCCTGTTGGAAGCTGGGTTGTCCGCTCTCGGTTTGCTTCACTTTGGGGCTTTTTGTCTGCTCCCGTGACTGCGACCATTATCCAAGCGGGAGTACTGTGGTTATGGCACATGCCTACCCTCTTCAATCTGGCTCTGGCGAGTGAATGGTGGCATGCTGTACAGCACGCCGCATTCCTGACTGCTGCCTTGCTGTTCTGGTATGCCATGCTTGCGCGGCATCGATCCATCAGCGTTGCCGCCCTTTGCCTCGTGATAACGTCGATCGTGTCTGGAGCTCTTGGCGCGCTGATGGCCTTCGCCTCAAGTCCTTGGTATTCTGGCTACTCGACGATGGGCATGGCACCGTTCGGTCTCACACCGGCAGAAGATCAACAGCTGGCCGGCCTCATCATGTGGGTGCCGGGCGGGCTGGTTCACGGAGGAGCAGCCCTCCTTCTCATGCAGCGCCTATGGAAGCCCGTGCATGGCTAGACGAGCGATACCGAGCAGCCTGCAATGGCTAATCCTGCTTATAGGCGCAGCGCTTATGATCTCGATCGCTGCGGGTGCTTACGAATATTTACAGGGACGCCACACTGCGCGCCTTCGTGCCGAAAGCTTGAGTGGGGGCAACGAAGGAGCCGGCAAATCAGCGCTGGTTCAGTATGGCTGTGGAAGTTGCCATATCATACCCGGCGTGCCGGGCGCCGACGGTCAGGTCGGCCCGGATCTTACGCATCTGGGTCTGCGTGCCCAGATAGGGGGCCGATTAGCGAACGACCCGAGCAACTTGATTAACTGGTTGCAGGATCCACAGAAGGTGTCGCCCGGCTGCGGAATGCCAAAGCAGCCTATGCCGCTTCGAAAGGCACGCGATATTTCAGCCTATCTGTACTCGCAAAAATAAGCCCGGATCAGGAAGGCGCATCCCGGGAAACCATGCCAGCCTGGCGCGTTCATTACCCATGAACATCGTTAGTCCGATGCCTGAAGATCAATCCCTCGTCGATCCATACGACGCTGCGCTGAGCGCCGGTCTACGCTATGTCAATGATCAGGAACCCGGAATTTCGCGGCGTAAAAGCGGCAGGGGATGGTCCTACCGAATGCCAGACGGATCGCGGGTCTCAGACCCGGCCGTGCTGGAACGGATCAGAGGCATCGGCATCCCTGCTGCGTATACAGAGGTCTGGATTTGCCCCGACGCAAATGGTCACATTCAGGCTACTGGTCGCGATGGGCGTGGGCGTAAGCAATATCGGTACCATACGCGGTTCCGGGAAATCCGCGACAGCTCCAAGTATGAGCACATGCTCGCTTTTGCGCAGGCTCTGCCGTCGATAAGAGGCGCCATTGATAATGATATGCGCAGGCGCGGTCTGCCGCGGGAAAAGGTTCTCGCCACCATTGTGCGTCTTCTTGAAACGACGATGATCCGTGTTGGCAATGCTGACTATGTCAAGCAGAACAAAAGTTACGGTCTCACGACCCTGAATGACCGACATGTCAAGATTGACGGAAACGAGATGAAATTCCGCTTCAAAGGAAAAAGCGGAAAGCAGTGGAATCTCAGGCTGACCGATCGGCGCATTGCCCGCATCGTAAAACAAAGCCAGGAGCTACCTGGCCAGCATTTGTTCCAATACCTCGATGAGGACGGGGTCCAGCGCTCGGTCACTTCAAGCGACGTCAATGCTTACCTGCGCGAAATAAGCGGCCGCGATGTGAGCGCCAAAGACTTCCGCACATGGACGGGCACGGTCCTTGCAGCTCTCGCCCTGGCAGAATTCGAGCAGTACGACAGCGAAGCGGCCGCGAAGCGGAACATTAGGGCCGCAATCGAACAGGTAGCATCGCGGCTCGGCAACACGCCGGCGATCTGCCGAAAATGTTATATTCATCCCGAAGTGATCGACAGCTATATGGAAGATGCGCTCATCCTGGAAATTGAGCAGGAAGTCGAACGCGAGTTAAGAGAAAGCATCGGCGACCTTCAGCCGGAGGAAGCGCTGGTCCTAGCATTTCTGCAACGCCGTTTGAAACAGAAGCAGAGCTACGAACCTGCCTGAAACGCAGCGGCATATGCCTTATAGTAGCCTCTTGGCGGGGAAACACTCAAACTTGCCGGGCGCTGATCTCTTTCGGTGTTATCAGGCGCTCCCGTCCTCCCATAACCGAAAGAAAAAGGTCGGGATTTTGGACCGGCGCCAGAAGAGGATTAAAGACCGACGCCGGCCAGTAATTATCTACTGATTTGTTCAGTTCGATTGTGTYGTTACATACAAGAGTGATCGAACGCAGATGACACTAGAGATCTTCATACAACTGCCCTGGCATTAAAGGACGCTTTCGCCCAAAATGCGATTCTTGCGGAGCTAATCGCGATCTCTCGAACGGTCGAGGTATGAAAATAGCGTTCCGAGCGGACCACGCAGGTAAGCGAGCCCTTCATAGACGTATTTTGACCCCCATGCCCAATAAAGATAAATAACCGGCACCTGCAAACGCTTGGACAGCCAAAATATCTCATGGCTATGTATGGAAATTAGCCTTCTGGCCCGGTAGATAAGTTTGCGCCTTAGAGGGATGTTGCGTGATTTGGCGACGCGTTTCCTTAGCGAGAGGGGCGGCGGCGAGAACGCCAACCGGTAGGCCAGGCCTTCGCGCCGCTGCCGTAGCCCGGCAGCCTGGGTTTCGGCCACAAAATCGGCGCTGACCTCCTGCAGCCCCAGCCGTTTGTCTGCTATCGCACATCGGATGAGAGCGTCGACTTCTCGACTGCGGACTATTACTACATTCGTGCCGCGACCATCGGAACTGTAAGGTTCCACCCACGCGTCGCCAAAAGCAATATCGGCCGTTTCTGCTACAACGACGTCACAATAACTACACGCGTTGTTCTGGAAATACCCAGCCCCCCAATCGCCATCAGCGAGGTGCCACCAATCCTGCCACCTTGCACTTCCATCTGCCAGCGTCAGATGTGCAGTATACCAGTTTGCCGGGCGGTTCGGATCCTTTCGGCGAAACTCTACCGACCGAACCTCTGTAAGCGGTGTTTCCAGTTGCCAAGCAAAGCTCTCGGCCTGACGACGGCCGGGTAGTCTCGAATCTCATATGTCAGGCATTGTCTGGTCGCAACGTCACGATCTATGGCGACGGTACGCAGACGCGTAGCTTCTGCTATGTTTCGGACATGGTCGACGGCCTTATTAGGTTGATGGAAAGCGAAACAGAGGCTCGAACCGATCAACCTTGGAAATCCGGAAGAAAGGTCTGTGAACGAGTTGCTGGATGCCGTGCTTGAGATCGTCGGCCGCGACGTCGAGGTGAGCTATCTCCCTCTTCCGATGGACGATCCTCGCCGTCGCAAGCCCGACATCGCGCGCGCCACAGCCCTGCTGGATTGGCAGCCTCAAATGTCCCTGGTCAAAGGTCTCGCTCGTACATGCGCTTGGTTCGCCGAAGAGATTTGTAGCGACAATCCCGCTAGTTCTGGCCCGGTCTCAGTCGCCGCCGAGTGAGCATTCCCAAGCCGCGCGGCGAGACCTATCTCAAGAAGAGGCAAAACAAAGCACCAATTTGGCCGCCTGGGAACGCGCGCTCACACAGGCAAGCTATGAGCCGTGCAAGAAGCCATCCCTAGGTCAGCACGTCCACGCTGCCTCAGTGCGGCTTCGGACCGTCCGCCTCTGCTCTCGGAAACTACAAAGTATTACGCGAGCGGGGGCCTCGCCGTGTCCGCAGGGGCTCACCGATCCTGAAGCAGTAGTCGTTGATATCGACTCGCACGGTTCCTGCGGTGTTACTTCACCTCACAGTGCGACGATGTTATCGATAATCGCAGTTTAACTCAAAAAAACCGTGTCTGGGCATACCGATGCAGCTTGATCACGTGATAGACCGGGAACGGCTATTCGGCGGATGACGTTGAGTCAGAAAGGTAACCCCGAAGCGATGATATCGTTCTTTTTCGGCGGAGAAGCGTCATGAATGATAGCAAGAAGAGCAATGAGGCGCGATCACCTGCAGCGCCAGCAGAAGGCCCGGATGATATCCTTCCGCCCAACGCGGATAAAGCATCCTCCAGCAACGGTACAGCCACTCACAAACAGCGACCTGGTAAAGACCCCGGATGATTGTCAAATGACTTATTGCTCGCTGAAGACCCGACGCGGTACCACAAAACCGCTGAACTCGCCTCTCAGCGCTTTTCCCCGCTTCTTGCAAAGTGTTCCCACGGGCGAGATGTTATGACGCCTTCCTTGCCTTTGGCATCCCAGGTCGTTGTCGTCACCGGTGCAAGCTCAGGGATCGGCCTGCTCATTGCTCGTTCCGCGGCGCGCCGCGGCGCTCGCGTCCTCCTTATCGCAAGAAGCCAACCCGCTCTTGCCAGAATAGTACAGGAAATCCGCGCCGAGGGATATCGCGCTGTATTCGCCGTCGCTGATGTAGGCGACGCTGCCGCCCTTGAGGCGGCCGCAGATGAGGCAGTCCGGCGCTACGGGCAGATCGACTGCTGGGTCAATTGTGCCGGTGTCGCGATCTACGCCAAACTACTAGAAACACCGGAGGACGAGCACCGCCGGCTCTTTGAAACCAACTATTTCGGTGTCGTACACGGTTGCAGGGCGGCGCTGAAAAATATGCAGATCCGCGGCGGCCGGGTGATTACGATTGGCTCTATCGCTTCCGACATGCCGTCCCCCATCCTCGGGGCTTATTCGGCATCGAAACACGCCGTTAAAGCATATATCGAATCCCTGCGTATCGAGCTACTCGCTGACCACATTCCTGTCTGTCAACGGCGGCGCAAAAGTCGGCCACGGGGCGGAGTAAAACCAGGCCAGTGTGGCGGCCGCCCGGGGAAGTGGCGTGAGGGCGTAGCCCGAGGGCCACTTCCCCGGGCGTTGGCCTGATTTCAGGGGTTGGTTTTGGGCTTTCGGG
>NZ_JBFRCW010000026.1:0-26986 GCF_052113265.1 Novosphingobium sp. YAF33
GGACGGGACCCGTCTGGCCGCCAAGCACAAGATCGACGGCGGCCCTTCGGTGCTGTTCGATGCCGTGGCTCTGGTGGTGTCCGGGGAGGGCGCAGGGCTGCTCGCGATGGATGCGGCGGCGAAGGATTTCGTCACTGACGCCTTCGCGCATTGCAAGTTCATCGGTTACACCAGCGCGGCGGAGACGATCTTCGCCAAAGCCGGGATCGCCGGCGATCTCGACGAGGCCTGCCTGAAACTGGGCAGTGCCAAGGATGCCGGCGCCTTCCTCAAGGCCTGCCGCGCGCTGCGTCACTGGCCGCGCGAAATGGAGGTAGACCTGGATGCACGGCCCGCAGCCTGAGGCTTTGCACCGCCCGCGGTGCACTAACCGGCAAATTGCCCCGTCTTCCGTTTCCGCAGGGGCGGGCAAACAGCCCCTGCGGATCGGGATCATCGCCCACCTCAAGTATCCGATTGCGGAGCCATTTGCTGGCGGACTCGAGATGCACACGCATCTTTTGGCGAGATCCCTGCGCGACCGAGGGCATGACGTGACGGTATTCGCTTCCCTGCATTCCGACGTGAGTCTCGGTGTGGAGGCAATCTGTTCTGAAACGGCTCTCGAGACCGTGGGAACAGCCGAGGCGGACGACGTGACGTTCTTCAAGGAACATCATGCTTATCTCAGTTTGATGAACGCGCTGCGCAGTCGGCATTTCGATGTCATTCATAATAACTCACTGCATTACCTGCCGGTGACCCTCGCCGATACTCTGCCCATGCCGATGGTCACCACTTTACACACACCGCCGTTCTGTTGGCTCGAAAGTGGGATCCGGGTCTGCAATGCAAAAGATCACACATTCGTCGCCGTCTCGCGATCCGTCGGCGACCTATGGGGTCATGTGGCAACAACGGATGAGGTAATTCTCAACGGCATCGATCTTGAAAAGTTCGCGTTCCGTGCCCGAGCTGATGCTGCAGGATACCTTGTCTGGTATGGACGCATCGTGCCGGAAAAAGGCCTCCACCTCGCGATTGAAGCGGCGCGCCGAATTGGCCTGCCCTTACGAATCGCGGGTCCCATCCTCGACCACGACTATTATCGAGATTGCATTGCGCCCCAACTGGGGGTCGACACGATCCACGTCGGCCATCTTGCGCATTCCGAACTTGCCAGGCTTGTCGGGGGCGCGCGGGCATTCCTATGTACGCCTATGTGGGATGAGCCCTATGGGCTTGTAGTGGCCGAGGCTTTGGCCAGCGGGGTGCCTGTCGCCGCATTTGCGCGCGGGGCTATCCCGGAGATACTCGATGCAAGTTGCGGTGCGCTTGCTGTGCCAGACGACGTGGGATCGCTGGCGGAGGCGGGATTGGCGGCGCTCAGCCTCGAGCGACGAGCATGTCGGCGACGCGCGGAGCAGACCTGCGATGCTGCCCGGATGGTGGATGGGTATGAAGCGCTCTATCGCCGCCGGATCGCGGCAGGATCCTATGCACCCGGCTGTGTTGGCGTGACGGCGGACCCGCTTGCCGGCGCTGCTTCATCGGCAGTCGCCCCGTGGCAGGTCTGAAGTAGCCATGAAATGGCAAGCAGCTGACGAACTGGACTTATGTGTTTGCGTGCCTGCTCGGAACGAGGCAGCTCGTTTGGAAATCTTGCTCGCCGCCTTGGCGGAGCAGAACTGGCCAGCGCCAGTTAAGGTCGTTATCGCGGTAAACAATTCCAGCGATGATAGTCTTGATCGGCTCGCACGGGCACAAGCTTTCCACGCCGGCCGCATCGCTGTACATGCCCTTAACCTCACGTTTTGCGATCGCCTTGCCCATGCTGGCTCGGCACGCCGCGCAGCCATGGAGGCAGGACTTAGGCTGCTCCTGGTACCATCGCGGGGCATTTTGTTGAGCACTGATGCCGACACCCGGCCGCCATCTGAATGGCTGGCCAATAATGTTGCGGCAATTCGCCGAGGCGCAGATATAGTGGGCGGAAAGATAGAGATCGAAGGATCTGAAATGCTTCCTGGACCGGTAGGCAAGCTACACACTGCTTGGGAGCGCTACTGGGAAGCGGTGCGGGCGATCGAGGACGCTGTCGATCCAATCCCTTGGGATGCTCCACCACGTCACGGAGATCATACAGGCGCCTCGCTGGCGATCCGCGCAGATCTCTATGACGCTTGCGGGGGTGTTCCCTTGCTCCCTACGGGGGAAGATCGAGAACTGGTTCGAGCTGCGGTCGCGCAAGGCGGGCGTTTGGCGCACCCGCCGGATGTCTTCACATTCGTTTCGCCTCGCCGCGAGGGCCGGGCAACAGGCGGGATGGCCGCCGCAATGGACAACCTTTTCGCACTCGCCAGCAAGGGAGAAGTCCCGCGAGCTCCTTCTTTCCGTCATTGGCACGAAAGGGCGGCCTGGCGGCGGCGCTTGCGGAGCATGCCGCAAGGCCAAAGGCTCATAGCTCTTGGTGAGCCGCTGCTTGGTCCCATGCCGCATGACATGACACTGGAAGTATTGTCGTGAGGCGTCGCCCCATTGGCTACTATGTGCATCATCAGGGCGCGGGCCATCGGACCCGGGCGGAAGCCATCTTGAGAGCAATAGACTGGCCGCTTGTTTTGCTGGGAACAGGAATTGGTGACCGGGGGCTAGATCTGCCTGACGACCGCCCGGGATCGGGGAGATTTGATGGGCTTGATGATGCACCGTGCAGACCCGATACTTTGCATTACGCACCCCTTGACCATGGGGGGATTAGAGAACGGGTGGCTCGGATCGCCAGCTGGATCGCTGCCGAGGAGCCAGCAATCATGGTAGTCGATGTCTCGGTGGAGGTGGCGATGCTTGCGCGGCTTGCTTCCGTGCCGACGATTTGCGTGCGTCTAAACGGTAAGCGTGATGATGCGCCCCATCTCGAGGCGTTCCGCGGCGCGATTGGCTTGATGGCGCCTTTTCATCCGACCCTCGAAATGGCTGACACCCCTGCCTGGATCCGCGACAAGACTGTCTATTTCCCTGGCATCGCTGCTTCTGCGGCCACGTCTGCTTGTCTCCGCGTACGGCGGGCCACCCGGCGCATTTTGGTGGTGATCGGACGCGGCGGGCTGCCGGGCGACGGGAAGCTGTTGGCGCAGGCTGCAATGGCTTGCCCCGATTGGGAATGGCGCGTCATAGGGCCTGTGGCTCCGGCAACAGAACAACCTGCAAACCTGAAACTGGCTGGATGGGTTGAAACAGCAGAGCAAGAGATCGCCGATGCTTCGATCGTTGTGGGGGCAGCCGGCGATGGACTCGTGGGGGCGGTCATTGCGGCAGACAAGCCTTTCATCTGCATTCCGGAGGGACGGCCCTATGATGAGCAACGAGTTACGGCACAAGGGCTCTCCAGACTCGGCGCGGCGTTGGTATTGCCCCAATGGCCTCGCGCAGATCAGTGGGCCGCTATTTTAGAGCAGGTCGGTACACTGGAACCAGCAGCTCGTACGGCATTGGGCGATCCGCATGGAACGCAGATGGCCGCGCAGTGGCTTGCGCGCTGCGCGGCTGACGCAACGCTGCAGCGCGAAACCATCGCATGAGCGAGGCCAGGAGCATGCTCTTGCCCCGGCAAGCACCGGCTCAACGAGCCACGGCGCTTCAATCGCGGCTAGCGTTGCTGGGAGCACGGTACGACGAAGCGCCTGGCTACCCGACTGAAAGCATGCAGGAACTCGCATCGGCAGGGCTTCACCGGGATTTCGCGCCCAAAGCGAGTGGAGGGTGGGTATTTGCGAATGAGGACATCCGCCAATGCAGTCTTTTCGACGTCCTTCGGATCATCGGGCGGGCCGATCTTAGCCTTGGGCGCCTGTACGAAGGACACGTTAACGCGATGGCCTTGTTCGGCTGGTATGGCACACCTCAGCAGCAGGATCGTCTCCGCGACGAATTGGAGGCCGGAGCATTTTACGGTGTGTGGGCGACTGAACCACAACCAGGCGTGCGCCTCAAACGCGGCTCCTGCGGTGGCTACGAGCTTGCGGGTAGCAAATCTTTTGCCAGCGGCACAGGAGGGCTTGCCCGGGCTATCATCACAGCTCAAGGCGAAGAAAGCGAGCGCCGGTTAGTGATCGTTGCGGGCAATGACATGGAACGCGCAGATATGTCTCGTTGGCGCGTGCGCGGAATGCGTGCCAGCATGAGCGGAGGCTACGATCTTACCGATATGCGCGTCGAGGAGGCTGATCTGCTTGGTCTTCCCGGCGATTATGATCGCGACCCCCGTTTTACCGCAGGAGCCTGGCGCTTTACCGCGGTTCAGCTCGGTGGGATCGAAGCGCTTCTAATAGAAACGCGATTGGCAATGTCCGAAGCCGGAAGGCAGGACCCGCTGCAACGAGCGAAGTTTGCAGACTGCGTCGCGGCTACGCGCACAGCCTATCTATGGGTCAGGGAATGTGCTCTTCGCGCGGCGCGAGACGATCCGGACGGTGCTGCCTTTGCGCGCCTGACGCGAGGCGTGGTCGAGCGCGCCGCCCTTGACGTGATGGAACTTGCAGCGCGGATAACTGGCACGCGCAGCGCCATGGAAGGACAACGGATCGACAAGATCACGCGCGATCTCGCGCTCTATCTACGGCAGGCCGGGCCCGACTACGCGCGCGATCAAGCAGCTTTGACATGGCTGGACCACGACGCTTGGGGATGGGGGGACGCCTTGTGGTAGACTTGATGATGAACGCTTCTCCCTGGCGCGATTGCCGTTGGCTGGTGCTGGCGCCGCATCCCGATGATGAAACTTTGGGCGCCGGCGCGCTGATCGCCCAGGCATCAGGAACAGGGCGCTTGGCTGGTGTGGCCTACCTTACTGACGGGTCCGCCTCTCATGACCCTGGCAGTGTTTCCCCCCGGCGTCTTGCTGCCCGGCGAAAAGCCGAGGCTGCGGGCGCGCTGTTCCGTCTTACCGGCACCCGGAAAACGCACCATGTCCATCTCGATTGGAAAGACGCGGCGCCTTTTGAGGCAGGCGAGCCTCAGTTCAATCGAGCAGCGAGGCTCCTGGCCGCTTTTTGCCGGCGTTGGCGGGTCGACGCGATTGCCGTGACTGCCCTGGCTGAACCGCATTGCGATCATGCGGCCGCAGCGCATCTTGCCCAGGCCGTCAGTGCGGCTTCGAAAAGGTCTTTGATGGTAGCTGAATACTACGTGTGGGCGAGCCCGCCAAATCGCCGAGCGGGGCAGGCTCTGCGTACTTCACCTATGCCGATTGGCAAGCGTCGCCACGCTTTGCGTGCCCATCGCAGCCAGCTAACCGGCGCCTGCGGGTCAGGTTTTCGCCTTCCAAAAGAGCGACTGAATATGCCATCAATCGACATCCTCCACCTGCAGAGACGATCATGAGCGGCAGCGCCAGTCTGGAGCCCGAGTATTTCGAGGAGATGTTCAAGGGAGATGAAGATCCCTGGAATCTCGAAACCAGCTCCTACGAGCAAACAAAGTTTGCGTGTACGATGGCAGCCCTCGGCACGAGAGTTTACGATAAGGGTTTCGAGGTTGGTTGCGCAAAAGGGGTTTTGACCAGCAAACTCGCGGCCGTCTGCCGCTCACTCTTGGCTATCGACGTCAGCGATACCGCCCTACGTGCAGCGCAGCAGCGCTGCGTCTCGTTACCGCATGTATCGTTTGCTAACATGATGTTTCCTAGGAACGCACCGCTGGAGACCTTCGATCTCGTGCTGCTGTCCGAGGTCGCGTATTATTGGGACGATCACGATCTCGAGCGGGCCGCGGCCTGGATCGCAGAACATCTGGCGCCAGGCGGTCATCTCCTGCTCGTGCATTGGACCGGCGAAACTGACTACCCGCAAACCGGAGACGAGGCCGTTTCCAAGTTGAAATCTGCCCTGAGTCACACCGTTAACGTCGTTTGCGATCAGCGCCTGGATCAATACCGCCTCGACCTTTGGTGCAAACGGCTATGAGCCTTAGCGTCCTTACCCTTGTAAAGGACCGTCCAGGTCATCTAGCGCAGCTCATTGAAGGATTGAGCCGGAGCGAACGTCAGCCTGACGAACTTGTAGTTGTTGACATGGGAAGTACCCCGGCGGTGATTTTGCCGGCGCTTCCGTTTCCAGCGCGAACTATACGCTTCGGCTCTGCCGGATTACCCCTTGCTTCGGCCCGAAATGCCGCTGCCAGAGAGGCGCGCGGCGAGATGCTGCTATTTCTGGATGTGGATTGTATTCCCATGAGCGGCTTGATCGGGAAAATGGAAGACGTCCTGATTGGCAGCCCGGCACTGGTGTGCAGCCAGGTTTTCTATTTGGGTCCCGATGATGCGCGTGACAAAAACTGGAGCGAGCAAGATCTTCTTACTCGCGCTTCGCCTCATCCCGCTCGCCAATTTCCGTTTTCGGGGCTTCGCGAGGAAAGGAACCCCGGCCTGTTTTGGTCGCTCGTGTTTGGGATCCGCCGCAGTGCATTTTTTGATATCGGCGGATTTGATGAGGCATTCACCGGCTACGGAGCGGAAGATRCGGATTTCGGTTTTCGAGCGAAGGCCGCCCACCTGCCGCTGCTGTTCATGGGGGGGGCGGGGGCGTTCCATCAGCATCATGGCGCCTTTGATCCGCCGCTCCAACATTTTGCTGACATCGTGCGCAATGCCCAGGTCTTTCACAACCGGTGGGGACAATGGCCGATGGAGGGGTGGCTCGGCGCCTTTGCAGACTTGGGTCTGATCGAGTGGAAGGAGACCGAGATCGTCATAACGCGCTCGCCCAGCGACGAAGAAATCTGCGAGGCATGCCGCGGCTGAAAAAGGGCCGAGGATGCACGACCGCGCGTCTCTTGTTGAATCTTAGAAAGCGGCTGCCGATGTCATCGATTTTCCGTAGTTCGGCGATTTTTCGTTTTGTACGAGCAGCCCTGTCAGCACTCCTTATGAAAGGCTCTATCAAAGGACGGCAGGCGGATATCGAAGAGGTTTCCCCTGGCGATCATGACTTAACCCCGGTATGCCGGTAGGCGCGCCAACCGCGCTTTCACAAAACATTCCTCGATGCCGCGTCGCGCAAGGCTCCCAGCAGCGCCTGCTCGAGATCTTCTGAGCGGAAGGGTTTGGTCAGCGTTGTAACACTATTCGACATCTCGCCATCGTCTGTGTGCCCATAACCGGTGGCGAAAATGAACGGTACTCCGCGCGCCTGAAGAACTTCTGCGACAGGATAGGAACGTCCGCCATGCAGATTGACATCGAGGATAGCGATATCGAACTGCGCCTGTCCGGCGAGTTCGAGAGCATTTTCCAACCGCAGCGCAGGACCTACCACGACCGCGCCGAAATCGAGTAGCGAATCCTCGATGTTCATTGCTACGAGCATCTCATCCTCGACCACAAGAATGCGTTTACCCCTGAGGGTCATTTTTGTCTCCCATATTTGCCAAAGGAGCGGTGATCACACAGCGAAGCCCGGTTGCAGGGAAAGTCATCTCGGCCGTCCCTCCCAGCTCGGCTGCAAGTCCGCGTTCGACTAGCCTTGATCCGAAGCCGCGGCTGCGCGGGGGTAGAACTTGCGGACCGCCGGTTTCCGACCAGGACATCTGAAACGCGGGCGCATTCTGAGTAACGCTGTCCTGGACTGTCCACGTGATGTCCACAGTACCATGTTCTGTGGAGAGGGCACCGTATTTGGCGGCGTTGGTACACAATTCATGCAGCGCTAAAGCTATGCTGACCGCAGCCTTGGGCATTAGTGCGACGCGAGGGCCTGATTTGCGGAATTTTGCCTCGCTTCCGAACGCTCGGGTGGAGCCGGCGATCACGTCGTCCAGCAAGGCGTAATCCCAACTTTCGCGGGTGAGTAGATTGTGCGCTTCCGAGAGCGCCAGGAGACGCCCTTCGAATGCCGCGCGTTCCTCTGCGGGATTTCGTTCGCCTTTAAATGACTGGGCAGCGATCGACTGAACGACTGCCAGGGTATTCTTTACCCGATGATTGAGCTCATCAACGAGTAGCTCGCGGTGCCGCTCGGCAAGTTTGCGCTCGGTAATATCCTGGACAAGCGCGTAAAATCCATCGACTGCGCCGTTTCCGGTCTGACGCGGAACATAGTCGACGCGAACGTGGCGAGGCCGAACATTACTATAGGGAATGAATGTCTCGAACTGAACCGCCACACCTTTGAGCGCAGCCTCAAGCTGTGGCCGAACGTGATCGAGGGCTTGCGTCCCGATCATGTCCTCGACCCTGGCACCAACGATCTCTGAAAGGGGTCGTCCGAGCCACTTTTCGTAGGCCCGGTTGACGAACCGATATCGCAGGTCCGGGCCGACATGTGAAATAAGTACGGGGAGAGCATCGGCAAGCGCGTGCAGGTCCTGCTCGGTTTTTTCCAGCGCCGCTCGTGCGCGGAGGGCCTCGTCATGGGCCTGGATCACGCGTTCGCGAGCAGCGTGCTCGCCTCGCGATCTTGCCCGGTCAAGCGCCCCGGCTATGCGGGCGCGGAGTTCCAGTGCGTTAAATGGTTTAATAAGGTGGTCGTCCGCTCCCGCCTCGAGACTGGCCACGCGGGCGTCCTCTCCTGCCCGTGCCGAAAGGAAAATCACAGGCGTGGCGGCCAAGGCGGGGTCAGTCCTGATGGCCCGCAAAAGAGCGAACCCATCCAGGCGCGGCATCATGATATCTGAGAGCAACAAATCTGGCGGGTTCGCCTTGGCCGCTCGCAAAGCCTGTTCACCGTCAATTACAAAACGCACTTCATATTCGGAGGCGAGCAGCCGGCCGATATAAGCGCGCATGTCGGCATTATCGTCGGCTACCAAGATTTGGGGGCGGTCCCCGCGCAGTTCCTCCGGCTCAGTAGGGTCGGGCAACCAGCGCAGTGCCTCCTGCACGTAAGTAGATGCGTGCCGTGCCGTCTCCGCGGGCAATGAGTTTTTCGGAGTGAGGTCCCTTCTGGCATTGGCGTTTGGCAGAGTGACGGTGAACTTCGTTCCCAAGCCCTCGCCCTTACTATCCACGGCAATTCGGCCGCCCTGGAGCTCGACCAGTTCCTTGACAAGGGCCAGCCCGATGCCTGATCCCTCGTGGCTTCGCGCGCGCTGGCCATGGATGCGGTAGAAACGGTCGAATATTTTCGCCAGCTCTTTTTTCGGAATGCCGGCGCCCGTATCAGTCACCGTGAGTATAACCTCGCTACCGCGTGCTTCCTCGAGATGAACCCGGATCTCGCCATCGTGCGTAAATTTGAAAGCATTTGAGAGCAGGTTCAAAACGACCTTCTCGTACATTTCCTGGTCGACCAGAACGATCCCGGACAAGTTCGGCAAATCAACTACGAAACGCAGCCCTGCTTTCTCGATCGCGGCTCTGAAGTTTGAACATAGATCGGCAGTTAACTCCGCAATATTCAGCGGCTCCAAGCTTGCGGCCATGCGATGGGCTTCAACGCGGGAGAAGTCGAGGAGAGTGTTTACCAGACGAAGCAGGCGCATGGCATTGCGGCGCGCAATTTCCAATCCGTCTTGATGAGCAGCTGCGCTCTGAGGCAAGTTACCAAGCGCTTCCTCAAGCGGCCCTAGGATCAGCGTTAGTGGAGTGCGAAATTCGTGCGACACATTCGAGAAAAACGCGGTCTTTGCCTGATCGAGTTCGGCCAATTCCTGAGCGCGGCGGCGTTCTTCCTCTCGGGACTGTGCGTTACGTATCCCCACCGAAACCTGGCCCGCGAGAAGCTCGAAGAAAGAGCGATAACTTTCATCCAGTGTTCTGTTGGGAGAGACGCCGCATACCAGCGCGCCGACGACGCGGCCCTGCGTTCCTATCAAGGGAAGGGTGATCGTCGTCATCACCGGATCCTGATAGGCACCTCCGCAAACCGGTATCCATTCGAACGCATCCTGACAGATCGTTGTAGCGCCGCTCATCGCCGCCCGCAGACCCCAAGGGTCAAACTCTGCTTTGAACGGGCGGAGCATTTCAGCGCTCAGCGATCCATCCGTAAGACCTTGACTTGCCGCAAGCGAGAGCTCGTCCTCACTTAGCAGATAGAGCATTGCGTACGGGATATCGAGCGGGCTCTGCGCTACGGTACTGACGAGGCGACTAACTGCTTCCACCGTCTGCCAGGCGTCGCCAGCTGCTACCGCCATCTGTCCTAGCAGCTGAAGTCGCCGCTCGCTCACGATTTGGTCAGTGACTTCCGAGCAAACGGCAAGCATCCCGACGATGTCCCCATCGTCATTTTCGGCTGGTGCATGGCTTACAGAGAAATAGGCCTCTTCTCGATAGCCGGCACGGTGCATCTCGAGCGGCAATGCCGGCGTCCAGTTCGCTTCTCCGGTCACCATCACATGCTCGATCATGGGGCCGAGAGTGTCCCATGCCTCGGCGAGCGTGACGCGAATGTCTGCGCCAAGGCCGGCAGGGTGCCGATCGCCGATCAATTTAGAGTATGCGTCGTTATAGATCTGTGTGAACTGAGGCCCCCATGTGAGTACCATGGGGTATTGTGACGACAGGAGGAGGCGTACCGTCGATCGCAGGCTCTGGGGCCACGCTTCGACGGGACCAAGCGGCGTTAGGCTCCAGTCCGTGGCGCGGCCAAGAGCACGAATCTCGCCCCGTCCAGCGAACAGGCGCTCAAGTAAGGCAGCGCGCGAACAAGCTGATTCTGACACTGCGAGGCTTTCAGATGGAGGATGGCAAGGCTGTGAGCGGTATACGAGAAAAAAGCCAACGTTTTTGAGCGAGCTTGGTGCCTGCCAGGCGAAAATAACTATTAGGTTTGCCGATCGCCGGGATACAGCTGAAAGGCTTGAGCCAAAAAGGAGGTTTCACGAAATCGTCAAATGCGAGGCAACAGATAGCGCGCTTGATAGAGGCTTGGTCGATTTCTGAGGTCTATCGGACGCTCCGGGGACGGCGCCGCCGCAACCGTATTGGCAATATAAGCCCCTCGCCGTTAAAGTGGGCGGGCCGGGCCGGTGGTGGTGTTTCGGGCTGTCTGGCGCTCTAGGCCACCGACTCATTATGGCGCAGCCAAATGCGTATGGATGCAAGCTGGACTGAGGCGAGGAAGTTATCATCCCGCTTGTCGTAGCGCGTGGCGACCGCCCGGAACTGCTTGAGTTTGCTGAAGAAGCGTTCGACGAGATTGCGATACCGATAAAGGAATGCGCTGAAGACGGGGCGGCTTTTGCGGTTTGGCATGGGCTTGATGTTGGCCCAGATGCCGCGAGCGGCCATCTCGACCCGGAGCGCGTCACTGTCGTAGGCGCGGTCGGCGAGCAGCACGTCACCATCACCCAGAGTGTCGAGCATGTCGGCGGCGCTACGGCCGTCGTGCGCCTGGCCGGCCGTGAGCTTAAGCGCGATCGGCAAGCCATTGGCATCGACTAGCGCGTGGATTTTGGTTGTCAGGCCACCGCGCGAACGGCCCATGCAACCGGGTCCCCCTTTTTATCGCCATTGGCGCCATGTTGGTGAACCCGGATCGAGGAGCTATCGATCATCTGAACGTCACCCTCGTAAGCCGCTGAGACTGCTTCCAATATCCGCGCCCAATGTCCTGCCCGGCGCCAGCGGTTGAAGCGGTTCACGCATGTCGTATACGGGCCGTATCGTGCAGGAATATCGGCCCAGGGAGCGCCCGTCCGCAGCCGCCAGAAAATACCGTTGAGAACCCGGCGGTCATCGACACGCGGCACCCCTCGCACCTTCGTCGGCAGTAGCGGCTCGATCACCGACCACTCGAAATCCGTCAAATCGAACCGCGCCATATCAATCTCCTTCTCGGAGAATGAATCAGATCGCCGCCGCTTTGGGAATCCTGTTTATGGGTATGTGACCTAGTTCGCAGTCGAGTTCGGCGCCGAGCAGCAATGCAAACGCCCATCACCTATGTGCATGCATCTGAGACAAGATTTTCGGGTAAGGCACCGACCGGCTGAAAGCAAACAGTCGATTTTCGGGGATCGCCTCGACGACCGGCACGATTCCGGGGCTTAGCGGCACATGCTTTAAACCATCGAGGACAAAACTTGAAAGCGCTTTTCATTGGCGATGCGACATTCGGTACGGCACGAGTCGCTTGTCATGCGTCACCAGAGCCAGTTTTGGCCGCAGTTGTCCTGAATTATGGCCTAATCGCTTCTCTGAAACGGTAATCGCCGGCTTCTTATCGCTTGCCGCGATTACGCCGCAAGACGCCGCCAACCCCCTCGGAGCGCAATTTGCGAACGTGGCGGGGACAACGGACCGGAAATTAAGGGTCGGTGCAACTCGCGCTCTTGGTGCATCTGTCTTGAAGCAGCATGAGGACCTCGTACTCTGATTGTCAGGATGGTGACTCGGCCGCCTTGATCGCAGCGAAGTTTAGCCGAACGACGTCCTTCTGGCGGAGCCATCGATATAGTTTTTCGCAGGAGTACGAGCACGTCACGAGTAAAATTGCGGTATGGATCTGCGATCCCCATCAAAGCACGAACAAACCGATGATAATAAAGCAGCATCCGCAGATCAACATCCCGGCACGAAACTTCGCGCCAACGAAGCCGTCACCGAGGATACTGGTTGCCGCAAGAAAAATTCCCAGGAATACTGTCGCAATAAGTTCGTGATGATCATCGCTCATCATCGGTCATTTCCTAGTTGCGCCTGAAAAAAACCTGTCTTTTAAAGAGGAAATATCAGGTAACCCGCTGCCAAACAAGCAACACTGGTCAGTTGAAGCCAACTGAAGGCCTCGCTTTGGGATCGCCGTCTTGAATAAAGGCTGTCGCGCCCGAGCAGCCGGCCGGTTTTGCCGATGAGCTATTGCGTTCTCGGTTAAATTCAGAGCTAAGAAGCGCCCCTTTGGGCCGAAAAAGCGACTTTTGCTATTTCAGTCTAAGCGCTGCGGCGGTGCACTTCCTCCTTTCAAGTTTGAGACATGTATCATTGGCAAAAAATGATGGTCGCACCGATCCAGGTGCCCGATCCTTTCTGATTTTAGCGAATATCACTCGCGTCCGCCCGAATATGAACGGTCCGATGTTGCCACCTGTTACGAGGGAGAATTTCGTTCACTTCCTAACGAGATCGGAGGGGGCTTCCTGCACAACTTCCGGCTGGACTCGATCGTTCATTTTAAGATGCTGCCCATGGGTGTATTCAGCATTGCCCAATGAGGGCGGCAGTTTGCGAGGGCGTAGACTCTTTTCGCCGCGCACTAGAGGCGGATGCAAACGAGCGCGACGGCGGCAAGGTAGTCGGGCAGATCTTTGTCGTACCGCGTAGCGATTCCACGTGTTAGCTTGATCCGACTGAGGAAGCGTTTGAGCAGATCGCTCTGGCGGCAGAACTACGGCCAGTATCCGAAAGGATGCTTGCGGTTGGATTGGTTGAGAGTGCTGGCCAAACATTCCGAGCAGATGCCGCCTCGCGGATGGCGTTGCTGCCGCAGTTTTTTTATCACCCAGCAGGGTTGGCGCCAGCGGGGAGTGTCGATCAGCGCCCTCGGTTCGCCGGCATCGTCAATCTGCCCTCCAGTCAGCATCAGGCCGATAGGACATGGCGGTGAACGCGCACGCAGGTAGAATCGATCATAACCAGTTCACCAATATAATCAGTTGAACCGCCGCCAGCAACAGACCCCAGCCTTGTGGCAGCGGACAAACCGGTCGTAACAAGTATTCGAAGGGCCGTAGCGATCCGGCGCTTCAGACCATGCGACGCCCGAGCGAAAGCGCCACATGATCCCGTTGGGGGCTCGGCGGTCATCCTCCCGTGGCACACGGCGAGACTCGTTCGGCAGCAAGGACTAGATGATCGCCCCATTCTCTATCTGCCAGTTTGTAACGCCGCCAGGCCATCCAACTCTCCAACTTCGGAGGGCGCTGAATCACGCAAGCCGCCAATCTTCAAACCATTTTGGTAGTTTACGCCCTCAAACGCGTCTGACCTCTGCGTGTTCAAGCTGAAATTTTCCATGCAGCCTGACCAAGGCGGTCGTTTAGCTCGGCCGCTCCCATCGGCCGCCCAAAGTGCCAACCTTGCATTCGAGAGCAACCCGCAGCGCGCGCGATCTGGGCCTGATCCTCGGTTTCGACGCCTTCGACGGTGACCTGGGCGTCGAAAGCGTTTGCCAATGCAACTATCGAAATTATCATCTCGCGCGCGCGAGGGTCGTTGCCAAGAGGCGCCACAAAAGCCTTATCGATCTTGATCCGATCAAGCTTGAGACGTTGCAGATAACCGATACTGGCGTACCCAGTACCAAAATCATCCAGAGCGATACGGATGCCGAGGCCGCGAAGCTGCCTGATGACTTCGGCGGCTTTGTCAGGCCGACGAAGGAGCAAACTCTCAGTAATTTCCAGCTCTAAGCGTTCTGGCGGAAATCCAGTCTCCTTCAAAACCTGGTGCACATCTTCAAGCAGGTTGTGGTCCCAGAATTGAACAGGTGAGATGTTCACCGCTAAATCTAAACCGGTCAATTTCATCGCGAGGCAGGCTTGATGGAGCACGTGTTTACCGACGTCGTTAATTAGGCCGCTTAACTCGGCAATGGGAACAAAGACGTCCGGTGGCACCTCTCCATGCTCGGGGTGACGCCAACGTACCAGTGCTTCGACACCAACAATTTCGCTGCCGGCAGATGCCACAATAGGTTGGAACTGCACATAAAGTTCTTCACGGTTGATCGAGGCGCGAAGATCGGATTCCAGCTTCATTCGAAGTAAATGACGCTCATCCAGCAAGACAGAATATACACGCTGGCAGTTCTTGCCGTCATTTTTCGCTGCGTACATAGCGACGTCAGCTCGGCGCATGAGCTCGTCCTGGTCCTCGAAGCCAAGATCGTGGGCGTTGGCACAGCCGATGCTTATGCCCAAGGTTATCTGATACGAACCGATCACGAACGGTGCCCGGGTCGCTTCGATCATTCTTCTGCAGATGGATTCGGTGTCCCAGTTTGCAGGGCCGGAAAATAACACCGCAAATTCGTCGCCGCCTGCACGCGCAACGAAAGCCCCGTCCGCACAATTGAGCAAGCGGATGGCCGCTTGCCTGAGGAGCAGGTCGCCGGCGGCATGACCGTAGACATCGTTTGCGTCCTTGAAGCCGTCCATGTCCATGAATAGCAGCGTGAGATCAACGCCGTTCGCCAAGTGCGACGATATTCGCGCAACAAGCGCTCGGCGGTTAGGGAGGCCGGTCAAAGCATCATGCTCGGCATGATGGCGCGCTCGCAATTCGCTCTGTCGCACCGCCTCGACCGCCTGTGCCCCGTTTTGCAGGATCAGAATTGCCGCTAGAAGCGAACATACCCCCAATCCCATTATGATAGGCGCCACCTGCCGCAAGAGGAGGTTTCCTGGCCGCTGCGGGGTCCACTCCAGCCAGCCTACAACGTTACCATCCACATCTCTCAACTGGAGCGAACGAGTGCCTTTAGCCGGGCGAACGAGTGTGAGGCGAAGGTGTGAGAGCTGCAGGTTCTCAGTGACCGTAGTTAGCGTCCCAACATCTAGCGTGTGTGCAATGACTAACATATGGGTAGGTTTGTCGGCAGGTATGGTCACCTTGCCTGTCAAGGGAACAACTGCCGCCGTCGCGTAGACTACCAGCTTTCCATCAGACCGGCTGAAGCCTGCTTCAATGGGGCTTCCACTTCGTTCCATCGCCCGCACCCGGTGGATGGACCGCTTCAGCTCACGGCCGAGGATGACCTCAGCTGCGCGCTTGCCGAATTTGTCATTCTCCAGACTGTAGACGGTGTCGTTCACGTCATTAAGAATGAAAATGTGCTCATACCCCTGAAGCCGGCCAAGGTAAGCAACCACGTTGTCGTCGATCCAGATCGGCGCGAAATTCGTGCTGATGTGGCGAACCGCGTCATCCCATTTGGCATAGTCTTGCAGGTCGTGCCGCAAGCTGGCTTTCAAGGAGAGAACGGCACTTTGGAGCGCTTGTTCCTCGCGCGTGCTTTGCAGCTGATCTTGTGCATGGGTCATGATCGCAAGTAGGATCAGCACGGCGCCGAAGCTAGCTGTCAGCAGCGCCATCACGGGCCAAAAGTGTCTGGCTTTCGCGATATGGCAAAACCGCCTTAACGCCGAATAAATGACGAACCACATGTTTCGATTATAGAGGCGATCGGCTGACTTGGAGGTGAAGTTTTCAACATTCTTTCCCCGTGGGCAAAGTATCGAAACGGTGGTTAACCTATGATGTCCGCCTGTGTAGGATAGTGTACACAGCTCAGAAAGCCGCCATCACCTTCTTGCTCCCGGCACCGCGATTTTTGGACGCATCGCTCGCGTCGCGCGGAGGCGACAGGCTGCCGGGCGGAACCATTGGCGCGCGTTTGCTTTACCTTTTAATGAACGAGACGAGAAGGCAACCGTGGTGGGAAAGCGGGGTGATCTACCAGGTCTACCCTCGTTCTTATCAGGACACCAATGGGGACGGCGTAGGGGATTTGGCCGGAATCGAGGCGCGTCTGGGGCACATTGTCTCTCTGGGCGTGGATGCCATTTGGTTATCACCGGTGTATCCTTCTCCAATGGCAGATTTTGGGTATGACGTTGCGGACTACTGCAACATTGATCCGATTTTCGGCGATATGGCAGCTTTCGATAGCCTTATTTCAGCGGTGCATGCGATGGGGCTCAAGCTGCTGCTCGATTTCGTGCCGAACCACACTTCTGACCAGCATCTATGGTTCCAGGAGAGTCGGTCTTCGCGCGGCAATCCGAAGCGCGATTGGTATATTTGGCGAGACCCGGCGCCAGAGGGCGGCGTACCCAACAACTGGATCAGCGATTTTGGCGGATCTTCGTGGGAATGGGACGAAGGTACGGGCCAATATTACCTTCATGCATTTCTCAAAGAGCAACCCGATCTGAACTGGCGAAATCCCGACGTTCAGCGAGCCATGATGGATGTGATGCGTTTTTGGCTGGATCGCGGGGTTGATGGGTTCAGGATCGACGTACTGTGGCACATCGTCAAGCATGAAGCATTCCCCGATAATCCTCTAAATCCCGAGTGGACACCCGACATTACCGAGAGAGACCGCCTGCTTCAGGTTCATTCCACCGACCAGCCAGAAGCGCATGCGATCTCGGCAAAGCTGCGTGAATTAGCCGATACATACGGCGATCGCGTGCTTGTCGGTGAGATTTTTTTGCCTAACGAACGTCACGCTCGCTGGTACGGCTCCCCGACCCAGCCTCAAGTTCACTTACCGTTCAATTTTCAGCTTATCGAAAGTCCATGGGACGCTGAGCACCTGCGCGGTGTGATTGAAGGGTACGAAGCGTCGCTTCCCAGTTTTGGTTGGCCTAATTGGGTAATAGGCAGCCACGACGCACCTAGGATTGCCGCCCGTGTCGGAGAACCGCAGGCCCGTGTCGCCGCCATGCTCCTTTTAACGCTGCGCGGGACACCGACGCTGTACCAAGGGGATGAGCTCGGCATTGGCGAGGTTTTCATACCGATGGAAGAAATCCGAGACCCTCAACATTTCCGGCAGCCGACCCTAGACATCGGGAGGGATCGTTCACGTACGCCCATGCCTTGGGATCACACTACCAATGCTGGTTTCACCACAGGCAAACCGTGGCTGCCTTTAAACGCCGACTGGTCTTCGCGCAACGTAGCTGCCCAGAACAATGATCCGGCTTCAATGCTCAATTTCTACCGTCGGATGCTCGCGCTTCGGCGGGCTTCCCCGGCACTATCGACCGGTTCATTCTCTCTCCTCGGCGGCTCGAACGACGTGCTGATTTATTTGCGAGAAGGGGGGGGGCAGCGTTTAGCGGTCGTCCTCAACCTTAGTTCCCACATCCGTCGCTTTGAGCTTCCGGCGAACAACCAAATCAAAGCTGTGCTTGCCTCGACATTGCAAACAGAGCCTGCGCATGGATCGCTGTCGCCGAATGAGGGACTGGTACTTGAGATTCAGAAGAGCGGGTGAGATGCGCATAGCCATGCTTGCTCCCATTGCTTGGCGCACGCCACCTCGGAACTATGGGCCGTGGGAGCTTGTGACCAGTCTTCTTACTGAGGAGCTGGTTTCACAAGGCTTTGACGTGACGTTGTTCGCCACTCAAGACAGCATCACTTCCGGAGTGCTCGCCGGCGTTGTACCCGCCCCTTACTCGGAAGATCATTCCATCGATGCCAAGGTGTGGGAATTCCGGCATCTGGCGCATCTGTTTGAGCAGGCCGCAAAATTTGATATTATCCATAATCAGGCAGATTTTCCAGCGCACGCCTTCAGCAGGCTCGTTGACACTCCGATCGTGACCACCATTCACGGGTTCTCGTCAGACCGGATCCTGCCGATGTACAAGGCTTTCGAAGATCGCATCCACTTTGTGGCAATCAGCGATGCTGACAGGCACCCGTCTCTTGATTACGCGGCAACTATCCACCACGGCGTTGATGTGGCGAGTTTTCCATTTGACCCAGTGGGCTCGGAGGACCTGCTCTTCTTCGGACGCATTCACGATAGCAAAGGCACGCGAGAAGCTATAGAGGTTGCCCATGCTGCGGACCGACGGTTGATAGTACACGGAATCGTGCAGGACGAGTGGTACTTCGAGCAGCAGGTGAGACCGAGGCTTGATGGCGTCTCTGCGTGCTTTCGCGGCCCAGTGGGAGGAGCCGCTAGATCAACCGCCCTAGGCAGTGCCAGAGCGCTGCTCCACCTTATCAACTTCGAGGAACCCTTCGGTCTTTCGGTCATAGAGGCTATGGCTTGTGGAACTCCGGTAATCGCGACGCGTCGTGGCTCCATGCCCGAAATCATCGAGCACGGCGTCAATGGCTTGATCGTCGACAGCTTGGATGAGGCAATCGATGCGGTTGAACATATCGGCGAGCTCGACAGGCGCGATGTCCGACGAAGCGTTGAGAAGCGTTTTACGGTCCAACAAATGTCGTCGAAATACATAACGCTTTATAATAACATACTAAATAAAGTTGGCGAATAGCTCCGTCTTCCGGTTTGCGCGAGGAGGCTCGCGGCATTCCTGACAATGGCAGAAAATCAGGGGCGACATCGATCTGCATGAGGGATATTCAATCAGATGTCTGCAACGTTTCGAGTCCAATTCAATGAAAGATGGCGCAATGCCAGGGAAGATCTTTCCTTCGGTTTGTGCAAGCGTTGACTAGGACTTTAGAAAATTCCCACAGCAGCGTCGGCCCAGATCACGATCGCGATTGCCGTTGTAACCATAATCAGGCCTGCGCGTGAGCGCGGACCCGGCGCGAAGTGAGCAGCAGCCTCCACCATCACTCCGAAGCCTGATAAAAGCGCCGCTGCGGCAGCGAAGTCTTCTGTGTCCCATCTAACTTGCGGCGAGATCTGCATTGCCGCGAACGGAAGCAGGAGAAGCAAGAGGAGCAGGCTCCAAAGTCTGATGTGCCAACCGATGCAGCGATGGTTCTGCAGCTTCCGTCTTAATATCACGGATGGTCCTTTGTTCTCGTCCGAATTGCTAGCCCGGAAAATTCACGCGGGTTGGCGGATGTAGCGTAACATACTGATTTAACGTATGATTTAGATGCCTAGTCCGATCAACGTCATTTCAGGAAAGCCACACCCGCCATGGATGGTTCTACTCTGCCGCTGCCCGGTTTGTCACCCGTTTCTGGCAAGCGGATAGACGCAAGGTTCGATGGCGGTTTGCTCTCGTCGGATGGCGGTATTTTACTATTGCGCGAGGTTGAGCAGCGCCTTGGGGTCGCCGATCGTATGGCTGCCTGCATCAACGATCCGCGTGCGCCGGATCATATCACGCACTCCCTTGCCGACATTATCCGGTTCCGGCTGATGATGATCGCGGCAGGCTATGAAGATGGCAATGACGCCTCCAGCCTACGCGTCGACCCGGTGTTCAAGCTGGCGCTCGACCTGGCTCCATCTGACCGTGCACTTTGCTCACAGCCGACAATCTCACGCCTGGAAAACCTGCCCGACACGCGTGCGCTCCTGCGCATGGGCCGGGCGATGGTTGATCTGTACTGCGAGAGTTTCCGCACCGTGCCCAGGCGCATTGTCCTCGACATCGATGACACCTTCGATGCCGTGCACGGCGGCCAGCAGTTGCGATTGTTCAATGCCCATCATGACGAATATGGATTCCAGCCCATTGTGGTGTTCGATGGCGAGGGCCGGTTCATCACCGCCGTCCTGCGCCCGGCCAAACGGCCCGGCGGCAAGGAGATCAGGGCTTTCCTGCGTCGCTTGATGCGGGCGATCCGCGCCAACTGGCCAAAGACGCAAATCCTGCTGCGCGGCGATAGTCACTATTGCTGCCCCGAAGTCATCGACTGGTGCCGGGCCGGCGGGCACGAATTTATCCTGGGTGTCGCGCCGACGTCGACATTGCGCCGTCACATCGCCGATCTCGAGGCCAGCACCAAAGCCCGCTTCGAGGCGGCGCCTGAAGCCGGCAAGGCGCGTCGCTTCAAGTCCTTCCACGACGGCGCCAAAAGCTGGAGCCGCGTCGAGCGGATTATCGCGCGCGTCGAGGTCGGCGATCAGGGCGCGGACACCCGCTTCGTCGTCACAAATCTCAAGAAGGGCTCGCCCCGCCGGCTCTACGAGCAGGTCTATTGCCGGCGAGGCCAGGCGGAAAATCACATCAAGTCCTGGAAAACCCACCTCGCCGCCGATCGCACATCCTGCACCAGGGCCGCCGCCAACCAGTTGCGCCTGTTTCTCCATGCCGGTGCCTACTGGCTGATGTGGGGACTGCGTAGCGCCATGCCCAAGCGTTCGACCTGGCGCACCGTCCAGTTCGATACTTTACGCCTGCGCCTCATCAAGGTGGCGGCCCGCATCACCGAGTTGAAGACCCTGATCCGTATCCAATGGCCCACCGCCTGTCCCGACCAGAAAATCTTCCGCCTCGCCCTCGATCGGATTACTCGCCTCATCACATGAACCACGGGGCTGCGCCCCCTCAAATCAAACCCCGCCCTTCAACCCGCAAACATTGGTCGCCCAGAAATCCGGACCATCCCGGCAAGGAAGCTACGCGTCGACAAGCTTCCCAAAATCCAAATCGTGGCCTGCACCGACCAAGCAGATGAATTTTACGGGCTAGGCAATTCTGTTCGCCCGAAAGGAAGCTGTTCCTCCCACACGCTGAGCAGCGAGCAAATATGGTACAAAAGATACTGGCGAACTACTAATGGATTTTTTGTGCAGATTCGGTCATTTCGGTACGTTCCGAGCAGCCGGTTATCAGAAAGGGTATAATCGCTATCAGTAGGATAAACGAGCCGAGCAACTCGAGTAATCGCGCTTATCACGCCAAATCGGTTTCGAAGACGTTCAAATCTTTGCAATTTTGCTGGTAATTCGCGCTTGTCGGTACTCGCGCGCACGAAATGTTTCTGCGCAGATAGCCTAATCGGTCCAAAGGCCTGGCTAAATCCCCTCATCAGACGGTATCTTCAAATACGCGCAGCTGTCATGCAGGCTGGCATCGGCAGTCACGATCAGGTGCCCGTTTAGGCATGGTCTTAACAACCGGCAGGTTCGGTACGCCGCCGGGCGCGCTCTAATCCGCGCGCGGTGCTTTGCTGGTCATTTTCGGTGATTCCGAAAGCAAAAGCACATGACGCAGCCTGCTATCTGGGCCGCCAGGCACCGTACATTTGCCGGCCGAACGCCGGCCCGCGCATAAAACGCATCGCATCTGCAACCGGCGAGGGGCAGCGGCATTGCAAATGTGAGTGATTTTGGGAGATGACACTATGTCGAACGTCGGAAACCGGCAGGCCATCGATCCAGCGACTGTTAGGGCAACGAAGGTTCTTCAACAAACCGCGGCGCCGCCTGCTGCAGCGGCACGCCAAGGCGATCTCGATATCGAAGTACGGCTCGAGGAAGATACGGTGTGGGTCGTCATGCGCCGGGGCGAAGCCGGCGGGTTGGCACTGCGCATGCCGGTGTTCAGTCCTGATGCACGCTGTCGCAGCCTGAAAGTGCCAGGTACGCTGGCAGCGGTCGAGTGTGAGGGCACTCTGGGCACAAGCCGGCTGGAAATAACAGGCGACCCTTTTGGACTTGAGAAGCTGCGCGCCACTCTGACATTCAAGCCGACTCGCGATCTTGCTTTCGAATGGGTTCCGCGTGATCTGGTCGCTTTCGATGGGAACGGAGAGGTTGCAGACACGCTAGGTCGCCTCGAGGCGCGACAAAGAAAAATCAATACGGGTTTGCTTTACTTCACACTGGAAAGCCCCGCGATCGGCAAAGTACTATATCTTCAGAATTTCACAGCGCTCAATGATTATTTCAATATGACCGGCAGCGAGCCGACCGGCGTCGTGGCCGGTGAATGGCCCGATGTGGGCTATCGCCCCCCGGTAAACGCGGAAACAGGCAAGGCTGTGCTCGAAGTGGGCCGGAAAATAACCCTCTATGACACGATATTGGTTATCCGAGCCTATCCGCAGCAGGGGGAGACCGACTCAGCTTGGCAGTTTCTCGATATGCTTGGAGCCCTTTACGACTGGCTGGCGCCCCCGGATCCTGCGCTGCACGATTGGAATTCGCGTGCGGAGGCGACACTGTGGGATCTTGAAAACGCACCGGAGGCGCGCATCCGACACTATGGCCACAGCTACTTTCATCCTTACGTAGCGAGTGAATACCCGGACGTAATGGTGCAGTTGACGATTGCTTCGGCGGTCCTGGACTGGAGCCGCTGGACCGGAAAACCACATCCGCTGTCCCGTGAAATCATGAACGGTATCGCCAAGTTTTATGATGAAGAATTAAAAACGCTACGTAGGTATCTGCCCAACGTGGGTAAAGACAAAGATGCCGACGCCGTAGATAGCTGGTATCTTTACCACCCTTTACTAAATCTTTCCAATTTAGCTCTTTCCGGCGATTCTCGTGCGCGAGAACTGTTTCTCTCTTCCATCGATTATGGCATCCGCGCCGCTCGCCATTTCCAGTACAAATGGCCGATCATGTACAAAATCGATGATTTCACGGTTATCACCGATGTTGCAGAAGCAGACGATCGAGGCCAGACTGATGTGGGGGGCATATACGCGTGGGTCATGCTGCAAGCCTTTGAACTGACCCACAAGCAACGTTTTCTAGACGAGGCGGAGAAGGCAATTGCTGCCGCCCGGGGCATGCGGTTTGATCTCAATTACCAGGCCAACCTGACAGCTTGGGGCGCGGCGGCCTGTATCCGCCTGTGGCGCATCACAAACCGCCAAGAGCATCTTGACCAAAGTTACGTCTATTTGGCCAGCTTCTTCCATAATTCGCAGATCTGGAAGAGCGATATTGGCCTGGCTCGCCACTGGACAAATTTTTTGGGGGTAACTTGCCTTCAAGATGCGCCTTACATGGCCGCATACGAGTGTTTTGACAGTTACGCTGCTTTCGAACGCTACTTGGACTATGGCGGGCCGCACGTGATTCCCAGTGCCAAACTTCTCGTCAATGAATTTTGTCGTCATGCGTTGGACCGGGCCTGGTACTATTATCCCGACACCATTCCACCAGAGGCGCTCGCGTCAGATATTCGCAATGGTCATATCGATCCAGAACTAAACTTTCCGCTGGAAGACCTCTATTCGAATGGACAGAAGGCGGGGCAGGTCGGACAAGAGATTTATGGCAGCGGCGCGGCCATGATCTACGCCACAAGAGCACTGCACCGTATCGAAGACGCTCCGTTCCTGTTGTTCTGCGACAGCTTCGTACGGGCTATTCATCGCTTGGACCGATTGACCCTCAATCTCAGGATCGACGGGCCTGAAACCACCAAAGTGCGCCTCGCTCTATTTCCAGCTATCTCTGGCGGCAAACGTATCGCTCCGCGGCTCTGGACGGCGGAGCAGGAGGTCGTAGAAATGAAATGGGCAAATGGGCGGCATGAGGCCTGGGTACCTGCTAACGTGGCCTTGTTTCTCGCGTGGAACGGCAAGATCTAACCATTCGAGACGGCTGCAGCAAGTTTGTCGGACCGGTGTGCCTCGCATTCGGTGTTTCGAGAATGTCGTAGTAATGATCTTCATTAATCGTCCCCGAGGTAACCTTCGGTACCTCATGTCGCTCGTGCACACTGGCAGGGCAATTGAAGGTGGATGTGGGAAGGAGAGTGATGATAGGCCCAAACAATGCTTGCGCGATTAGCAGGCGTTGGCCAAGCGGCGGGAGAAAGCTTTTAGCTGCGGCAGTTAGGCGTTCGTCAGTGCATTTTCTGACGTATCGGTTCGATACGCATCACGGGAATCACACAGCCCGGCGGCCGAGAGAGAACAAATACGATCGCTTGGGCAACCTCGTCTGCATTCAGCATCTCGGCCTGCGATACAGCCTTGCGTTGTTCCTCGGCTGAACAGGTTTGCATGTCACTGGCAACCGAACCTGGTTGGATGACTGAAACCCGAACCCCTCCGCAGCCGACTTCCTTGCGCAAAGTGAGCGCAAAAGTGTCGATGCCTGCCTTCGTTGCGGCGTAGACGCTCTCACCAGGAGCTTTGATATCCGGGCTTATGGAACTAAGCAGAATGATATCCCCGGCGCCTTGCGGAAGCATTCGCTGAACCGCTGCCCGCGCACATGCAAGCGGGCCCAATAGGTTTGTCTCGACAGCATAACGCCAGTCTGAGTCTTCCATCTCGAAGATAGCCTCAGCGCCGACAGCAGCGCATGTTATGAGGGCATCAATACCGCCCATCTGCGCGTCCATAGTCTTAAATACCTGCTCGACATCGGCCGGATTGCTGACATCGCAGGTTAGCCCTCGATCCTCACTTAGGCCAGCTTGCTGGAGAGCTTTGTGAAGAGCAACAGGATCCCGACCGAATGTCATGACCCGGCCTCCCAACCTCGAAAGAGACATCAAAACGGCACGGCCAATACCGGTGGTGCCGCCGGCTACAAGTATTCGGCGCCCGGAGATCGCGTGGTGGCCTTGTTTGTGCGACATCATACTATTCTAACCCGGCCCCTCCCGCCAAGTTCCGCCCTCAAAAATTTTACCAAGGCAGAACGAATTAATCCGCGGGAAATCCAGATAAAAAACCTGCCAGTTAACTAGAATAAATGACCAATCGACATAGCAGGGATTCTTCGCCGCGATATAGGCGGCGAGCGAAATTTCAGATGCGCAACATTAAGTTATTTGCAGATCTCACGGGGCTTGCGCCGGGGTACTAAAGCCTCACTCGAAGGGGCGGCGCCACAATATTCATGGTCGTTCTTCGCAAACACGGAATTTACCAAACTCGGCTATCAAACCACCGCTGGCTTGATTGCAACGTTTACACTCCAGAAATATTCGACCGTACCTAGTCAGTTCGGCCGTTCCCATACATTCGCTGTTACTAATCGAACAAATGTTGCAAATTTGCGATGTCGACATATCATGGCGACCAGACAGCTTTATGACAAATTTATTCAAGCCGGAACAATTGGAACGTTTTCGATCGTTAGCGCACGTCGGAGCAAAGAGGCATCTATGCCGAGAACAACTGATAGCCGGATCGACAATCTGGAGCGAGTTGCCCTCGAGTTTGAAGGCGCGCAATTCGCGACGAGGCATATTGTCGCTCTAATCCTTTCGAGGATGAAGCGCCATGAGGCTGAGAGTTGTCTTCAAGACCTGAGAAGCATGGGGAGCCAACACAAGGAAGAGCTGGGGGAGTCTCGCTTGACCGGCTACCTTGATGAGCTTGACGCTATCGAAGCTGCGGCGCATCCCGCACCGTCAGGCTCTTCAGGACCACTACGATTTTTCCGGTGAGCTAGTCGAGTACTCTTCAGTTATTTTAACTGCTTTCGATGCGGTCCCCTCGTTTGAAACGCATTCGGCCGATATTCCATGATTGGTCCACATAAAACGACTTTAGAAGCTTCTGACGATTTTCACGGCAATATCGCACCCGTGTATTAATATTGAGAGATGTCGATTTGTCTTGAAAGGGATATGCGGTATTTTCTTGAATATACACGCATCTGTGTTCGCAGTGACGGTAACGGGCCCATTGATGAAATTCGCCCGCAACAGCTGTGGAAATTTATCACCTTTTCATCCGGGATTTAGACGCGGGTATTTATCTGTTTCGATATGGTTTTAGGAATAATATTTATCCCCTAGAGCAAGAGAGCGGCTTTTATCTGAAATTCCAGGTGATCTTTAGCTCACCATTCGGCTCGAGGCTGCCATGTCGTCTTTGCCGTCRGCGTCCAGACAAAGGAACCAGTCGGATGCCCAACCCTCGGAAGCCTGATCGAGCACCTTGGGCGCGGGCATATCTGTTACCCAGCTCGTTCACGTCTGGGCGGAAAATCCGGCATCAACTACCCGATCGCCGACTGCATTATGTGCGCCGTACGCTCTCCGGCTGCGCGACGCATCCAGGGCATATGAATTCTCTACCGCCAAGCGTTTAGAAGTTCGACCCGTTCCACGAAGTCCTCTCCCGTGGCCATGAACCGATACTTACTCGCGGCGCTATATATCATTTTGCACTTGACGATCGAGCAGAACGACTTCGCCGTTCTCCGCTATGCTCGGGTCTCCTTTTAAACCTCAGAGAGACAAAACAGCAATGTCTGTTTACCGCAGGCCTCGTAACACCTGGCAGAGCGGCGTGCACAACATTCTAGTCCAGTTTGTTGCGCACCACGACTGAACGAACCGCAGAGCGTACTGTCCTTGCCTATCGGCTTCTGCTGCTTTTCCGGTTTCGTCGCCGGGACCTGTTTACCGATAGAGGGGATCGTCATGTTCAAGAACGATCAGTCCGCTTGACTGGATCGCTGGCTGCCCCGCCGCAAAAGGAGTTTCAAAACGAGAGCTGGCTAAGCCCAAGATGACGTGGCCGCTGACCTGCCCCCCGAAAGGTCCCTCATTCTGATGTAGAGTCTGCCCACGAGAAGGAGCAGACGCATGAGGAAGAGCCGTTTCACCGAGGCGCAGATCATCGGGATGATCAAGGAACAGGAGGCAGGGCTTCCAACGGTCGAGGTTTGCC
>NZ_JBFRCW010000027.1:0-22816 GCF_052113265.1 Novosphingobium sp. YAF33
GCCAAGCCGCTGCACCTGACCCGGGGCGCTCGTTTCGAAACATGTTTCGAAATCAATTTCATCACTCACTGGTAACCTCGCCGTTCAATGCGACGAAACTACCAACCTCAGAGCTTCTGAAAATGTGGGGGATTTTGACCGCTTACCCCGTTCCCCTGCTTCCGTAATCTCTACAGCAGCGCTTCCTGCCGTCACCGAAAAACGGTAACGTGCGCCGGGCTGGCCTTTCTCAAGCGGCAGGACCTCAGTCCCCAACACCGCGCCGGTATACAGGCGTCACCGTATGAGAAGGCGCCGCCGAACGTGTTTTCCATGTTGTCCTGGTCTCAGCCTGCCAGACATCAGAAACTTCGCCACGACCTGCACGTTCCGATTAGATTGGCCTGAATGGGCAAAGCCACTGCCGGAGATCCAAAATGGAAGTGCCTGATCTAAACTTCGACGCCGCAAGCCGATTCTGGTCAGGAGAACGCGAGGCGGTAAATTTCTTTGCTCGCCAAAACGGAAGCGAGCTGGAGTTCATTGTGACACGATCGGCCTTGATTTCAGTCGGTCATCTGACTGCGGCGCTCAATGAGGAAATCGCACTGCTGACGTTTGACAACTACGAGGACCTTTTCCTTGAAGCGGCAGTACGCGTCTGGCGATCTGCTGGAGACACCCAACCCGTTTATTTCATAAACGACGTCGATGTGAAAGCGAGTTGCTAATATCCGGTATCCTGCAAGCCGCACCACTTAGAACTTGCACCGCTTTCTCTTTGCCTTCGTTAACCAATCCGAACTCGCTACTGGATTCAACGCCCAATCAAGGCGGCCACAAGATCGGACCGTTACTCTGTGCCGGACATGAAAAAAACTATCGGCTGGACGGGGCGGCCGAACTGCGCATCAAAAGGGCGGACCGTCGGATTGAGTGCGAAGGCGGGTCGCCTGCGCGAAGGACGCGAACAAGAGCGGGGTTAGTTCCTGTTGTTTAGTCATCGCTTGCGCAAATTGAATGACCGGCGCTTGCTGATTTATCGCGCGGCCTCGTCCTTTGGCGAGCGCGGCGAAGAAGGACACATCAAGATCTTGTTTTTTACTAGGATTCGCTTGTTTTCAGCAGTAGCCTGACGTGGCTGTGCTGTCTTGTTTTCAAGCAAGGCACGACATTGGCTAAGTTCAATCGATCAGCTCGCGGTTACGGTGAGTGCGACCTTGAACCCAGATAAGACCGACTTGGGTGAAACGATGGATAATCCTTTCGCCCTGTATCGGCTTCAGCGGGAACCTTCCTGCCAGACCGCCTTTCTCGTTTTCACAGGAAAGGAGGCCAACATGACAACGAATACAAAAAAGAATTCCCGGGCCAAGGCGAAGACGGGATCCCGCTCGACTCGCAAATCAACACGAGCGGCAGCTCGCCCAAGCGATGCCATCAAGCTGCTCAAGGACGATCATCGTGAAGTGAAAGCCTGGTTCAAGGAATATGACAAGACCGATGACGACGCTGCCAAACAGGAACTCGCTGATAAGATCTGTCTCGCGCTAACGGTGCATACTCAAATAGAGGAAGAAATCTTCTATCCTGCCGCCTACGATGCCATCGAGGACGACGATCTGCTCGACGAAGCTGAAGTCGAGCATGCCAGCGCTAAAGATCTGATTGCTCAAATTCAGGAGGGCAAGGTTGGCGACCCGCTTTTCGATGCCAAGGTGACCGTGCTCGGTGAATACGTCGATCATCACGTCGAAGAGGAGGAGAAGGAGCTTTTCCCAGAATGCCGCTCGAGCGACATGGATCTTAAAGCTTTGGGTGAGCAGCTTGCCGCGCGCAAAGCAGAGTTGATGAAGGCCGCGGCAGCCTGACATTTCCAGTGAACCCTGAGCAGCGCTCAGGGTTCACAGACCACGCTATAACGTTAAACGGCGCGGGCGACAAAGCATTAATTCGTCATGCGAAAATCTTCGCTTCTGGCGTTAGGTTCTTTTACAATTAGGCTAGAGGCTAGCGCGATCCCGAGACCATGGACTGAACACCTTTTTATTCGGTGTTCGAAGACAAGTATCACTTTCTCCAACGACCCTAGATTTTATAATCTGCATCTAGTTTGATCCTTGGTGCGTCCCATCGCGGGCTTGCACCTAGCTGCGCAACCGCACCCACTCCCCTTACCGCCGCTTGCGGCACTCGTCACAATGATTAGAAACTGCGTTAACGATGCCATGAGCCCTTCCGGCCATCGCGCGAGCTTCTACGATATGCAGAGCCACCACGCGGCCGCCGCTCAGTCGATAGCTTCGTTTCCGGCTCAGCCTTCAGCGTCCCACGGAATTCGCCCCTACCGTCAATCGGAGCAAAGTGACTGGATTTTGATCTGTTCGGCAGACAATCTCTCGCCCGGTTCGATTTTGATAAAAAGCTTCAGAAGCCCTGCTAAGCTTATTCGCGAGCCGCGAACTACGTGCCGGCGCAAAGCTAGCATTGAACCGAACCCCACGCGTTCCCACGTTTAACTCAGGATAGGAATGGGACTGCTATGGCCGGTGGATGGTCGCGCGATGGCGCGGTGCAAGATCAGATTGACGACACGGTTACCGACGCGGTCCGCGGCGCACGCGCCAGGATTCCCGTTGGTAAGGGGCTTGAGTGCTGCGAAGACTGCGGGGAAACCATCCCAGCTCGGCGGCGCGAAGTATTGGCGGGTGTACGCACCTGCGTTGCTTGCCAAGCGCAACGCGATAAAACCGTCGTCCATTCGCAGATCAACCGGCGGGGCAGCAAAGATAGCCAATTGCGATGAGGACAGTCTCGCCGGGCAAAGCTGACTCTTCCTGCTCCGCTGCTGATCGTCGATCACTGCTGCAGATCCATCACGCCTGTTTGATAAAGCTTTGTTTCATTGGCGGCCCAGAATAGTGAAACTACCAGACCGGCCGGATCCTGGCATCGACGCCCTGGAGGCTCCTTGCGTGATTTGCCGTCGGAATGAGCATAATCACTTCCTTGGGCCTTCCTCAGCGCTCTTCAGATCTGGAAGCATTCTCGAGCAGATGCGCATCGCTGCGGCGTTCTCGAAGGCAGCAATCTATCCATGTTCCTACCGCTCCGGTTAGCGCGGCCGCCGCGCTCGCGCGCATCCATCTGGGTTGCTCGAGGAAAAGGATGCAAGGAACGCGCCTCCCCGGATCGGCTGTTATGGACGTCGCCTAGCGGAATCGATCGTATCTGACTCTGCGCATGGGCAACTCATGCCTCCGTTAACGCTGAAATGAGGAGGCTTGAAGATGGAAGTTCGTCCATAAGTCTGGATATCGTAAGCGGATATGCAAGCCTAGACGTCCGTTGCCGCCCGTTAGTCATGGATCAGAAAGCATAAAATATTGCTTTTTCGCCATTAAAATGATCAAGCGATAGTCGCATATGACTTCCTAATTCTAAAAAAACCTGTAGGCTTTATCGTGAAATGCAAGCAGACAGGTACTTCCACGAGAAAAACTCGGGACTGTCATAACAATTGGGAGAACTCGATGCGAAAATCACATGGTCATGACGAAAGGTCTGGCGGGCTTCAGGACGGTGTTTGCGAAACGGACAGTTTGGCTAAAGCGCAACAAAAGGCCGCCGATGCTGATCGTTTGCGGCGCAGACCGGCCGGAAGCGGCGTCTCGCTTCCTATACCGTTCTTCCGCAACTAAGCACTCGGTCGACTGCTCTTTCCGCGTGTCATCCGAGTTCCGGAATTATCGCTTACCCGTCGCCACGCTCGGATGTTTTTCGATATGCACGACGTTGGCTGTTGCATAGATAGCGATGAGGATGGTCAACGCAACGACGGCGACGCGCAGGGCCATTTGTCCGGTTTTATTCGATATCGGACTTTGACGTTGTAACGCCTTTCGTTCACGCATCTGTGGTCGCCTCATACATCCTGTGCCCCGAACATCTACGGTTCGGTCGCGCTATAATCGCATCTAGCGCAAAAAAGTTCCAGCCCTTTCCCGATCACCGGTAAACGGACCTTGCTCCTTTTGCATTATCGAAGAAGAGTTTTTCGAGGGCCTTTTTCCCTCCTCACTTGCGCAGCCTCGCTGACAAGATGTAAGTCGCAACCGCCCCGTCGCACCTATAGTGAACGACGTTGACTTCCCGGTGCGGAGTGACATGGCAATGCTACCTGGCTTCCTCTGCACTTGCACGGAAGGAACCCAACGGTGGCCGCGAGCTTGCGGGTTGTGGGTAGCGAACTCGCGGCCGCGGTTTTGCTAGGCGAGACCGACCGCCCAAGTCAATACACATAGTGGGCATCCCGTTCGGACCGGTTCCGAAACCCCACACATCATTTCTTTTTCACAGCCGGCGCGCGGACCCTAGGCCGAGTGCGCGCCTACCGGGAACAATGGCGCTTGCCGTGAATTTGTTATTCACTGTGTGTCCCACAGTGCATGTGACAACCGATCCCCCCTCAATCGGTCCGAGGCCGCCCCTCCGGGGCGGCCTCAATATTTCGACGTGCGACCTCGCGCAGTGCAACTTGCTGTCTTTGTGCCAGACGGAGGAGCAACCAAGCCGCGGGATCTCGCCGAGTTCATCGATCAAGCTGATCTGTCTGAGATGTCGCCGCACTGAAGCGCGTCCACCAAAGGGTCACTCGTACGCCCCCATCACCGTACTTGACAGCGACGTCCCTTTTCGATCCTTTTTTATTAGAAGGCGCTCGAGTACCCAGAAAGAGCGTTGGCCCACCCTCGAGTGTCACTCGCTCGGCACTCCGCGAACGATGTGCACGGTGTGAGGAGAAGGCTACTGCCTGCAAAGACACCCACCAGCCTGATCATACTGCCGGCGGTCCGTATCAAGGAATGCGCGATAATCCGCGAACCTTTGCAGATGCAGCGGTAAAAAACACGACCAACCAGACTATTAGCTGATAAGAGACATCGCGCACCGCCGTCTTTCTGGCAGCGCTCGCCAGTTTCCTCTACAGCCGATCCCGTCACGATCAGAGATCTTGATCGAACCGCGCCGACGCTTTCACGGATAAATTCGTTGTCCGATCAAAGCTGGTTTCCGCTTCCGCGAATGTGCAGGCTGTCCATTTCCAACCGCCATCAAAGACGGCGTAATTTCGATGAAAGACGCGCTCTGGCTCGATGCGGTTTCAGGCCAGCGCCCAACACATCTGCCCGTCGTCATCGCGGCGATGCTGAAACCCGCAGACGTCAGCAAGTACCTTGCATAGCAATTTGCGGCTTTATGGTCGGCAGCATTGACCCCGATTTTTTTCAATCCGGCGGCGTATCACTTAACACCAATTAGGCGCGAAGCCCCGTTTCGATAGCATTTTTGGCTTTTTAGCCGATTTTGTCGAGACTGTTCGCGGCCAAAGCGTAGCCCCCACCTTTGCCGAACCCTGGGCGGCGCAGCGCTTTGCCTGCGCAATATGGTCTAAGAAATTGTACGAACGGCAAACCGATGGATCCTTCTGCTTACCTCATGCGTTTTTAAGCTGCGGAGAGGAGCGATGGCGGACAGATTAATCACTGCTATGGCTTCGGACAAGTTTATCCGATTTTTGCGCAGGCTCGCACCACTCTCAATGATTGCTCAGCAGGCTTATTCCAAACCTTCCGCTATCCCGGGACAGTTCAAATGGCTTCACTTCATTGGCCTTCGCGCCTCACGATTGTCCGACATGGACAGAGTGCTGGTAACGTCGCGCGGGACATCGCTCACGAGGCCCAGCACGACCGCATCGCTTTGACAAACCGTGATGCCGATGTCCCCTTGAGCGACTTGGGACGTGACCAGGCGCGTGCATTGGGAGAGTGGTTCGCTGCACACTCCGCCAACGAAAGACCTGATGTCCTGCTTTCATCACCTTACCTTCGGGCGTGCCAGACGGCCGAAATTTTCCGTGCTAGTGGCGGCGCGCCGGCGAATACGCCGATCTGCTTCGATGAAAGGCTTCGCGAGAAGGAGTTCGGCATTCTCGACGGCCTAACAAGCAAAGGCATTGGGGCGCTTCATCCCGATCAGGCGGAATTCCGCCGGCTTCTCGGAAAATTTTACCATCGGCCGCCGGGCGGAGAGAGCTGGTGCGATGTCATCCTCCGGCTCCGATCTGTGATGGATACAATCTCCCTGCACTATGCTGGTCGGCGAGTGATGATTTTTTCCCATCAAGTTGTGGTCCTTTGCATCCGCTACATCGTCGAGACTCTGAGCGAAGCTGAAATTCTCCGCATCGATGCTGAGGGGGATGTCGCCAACTGCGCAGTCACCGAGTATGTCTTCGACAGACGCTCTGGCAGCTCGGGAGGGCTAGTGCTTGAACGCTACAACATAACCGCACCGCTGAAAGACAGGGCCACTCCGATCACTAAAGCGCCTGACAGGATAGCGGGAGCGCGCGGATGACAATGCCGCACGTCGTGTGAAGGCGATCTGCTGATTGCACCCAAGTACCTAAGCTCGTCTGACTAGCGCTACTCGACCGGAAAGGACAAGGGGGCGGATTGTCGACAGGGACCCGCTCAAGCACCGCCGAAACGTTTTTATGCGTCGTCGCGAGGAGTTTGCAGGAAGCCGCCGATCTACCTCAGGCATCCGCAAACTAAGTCTTCTCGCCGTCAACGTTCGAGAAGAGGAGCATGCGTTTAAAAAGACGTAAACTTCTCTTCTTTGCTCACCTGCGGCATATATGCAGGCCTATCGAGAACGCTGGTCTACGTAAAAAAGGTAATAACGGAGATAGCCCGCGGCGTCACTTCAAGCGCAACCCTTGATCGAAAGTTCCGCATTTAGGGAACGCGAGCAGATTCAAACTCTCGGAAGCAGAATAACCCGGCTGCCCCTTCGAGGCGAAGATCAAGTTCAAGGCGCCAAAGATGAATTCGCCTGCGTACTTCTGCCAGACAGCGAGCATGATAGATATCCCGCGCGGCGACAGCAGTCGCTCTCGTATTGCAACGAAAATTCGTTAATCTGGTCTGATGATCCAGCATCGCAAGCTATTCTAGCTTCAAAGCGCTGCTAAACCCAGTCGAACGGGGCGCTGGCCGAAAGGCAAGCACCCCGTATTTTGAACCATGATCGGCGTTAACGAGCCCTAGGGCCGCGACCGAAGAAGAAGCCAAGTGCCAGCACTACGACTGCCACGACGAGGAACAACTTGGCGAGACCTGCGGAAAGTCCTGCGACCCCGCCAAAACCAAGAAGCGCGGCGATCAGAGCCACGACCGCGAAAATTATTGCCCAGCGAAACAAATCCGTTCTCCCTCAATGAGAGCGTCGCGTCGAACAGCTCGACCAACTCCGGTCCCAGAACCTGCAGCAAATCGGATTGTTCCGAGTGCGCTGCCAGCTGGCAGCGTAGGAGCACGAATTTGGGAAGCACGAACTCCCTGCGATTTTCATGCTAAAGCCTCGGCATCATGCGCTCTGGTCTGCCGCAAAAACCACGAATTATGACATAGCGCCACGCTGCCAGCGCGCTTCAAAGCTTCTATAGCGCTTCCGTGCGTCCTCGGTAAAGTTCGCGAACGGGCACATGACCGGGCTCGGCCTTCTAAGACGCGCTAGACATCGTAGCGCCTGATCAGGTCCTTCGATCTTTCCGCAGTCTCGCCAAGAAACATGTGCCATGGTTGCACCTCTCGAGCAGGTATGCCCGCCAGCCTCTGAAACGCCGGCTGCTCTGCTGTAATTGGCATAAGGCTAGAGCGACCGTACTGAAGGTCAGCCGATTGTCGATGCGGAAAAGCGGATATCAGCTCAGCGCCGCCTTCACTTCTGGAAACAAGGTATAAACAACTTCACGCTGGGCGCCGCGGTTATGATGATCCACGTGGTATCCTTGATAGTGCCGGTGAACCAGCCCTGCCCGTACCAGGTCGGAGACCGCACGACTGACGCCGCACCGCGCCGATTGCTGCAGACGCTCTTGCACCTGAGCATCCAAAAGCTTGTCCAATTCAGCCTGGCTGGCCGGAACCATCGCCTTTTTCTTCATCTCATCGAGCAATTTGCGCCGGATGTCCTGACGGCGATGATGGCGCTGCGCCATGGGGATCAACGCCCTTCCCAGCCAATCTCGAACTGGAACAGCCCGCCCTTCATCGATAATATAAGGGCCGGCAACACCTTTCGGGTTCGCCGCTTTCGCCAGCATGTTGAGGACCAACAAAGTGTACCGCGGCCGAGGGGAAACCGCCATGATCTTCTCGACGACGCCAGGCATGTCCAACGGCTTTTCCATGATTGGCTGCGGAGCGAAGAGATCGAGCTGATAGAACATATCACGAATCTAGCGGTATAGTTCGCCGAGGTGAATCCCCTTCTTTTATACGCGATACATTTTCCACCTGTGGCACTTTACCCGCGGATCTCCGGGACGTTGCAGGTAAAGTGCCATAGGTGTCAGTTTATGGCCCAGCAATTGAAAAGGCGGCTGCGCAACACTCGTCTCTCCTAACGGTCCATAGCCGCTAGGTAACAGTTTTTCACATGAACGTACTGCGCCTGGCCGTTGAACAGCTTCGGGTTGGTGCTGGACCCAACAAACGCCGGACATCGCTGGTTAAGGCGTAGGTCGTGCGACAAGCGGGGGCCATCTGTTGCTGGAAACTGATCCCCCTTCCCATATGGCTCGCCGGGCGGCGCATAACCTCGTGACGGCGTGACGAGATGTATTAACGATGCTCCTCGCTCCTGGGCGATCGCGCTCAGTGGGTTCAGCCTGGTTTCGTCCGCCGCTATGAGTTTCCCGCAACATCAAATTGAGGTCTCCGGCGACAGGGCCGCTGCGCGGGGATTCTTCAAAAGTCGCGTCCCTTGTGTCAAGATAGAAGCGCTACGGCAGAATGTTGCTGCCGAACCATGTCAGCACCGAACCTTACGGTGAACCGCTGAAGCTCGAAAGACCAGCTGGGCCGTTTCCGCTACCCAGAATAAAAGGCGGTTTCGATGCGGCCGATAGCCAGAAACCACCCACGTGAGCGAACAGATCGGTCCGGCAATATCCCAAGGCCGAAAGCCGCATCTCAAATTCGGCTACGCCAGGATACACCTCTCGTCGAGTGACCGTCACCTTCGAGCGAAGTTTCTTTGCCCTTAGCCACCATGTGAGCGGCCGAGCGTTCAAGAAACTCCGGGCCATGTTAGGAGCCGCTCACTTGGAAGACCTCGCCGGTTGGATTGCCCCTGCAGCCACCATGATTGCTGCTATGATGACCGCTGCGAACCTCGGTGCGCGTGTGACAGGTTGGGGGTTTGTTGTTTTTACCTTAGGTTCGATCGCCTGGTCGGTAGTCGGATTTTCCTCGGGCCAGACAAACCTGCTTGCTACGAATGGTTTCTTAACACTAGTTAATTGTGTTGGAATCTGGCGGTGGCTCGGCAAGCAGCGCGCTTACGAAGATGGCGGCAAGTCGGCGAGCGTCGCAAGCCGCAAGTCCCCCTTCCCTACCTTGTTTACGGCCACAAGTGTCGCAGGCATGCCTGTCGAAGCGGAGAACGGCGAAAAGATTGGCAAAGCAGTAGAAGCGCTGGTTACCTGCAAAACGGGAGATATCAGCTATGTCGTGATCGCATCGAGCGGCTTGGGCGGTATCGGCGAAGAACTTCGCGCTGTCGGGAAAGAGAATATTTCCTTCGCCTTTGACAAGCTGGTTCTGCGCTTCTCTCGAGCCTTATACGAAGAACTGCCGCCGCTGGTCGACGGAGAGTGGCCTGCCGCACCCGACCAGCTGACAAGGAATGCAACATAATGCGCGCTGCCCCCAATTCCGGAGAGATCATACTTGCGCTGGCTGAAGAACTAACATCGCGCGATCTCCTCTTTCTTGCCGACGATGACCAGCAAGCCGAGGTCGTAGCAATGGCCCTTGCGGCGCTCATGCCAACCCATCATGTCGTCTTTCTTCCTTCAAGTGACACTCTTCCGGGCGACAGTGCGCCCGCCTCGCCGGCCAATATCGGACAGCGGGTTGCGGCCTTGCGCGCGCTTCGCCAATTGAACCGGGATGCGGAACGCTCCAGCCTTGCCACTATCATGAGCGGCGAGGCGGCCGCGCGGCTTTATGCGGATCCATCGGCATTCGATGCAGCGCCCCCCGTTCTTCACGAAGGACAGGAAATTGACACCGCTGTATTCGCGGCGCAAATGGAAGCGATCGGCTACTATCCGGACGACCGCGTCGACGAGCCCGGCGAAATCGCAGTGCGCGGCAGTGTCATCGATATCTACCCCGCAGATGCCGGTCTGCCCGCACGGATTGACGTGACGCAGGGCCATATTTCCAGCATCCGTCAATACGATCCGGTTACACAGCTCTCCGAAGAACCCCTCAACAGCCTTGCGATCGGACGTGCCGCAGAACCCACGTCGGCCGCCGAGGTGACTATCCTTCGACATCTTCCGCCAAGCCGGATTTATATGTCGGAGCAAGCCAACATACGTCGCGAGCGCTTTATCCGCCTGGCGCGTGAAGCTGCGTCAGCAAGTCGGGATGAAATCGATGCAGCAGAAGCAGACCTTTGGCAGCGGGATTTAGCAGCTTGGTCGCTTGGCAGCCTTTCGTTCCCCCAAACCACACCAGTTCCACGCTTTGCCGAGCAGCGGGCACCCTTGTCGGCACTGAAACAATTTGCCTCGCCGCACATGCGCGAAAGTAAGCGTTTGCTCCTGGTTGGATGCGAGCGAGATATTCRCTTCTTGCGTAACAAGCTCGAAAAGACCTTTCAAACCGAAGTCACAGCGATCGATGCCCTCGATGCAATTCGCCAACTCCCGGCCGGTGCAAACGCCGCGCTTGTGGCTCCTATCGACCAGGGCGCAATCTGCGGTGACATTGTGATGATTGCTGCGGCAGATCTGCTCGGAAGCCGGGCATTGATCGGGCAATCCCAGCAGAGCAACGGCGGCTTGCCGATCGGCAGCCGGGACGCTCAAATCGATGATCTCGTGGTCCACGAAGAGCATGGGATTGCCCGCGTTATGGGATTGGAGGCGGCCTCAGAAGATGACAGTTCCGAACTGATCGCTCTAGAGTATGCCGGGGGTAACCGGCGCCTTGTTCCCGTGCACGAAGCCGCCCGGCTTTGGCGTTATGGCGCAGACAAGGATGCGGTAAAACTCGACAAACTGGATGGCTCAAGCTGGGGAAAACGTCGCAAGGCGATTGATGAAGCTCTTGCGGCAAGCGCGCGCGAGCTWCTTCGTCTCGCTCGTCAGCGAAAGAAGCTGGAGGCACCGGTAATCGAGCCGGACAGCGCCGGTTATGAACGTTTTGTAGGGACTTTTCCCTTCAACGAGACTGCGGATCAGACGCGGGCAATACAGGCGGTGAGAGACGACCTTGCCAGCGGACGCCCGATGGACCGGCTGATAATCGGGGACGTGGGATATGGCAAAACCGAAGTCGCCTTGAGGGCTGCAGCCTTAACCGCCTTGGCCGGCTACCAAGTTATCGTGGCAGCTCCAACGACCGTCCTTGTTCGTCAGCACTTGCAGACATTCCAGCGCCGCTTCGCTGGATTGAACATTGAAGTCGCTGGACTCTCGCGTTTGTCGAGTTCGGCAGAAAAAAAGGCTACGAAAACAGGTCTCGCCGACGGCACGATCAGCATCGTCATTGGCACTGCTGCGATCATGGGCAAAGACATACACTATGCCAATTTGGGCCTTGTCGTGATTGACGAAGAACAGCGTTTCGGCACTGCCGACAAGAAAAAGTTCCGTGGCCGCTCAGACGTCCACCTCTTGGCAATGAGTGCCACCCCAATCCCCAGGACTTTGCACCGCGCCATGATTGGTCTGCAGCAGATGTCGGTGATTGCGACCCCTCCTGCACGGCGGCAAGCAATCCGTACCAGTGTTGTGGATCCCGACGACGCAACGATCCGGACTGCCCTCATGCGTGAACGGACTAAAGGGGGCCAGAGCTTTGTGGTTGTCCCTCGGATCGAAGACCTGGGACCACTATCCGATCGGTTGGCCCGCATCGTTCCCGACCTCGAAATCATAGCAGCCCACGGCAAGATGCCCGCGGCAGAGATTGACGAAGCGATGGTCCGGTTCGGCGATGGTTTCGGTGACGTGCTACTTGCAACCAACATCATTGAGGCGGGTCTCGATGTACCGCGCGCTAACACAATGCTGATATGGCGGGCAGATTGCTTTGGACTAGCGCAGCTGCACCAATTGCGAGGACGCGTTGGTCGCGGCACCCGGCGGGGTCAGGTCTTCCTTCTTACCGAGAGCGGGAAAATAGGAGAGCAAACGATCAAGCGGTTACGTACCCTTGCAACTTACGATCATCTGGGTTCGGGGTTCGAAATAAGCGCGGCCGACCTTGATCAACGTGGCGCTGGAGATCTGCTCGCGGACGCCCAGGCGGGGCATATGAAACTTATCGGGGTGGACCTTTACCAGCATCTATTCGAAGCTGCCCTTAAGCAGGCACGGGGCGAAGACCCGGGTCTTTGGGTTCCCGACCTCAACTTGGGAGAAGCGGGCAGCCTGCCGCCTGATTGGATACCGGATGCGAATATTCGTCTCGGTCTGTATATAAGGCTCTCCCGCCTTTCAGAAAGCTACGAGATAGAAGCTCTTGAAGAAGAACTCGTTGACCGCTTTGGGCCGCTTCCCCGGTCGGCTGAACGGCTTATCGAAGCCGCGCGGATTGCCATCTTAGCACGGATGGCTGGCATCGAACGTATCGATGCGGGGCCAGCCGCCATCGCGCTGACCCCGCGATGCAAAGAGCGCAAATTGCCCGGCTCCCTCGACCTTTCCAGTAAGGACGGCCGCTGGATCTTAAGGGAGCAAACCGCCGATGATACGCGTGTGGAACGGGTGAGCGCGCTTCTCGAAAGTCTGGCAATGACTTCCAGTTGATCTCTGACTGCGGCGTGGCGAGCGAACCAGCACAAAATCTGCGCTCTTAAGCGGCGCGAGAGGTAGTCATGAATATCGCTCGTCGCAGGCCCGAATTTCCGAGGTTTTGCCATCTTTCGTCGCAATCACGGCAGGTCTTCCAAGGACGGCGACGCTACCCATGGCGGCAATGTCAAACTTAGGGCGCTCGCCGGTATGAGAACCCGACGCTACCTAAAAATCAGCGCTCCGGCGGCCTGATGCTGCAAGTCCACTGGAGGAAGCCAGCCTGAGCCGTCAGTACTTTCCCGTCGCAAAGCTGCGCGCTGAAATGCATACAGAAGACCGCCAAACATCTGCGGCAGCACACTGTGAGCCTTACTCCCGGCGGAACAAACCGAATATTAAAGCATTCTGGCCGTTCGACATAGCCGGTCAGAGGACCTCGAACTCTCTTCTTCAAGGAAGAAAACTAGGCGGGGGGCGACCGGGACTTTTATCCCGGCCGCGATGTTGTTTCAAGCAATCCCAGCCCCGCCAGTGACGCCATAAACTTCGCCAGTGATGTAACTTCCTTCTTGCGAGGCCAGCAACACGTAGACCGGTGCTATTTCGACCGGCTGTCCGGGCCGGCCAAACTGGCTCTGCTCTCCAAATTTCGCCACTTTATCCTGTGGCTGTCCACCGCTTGGCTGTAGCACAGTCCAGAACGGACCCGGCGCTACGACATTGGCGCGAATCCCCTTGTGAATGAGCTGCTTCGCAAGGGCTTTTGTATAAGCAACGATGCCCGCCTTAGTCGTGGCGTAATCGAGAAGTATATCGGAGGGGTCATAGGCCTGCACTGATGCAGTCGTGATGACCGATGCTCCGCAGGGCAGATGCGGCACTGCAGCTTGAGCAATCCAATGCAATGCGTAAAGGTTGGTCTTCAGCGTCTTGTCGAAGTCCTCCGAGGTAACCTCGCTGATGTCTTCGCGAAATTGCTGCCGGCCCGCATTGATAACAAGGATGTCAATTCCGCCCAGGCCCTTGATGGCCTCTTCAACCAGTTGCCGGCTCCATGCCTCATCAGTGATATCGCCTGAGAGAGCTACGGCTTTGCGCCCCTCGGCCTCGATGAGCGCAATCACCTCCTGGGCATCGTTCTCTTCGCTTGGAAGGTATGAAATCGCTACGTCGGCTCCCTCGCGGGCATAGGCAATCGCAGCTGCCCGTCCGATCCCAGAGTCCCCACCGGTGATAAGCGCTTTGCGACCCTTAAGTTTGCCAGCACCAACATAGCTTTCTTCACCATGATCAGGCTTCGGATCCATTTTTGCAGCTTGGCCAGGCGCTGGCTGAGGCTGCTTGGGAAAAGGGGGCCGGGGATACTGAGTGCGGGGGTCTTGTAGCGCAAGGCGGTCAACCATGGGTGCTCCTCTAGGTGAATGGGCCCGGCTTCGAAAGCCGAGAACATTACACAAAGAGAAGAAGCCAAGTTCTGGTTCCATGGATCCGTTTGGCTGCTTCCTCCCTGGCGCTCGCGAGGTTAAGCGGTCAGATGGACTGTACCTACCAGGCTCTCGAAAAAGCGGCCGCAGCGTGGCGCGATGAAAAGGTTGATCCTGAGAGGTCCGAACGTGCGCCCGATGCAGTTGCGCCGCGTGTGCCATGCACGCTCATGCTCGATCTTCCGTTCGGCTGGTTTAAGCGTAACGGCCGCATCGCTCCTTTGTTGGCAAGCCCGGCGGCAAACGCGCGCTCGGGCATTTGCCAGCGAACCGGAAAAAGTAAGGGTCTCCGCGCCTCCACTTCACCCAAAGCCTTCCGGCAGTCCGCCAAGCCGTTCCTGAACCAATGGCGCGCTCGCCGCCAACATCTTGCCGGCGGGGTATTCGCGCCCGACAGCGGCAGCTAGCATGTTTGGTACCTGAGAGAAGCAGTCAATCAAGAAAAACGCGCATTATCCGTGATCGGCTCGGATGCTGGAGCTTGCGCAGCGCCTTGGCCTCGATCTGGCGGATACGCTCGCGGGTGACCGAGAACTGCTGGCCGACTTCCTCAAGGGTATGATCCGTGCTCATGCCAATGCCAAAGCGCATGCGCAGCACGCGTTCCTCCCGCGGCGATAGCGTTGACAGCGAACGCGTGATCAATTCCTTGAGGTTCGCCTGGATTGCCGCGTCGACGGGGATGACCGCATTGGCGTCCTGGATGAGATCGCCGAGGCTACTGTCATCCTCGTCGCCGATGGGTGTATCTAGCGAGACCGGTTCCTTGGCGATCTTGAGGACGCGCTTCACCTTTTCGAGCGGCATCGACAAGCGCTCAGCCATTTCTTCAGGGGTCGCCTCGCGGCCCTGCTCGTGAAGGAACTGGCGGCCGGATCGGACCAGCTTGTTGATCGTCTCGATCATGTGGACCGGGATGCGGATCGTGCGGGCCTGGTCCGCGATCGAGCGCGTGATCGATTGCCTGATCCACCAAGTGGCATAGGTCGAAAACTTGAACCCGCGGCGGTACTCGAACTTGTCGACCGCCTTCATCAGGCCGATGTTGCCTTCCTGGATGAGATCCAGAAACTGAAGGCCGCGGTTCGTGTACTTTTTGGCGATCGAGATCACCAGGCGCAGGTTCGCCTCGACCATCTCCTTCTTGGCGATGCGCGCCTCGCGCTCGCCTTTCTGGACCATGTTGACGATGCGGCGGAACTCGGTAAGCGCCATGCCGGTGGCGGCGGCGATGCTCGAGACTTCCGCACGGATGCGCTCGACCGGATCGGCTTCGGCCTCGGCAAAGGCCGCCCACTTCTTGTCCTTCTTGGCCATGTTGGTGAGCCAAGTTTCGTTCACTTCATTTCCTGCATATGCATGGAGGAAGTCGGCGCGCTTCACCTTGTGACGCTCCGCCAAGCGCAGCATCTGGCCGCCCAGCGTGGTGAGGCGGCGGTTGAAGACGTAGAGGTTGTCGACGAGATATTCGATCTTCGTCGCGTGGAACTTCACCGATTCGACCTGCGCGGTCAGGTCTTCGCGCAGCTGCTGGTACTGGTCTTCCTTGGCGGCCGGGAAGTCGATGCCCAGCGCCAGCGCGCCAAGACGCTCCGACTGGAGGCGCTCGAAGGCCTGGAACAGCTCGGTGATGAGCATGAACTTCTCAAGCGCTTCGGGCTTGAGGGCCGCTTCCATCTGGGCGAGGCTGAGGGTGTTGTCCTCTTCCTCTTCCTCGGCTTCGCGCATGGGGATCGGGTTGCCGTCCTCATCGACTTCGTCGCCGGACTCTTCCTCGACTTCGTCCTCGTCCTCGTCCTTGAAAGAGCGAATGGCCGCCTTTTCGCCGATCTCGCCGTCGTCGCCGCTCTCACCATCTTCGGACAGGCTTTCCGGCGCGGGCTCCTTCGAGAGCATGGCGTCGAGATCGAGGATCTCGCGAAGCTGCAACTCTCCGTTGTTGAGCGCTTCGGACCACTCGATGATGGCGTGGAAGGTGATCGGGCTCTCGCAGAGGCCCAGGATCATCATGTCCCGGCCAGCTTCGATCCGCTTCGAAATCGCAGCTTCGCCTTCGCGGCTGAGCATTTCTGCAGCGCCCATTTCCCGCAAGTACAGGCGTACGGGATCGTCACTGCGGCCCGCCCAGTCAGACGAGCCGGTATCTAGTGCCTGTCGCGACGTTGGGTCGGTGTCTTCGTTGCAAGCTGGAACTTTCGGGCCATCCTTGCCCCCTTCCCCCCCGGCGTCAGTATCCGGATCCTCTTCAAGGTCTTCATATTGAACGATCTCGATCCCCATATTGGATATGGCGGCCATGATGTCTTCGATCCGCCCGGGCGACGTTTGATCATGCTGCAATGCCGCTTTGAGTTGTTCAGCGGAGATGAACCCCCGGTTCTTTCCGCGGGCCACCAAACGAGCGAGCCCGCCTTGACCCAGGTCAACAAGAGGTTCCCGACCAGCACCTTGACCGTCACTGTTCATTGTTTGCCTCGTTCATCCCGCTTCACCCATTCGCTGGCTGCGTGTGGGCATAATCTTAATGCAGGAACCACTAGGGCCGTTCCGCCGCCATCTCCCGCGCCGGCGTGCCTTGTGATAATGCAGCAGTCGCCGCCACCCCTGCGACGATGGCATGGTCGGGATCAGCAAGCTYGCTCAGGTCTCGGACGCGCAACCGCGCCTAGCCAAGGGCAGTATCGAGAAAAAGCATCAGGCCAAGGCCGACGAAGAAGCCCTTCGTGCCAATTTTCGCCGCGCCGCGTGCTTGCAGACCCGGAATTATCTGCGCGACAACAATATAGAGCATCGCTCCAGCGGCCAAGGCAAGCCCGGTCGGCAGCAGCACCTGGGTTGCGGTCACGAGGAAAGCGGCGGCCAGTCCCGCCACCGGTTCGACAAGGCCGGATGCCAATCCGCCCAATGCCGAGCCCAGACGGCCGTAGCCGATCGTCGATAAGGCCCCAGCCACGGCCAGGCCTTCCGGTACGTTCTGGATCCCGATACCTACTGCTGTAGGCATCCCGGATGCGTATGTGCCGTCTGCAAAGCTTAAGCCAACGGCTGCTCCTTCCGGGAAATTGTGGAGAGTGATGGCAAAGATCATCAACCATGTTGAGCGATTGCGGTCGTTGACAAGGCCGCCGCTTTCGCCCGATATCATATCGAGAGAAGGAAGGCAGCTATTTAGCGCGGCAAGCCCAGCGGCTCCCATGAGTACTGCTCCCGTCACGAGAGACGAGCGCATCCATGGGCCAAGGCCCTGTTCGCTGGCCGAAGCGAGAGCGGGCACGATCAGCGAAAAGAACGATGCCGCTAGCATCACGCCAGCCGCAAATCCCAACCATCCCGATGCGTCACTGTCTCGCAGGCGGCCCCGTGCCAGGACCGGCAGAACGCCGATCCCGGTCGCGAGTCCGGCGGCGAGACTGCCTAGCAAGCCTGCCACCACCCCCGATGCCATCAGTGGCTCGCCTGCTCGCCAGCGGGTCGTCGGCCCAGGTACTTGTCTGCGATTGGCGCAAACACATTGGTAAACTCAGCCATCGCCAGTTCTAAGGCGGCGGTTTCTCGAGGAAGCTTAGCTGCGTGACGGGAGACGGCTCTGTCTGCCATTATCACCAATCCCTTGTAATTCGCGCTGTCAGAGGTCTCGAGAAATTGCCCTCAAGCAATGCAGCACCTTCCTTGAGCGCGGAACGGCTTTCTTCAGGATCATTAAAGATTTTCTTCAATCGCAGAAGTTTCAGCTCGGTTACTCTCGATAGCTGCGCAGCTGGATTTCTACGTCAGCAAATTTGCAAGGTGCTCATCTACCGGTCCACAAGGGCTGGTGACTGATGCTGCAACGGATGCGCATCGAGCGGTCCGATGACGAATTCCCAACGGATTGCATCCGCAACTGCCATAACGAGCTCTTACGAGGTCTTCGCCGCGGCTATCGCAGCGGCCTCTTCAATGTCGCTAGCACCGCCAAGATCACGATCCGACACTTTTCCAGCACCTGGCCCGGCCCCGAGCTCGGTTCCGGTAAGGGGATCGTCGTGCGGATCAGACTTGAGACGCGACATCATCGCCGCGGCCGTATCCGCCTCGGCTTCGGTCAGCCCGACACTCGGGAGCCCTTCACCGCCCCCGAACGGGAGTTCTGCCTCGACGTCGTCGATCTTTTCCCACTGCTCGCCGGTGTTCCACGGTCCTTGGGCATCGCCTTCACCTTGCGAGGCGTTGACGTACATATCCGTATAAGGCGCTACCCCTGGGAGCTTGCCGGGCGGGAAGTTTTCACGAATCGAGTATAGCGCCTTTTCGAAACTCTTCTGGTGAGCTATTTCGCGGGTCATCAGGAAACCGAGAGCATCCTTCACGCCCGGATCGTCCGTGATGTTGATCAAACGCTCGTATATAATCTTCGCTCGGCTTTCCGCCGCGATGTTCGAGCGAAGATCGCAGGTGGGATCGCCCCGGGTATCCACATAAGCAGCCGTCCATGGCACACCGGAACTGTTAGTAAGTGCCGGTCCCCCTCCGTAGAGAAGCGACTGCGTGTGACTGTCGCCGCCCGCGTTCATTTTCATGAAGAGCTCGGCTTCCTCCAAACTCGCCTCGGCGAGCTCGCCCTTCACACCCTGATTGAGCATGGCGACGATCGAGCCGATAACTTCCAGATGGCTAAGCTCCTCGGTCGCGATGTCGAGTAACATATCCTTACGGCCGGGATCCACTTCGCCCAATCCTTGCGTGAAATAACGCATCGCCGCCGCCAGCTCACCGTCCGGGCCGCCAAATTGTTCCAGCAGCATAGATGCAAGAACCGGATTAGTCTCCGATACACGCACTGTATACTGCAAGCGCTTGTTATGCATAAACATTCGCGTCTCCATCTCAGGTACCGCACTGTCGTGATGCGTCACTGGCATAGCAAGCAAGGCGCAAACCCGTTCCTGCATCGTGCGATATTGCAACATGGATTGCTAAGATTACCTGCCAATTATGATGCAGCGCTACTTTCATGTGCATTATCCCGCACCGCGCATCCACTGGCTAAGATGAAGATCAGGCTACCAGTGGTAGCCAAATCCGGAAAGCGGGTATTCTGGAACCTACGAGTAGAAGGCAGCGGTCGATCTATGCGGGTTGTCTTGTGCTCAAAGGCACCAATGGCGCTGCCCCGCGGTTCAACTTTACGATGAAGTCGCAACGAACAAAATTTGGATCGGAAACGCCGCGACGTTATGCGAGAAGAGCCATTTCCGGCGCCAACAACGGCACCTGGTTCGAAGATTTTCTCCTTTGTCGACGTACACGCGCAATGTGTAGAGGTGCCGAGCACTTCGAAACTCGAGAGCTAAACGGCGTATCCAAGACCACGAGAGACGTGACGTCACGCGCGACTCTGGGCGCTAGCGCCGCCTGGTGTGCGGTATGCCGCACGCCGAGCGCTCGACGTCACCCGGCAAGGGCTAATCCGATGTCCCTACACTTGCCTGCACCAGCTGGTGTAAATCGCGATCTGCTGCTCGCGAAAAAAGAAAAAAGGTCTACCCGGGAACATCGATATGCTGTCCGCAGTTTTAGTGGCACCGCGGCGGTCTTGCCCTCACAAGCTCCGCGGTAGCGCGGGTCATTTCGCGTTCAACCTGTATCCTTGCCTCGCAGTCGGTCCGACTGCGAGGTTTTTTTCGTTACTGTCCGCTAGATACATAAAGCCGATCCGTGCCAAAGTGACGCGAAAAGTCCCCGAAAGCCCAAACACGTCAATTATCGGCATTGTCTCAATTTATACTAACGGCATTCCTTAAGACCGACATTTTAAACCCGACCAATTTTATACATAATTCCATCTCACGCACGTGGAATACATCTCGAAGATATGCTGATCCGCGGCCGCACTTATATTCAGTCGCTATTTTTACACGAGCCGCGAATGTCTAAGAGCATCCCGACGCCTTGTGCCATCCTTCCTCCCTTATTAACGTATTTGTGGAGAAGGCTCAAATGGAGTCAGGTACAGCCGTTTGCTTAAATTCAGTCGTTTAATACAACAGGGGCGTCGAAGGCATTTGTAAACATGAGAAATTGAGGCAGCTGGCCATCTTTGTTCTAAGCATTACGCCTGCGCGGCTTTTCATAATCCCTCGGTCGCGACGCGGTTGAGCAGTTGTTGGAGGCCCTTATCAGTGACCATTTCCACTCCGTCGTCGATTGCCACCCATCTGCGCTCCCGTTGCCCCATCTCTGGCCACTCATCGAGCACGCGTTCCACTTGAATGGCGTGAACACTGACCCGGCCCCAGCCGGTAGCAATCGATTCCGCTATCGGCGGTTCTAAAATCGCCCCGCTTACCCCGGCTTCTTCAAATGCCTCGGCCGCGGCTGTCTCAGCCGGCCGCCAGCCTTGGTCAATCTTTCCCTTTGGCAAAATCCAACGCCCCTTCCCGCGCGTCGTGACAAGAAGAACTTCCAGCGCTCCATCTTTCCCGAAACGGAATGGAAGAGCGACAGCTTGTTTGATCATGCGAGATCTCTCCTTAGTGCCGGCCGACCAAGACCTGACGTGCGGAAAATGGAAACGCGCCGTTCCTAAAGAAGTTCGGAGTTTCGGTTCCGCCAAATGTAGGAAAGCGACATCTTAGGGCGCAATAGCGAACAAGACCGCTTTTGCGTTTGGCCCTGGAAGCTTGCCACCTTATCGTCGGAGCTTGGCTCGGGTCTACAGAGCGCCAGGGGATGAGAAAAGGTCTCGGCCCCCACTACGCCTGCCCGGTCGCGCGCAACCTTTGAGATCAAGTGCTATGTCGCCGTGCATTCACGTGCAAGCCCGAGCCGTTAAACCGAGAAAGGCGGCGGGCCAAAAGACTGCCCGCCGCCTTTGACAAATCCTCAAATCAACGTCGGACGCGTATCAGTTGCCTTCTTGACCGGCTTCGGCGCGCTTAGCCGAAGGCTGTTTAGAAGTGCTCTTTTTAGCCTTCGTACGCGGAGCCCCGGTCTTTGAAGCCGGCGAGGGGCTGTTTTTTGCAAACTCCACCTTGCCTGCGGTGCCCGGCTGCTCGGAAGCGGACGCTACTGAAACCTTAGTTGCCGTGCTGATGCCAAGCTTCTTGCGAGTTTTGACGGGAGCAGGTGCAGGTGTGCCAGTACTTGCAGCTTCGCCCTGCACGTTTGCACTCGATTCATTTTTCGCCCGAGCCATTCTGCGCGTCTGCTTGGCTGCTTTCTGTAACGCCTCAGGAGCAATGCTTGTTGTAGTCGTCGTCGCCAGCTCACTTGCAGACCGCACAGGCAACTTCACCGAAGGCGCGTCTGCCACGGCCTGCGTGGCCGGCGATTGCGGCTCCCGAGCTTTGGCTGAAACTGACTTTTTTGGCTTAGCCGCTGCGGCTGGCCCACTTTTCGCAGAGCCTTTCGAATTTGAATTTGCAACAGCGCTCTTCGCCCGGACTACAGCGGCGTCAGCGGATACGATCGGGGCTTCAGTTGCCTTTGCGGACGTAGAAGAAGCAGGGCGGCCTCCAAGCCCCATGTTCTTTGCAACTTTGCGCCGATGCGCGGAATAGCTCGGAGCTACTAGCGGATAATCGGCCGGCAGTTTGTAACGAGCCTTATACTCATCCGCTGTCAGCCCGTTGTTGCCGAGGTGCCGCTTTAGCGTCTTGTACGGCTTTCCGTCGATAAGGCTGACGATGTGCTCAGGCGATGCCAGGCTGTCTTCGATCGAAACAGCCGGCGTATGATCCTTTGCAACCCGACGATCATTCGATACTCCCGAAAGCGCGGCGCGCGTGGTCTCGATCAACCCGGCCAGCTCATCCTTTTGAACTGTGTTGTTCGCAACGTAGGCGCTCAGTAACTCGACGGTAAGACGTGCCAGTTCCGGCTGCTCAGCTTCAGACATGAAGATTTTCTCTCAAAAGGAGGATTGGTAAGCTGTTCTTTCTCCTAACGCAGATCAAGTAAAGCCTTTTCCGGCAAGCACAACATTTTCAGACAAATCTATTCCTGGTAGACGGCCATTCGCGACCAAGGCTAACTATCGGCAACGAGATCAAGGGCGGGCCAGGATCTCTGTGAGATCGCGCGTCCGAGAAAGCGAATTGCCAAAATCGAGGTGCCTGCCTTTGCCATGGCCGGTCTTTCGAACGTCTCGAAGCCGCGCTTTTACCATCATACAATGTTTCACGCCATTTGCATTTCAAACAATGGCTTAGCAGCAAACCGATGGTTTGAATAGCTTGCACTATTACTCAATTCCCCATCGCCAACACTGATTTTATCCGGCATGTAAATCGTAAATTGGACCGATCGCAGCAGCAGCGTTGACCATCAAACGGCTGCCTTGCGCGGTGACCTGCCCCCCGGCGGTCCCTCGATCATAACGAGAGTCTTGCGGTTGAATAATCCGGCACGCTCGCCTGCACAAGCGCGTCGGGCGTGATGCTATCGTCCTGCACGAACGTCCGACGCGCTTGTGCAGGCG
>NZ_JBFRCW010000028.1:0-18137 GCF_052113265.1 Novosphingobium sp. YAF33
TCGATCATCACCGCACTCGATCATCACCGCACGCCGGACCTTCTGATAAAGCTCCACTCTCTTCATCCTTCTCCTCCGCCCAAAAACGGAGGTTAGCAGGACTGGCCCCTTTTTATCCCGGTGCTCTCAGCCGACGGATGGCCCCTTTTATTACCGGTGTTCTCACACTTACCAGGGCAACGGCGATCATGGGCCGCAAGGCCTTGATCATCAGCCTTGTCCTTCCGCGCCGTCGCGGATGAGCCGTGCGCGAAACCGCAAAGTTTGCGAGGTGGCTTCGAGCACGTCGATCAGGAAATCGCCGATCCGGACCGCCCTCTGCGCTTCCGGAAACCGCATGGGCTGGCCAGAACCCGCATGGGCGAGGTCGTCGATGGTGTAGCCCCGCTTCTCGAACATCAGCGTGCCTTGTTCAACACCCATATAGGCGATGTCGTAGATCTCGCCAACCACATCCGTGTCGTAATCGCTGGCTACAGGGTTCTGCACACCCTTCGCATAATCCCGCGGCGGAACGACAGCATTTCCCGCCAGAGCGGTCTGCGGCGTACCGAAGGTTTCGACGCCAGGCGCCTTTGAACGGATGACTGGCACCGTGGGATCAAGGCGCATGCGTTCATGCATTGCCGCCGGGCTTTCCGCCGCCGAGGTGTCGGCAATCAGGGCCTCGGCAAAAGCGACTTCGTCGATCTTCAGGGGGAAGCCCTCGGTCGGCGTGCGTTCGGCGGCGCACACGAAATGCAGCTGCGCATCGCCAATCGTGTCAGGCATCACGGCTTCAGTCGGATAGCTTATCGCCGTCTCATCTAGGCGCTGATCATCGGCGCCATAGCGCATCACCATTTCCCAGCCTTCGGTTCGCTTCTTGCAGTCCGTCAACATAAACGCGCGGATGAGGGCGGCCGGATTGTCGGGATCGCGTATAACCTGACTGGCCTGATACCGGACTATATCACCCTCGCGCTGGATCGAGCCCACATCGACGAATAGAACCCGATCGGCTCCCTGTGCAACGAACCACCACTGCGACGGGCCGGCCAGCGCCACGGTCGGTGTGAGAGCCAGAAGGCAGCATAACAGCGTACCAATCTGTGTGTTCAGGGAATTTTCTTTCTTATGGCCCATGACTGCCCCTATTCCGCCGCTGGGGCGCCTAATGGCTCGATAGTTTTGTCGTCCCTGGTGCAAGTGAAACGCGAGGCGTGCAGGGGCGGTTTTACTGCTACCGCGTCCGCCCGCCAGATCTGCCCTTGTTGCGAGCTCGACGTCATCGCGCGACGGTCAATACGCATCCCCGCCTGGGGCGCCAGTTCGTCTTCGAAAAATCGAACACATCTTTGAACGGCGGCATCGGTTATCGCCGGAATCGCAACCTCATCCTGACCGATACCGACCGGCAGCATGCCAGAGACTCGATCTGCCCGCACTACGTCCTGCGGCAAAGCCATGGCTGCAACGAGAACTGTTATCAGCATAAGATCGAGCCTCGATAGGACACTTCATATTTGCCTTTAACCCAGTCCTGTTCGCAATTAAGCGCAATAGGCCTGCGGGACATAAAAAATTCGGCGACGAATGTCTTGTGCTCACGAAAGCTGTTGGGGCCAAGGCCAGGTCGAATGACGGGCATTGCCTCACTGACTGGCGCTCGCGTTACGCAGACCATATATCCGCAGGCTCAGCGTCCACGTTTCATTCGCTATGATCGGCCTCCATCTCACTGGCGGGGCCCCGCTATCACTGGCAGAAGGTACTTCAGTCCGAGAGTGAAGCCCCGCGGCGCGACGCTGACGTGATCCTCGTCATTGAGAACTTCCGTCTGCAAATGCAAGGAGCGATATTGGCGGGATCGCAGGATCTGGTCCATGTTCTTCGTATCAGTCACCATGTTGGCGGATTGGGAAAACCGCGCATCGCCTGGGCGCGTCTCTTCGTATTCGCCGACGTACATGTAAACCCGCGCGGGCAAGTCGTCATGGCTGGTCGTGTACGCACGCGCCTGATTTATCATATAATGTCGATCATACCAGAACGAGGGACTCCCAAGAATATAGCCATCAAACAGGCCAGGCTCGCTCAGCAGGATCTGCATGCCGAGTAATGAGCCGTATGAATGGCCTAGGAGAATCCCCCGCTTCTCGTCCGTTCTGTAGCGTTGAGCTACGAAGGGCAGCACTTGGTCTCGAACATAAGTTTGGTAGGCCTTCCCTTGACCGTGTAATGCCTCCTTCGGTGATCCGGCAGGGCCGTTTTCCGTCGGGGTGTAATCGCGGCGGCGGCTCTCCATTCCACCTTCTTCTTTTGCATAGGAAAGCCCTATGAGGATGAACTCTTCGATCTTCGGTCCTTCGACATTGAGACGACGCCCGATCTGCTTGAGCAGTGGAAACGCATAATCGGCGTCCGTCGCATAAATCACCGGATATCGGCGTTCGGGCTGCGTGCGATAGGACGGCGGCAGTGCCACGAAGACCTGATAGCCTCGTTGCGATACGGGATCCGGTACGTCCCACACCTCGCTATCACTGATCTCGTAAGGCAGCCCGTCTCCACGTTGTTCCGCCGCGCCGGGCATTTCTTTTGCCTGAGCCTGCCCCGTGGACCCATCAGTGCACCCGGCGAGCACGCAGGCGCAGACGCCGATGAAAAGGAATTGCTTCAACATGCTGCCCCCAGTTTCACAATCTCGAGCTTAGATCCCGGCGACCCTCAGCCCTCAGAATACATAACGATGGTAGAGCTTTAGCATTCGATCAGATGACTGTCTCGGTCATACCAGCCCTGCTGAAAGGCGTTTGGCCGCATCTCTTGAAGCATCTCTCAATCCCGGCCGGCATTTTTTAACAACGGCAAGCGTATTCGAAAAAAAAGGAACAACTGGATTAAGGTGAAACCCAAGCGCGTTCCGGATAATACCGGCAGGACCGCCAGGTTTATAATGAAGGGACAGTTAGATTGAACATATGATTCGCATCTGAATGCTGATCATTCATTTCGAACAATAACGATTAGTCGGTGATCGCAGCGATGTTTAACAGAACGTTGATAGCGCCGTATTGCGCCGTCCATTTGCTAACGCGAACCGGCCTGGTCCCTATTAGAGAAACGCAAGCTAGGGCTAACCCTTGGCCACTATCCTTCATAATGGAGGCGACAGTTTCGGCGCTTTGATCAGCGTCGAGATCAAGAAAGCAGACAGCCGCGCCGTCTTGCGCCAATCTCTTCGCGCAGGCGCACACCTATGCCGGCGGCGCCTCCAGTGACAAGGGCCACCTTTTGGGGCATCAGCCCATCTCCCCCAAAAATCAGCGCTGTGCCTCGACATCCGCGAGCAGCGGCAGAATGCGTTCGTCGGCGAGGAGCGTGCAGTAATACTCGTTCACGAGTTTGATCAGGCCATTCTCAAGGGTGAAGACCATGCAATATTGATTGCGATAATCCGTACCATTCGCGAGCGTGGCGTTACCTTCGAATTCCACCACGACCCGTTCGCCCTCGGCGGTCACGGTTACGAAATGCGGCTGAAGGCCAGTCGGGATCATGTCCTTGAAAGCGGCCGTTGTCGCGAGGATCAATTCGCGTGGCCTCGGCCCAGAAAGCTTGCCAAATCCCTTGGCCAGCGTCTGTGCTCCAGGTGCCAGACAAGTTTCAGCCGCCACAGCGTCGCCGTCGCTGAATGCCTTGATGAATTTGACGACCAGGTCCTTGTTCTGCTGGCTCATCTGCTTTCTCCCTTCAGGTTTTGCCGCGCAACGCCTTCGCTGCGGAAGAGCCGCCGGAGCCAGCCCCGCGCGAGAGCGAGGAAACCCCTCTTCGGCGCCATGTCAGTTGCCGGGCCCGCCATTGCTGGTTCCGGACTTGCCTGCTTGATTTCCGCTTTGAACTGCTCGGCGAAGGCACGAGCGAATTTCGGGAGCAGCGGCTTGCCCATTGCCTCCCACATCGGGGCCATGGGTCCTTCGCCGATCACCTGTACGCCCAACGTGACTTCGGTCTGGTTTGGCGAAAGGGCTTTGGCCCGATAGACACCGCCGCCCCTTACGGGGTCGCCTTGCAGGCTATAGGCGAAGTCGACTTCGCCGGGACCGGACCAACGGTTCACGTGGACAAAGACTTTGACGGTACGCACAAGCGCGCCGACCCCCACTTTGAGGGTCCAATGCGAATCATCGTCATCGATGATCGCGCAGTCCTGCAGACCAGGCATGAGCTTCGCCCATCCGTTGATGTCCTTGGCGTATCCCCAGACATCTTCGATCGGAGCGTCGATGACGATGGACTGTTCGGTCTCGATCATACCGATGCGCCCAGTGCGGTTTCGAGGAGATCGCTCGGCTGCCCAGCGGCATGTCGGCCGGACAGGTAGCCGTGAGTCATTCCGCGCGCATTCGACATGCCGCTTTGCATCACCGCCCCCGTGTCGAAGCGGACGACAGAACCGCCAGCAGCGTAGAGACCTTCAATCGGTTTGTTGTCCCAGCCAAGAACACGGCAATGCTGGTCTGCGACGAGGCCCGTGCCGCTGATCCCCCCGCCGCCGATCGGCTTGAGTTCCACAGCGTAGAAAGGCGCTTCCCGCAGGGCGCCCAGGTTCGGGTTGGGCGTATGCTTGAGATCACCGCACATGTTGGCGCCCCATGGGAACGTACCCCGCTTGAAGTCGGGATCCTGGCCAACTTCAGCGCCAGCGTTGAACCGCTCGATAGTGTCGGAAAGAGCCTGGGCATCGACCCCGATTTTTCCGGCAAGTTCGCTGATCGAATTCGCCTTCACGCTCAGGCCTTCGGGCAGGTCCTCGCCTGGCATGCTGGATCCGAACGGATACTTGGCTCGGGCTTGCCCATCGAGAACGATCCAGCACGGCAGATTGGGCGTCGTCTGCGTGGCTCCGTCTATGTGATCGGCTGCGAAATAGACCGAGCGATAGAAGGCCTCGTTGCTGAACCGCTTGCCCGCCTTGTTCACAACGATTGTGTGGGGCAGGCCCATGAGCGGGATGGCTCCCCGCCACAACGGAGAACCATTGTCATGTTCTTCGCCCGGGATGTGGACGCCGAGTGCCGGTGGATCGGGGACCCGAGCGATCCGGCCGCCTACCGGACCAGCCAGTCGCATAGCCGCCCCATCAACTGTACCCATGACCATCGAGCCGGCATCGATCAGCAAGCTCAGATCCTTGTTGAGTTGCTTGTTGCGCTCGAAACCGCTGACTGCGATCACAACGCCGCGTCTCGCCTTTACGAAAACGTCCCGGCCGCCGCGCTTGGCACGAACCCCGACAACGCGCTCTCCATCATTGATCAGAGCTTCAGCGCTGATGCCGACCTGCAGATCTACGCCTTTGTCGATCGCACCCTTGACGTAATAGGCTGCAAGGCCTGGCCCGATGCAGCGCTCATCCTTTTCCAAGCGCTCGGCGAGCAAGCCGTAATCCCACCCCAGCATGTTGGCGAGGCCCCCACCGCCGAAGATGTCCTGGTGCGTAAACCCGGCCGGAATGTGCGGCGACAGGCGTGTCTTGTGCTGCCACTCTCCCAGCGTCTCGGCAGGGAAGGGCCGGACCTCCAGATACCGACCTTCAGAGGTCGCATCGTTGTTGTGCGGAAAGTAATAGTCGGCGAAATTTGCGATCGGCATCATCTTGAGGCCGATCGTTTCCTCAAAGTACTTAAGCGCAACCGGCCCGTGAATCGCCTGATTGCGCATCAGCGCTTCCTCGCCGTACCCCATGGCAAGCGAGTGGACGTACCGGAAACCGCTTTCCATGCTGTCTTCGATCCCGGCTTCGACCGCAAGGTGATTGCCCGGAATCCAGACCTCACCCATCGAGTAGGCGGTGACGCCCCCCAGTTCGTCAGAGGCTTCCAGAACCAGCGCGCTCAATCCGTGATCGGCAGCCGTGATCGCCGCACACAGGCCGCCGCCACCGGATCCGATCGCGACCAGATCCGCCTCAAGATCCCAATGCGCGGGAACATTCGGTGTCATCTCGAAATCCTCTCTGAGATCAGTTTCGGCGGCGTCAGGCGAATGCTTCTTCACCAAGCAGCGTTGTGCGATGCATCATCCGGCCGCTGTCGATCGGGTAGGGCTCTGCGCGGTGCAAGACGCCCGTATTGTCCCAGATGACCAGATCGCCCACGGTCCACTCGTGCCGATAGACAAAGCGCGACTGCGTCGTCCACGCGAGCAGTTCTTCGAGGAGCGCGTCGCTTTCCTCGCGGTCCATGCCGACCACGTGCGAGGCGTGGCACCCGATCACAAGGGACCTGCGTCCCGATTTGTGCGTCCAGACCAGATTATGGATCTTGTCTGGCGCCATTCGCCAACGTGCTTCGTTTTCGGGGCTGGCCTCGACGCCGGCGCGGCGCATCGAAACGCCGATGCTATGGGCGACTTTCAGCCCTTCGATGCGTGCCTTCATCTCGTCCGGCAGGGCATCGTAGGCAGCATGTGTGTTGGCGAATTCGGTCTGACCTCCCACTTGGGAGAGGACGCGACCGCTCAGCAAGGAAGCGAAAATCGGAACGTCATCATGGGTCCCGTCGAGATGCCAGAGCCACGAGCCTTTGAGGAATTCCGCGGCGGCATTTTCGCTCTTGTCCATCGTGATCTTCATGACGCCTCGCTCGCCCTCATCGCGAACCGTGCCCATGAGATTGGATAGTGCCAGCTGCTCGTCGTCCGTGAGCCCGACACCGCGCACCACTACAATACCGCGTTCGATCAGAACTTCGCGGAGTTTCGCCGCCCCCTGCGGACTGACTATCTGTCCGGCAGATGAGCGAATTTCCGAGCCTATCGACGCCGTCAGGGGAATGACCTCAAAGTTCATGAACGACTCCGATGATGGAATGATACTGATATGGACTTTATGTGCAGTACGTCGGAGTGGTGTCAAGAGCGAGGCAGTATGGTTACCAATTGGACCGATCTGATAGTAGAACGGCAACGGCGCGCTCGACCCAGGCTTCCCGTACGGCGGCGCTCACCGGCTGATCTGTAAGCAGGACGTTCACGTACCAACCACGCAGCATGAAAATGAACGCCTCGGCCACGCCGACCGGGTCACGGACTGAAACCTGGTCGCGTTCAGCGCACCGGATAATGAATTCGGATATTTGCTCGATGCCCTGCTGCGAGCGCTCCGCAGCGGCCTTCCCCAATTCGGGGAAGCGATGCGCTTCGCTGTAAATCAGCAGATTTACCTGTCTAAGCTCGCCCTCAAGGCTGACCTCAAGCGTGCGGTTTGCATAAGCTCGAAGGCCCATTCCCAGCTCCAGCCAGGCGCCGTCGACCTGAAGTGCTGTTGCGCCGGAGAGGCGATCTACCTGACGCGTGACGATTGCTTGAAACAGAGCTTCTTTCGAGGCGAAGCGCGAATAGAGGGTGGTCTTGGATATCCCAAGCGCACGAACGATTTGCGACATTGCCGTGCCGCCGTATCCCGTCTTGATAAATTCCTGAAGTGCTCCCTCGAGGAGCTTGGTATCGATGATTTCGACCTCGTCCTGCCGAGGTCGGCCACGCGTCCTCTTCTTGGCCATCGTTTCGCTGGACGTATTCATGCCTACCCTCGTCTTGAAGCCCGTGGTTGACATACACCATACCCTATGTCACCGCAAAAGACCATTGCAGTATCATAACTAGCGAGCGAGCGTATGACGTGCAGGCCGACTCGAGTTCCATCTTGCGAAGAGATCAATATCGAAGCTCTTCGTAAGCGATATGCACAGGAGCGCGCTCGCCGGTTGCGGCCGGAGGGCCAGAACCAGTACATCAAGGCAGAAGCAGATTTTGCCGCCACCTACGAGGATGATCCTCATATGTTGGTGGAGGCGAGGGATCCGCTTTGCGAGGACCTCGATGTAGCTGTGCTAGGAGCGGGCTGGTCGGGGATCATGGCCGGTGTTCATCTTCGCAACGCCGGTATATCGAATTTTCGCCTGATCGAGCACGCCGGCGACGTCGGCGGCGTTTGGTACTGGAACCGCTACCCGGGGATTCAGTGCGACAATGATGCCTATTGCTACCTGCCGCTGCTTGAAGAAACGGGCTTTGTTCCCGCCAAAAAGTTCTCCGACGGTTACGAGATCCAGGAACATTGCCAACGGGTAGCCAGGCAATACGAACTGTATGAGGGCGCCTTGTTTCACACCTTGGTGCGCTCGCTGAAGTGGGATGCGTCGATTGATCGCTGGCGTATTGCGACCAATCGCGGCGACGACATACGCGCTCGTTTCATTGTCATGTGCGGGGGGCCGCTGAATAAGCCAAAGCTGCCGGGAATTCCCGGCATCCGAAGATTCAAAGGGAGGATTTTTCACACTGCGCGCTGGGATTACGAGTACACAGGCGGTGAATGGCGCAATCCTGTCCTGAGCAAGCTTGCAGACAAGCGCGTCGCAATTGTGGGCACGGGCGCGACCGCGATCCAGGCTATCCCCTATCTCGCTAAGTACGCGAAGCAGCTTTACGTAATCCAGCGCACGCCTTCGAGTGTCGACGAGCGGCCCAACCCACCGACCGATCCCAACTGGGCCAGGTCGCTGAAACCGGGATGGCAGCATGAGCGACAGCTCAACTTCCACGACGCGGCGGTAAACGGGCTGCAGTCCGGTCAGCCAGATATGATTTGCGACATCTGGACCGAAATCAATCGCAATCTCGCGGCCGAGTTCGACGTTGCAGGTTGGCCGCAGTCACCCGCAGAGTTCATGAAGAAGCGCGAGGCCATGGATTTCCGGGTCATGGAGCGGATGCGCCAGCGTGTTGCCGCCATCGTTGAAGACGAGGCGACCGCCGAAGCTCTCAAGCAGTACTTCTACTTCAACTGCAAGAGGCCGCTTTCCAGCAATCATTATTACGAGGCGTTCAATGAGCCGAATGTAAGGCTGATAGACGTATCGAGTACGCGCGGCGTCGAGCGGATGACCGAGAAAGGGTTCCTCCATGAGGGCGTGGAGTACGAAATCGACTGCCTCGTATCAGCGAGTGGTTTCGAGGTTACCTCGGACCTCGAGCGCCGCTGGGGCATCCAGGCGATCGAAGGGCGCGATGCGCTCTCATTATATAAATACTGGGAAGATGGCTTCCGCACTCTGCACGGCGTGATGGCGCACAATTTCCCGAACCAGTTCTTCACGGGCTATATTCAGGGCGGTTTCTTCGCCACCACCACGCATCAGTTCAGCCGCCAAGGGTATCACATCGCCTACATCATCAAGGAGGCGCTGGATCGTGGTCTGACGACCGTCGAACCTACGCTGCACGCGCAGAACGAATGGGTGGAGCTCATCAGATCGACCGCGATCGACATCTCGCATCTTCAGCGCGAGTGCCCGCCGAGCTACTTTAACAATGACGGCGATACCTCCAAGAACCGCTGGTATCTCGGCGAAGCGTACGGGCCGGGTTGGGCTGCATTCGAGCAGCTCGTCACCGATTGGCGCGATCGCGGCAACCTCGCCGGGCTTGAGCTGGGCCGTGGTTGCGCGGCTCAATCGGAAAATGAACCTGCATGATAAAAGCGAGATGCCGGCCGGCCACGATTCTTGAGTGAACCGCAGACCAGGTGAAGTCGCGGGCTGTCCATCAATATCGCTCGTTGGTGCCTTGGCACGCATTAGGCGGCAATGGAGCTTTTTTCGAACCAGCCATAGCGAGGCTGCACCTCGCGTAGAACCCGTGTTTCTTAAGATTTATCAAAATTGTGGTTGTCGCGCAGACGTCATGCCGGCTGCTTCAGGAAGTAACTGGGATCTCCTGACCCGCAAAATTGCGACGAGATGGTCAAACTTGGAGGCGGGGCTGCGGCAGCCGCCGCGTTCCAGATCGTCACCGACAAATTCATTGAATATATGGCACGAAAGGATGCGGTATCTTTCGGAGATGAATTGCCCCCTCGTCGGCCATCCCCCGATCGCCGTAATATCTGCTTACAAAGTTCTCGGGCCCCTCAAGAGCTTTGAACGCAAGGAGCACTTTGAAGCGTGAACCGGGAAGGCCTTTCTCCGACCGGAGTATTGCGACGCAGTCGCTTTCCATCGCAAGGGAACAAACCAGCGAAGGTCCTGCGGAGGCCTCATTTGCTAACGATGATGCGGTAGGCAGCGTCGCTCGAACTGGCGAAGGTGCCAGAACTCATCCGAGAAATTGACGGGTATGGCAAAGACCTAAACGCGTATCGCCCCGCGTATCGTTCCTCAGGCTTTCTTCGTCCCGGCGAATTGAGAAAGCTGGAGCACAGGAAAATCGACTTCGGTGCCCGTTGGCTGATGCCTGCTGAACTAACTGAGATGTGCAAGCCGCACGTTGTCAGGTTCTTGGCCTTGGGCGTTTACTCATTCTTGAGAACTGCGATGACGAAGTGACGTCGGCCGGCCTACGCTTCATTGCAACTATCATCATCGTTGAGGCGGGTGTTGAATCCTGACGCAATCGACCTCTCGCCTCGACATAGGCTCGGTAGGGTCGGCGCTTATCGGCGAGCGGCGCACTAAGTCCGAAAAGCAGGCTTCGCGCTGACGGTCCAATTAATTCGCTATTTCTCCCGGCTTGCCATATGGCATGGACTTGCTTACATACTGCCACACGGAGGATTCGATGACCCTGCTGCAGGCTATAGATACAGCTGCCATACCTTTCCGGCCGGAGCCCATTACCCAAGCAGAAGGAGGCGCACTCTTCCGTGCAGCGCTAAACCTGTTTTCACGCTGGGGATTGACGGACGAGCAGGCAGCGGTGCTTACAGACACGCCGCTACGCACTTTTCGTCGCTGGAAGGCTGAAGGACCTGGACGTCTCTCACGTGACGGTCTGGCGCGGCTATCCAACATTATGGGAATTCACAAGGCGTTGAGGATCATCTTCCAAGAGCCTCAGCGTGGATATGACTGGATCAAGGCTGGCAACGCCGCCTTCGAAGGAGCTAGCGCATTACAGGTGATGCTCGGCGGCGAACTCACGGACATTATGCGGGTTCGGCGTTACCTTGATGCGGAGCGCGGCGGCTGGTGAGCACGGAGGGCGCGTTGCCGGTCAGCCGGGTCGAGTGGCATGGGGCAGTCAGAATCATACGCAGCGTCTTTCCTCCGATAGACTTGTTCGAGGACATAGCGGACCCGGCCGACTGGCCTCTCCTCCTCTCGGCCGAGCAGAAGACGAACCCGCGTGTCATGGCGACTATCGGGAATATCGAGCTCGTCCCGCCCGAACGGCGAGTAGGCGGACCGGGAGCTTCCTATCTCATGGCGTCGTTCACGCATGTCAGCACGGATCGCCCCAGCCGGTTCTCAGCTGGACATTTTGGGACGCTCTACGTCGCGCGCAGTTATGAAACGGCCTTGTTCGAGACGATCCACCATCACGCGCGCTTCATGTCCAAGACTGCCGAACCGGCAGGGTGGACGTCCCAATTTCGAGAGATCATCCTGACGGTGCGCGCCGATCTCCATGACTTGCGAGGCGAAAGCTCAAGCGCTTTTTTGGATCCAGATGATTATTCCATAGCCCAGGACTTGGCGGCCAACCTGCGAAACGGGGGCTCGAATGGGATTGCTTATCCCAGCGTCCGGCACCCTGGCGGTGAATGCGTCGCGCTCTTTCACCCTGACTGTGCTTCAGAGCCCATTCAAGGACGCCATCTGGATTACCACTGGAACGGCAAGAGGGTTGACCTCGTCCGGGACGCTGGCAAAGGCGCGGTGTTCCGTGTCATCGATGCTTCGTGACGAAAAAGCTAGTCGGACGAGCGCAGTGAATGATCTGGATGAAAGGATGATCGCGGAGCTGGACGGCCATCCCGATTTCAAAGTGCTGCGAAGGCTGCGCCCGGTGGCTGCCTTTCATCAAGCAGATCCGCAGGCGGGCAGTCGGATCGGCGTGGCGATTGATGTCGAGACGACGGGGCTCGATCGCGCGGCCGATCGCATCATTGAACTTGCTATTCAGCGGTTCCGGTTCGATGGGAGAGGGCGCATTATTCAGGTGGGTCTTCCCCGAGTGTGGCGCGAGGATCCTGGCATCCCGTTAGACCCGAAGATTACAAAACTCACCGGTTTGACAGCTGATGATCTAGCCGGCCAAGTGATTGACGAGGCCGCGGCGATGGAGATCCTGTCCTCCGCCGACATCATCGTAGCACACAATGCCGCGTTTGACCGGCCATTCGTTGATCGCCGACTGCCAGCCATAGCTGGTCATCCATGGGCGTGTTCAATGGCTGAGCTGGATTGGCTTGATTTGGGCTTCGATGGGAAAGCCCTGGCTCATCTCGTTTCGCAATGCGGCTGGTTTTACGAGGGACACAGGGCCGAAAACGATATCCTTGCCCTGATCTACCTGCTTTCCCATTCTGCGCCGGATGGTGAGACCATCCTCTCTCACCTTGTCGCCTGCTCGCAGAGAATGACTTATCAAGTGAACGCCATCGATGCGCCCTTCGATGCAAAAGACCGCTTGAAGTCACGTGGCTATCGCTGGAATGCCGAAATGCGGTTCTGATGGCGAGCCGTTTCCGAGGAARAGACCGCGCCTGAACGCATCTGGTTAATGAGCGAGGTCTATTCGGGTTACGGTGAGCCGGCATTTATACTGATCAGCGCACGTGAACGGCACCGATGATCCGGGGTAGCGGAATGGAACGCCCCGTCCGGTTGGATCTGATGGACGATGCTTGTGCCAGCCTTCTAGCGCGGAATGAGCAACTCCGTGAGGCAAGCCGCCAAGTCCGCGTTGCGAAATGGTTTGGTTAGGCGAGGCAGACCTGCCGCAATGCCATCTGCTTCTGCATAACCTGAGACAATTAGAACGGGTAAATTCGGGCGCAAGGACTTGACCTCCCGGGCCAGATCGGCCCCGCTCATGCCGGGCATCAGATGATCCGTGACCAATAAGTCCGGCAGCAAACCCGCTTTCAGGTGCGTTAGCGCCTCCTCTGCAGAGCCCGCCTCGACCACTTCGAACCCGAAATCGTGCAGCATGTCCGCCGTACTCATTCGCACCAGCGCCTCGTCGTCGACCAGGAGCGCGGTGCCGCGTCCCACCGGCTTTTCACCGCGAACCGCCGGCTGTTCAACCCCATCAATTTGCGCAGCGCTGACCGGCAACCAAAGGGTGACGGTCGTACCTCGGGCAATCTGGCTGTCGATAGTCAACCCCCCGCCGAGCTGTGCAGTCAGCCCGTGCACCATTGACAAGCCCAGGCCTGTTCCTTTTCCGATACCCTTGGTAGAGAAGAACGGCTCTACAGCGCGCGCGAGCGTCTCCTCGTCCATACCCGTACCTGTGTCTCCCACCCTTAGTCGGATATACTGTCCCGGTTGCAACCCAGCCGCATTTTTTGGGGGGACGTTTTCATGAAGAGCGACAAGGGTGAGCTCGCCGCCTTGCGGCATAGCATCGCGCGCATTGACGGCCAGATTGAGCAGAGCCATCTCAAGCTGGTTGGCGTCTGCCAGTGCAGGCGGGAGGTCTGGCGCAAGCTCAACACGCACGTCGATGTTCGGCCCAACCGTAGAACCGAACAGACCGGCCATTTCCTCGACGAGGGTCGGGATATCGACCGGGACTGATTGCAGCGGTTGACGGCGCGCAAAAGCAAGCAGGCGCTGTACTAATGTTTTCGCCCGCTCGGCCGATTGAAGGGCCCCGTCAATGAGCCGGCGCTCGCGCTCACTACCGACGCCCTTGCGGACCAGCATGTCCAGCGAGCCAATGATCGGGGTCAGCAAGTTGTTGAAATCGTGTGCTACACCTCCTGTAAGGCTGCCCATCGCCTCCATTTTCTGACTTTGACGAAGCGCTTCCTGCGCAGCTTGTAATTCGACCTCCCGCGCCTTGGCATGACTCAGGTCACGACCGACGGCGATGAAGTTCCCGCCATCGGGTTCTGGTGCAACGGTCCACTCGATAGACTTCCATCCGCCGTCTGAAGTGGAAATTCGGTTCTCAAAGCGCGTTGGCTGGCCCGTTTCACCCATCAATTCGATTGCGGCAAGGGTAGGGGGCATGTCGTCCGGATGCATGAAGGTAGCATAACCGCGGGTGAGCAGCTCATGCTCGTTCCATCCCAGCACCTGCTTCCATGCCGGGCTTACCGCTGACATCATCCCGCTGAAGTCAGCCCTGGCAAGCATGTCCTGAGAGAGGTTCCAAAGCTGGTCGCGTTCGGCTGACCTTGCTTCAACCTGCACCTCAAGCGTTTCATTGAGTTCACGAAGGCGCGCTTCAGCGAGCTTACGGTCATGAATATCGACAGAGGCACCGAACCAGCGAATGATCGCTCCGCCTTCGTGCTCGCGATAAGGCTCACCTCGGACAAGGAACCAGCGATACGCACCACTGGCAGATCGAATGCGATGTTCAACCAGGTAAGTCGTGCCGCTACGCCGCGCCGCGTCGAAAGCTTCCATCGTCGAAGCTTCATCATCCGGGTGAACATGCTCGGACGCCACAGCAGCCGCTGTCGCGGGATGATAAGCTGATCCTGTATATTGAGACCAGTGCTTGTTAAAGAATTCAGCACGGCCGTCCGCGTCGGTGATCCAGACGATCTGCGGCACGGTATCAGCCATGAGCCGAAAGCGCGCTTCGCTCTCGCGAAGGCGCTGCTCTGCCGCCAGCCGCTCTGTGAGGTCAACTGTAACGACGAGCAGGCTGCCGGGGGCGCCTCCCGGTTCCACCAGGCGTGAGACCCGGCTGTTGGCTGGAACGCTTGTACCATCGGTCCGGACATAGCTCTTGTCGAGCGTGGCGGTATGTCCGGACCGAAGCGCTGATGTGAGCGCCTGCCTGCTTGGCTCCCGATCGGCAGGGAGGGTAACCGAGGCCACATCCGTCTGCAGCAACTCCTCTCGTGAGCGGCCCAGCAAGCGGCACATCTCCTCGTTTACCCGCAGGAACTTTCCCTCAGGCGTAATCTCGGACAAGCCCACTGTCGCATTCGCAAAGATGGCGTGCAGCTTACTCTCGCTCTGGCGCAGCGCGGTCTCGGTTTGGGCCCGCTCAACAGCCGCCCAGGTCCGGCTCCCGACGTCCTCGACAAGTCGGACCTCGAGATCGGACCAAATGCGAACGGAGCCGGAATGGACATAGAGTACAGCGATGAGCCGCCCAGCACCAATCAGAGGCGCAACGACGAGCGCGCGAGTGCCAATGCTTTCCCATCCCTGGAGATACTCTGGAGATGCTGTTCTAGGATCATTGTGGCAGTCCTCTACGACGAGAGTACGCCCGGCGCGCAGCTCCGCGATGACTTCTGGTCCGAAGGCGTCCAACACTCGAGCTTCGCCGGCTAGCGACGGCGTCGCCTCGTCACTCCAGTCGCGCGCGACTGATAAGATCTGGCCCGAGGAGTCAACCTCTCCATAACCGGCGCGCCCGACACCAAGATGCTTGCCCAGAAGTTCGGCTGCGGCCGCCGTGAGGAAAGCCGGGTCGGTGAGCCTGGAAAGAGTATCGCCGAGCGCTACGACAAATTGCTGCCGCTGTTCCGCGCGAACTTTGTCTGTTGTCTCCGCCACCGCGCAGAACATTCCAGCGATACGGCCGCTCTCGTCGTGTACCGGAGAATAAGAAAAGGTGAACCACGTCTGCTCGTCGTAGCCGCGTCGGTTCATCACAAGCGGAAGATCATCGCTGTACGTTGCCTGCCCTGCAAGCGCTGCCTCGATCAATGGCGCAATATCGGGCCAGATTTCGCTCCAGATGTCCCGAAAGCGGGCGCCGAGCGCCTCTGGATGTTTGGCGCCAAGAATTTCTGCATAAGCGTCGTTGTAAAGGAACCCAAGCTCCTCACCCCATGCCACAAACATGGGGAACTTGGACCCGAGCATCAGCCCGACCACCGAACACAATGACTGCGGCCAGGTCTCCGGCGGACCAAGTGCCGATTTCAACCAGTCCTTGGCAGCCATCAGGCTGGCGGTCTCGCCGCCCATCTCCTTCAGGCGGTCAACGAAGCAACGAACTGGCACGTGTAAGCCCTTTTTTCCGCAGAATAATTCTGAAAGCCCAGGAGGATCGCGGCTACGAGTAGTGCACTGGCATGGTTTCGTCATTAGGTGGCGTGCGGTCTTCCTGAAAAACACGTATTCGGACGGAAGACCTGCGTTTCTTCATGGAAGTCAATCGCTTTCTGCCCAGTTCGTGCTTTCTTGAGCGGGTCGTCATGTGGCTCAGAAGATCTTAGGAGCAGCCGACAGAAGCGCGCGGGTTCCGCTGGGCATCGGTGACCGCAAGACCTACAACCGTTTGCCTCTCGACCTTATGGCGAAAACTGGTTCTGACGGGAGCAGAGGTTCAAACACCGACCGGGAATACGGCGAAAGTTGGTCGAGGCCGCATACGGCTGCTCGCTAAGGACACATTGAAATTCGCCGGGCGGCGAGACATCAGCGAATTTCAACCGCTGGGGGAGCGGACTGATCAGGCTCGTGGTGATCGACAGACCATGGCAGTTCATCTCCTATGAATAAATTGCCAACCTCGTTCCGTTAAAGGGCTGCATATAACATAATGCGGTAAGCGCTCGAGCTGCTAAGCGGCGTAGTCTAATCACCGTTTTGTAAAGACAACCATATTTCTCGCACCTAACTTATTTCCGCGATGCCGGGCAAATGGACGTCTACCCGGTCGCGCGGGGTTCCGCAGGTAAGGTCTTCCTACGTGCGTGACGCAGCCCGTTCTTAGACGAGAGTTGCTTCCTGTCCTGCCAAATTATCTCAGATGCGCCTCGGGCGAAGACGGCCCAGTGCCTTCTCAAAACGACGCTAGGAGTGAACATCAGCCGCGCCTGTTACCGTTTGCCCGTTCTTCATCTGATCGGGACGCAACTCACCTTTGCAATCTTGGGCATTTTTCGTCGGCGGCGCCATGTCCGCACATGAGGCGCAATCGTGGCGAACTTCACTGTGAGCTTGACGGAACCGTTACGAGGCCTTTGGAAACGGCGGCGGCTGGTAGATGAGCCCGGGAACACGTTCACCAGGCGTTCCCGCTACCACGCTCGAGTAGATTGCCCCTGCAACTGCGCTTCGGCCCAGCGTCTCAGTGGCCAGTTGCAGGAGCAAAAGCGAAACCAAGCCGAGCCACCACGCTGGATGCACGTGACCGTAGCGCAGCTTGTCTCGTATCATACCGGCAATCGGAAAAGCGACCATACCAATGAAAACTGCAGTCAGCATGGAGTACATAAGCAGGGGAGCGGGTAGCAAGCGGCCCAAGGACGGTCCCATGATCGCTGCCATGCCACATATTATTAGCCGCGGATGCCAAGCGCGATCGCGTCGCTTGGCCACCGCTCCGCTCAATAGCGCCGCGAACAGAACCACGCTTAGCGGGTTCATTAGCACAAACTGTGCGGGTAGAAAGAAGAAGGGCACTGAAGCCTTTTGAGCACTCCATATCGTGGACAAAGTCCCGACAATGACCATTGCCAGAGCCCAGCCCACCGCCAGCCAGCCCAACTTGCGGTGAAGGGCAAGCGATCCGGCCGCGCCAAGCGAGACCTGACACACGAACAGCAACACCCACCCCATAAACAATATCGCGTGAACATGTACCGCAATGGTCGCCCGGAACGACGATATGCCCATGGCTGCGAAAAAAGAGAAAGCGCCGACGTTTATCAGCGCCATAACGATGCCCGTGATTGCAAAGAATCGCGCGTCGGGCGCAAATACCGGTCGATGCGTAATCATTGGCGCCATCTCGATGTTCCCTGCTTTCCCTCGTCCGAAAGCTTATAATACAGCGTCCATTGCTGATTTAGAAGTAGACCAATAGGGTGAAATACGTCCCGCTATTGGGGATATGACTAGAGCTGCAAGGACCTGGGCGCGAAACACGCAGTTTGGAAATAGAGGCGCTTTGATTTGATTTTAGACGTTTTTATCGATCAGCCGCGTCTAAGTCCTATACAGAGGCCATGACACGTCCCGGTTTTCTGGAAGCAGATTCATTTTGGTCACGCAGCCTGACCTGCCCCCCGGCGATCCCTCGGTCATAACGAGAGTCTTGCGGTTGAATAATCCGGCACGCTCGCCTGCACAAGCGCGTCGGGCGTGATGCTATCGTCCTGCACGAACGTCCGACGCGCTTGTGCAGGCGTTCGATTTCCCAACGATGAGTGGGGC
>NZ_JBFRCW010000029.1:0-17843 GCF_052113265.1 Novosphingobium sp. YAF33
AGATCGGCCACGACCGCGAAGCCGCGCCCGGCATCGCCGGCCCGGCCCGCCTCGACAGCGGCATTCATGGCCAGCACGCGGGTCTGGAAGGCGATCTTGTCGACGCCCTCGATCACCGAATCGATGCCCTTGGCGCTCTGGCTGACGCGGTCCATCGCCGCCACCGCCTCACCGGCCACGGCRCGTCCGCCCGAGACCGTGGAGAGTGCCTCGTCGGCACGGCGCACCGTCCGGGTCGAGGCCGAAGCCGAGGCCTTGAGGCGCTGGTCGATCTGCACCAGCGCGGCGGACGTTTCCTCCAGGCTGGCGGCATTGGCCTCGGTGCGGCGGGCSAGATCCTCGGAAGCCTGSGCGATTTCCGCCGAGCCGGTCTGGATGCCGCTGGCGCTGCCCGCGACCGCACCGATCATGCGGCGCAGTTCGGCCAGGGCSGCGTTGAAGTTGTCCTTCAGCGCGGCATAGCCGGCCGGGAAGGCTTCGGTGATGTCGCGCGTGAGGTCGCCCTGACGCAGGGCGTCGAGCCCGTCGCCCACGGCGCTGGTGACGATCTTCTGCTCCTCAGCCGAGCGGCGGTCGGCTTCCGCGCGGTCGGCCGCGGCCTGGCGGAAAACGTCGGCGGCGCGGGCCATGGTGCCGATCTCGTCCTCGCGGCCCAGTTCGGGAATGGCGCAGTGCTCGCCCTTGGCCAGGCGGTCCACCGCGCCCGAAAGCTTGGCTATCGGACGGCCGATGATGCCGCCGGCGGCATAGAACAGCGTGGCCAGCACCGCCGCGACGATCACCAGGCCGCCGATCACCAATTGCCAGGCCATGCTGCGTGCAGGCGCGGCAATCGTCGCCTCGGGAACGTCCAGAACCAGTGCCCAGGTGGTGTTCAGGCCTTCGAACGCGATCGGCCGGACAACGCGGCGAGTCGCCACGCCGTCCACCTCGATATCCGTCAGCACCCGCGTCTCGCCCTTGGCGATGGCCGCCTTCACCTCGTCGAGACCGGGATCGGCGTAGAGCTTGCCAAGGCGGGCGGCATCCGGGTTGGCCACCCAGATCGCGCCCGCGGAAAGCAGCATGACGCGGCCGGTACCGAAAGGCTTGAGCCTGGACAGACGTTCGGAAATGTTGCCCAGTTCCATGTCGAGCCCCGCCACGCCGATCACCTGGTCTCCCGAGCGCACCGGCTGGGTGATCGACGTCATCAGCACCGTCCGGCCGCCCGCGTCGAAAGTATAGGGGTCGAGGATGGCGCCCTCTCCGCTCTCGAACGACTGGCGGAAGAAGGGCTTGCCGTAACCTTCCATTTCGTTGTTCGGGATCTGGGCAAGCGTGCCGTCGGTCTTGACCCAATAGGGGCGGAAGTTGCCGTCCCTGCTCGATCCGGGCTGGCCGCCTTTGCCCGCGTCCGGTCCATCCCACTGGCCTGGCGCGATCATGGTCCAGGCGCCAAGCGCGACTTTCGACTTGAGAAGGTCCGTCCTCAGCACGTTCGTGGCGGTGCCGCGATCGCGCGCATTGCCGGCGTGCAGATTGCCCATGGTGGCCGCCAGGGTACGGGCGGTCGCCTCGAACGTGGCGATATCCGTCTTCACCTGGTTACCCTCGGCATCGGCCTGGGCGATGGCCGACTGGTCCGACAGCGTGCCGACGGCGGACTGCGTCTCGAAGACCACGGCGGTAAAGCCGATGACGAGCAGCACGGCGATGGCCAGTCCGGCGACCGTCATCAGCTTGCCCGCGATATGCATGCGGTTGAACACGTCTCTCATTTTCCAGCTCCAGGAATGTCTTGGCAGGCCGCGGCGGCTGCGAGGCACGGAAAGTGCGCCTCCCGCGCGGAAGACTCCCGACCGCAAACCAGGAACGGTGCTGCAAAAGCGCAAGACGGCATCGAGGTCCTCTGCTCGGACGGGAAGGCAGTCTTATTATAGGATGGTATGCCAAAGATCGGACGCAGCGATCGATTTGGCCGGATTGCGCGGCTTGCACCCGGAAATGTCGCAAAAAGGCAATTGTGAGTGCAGAATCTGCAATTGCAGGATGGCCGCAGCGGGGACATATCGCCCCTGCCTTTCAGGCATCCTCTCCCAAAACCTATTCCGGCCGGTCCTTCGGGACCGGCCTTTTTTTGTGCGCCGAAGCGGCCTTACTTGTTCTTCAGCATCTCGATGGCGATCAGCGACGCCTCGTGCACATGTTCGCGGCATGCCTTGGCCGCGGCATCCGCATTGCGGTTGGCAATGGCATCGACGATCTTGGAAAGCCGCTTGAGCCCCGCAGCCTGGCGGCCGACGACCGACAGCGTCATCGCGCGCATCTGGCTGATGCGGCTGTTGAGGCGCTGCACGATTTCCCAGGCGATCTCATGCCCGCCGGTGGTGAAGATCACCTCATAGAAATGCGTGGAGGCATTGAGCGCGGCAATCGCGTTCTTGTCATTGTGCGCCRCTTCGATCGCCGCCAGCGCCTCCCGCAGCAAGGCGACGGTTTCCGCCGAGGACCGGTCCGCGCAGGCGGCCGCCGCCGAGGACTCAAGCTGCATGCGGATCTCGTAGATCTGCTGCGCCTGTTCCGGCGAGATCGTGGAAAGGCGCGGACCGGATGGCGTGCTTTCCACCAGTCCTTCGGATTCCAGATTGCGGATGACTTCCCGGATCACCGAGCGGCTGACGCCAAGACGGTCTCCCAGGCTGCGTTCCACCAGCCGTTCGCCGGGCGCTATCTGCCCCTGCATGATGGCGTCGCGCACACGATCCAGCGCGATGAGCCTCAAAGTCTGCGGCCGCGCTTCGATCCGTTCCAAATCATCCTCCACAAAGGGTTCCGTTACTCTTGAAACTCTCATGACAAGAACCGTTGCATGTGTCTAGTCTTCTGGTATACCACCATACAACATTCCAAGGAGGTTGCCCGATGGCTCTGAAGATTCGCAAGCTCGTGTCCTATGTCGAGGAAGTCCGCATCGAAGGCGGCAAGGACGCCGCACGTCCCGTCACCACCGTTCTCGTGGCCGCTGTCGTGAAGAACCCCTGGGCCGGCCGTGACTTCGTGGAAGACCTTCAGCCCGAAATCCGCGCCTATGCCTCCGATCTCGGCGCGCTCATCGTCGAGAAGCTGACCGCGACCATCGGCGGCGCGGACAAGATCGAGGCCTATGGCAAGGCGGCCGTCGTCGGCGGCGCGGGCGAGATCGAGCATGCCTCGGCGCTGATCCACACCCTGCGCTTCGGCAACCACTACCGCGAGGCGGTGAATGCGAAGTCCTACCTCAGCTTCACCAACAAGCGCGGCGGCCAGAACACCTCGATCCAGGTGCCGATGATGCACAAGGACGACGAAGGCCAGCGTTCGCACTACATCACCGCCGAATTCGCCATTTCCGACGCCCCGCTCGATGACGAGATCGTGATCGTGCTCGGCGCTGCCGACGGTGGCCGGGTGCATCCGCGCATCGGCAATCGCTACCTCGACCTGGAAGCCATTGCCGCGGAGAAGGCCGCGCAGCAGGGCTGACGGTGGGCGCGAACCCTTTCCCGACGGCCTATGAGGACACGGGCGGAGACAATCCGCCCGTGATCCTGATCCACGGCGTCGGACTGTCGCAGGCCATGTGGAGCGCGCAGAAGACCGCGCTTCAGGATGCCTACCGCGTCATCACGCTGGACATGCTCGGGCATGGCGGAAGCGCCGCGCCGGCCGCCGATGCCGGGCTGGACGACTATGCCGACCAGGTGGCCGAACTGATGGATCATCTGGCCATCGACAAGGCGGTGCTGATCGGGTTCTCGATGGGCGCCCTGGTGGCACGCGCCTTCGCCTTTCGCTTTCCCGGCCGCCTTTCGGGCCTGATCCTGCTCAACGGCGTCTTCGACCGTTCCGAGGCCGTGCGCGCCACGATCCTGGGCCGGGTGGACGAAGTGCGGCAGGCGGGCCCCGCCGCCAATGCCGATGCCGCGATCGAGCGCTGGTTCACGCCGCAGTTCCGTGCTGCCCAGCCCGGCTATATCGCCGACTTGCGCGCCCATATGGCGGGCAACGACCATCACGGCTACCTCACGTCCTATGGCCTTTTCGCCAGCCAGGACAATTTCGGCGCCGACCGCCTCGGCGAGATCGCGGTGCCCACGCTGGTCGCCACCGGGGAGTTCGATGTCGGCTCCACGCCCGAGATGACCCGCAAACTGGCGGCCCGCATCCCCGGCGCGCAAGCCGAAATCATTGCGCAGGCGCGCCACATGATGCCGGTGGAAATGCCGGAAGAAACCAATGCCCTGCTCCTGGGCTACCTCGCTACGATCACCCAGGCGCCCATAACTGCCGGAGAGGCTTCATGACGACACGGAAATTCCAGATGCTGGTGGACGGCGCGTGGATCGACGCTGCTTCCGGCCGGACTTATGAATCGCGCAATCCCGCGACCGGCCAGGTCTGGTCGGTCCTGCCCGATGCCGACGAAGCCGACGCCGACCGCGCCGTGCGCGCTGCCGATGCCGCGTTCCGCAGCGCGGCATGGCGCGCCCTCACTGCCACCGCGCGCGGCAAGCTGCTGCGCCGCCTGGGCGACCTGATCGCCGAGCATGCGGGCGAACTGGCCGAACTGGAAACGCAGGACAACGGCAAGCTCATCCGCGAGACGCGTGGGCAACTGGCCTATCTGCCCGAATTCTTCCACTACAGTGCCGGTCTGGCCGACAAGCTGGAAGGCAGCACCCTGCCGATCGACAAGGCGGACATGTTCGCCTTCACCGTGCCCGAGCCGCTGGGCGTCGTTGCCGCGATCATTCCCTGGAACAGCCCGCTCTACCTGACCGCGATCAAGCTGGCCCCAGCGCTCGCCGCCGGGAACACCCTGGTCATCAAGCCTTCGGAACATGCCTCCGCCAGCATCCTGCGCTTCGCCGCGCTGGTCGCGGAAGCAGGGTTCCCCGCGGGCGTGGTCAATGTCGTGACCGGGCTTGGCCCCAGCGCCGGTGCTGCCCTCACCCGGCACCCGCTCGTGCGCCGCATCGCCTTCACCGGCGGACCTTCGACCGCGCGGCACGTCATCAAGGCCAGTGCCGAGAACTTCGCCAAGCTGTCGCTGGAACTGGGCGGCAAGTCCGCCAACATCGTGTTCGACGATGCCGACCTGCAGAGCGCGGTGAACGGCGCCGTCGCGGGTGTCTATGCCGCCTCGGGCCAGAGCTGCGTCGCCGGTTCGCGGCTGCTGGTGCAGGACGGCATCTACGATCGCTTCGTTGCCGCGCTGACCGAGCGGATGTCCCGCATCCGTATCGGCGATCCGCTCGACCCGGATTCGGACATGGGCCCCATGGCCACCGAACAGCAGCTCGGCGTGGTCGAGAGCATGGTCGGCCGCGCCCGCGAGGAAGGCGCCGAAGTGCTGGCCGGTGGCCAGCGCCACGCCGGCCGCGAGGGCTGGTATTACGAGCCGACCCTCCTTGCGTGCAGCTCCGACCAGCTCGACGTGGTGCAGAACGAAGTGTTCGGTCCCGTCGCCGCGATCATGCGCTTCTCGGACGACGCCGAAGCGCTCGCGCTGGCCAACGGCACCGAATACGCCCTGGCCGCGGGCATCTGGACGCGCGACATCGGCCGCGCACACCGCTTCGCCCGCGACGTCCATGCCGGGATCGTCTGGGTGAACACTTACCGCGCGGTCTCCGCCATGGCGCCGATCGGCGGCTTCGGCGCAAGCGGTTACGGACGCGAGGGCGGCATCCATGCCGTGCTCGACTACACCGAACTGAAGACCGTCTGGGTCAACCTGTCGGAACAGCCGATGGGCGACCCCTTCGTGATGCGGTGAGAGGAGATAGCGACATGACGACAAGCGCAATCGATCCGGCCGAATTCCGCAAGGCCATGGCCGAATTCCCATCGGGTGTCACGGTCGTGACCGCCCTCGACGAGCAAGGCGCCCTGGTGGGCTTTACCGCCAGCGCCTTCACCTCGCTGTCGCTGGACCCGCCGCTGGTGCTGGTGTGCCCGGCCCTGACTTCCGCCACTTATCCGCACCTCGTGCGCGGCGGGCGTTTCGCGATACACATCCTCGCGGCCGAGCAGCAGGCGCTCGCCATGGCCTTCGCCTCGAAGGGCACGGACAAAGTGGCGGCACTGGAATGGACGCTGAGCGATCTCGGCAACCCGCTGCTCCAGGGCGCCAGCTGCGTGCTCGAATGCAGCCTCTGGCGCGAATACGAAGGCGGTGACCATGCCATTCTCGTGGGCGAAGTGCTGCGCATAGACCGCTGCGAAAGCGGCGTGCTGCTTTATCACCGCGGGCAGATGAGCAATCACGCTCACCTGGAAAAGGAGGTCGCGGGCGCATGACGATCCGGGATCTTCACCCCTTCCGCGATCAGGCTTTCGTCGGCGGGATCTGGACCGTATCGCTGGATACGGTGCCGGTGACCGACCCGGCGACCGGCGAGGTCATCGCGCAAGTGCCCTACCTCGGCGCGGCCGAAACCCGGACCGCCATCGAGGCGGCGGAGCAGGCGCAAGCCGAATGGCGCGCCCGGCCCGCAGGCGAGCGTGCCGACCTGCTGCTGCGCTGGCATGCGCTGCTCCTGGAGCACCAGGAAGCACTCGCGGCCATCCTCACCGCCGAACAGGGCAAGCCGCTGGCAGAAGCGCGCGGCGAAGTGCTCTATGCCGCCAGCTTCGTGCGCTGGTTCGCGGAAGAAGCGCGGCGGATCGAGGGCGAAGTGATCCCCGCGCCCCGTTCGAACCAGCGCATCCTGGTCTGGAGCGAGCCGGTGGGCGTCGTCGCCGCGATCACGCCGTGGAACTTCCCGGCGGCCATGGTGACCCGCAAGGTCGCCCCGGCGCTTGCGGCGGGCTGCGCGATCATCGTCAAGCCCGCGCCGGAAACCCCGCTGACGGCGCTCGCCCTGGCGGCGCTGGCCGAGGAAGCGGGCCTGCCCGCCGGGCTGCTCAGCGTCATCACCGGTGAAGCCGCTGCCATCGGCGAGGCTTTCATGAGCAGCGATGTCGTGCGCAAGCTCTCCTTCACCGGCTCTACCGGGGTGGGACGCAAGCTCTACGAACAGTCCGCGCCCACGTTGAAGCGGCTCTCGCTGGAACTGGGCGGAAACGCGCCGTTCCTGGTGTTCGACGATGCCGATATCGATGCGGCCGTGGAAGGGGCATTGCTGGGCAAGTACCGCAATGCCGGGCAGACCTGCGTCTGCGTGAACCGCTTCCTCGTGCAGGACGGCATCCATGACGCCTTCGTCGAGCGGCTTCGGCAGCGGGTCGAGGGCCTGGTCCTCGGCCGCGGCACGGATGCGGGCGTGACAATCGGTCCGCTCATCAATGCGCGCGCCGTCGAGAAAGTGGAGCAGCATGTGGCGGATGCCGTCGCCCGCGGCGGACGTCTGCTGGCGGGTGGAACGCGGCAGGAAGGCCTGTTTTTCCCGCCCACGCTGATCGCCGACGTTCCGCGCGATGCGCTGGTCGCCTCGGAGGAAACCTTCGGGCCTCTCGCCGCCGTAATCCGCTTCGAGACCGAGGAAGAGGCGATCCGTCTGGCCAACGATACCGAGTTCGGTCTGGCCGCCTATGCCTATACCCGCGACATCGGACGCGCCATGCGCGTCGCCGGAGCCCTGGAATACGGCATGGTCGGGCTGAACGAGGCAGCGATCTCCACCGAAGTCGCCCCGTTCGGCGGGATCAAGGCCTCAGGCATGGGCCGCGAAGGCTCCCGCCACGGCATCACCGACTATCTCGAACTGAAATACGTGATGATGGGCGGGCTTTAACCCCCACGTTACGGACCCTTGGGTCGCAACAGAGAAGCGCCGGCATCCATGAGGATGCCGGCGCTTTTTCGTTTCCCGGATCATGACATCTTGAACAGGATGCCTTTGCGCATCAACGCCGTGCGTCAGCCTTGCGCGTCGATCTCCGCAAAGACCTCGCGGGCGAGGCGGAAGCTGTCCACCCCGGCCGGGATCCCCACGTAGACGGCGATCTGCAACAGCACTTCGCGGATCTCCTCACGCGTCAGGCCATTGGTCAGCGCGCCGCGAATATGCGCCTTGAACTCGTGGCTGCGGTTGAGCGCCGCGATCATGCCCAGGTTCAGGATCGAGCGGCTGCGACGGTCGAGACCGGGCCGGTTCCAGATTTCGTCCCAGCAGTACTTCGTCGTCAGTTCCTGCATGGCCCAGTTGAAATCGTCCGCGCCGTCGAGCGCCTTGTCGACATAGGCATCGCCCAGCACTTCACGCCGCGTAGCGAGGCCGCGTTCGAACTTTTCGTCCTGCGGTCTATCGGTCATCCTGTTCCAGTCCTTCCACGATCACGATTTCCACTTCGGCCGCGCCTTCGCGCGCGGCGCGCGCGGCGCTGTATTCGGGCGAGGCATGGCAGGCCAGCGCAGCCTCCATGCTGGGAAACTCTATCACGACCGTGCGCTCGAAAGGCTCCGGCCCTTCGAGCGCCACCGAACGACCGCCCCGCGACAACAGCTTTCCGCCATTGGCGATCAGGGCGGCCGGTCCAAGGGCCATGTAACCGGCGTAAGCCTGCGGGTCCGTCACATTGACCCGGGCGATCCAGTAGGCCTTGGCCATCGCGGTCAGGCGAAGGCCGGAAGGACGTGGTCGATGAACAGGCGCAGCGATTCGCGCTTTTCCTCGAACGAGAGGCTGTTATCGACCCAGATGCTGTACTCGTCGACGCCCAGCGCCTCGTAGCTCTTCAGGCGCTCGATCAGCTCGTCCGGCTTGCCGATCATGACGTTCTTGCGCAGCGTCTCGGGCACGTACTCGGGGAACTTCTCCGGGTTGATCGGCGGAACGGCGGTCTGGAAACCGTTGACCGGCGGCGTCTTGTTGCCGAACCAGGCGCCGAACGAGCGGAAGAAGAACGAGATGCCTTCCGCCGCGGCCTGCCAGTCATCATCGCCGGTATGGACGTGGGCATGCTGCAGCACCATGATCCGGGGGCGCTCGGTGATCTGCGGCGCGGCTTCGATGGCGTTCTCGAACTTCGTCATGAGATCGGCCACTTCGGCATCGCCCTTGGCGAGCGGGGTCACCATCACGTTGCAGCCGTTGGCGACGGCGAACTTGTGCGAATCGGGATCGCGCGCGGCGATCCACAGCGGCGGGCGGGCCTGGATCGGCTTGGGCACGCTGGTGGAAGTGGGGAACTTCCAGATCTCGCCGTCATGCTCGACATCGCCTTCCCAAAGGGGCTGGAGCAGCGGCACCATCTCGCGCAGGTACTTGCCGCCGTCCGTCGCGGATACGCCGTTGAGCATGCGATCGAATTCGAACTGATAGGCGCCGCGCGCCAGCCCCACTTCGGCACGGCCGTTGCTGATCACGTCCAGCAGGGCGGCTTCGCCGGCCATGCGAATCGGGTGCCAGAACGGCGCAATGAAGGTACCCGCGCCCAGGCGGATGCGGCTGGTTCGCCCGGCCACGGCCGAGAGCAGCGGAATCGGGTTCGGCGAGATGGTATATTCCATCGCGTGGTGCTCGCCGATCCAGACTTTGTCCATGCCGCCAGCCTCGGCCATGTCGCACAATTCAAGCAATTCTTCGAAGAGCTTATGGTGCGAGACCGAGGCGTCGTAACGCTCCATGTGCAGAAAGATCGAGAACTTCATCATCCATCCTTTTCCCAGCCTCGCTCGTGGCGGGGCTTAAAATTTCTCTTGCGACTCGCTCGAAGCAAGAATACCGTCCGATGGTATACCACAAAAACGATGGTGCAAGAGGATAACTGAAGCATGGGTAAAGCGGGTGATACCTCGGCCGGGGTGATCGAGGAAAACAGCATCGGCTTCGTGCCGCTGGCGGAACGGCACGGAAAAGTGCGCGATCTCTTCACGCTTTGGTTCACGACCAATATCGCGCCGCTGCCGGTGGTGACGGGCGCCATGGCGGTGCAGGTCTATCACCTGCCCTTGACCTGGGGCATTTCCGCGATCGTGCTGGGCCACCTCGTAGGTGCTCTGGTGCTGGGTGCCTGTTCCGCGCAGGGCCCGCAGATGGGCCTGGCGCAGATGATCCAGAGCCGCGGGCAGTTCGGCCGCTACGGCGCGCTGCTGGTGGTAACGTTCGCCACCCTGCTCTACGTCGGCTTCTTCATCTCCAACATCGTGCTGGCCGCAAAGTCGGTCCATGCGCTGCAGCCCGCGGTGGGCCTGCCAGTCGGCGCCGTGCTTTGCGCCCTGGCCGCAGCCGGGATCGGCATCCTGGGCTACAACGTGATCCACATGCTCAACCGTGTCGGCATGTGGTTCATGGGGGCCGGGCTGATCTTCGCCTTCGTCAACCTCGTGGCGCTCATGCCGGCCGGTCTCTGGACCCAGGGCCAGGGCTCGGCGATCGGCTGGCTGGCGATGTTCTCGCTCGCCGCGGTCTGGCACATTTCCTATGCCTGCTACACCTCGGACTATTCGCGCTACCTGCCGCCCAGCGTCGGCATTCGCGCGCCCTTCCTGGCCAGCTTCGCAGGCGCCGCCCTCGGCGCGGGCGCCTCGTTCACCCTGGGCGCGGTAGCCGTGGCCGGTGCGCCGGCGAACGCCGACCCGATGGCCATCGTCAGCGGCGCCACCGGCATGCTGGCACCGGTGCTGATGGCGCTGTTCGTCTTCAACATCATCAGCCACAACGCCCTCAACATCTACGGTGCCGTACTGTCCCTCATCACCATGGCGCAGACGTTCTTCGCCTCCTGGCAGCCGGGCCGCAAGGCGCGCGTGGTGCTGTCCACCCTGGTGCTGGCCGGCTGCCTGGCCGTGGCGACGACTTCTGCGGACGACTTCGTGCCCCGCTTCATCGGCTTCGTCATCGGCCTGATGGTCGTCCTGGCGCCCTGGGCCACGATCAACATCGTCGACTTCTACTTCATCCGTAAGGGCCGCTATGACATCGACTCGTTCTTCCGCGCCGACGGCGGCATCTACGGCCTGATCGACTTGCGGGCGGCCGCGGCCTACGTCGCAGGCATCGCGGTGCAGCTGCCCTTCCTGGCGAGCAGCATCTACACCGGCCCCTTCGCCAAGGCGCTGGACGGCGTGGACGTGGGCTGGCTGATCGCACCGGCCGTCACCACGGCGGTCTACCTGGCGCTCGGCGCGGGACGGAAGGCGGATCTCGCCGCCGCCCCCTGCCCGGCCGAATGAACACGCACACCTGGGAGAGCGACATGGCCACGATAGCCCTGGAGCATGAGAACAAGAGCTTCCTCTCGACTGCGGAGGAAATCATCGACGAGGCGCGAAACGGCCGCATGTTCATCCTCGTCGATGACGAGGACCGCGAGAACGAGGGGGACCTCGTCATCCCCGCGCAGATGGCCACGCCCGAGAAGATCAACTTCATGGCGCGCTACGGCAAGGGACTGATCTGCCTGGCCATGACCGAAAGCCGCGTCAGCCAGCTCGGCATCGGCCTGATGAGCGCCCGCAACGGCACGAAGCACGGCACCGCCTTCACCACTTCGATCGAGGCCCGCGTCGGCGTTACCACCGGCATTTCGGCGGCGGACCGCGCGCGGACCATCGCCGTCGCCATCGACGGGACCAAGGGCAGCGACGAAATCGTCACGCCCGGCCACGTCTTCCCCCTCATCGCCCGCGAAGGCGGTGTGCTGGTGCGGGCGGGCCATACCGAGGCGGCCGTCGATGTCGCCAGGCTGGCGGGCCTCAACCCCTCGGGCGTGATCTGCGAGATCATGAAAGAGGACGGCACGATGGCACGGCTCGACGACCTCATCGCCTTTTCCCGGCTCTACGGCCTCAAGGTCGGAACGATCCGCGACCTCATCGCCTATCGTCGCCGCCATGACACCCTGGTGGAGCGTACCGCACAGGCCAGTTTCCACAGCCGCTGGGGCGGAGACTGGCAGGCCATCACCTACCGCAACCGCGCCACGGACACGGAACAGATCGCGCTCGTGAAAGGCAGGATCGACCCGAGCAGGCCGACGCTCGTGCGCATGCATGTGATTTCCACGCTCACCGACATCTTCGCCGCGCAGAGCAGCGGATCGGGCGTGCTCGAAAGCGCCATGCAGGCGATTGCCGAAGAAGGTGCGGGCGTGGTGATCGCCATCAACCGGGCACGCAACGATCGCTTCACCATGGCCCTGAAGGCGCAGGCGGGCACGCTCTCTCCCGCCGACATGGACGAACTGCGCGACTACGGCGTGGGCGCCATGATCCTGACGGACCTCGGCATCGAGAAGATGACGCTGCTGACCAATACGCACCGAACTCCGGTGGCGCTGGCAGGCTACGGCCTCTCCATCGAAGGCGAGCGGCCAATAAAACCGGGACTCTGAAGCCGGAGCGCCCAGGCGCCGCCTAAAACGCATATTCGACATTCCCGTCATCCTCGCTGCGGCCGCCCTGTCGCCAAGGAAGAGTCATGCTCCCCGTTCTCGTCCCCGTCGTCCTGGCCGCATCCGCGCCGGGCACCCTCGATCATGCGCCTGCCGACTGCACTGCATCCGCAGACAGCTGCGCCGCACAGGTCGCCGTCTCCTCGGCCAACCCCGGGCCCGCCCCTGGAGTTGCGGCTGCGGAAACGCCGAAGGTCGAAGCGGCGCCGCCCGCACCTCCGGCTGAAGCCGCAACCAAAGCCAAGCTCAAGATCGGTGCCGCCCTGCGCGGCCGCTATGACCTGCGCTTCAACGATGTCGGCAGCGCGGGCCAGCGCCGGACGTCCAGCCACTTGTCGTTCGATACCCTGGCCTTGACGGCCGACTACGATTCCACGCGCTTCTTCGGCGCGGCCCAGTACCGCGTCTATGGCGGCAGCTTCATCTACGGCAAGAACGGCGGTTACGACGGCCATGTCGGCGAAGTGAACTTCCTGATGTACGCCTATGCCGGCGCCAAGCTCAACGCGACGGACAGCGTGACCGTGGGCGTACAGCCCGTGCCTTTCGACGACCGCTACTGGGGCTCGTCGATCCTCGACGATCTCGGCTTCGTCTACGGCATGGAAGAGACCTACAACCTTGGCATGAAGTTCAAGCGCCAGACCGCGGACTACCGCGTGGAACTGGGCTTCTTCCCGTCAAGCGGACCCAATGGCATGGGCATCAGCACCGATTCCTCGCGCTATTCCACGAACATCGCCAAGGCCGACAGCTACGTTCCGGACGGTTCGCGCAATGATGAGCGCAAGATGATCGTCGGCAACGTCCAGTACGCGCTTGTGAACAACCAGGACACCACGCTGAAAGCGACCGCCTCGGCCTGGATTTCCAGCATCTACAATTTCGACACCGATAAGGAGGGCAGCAAGCACCTGTTCGCCTTCAGCCTGACGGGCAGCCACGGCCCGTGGAGCGCCAAGGCCCTGGTCGCGCGGCAGGATATCGACCCACGCAACCCCGGCCGCAACGACATGATCTCGGTCGGCGGCTTCGACGGAAGCTATAACATCGCCGCCAAAGGCACTTACGCCTTCGGCGAGATCGGCCGCACGATCGACACCGGCAAGCTGCCCTTCGACCTGCTCGTCTACGCCAATTACGGCCGCTTCATGAAGGACGCCGCCGGCTTCCGCGACAGCGAGCGCTTCGATCTCGGCGCCGTATGGACGGCCAAGGACAAAGGCAGGATCAAGGTCTTCTCCGAGTTCCTGCTCGGTCGGAACGATCCCTATGTCGGCGCCGGCCAGTTCATTTCCGGTGCAGCCCAGGGCGGCGACGACAGGTTCAAGGCGGCCTTCATGATGATCTTCGGCTACTATTTCTGACCCGCCCGATGCGGTCATCCCTTGCAGTGTTCGGCCGCATGGGGTGGCCGCAGGTCTTTGACTTCGAACCGGAATATGCCGCGACAGCGTAGGACATCAGCGCAAGAATACGCGTGCACGCGGGTCCTCTGATCCTACGCGCTACATGCAAACACACGCCCCCCGCGACGCCGAAAGCACCCCGGCAAGGCGGCGCGCACAGAGCAGGCGATCTCTCAAAGTGTAGCAAATCGGCATCGGTCTGCGGATCGCTCCGGACAAAATCCCGCAACAGTTCGATGTGATGTTGTAACATGTCGTTAGCAGGACTACCCGATGGCCGCCCGGGCACGGAAACGTCCGCGGGCGCAATGGTACGTTATACCGTCCCATATCATTGACAGCATAAAGGCCCCGCCATGAGACTTCGATTGCTTTCCAGCAGCGCCCTCGCCCTCTTCGCGCTCCCCGCGCTCGCACATGCGCAAGCCGAACCTGCAGACCGCAGCACGAACGGTGACGCAGATGGCTACCATCACAGCACCGGCTCCGACATCGTCGTGACCGGCGTGCTGCCGACGAAGCGCCAGGACATGCTGTCGAGCGTCGCCGTCGTGGAAGGCAAGGAACTTACCCAGGCGATCCGTCCCTCGATCGGCGAAACGCTCCAGCACGAACCGGGCGTTTCCGCCAGTTCCTTCGGCCCCAGCGCCTCGCGTCCGATCCTGCGCGGGCTGCAGGGTGAGCGGGTGCGCGTGCTGACCAACGGCCTTGGTTCGATCGACGTCTCCAACACCTCGGTCGATCACGCCGTCGTCGTCAATCCGCTGCTGGCCGAACGCATCGAGGTGCTACGCGGACCGCAGTCGCTGCTCTATGGCTCGTCGGCCATCGGCGGTGTCGTCAATGTGATCGACAAGCGCATTCCGACCTCGGTTCCCGACGAGGCGATCCACCTGGGCGCCATCGCGACATACGGATCGGCCGCCGACGAGCGTTCCACCGCCGGATCCGCCGACGTGCGCCTCTCCAGCCAGTGGGTTGCCCATGTCGACGGCAGCTACCTCAAGAGTGACGACATGCGCATCGGCGGCCACGCGCTCACCCCGGCGCTGCGCCGGCAGGCACTCGCCTCCAGCCTCCTGCCTGCCGATCCGAGCGATGAGGAGCCCATCGATTTCGCAGCCAACGCCGCCGTCAAGGGCAAGCTCCCGAATTCGGGCGCCAAGACCTGGACCGCCGGTGCCGGGCTCGCCTATATCGGCGACGGCGGTAACATCGGCCTGTCCTACAGCCACTACGACAGCCTCTACGGCGTTCCGATCCGCTTCGCGACAGAGGCCGGCCAGGAGCAGGAAGCGCCGCGGCTCAGCATGAAACAGGACCGCGTGGACCTGCGCGCGGAAGTCGATGGCTACGGCAAGATCCTGGACAAGGTCTCGCTGCGGCTAGGCTATGCGGACTATTCCCATGCCGAACTGGAGGAAGACGGCGAAGTCGGCACCACTTTCTACAACAAGGGCATGGAAGGCCGCCTGGAATTCACCCAGGCCCAGCACGGCGCCTGGCGCGGCGCCACCGGCATCCAGTTGTTCAACCGCGACTTCAACGTGATCGGCGAAGAGGCTTTCCTGCCGAAGAACTCGACCACGCAAGTCGGCCTCTTCACGCTCCAGCAGCTCGATTACGGCGCGCTGAAGTTCGAGGCCGGCGCCCGCTTCGAGCACACCGCCCTGTCGGGCCAGCCCGTAGGGGACCAGGCCCAGTTCTTCGGCGGCAAGCGTAACTTCGATGCCTTCTCCGGCTCGCTCGGCGCCTCCTACGGCCTCACGCAGGACTGGCGCATCGGCCTGAACCTCTCCCGCACCGAACGCGCACCGGCCGCCGAGGAACTCTTCGCCAACGGACCCCATGCCGGCACCGAGGCCTACGAACTGGGCGATCCCGATTTCAGGCTGGAGAAATCATGGGGCGTGGAAGCCGTCCTGCGCGGCAGCGGCGAGAACTACACGTTCGAAGCCTCGGCCTATCACACCTGGTTCTCGAACTTCATCTACGAGGACCTTACCGGCGATGTCGAAGACGGACTGCCCGTCTACGCCTTCCGCCAGGCCGATGCACGCTACTACGGCTTCGAGGCGCAGGGCACCTTGACGCTGGCGAAGATCGGCAGCGCCCGGATCGTGGCCGATGCGCTGGGCGACTATGTCCACGCCAACATCGTGAACGTCGGCGCCGCCCCGCGCATACCACCACTCCGAGTTCTCGGTGGCCTCGGGGTTCAGACGCCCAAGGTCGACGTGCGCGGCGAAGTCGAACATGTCTGGGCGCAGAAGCGCATCTCGGAGTTCGAAACCACCACGCCGGGCTTCACCATGGTCAATGCCGAAGTGAACTTCCGCCCCTGGGGCAACGAACGACCGCTCAGCTTCGCGCTGTCGGCCAACAACATCTTCGACGTCGTCGCCCGCCGCGCCGCGTCGTTCCTCAAGGATTACGCCCCGCTCAGCGGCCGCGACATTCGCGTGACCGCCCGCCTGAACTTCTGAGCCATCGGTGAGGGACGGCACCAGGTCGTCCCTCACCCGCCCGCATCGTGGAGGATGTCTCGAAAAACGGGCGGAAGACCCGGCGCAACGGCGAACTCGTGCGGCTGGTCGAAGACCTGCTCAAGCAGGCCTCAGCCCCCGCGTCCGCCTACGACCTGGCGCGCCTTGCCGGCGAAAGAGAAGAACGGCTCTATCCCGCACAAGTCTATCGCGCGCTTGCCGAACTGGTCCGGCAGGGCCGCGTCCGGCGGATCGAGGCGCTCAACGCCTATTGCCCGACCCTATCCACCCCCGGCGCGATCGTATTTGTCTGCAACGATTGCAGCCGGGCGTTCCAGCACGACCACCCCGAGATAGACACAGCGCTCCGCCTCGCCCTGGAAAACCACGGCCTTCGCCTCGACCGGCTGATTGTCGAGGCAACCGGAAAATGCAACGAATGCCGCCAGCAGACGAGCGACACCCGCTCCTGACAAGGTGTCTGCGGCGGGGAAGCGGACAGGCCGTCAGCGTGTCGTGACCACACCACATCCAGCATTGCCTCGGCATCCGCCAACCATTGCCGCCTCGCTCCGAGCAGGCTTTCCTCCGCTGCGATTTCCAAACCTGATGATCTCGATCATCGGCCGCATACGCTTGCCCGAAATGCGCGAGCGGCGACTCCGCTCGCATGACAGCGCGCTATCTTGCGTAGGATCCCTTGGCATGGTCCGCCTACCTCCATCAAAGCGCCAAACGCTGGACGACAGCAATCGCCTGGCGAGGCATAATGCAGCCGGTCGCCCGGGCAACTTGGCCATGACGGTATCGAATGTCATCAAACGCACCGATCGCGGCGTCGCCAGAATACGCGAGCGCGTCTTGCCGCCGTTGGGTGACTGGAACACCTGTCGGCTCGAACGCTGATCTGTGCAGGTATCCCTTGAGCGGGTTGATCTGCGGTGATTGAGACCATGCTTTATAGCCGACCACCGGCGTTTTCTGGCGGTTTAAGTGCGTGACAAATTCTGGGACAGCCCATCTGCCACCTGCGCCGGGCCTGGCTCGGGCGCAATTAAATGGCCCGCCGGGGCGTTTGCGAAGGGGCGCCAGCAACTTCAGCTTCAGAAGCTGCGCGGCATATCCAGCGTGACCTTTGCGGCAACACGCAGCCTAGAGCCCACCATGCTATCGGCCGCGTGATCGACCGTTCATCCCAGCCTGCGAGGGAGTCGATGCGATCCGGGCCTCCGCGGATTCTCCAGCGCGTGCGGGGGTATCTTCTGTCGGCGATGAGTTCGGAAGGACCAAGGCCCGGTTGCCGGGCGCGTCGGCGTAAAGCCAACTGCACGCGCGAGATGACGTCCCTGCGGCGTGCTCCCCTCTCGGGTTCTGCTGGCGCGTGTGCGGCGCCAAGGCGCGCGCATACCTGGGCTGTTGTGTGTGGGGGGGGTTATGTTCATGGTTGCGGGGGCAGGATTTGAACCTGCGACCTTCAGGTTATGAGCCTGACGAGCTACCGGGCTGCTCCACCCCGCGTCACCATTGAGGGCTGAGCGTGTCAGCCTTGAAGCGTGTTTTGTTGTCTGTTCCGGGCGGTGCCGGC
>NZ_JBFRCW010000030.1:0-17754 GCF_052113265.1 Novosphingobium sp. YAF33
GGCAAACCTCGACCGTTGGAAGCCCTGCCTCCTGTTCCTTGATCATCCCGATGATCTGCGCCTCGGTGAAACGGCTCTTCCTCATGCGTCTGCTCCTTCTCGTGGGCAGACTCTACATCAGAATGAGGGACCTTTCGGGGGGCAGGTCACTAGCTTTACGCCTACGCGCCCGGCAACCGGACCTGGTCTGACGTGACGCCGGGATTTTGCTCCAAGCTTGGTTAGGTGCGCTGACTTCGAACGCCGTCCTCGCCTGGTGTGGGGAGGTCGGGGTGGAATGGCGCTATATTGCGCCGGACAAGCCTATGCAGCACGGCTATGTCGAGAGCTCCAAGGGTCGCATGCGCGACGAGCTGCTCAACGAGACGCTGTTCCCAAGCCTGGACCATGCCCGCGTGGTGATCGCCGCTTGGGCAGAAGATTACAACCAGGAGAGGCCGCACTCATCGCTTGGACATGAGACCGTGCGGCGTTCGCCAACTGAACTGCATGAGCAATGGCATGCTTCGCTAAGCCCTACGGGCTCCGCTACGCAGGCCATTGCTCGACCAGCGTTCATGCGTAACGGAGCTGCCCGGCTCTAATCCGCGTTGGTGGAAACCTGGGCGTAACGTCACCAGCACCGTGGAGGCTCTCGTACGGTATGATCCGTCAGACCGCCTCGATTCTCATACCTTGGACGGCTGTATCGAGAGAAGGACCAGCCAAAGGCATCCTAGACATGGTCATGCGCGCGGGGCAGGGTTGCTCGGCGTTCACGAAGCCCGCTTGGTATCCGGGCAGCGAGCCCGGTATCATCATGCGCCGGTTCGTCCATGAGCTTATCGAAATGGCTCCAGATCCGGCATCCGCCAGTCGAACGATATCCAACGCCGCATTCGTGCTGCGGGCATAAGAAAAGGCGGCCTTTCGGCCGCCTCTTCCCTCCTCTCCAAACCGTGTTGGCCGGGCTGTCTTTGCGCAGTCCCTGGCCGATCTGGAACTCTATCAGCCGCCCGTCGAATCGGAGTCGGCTGCCGCCATGCGATCGCCCTGCATGTAGGGGATCGGGTTGACGGCTTCACCGTCGACGCGGACTTCGTAATGGAGGTGCGGGCCGGTGGAATTGCCGGTGGTGCCGACGAAACCAATCACGTCGCCCTTGTGGACCATCTGGCCTTCGGCAACGTTGAGGCGCGACATGTGGCCGTAACGGGTTTCGAGATCGCCGCCGTGTTCCAGCGCAACGAAGAGGCCATAACCGCCGAACCAGGCGGCCTTGCCGACGACGCCGTCGGCAGTGGCATAAATGGGCGTGCCGATCGGAGCGCCGAGATCGATGCCCTTGTGGGCACGGCGACCGCCGAGGATCGGGTGGTTGCGCATGCCGAAGCTGCTGGTCAGCTTGAGACCTTCAAGCGGCGTGCGCGAAGGGATCGAGACCGCGCCAAGCTTGGCGGCACCGGGGATCGAAGGCTTGGCCTTGGCCGAAGCCAGACCGGTTTCCTCGAAGTTCTGCCAGGAGCTGAAAAGGTTGTGGAACTGTTCGTCTTCTCCGCCGGCCGACTGGTTCGCGGCCTGGGCCGAGCGAAGCGGGGCGGAAATGTCGGCAGCGGCAGCGCTGCTGTTGGCCATCGCCGGGTGAGCGGCGACGAGAGATCCTGCGACGGCGACGGCACCGGTCACTGCGCGGAACTTGGCGAAGAATTTCGTTACGACCACTCGCAATACCTTGTTATCCGCCGCGAGCGTTAGCCTGCGACGCCTGTATTTATGACGAACACGCACAGCGGCGCTTCGCGCAAACCCTTAACTGGAGATGGTCGGAACCCCCCGCCGTCTCGTGATCTGGAGTTATGCCGAACGATTGCGATCAAGCAAGACTGGCGTAGAGATCGCGCGGTAAACCGGCTGCGAGGCGCGCCGAGTCGTTGAACGGCGGCTTAACAGCCCCTCCAAAGTGGCGGGAAACCAGGGTTTTCCAGAGGTCGTTCCGGCTCTCGTTCAACCGTTCGGCGACCTCGGCGAAATGAATTGCGCCGAACCGAACGTGCCGGATTTCATCGTCAAGGATTCGTTGGAGGATGCGCGCGCCGCGCTCGTCGCCATTGGCTTTCACCCGATCGAGGGTGGCCGGGGTAACATCCAGGCCGCGTGCTTCGAGCACCATCGGCACGACGGCGAGCCGGGCCGCCACGTCATGCGACGTCTTTCCCGCCGCTTCCCAAAGGCCGTCATGCGCGGGCAGGGCGCCGTAATGGCTGCCGAGGCCGCGCAGATGACGGTCGATCAGCGCATAATGCATGGCCTCGTCGGCGGCGACCGAGAGGAAATCGCCGACGAAGCGTTCGTCCATTTCGCCGCCGAATCGACCCGCCATGTCGAGTGCAAGGTCGATCGCCACGAATTCGATATGGGCGAGGGCGTGCCAGAGTGCGATTCGCCCGCGTTCCGAGCCGCCCTTGCCGCGCTTGGGCATGCGGCTCGGCGGCAGAAGTTCCGGGGCTTCCGGCCGTCCCGGGACCGCGGGCATGGCCACGTCGAACACGAAGGAAAGCCGGCCGAGCCGCCAATCGCGCGCGACCTTGCGCGTCATCATGGCCTTCGCGCGTGGATCGCATTCGAGCAGCGCCTCGCGGATCGCGGAAGCGACGGATCGGGTTATTACCGGCGAACGGGACATCAGAGGGCCTTCGCGGCCTCCAGCACCTGCTGGGCGTGGTCCTTGACCTTCACCTTGTTCCACACGCGGGCGATCTTGCCGTCCGGTCCGATCAGGTAGGTGGTGCGCACCATGCCCATATAGGTACGCCCGTAGTTCTGCTTTTCGGTCCAGATGCCGAGTGCGTCGGAGAGGCCGTTTTCCTCTGTGTCCGTGGCGAGCGGGGCCTTGAGATCGTGCTTGGCGATGAAATTCTGGTGCCTTTTCGCCGAGTCCTTGCTGACGCCGAGCAGCGCGGTGCCCGCCGCTTCGAACTGATCCTTAAGGGCCGAGAACTCGATGTTTTCGGTGGTGCAGCCCGGGGTGCTGTCCTTGGGATAGAAGAACACCACCAGTTTGCGCCCCGCGAAGTCCGAGGCCTTGATGCTGCCGCCTTCGGGCGTTTCGAGCGCGACGTCGGGGAAAGTGTCGCCGGTTTCGGGAAGGCGGGTGGTCATCGGGAAATCTCCAGTGCTTCGTCGAAGGCCTCCACCCATGCTGCCGCCACTTGCGCGCGGGCCTGGGCCAGGCTGGTTTCGAGGTCCTGCCAGTCGCCATAGCCGCATGCGCGAACAAGCGCCATGCAGGCGGCGCTGACCGGCTTGAGCGAATCGGGCGCCAGCAGGCGGGCGGCCACGAGCAGGCGGGTCAGCACGTCGTGCGCCTGCTGCAGGCTGTCCGGGAGCAGGGATTGCGCATTGAGCAGGCGCAGCGCCTCACCCAGATCCGCATCCAGGCCGGCGCCGCTGCGAAGCTGTGTGAAGTGAACCAGGAATTCGAGATCGACCAGCCCGCCACGCATCAGCTTGACGTCGAGCGGACCCTTGGGCGGTTTGTGCTCGGCCATGCGCGCGCGCATTTCCAGGACATCGGTTCGCAGTTTCACCGGATCGCGCGGTGCGGTGAGGACGTCGCGGACGATCGCGGCGAGGCGGCCGCGCGCCTCTTCGCTGCCGTAGAGCGCCCGCGCGCGGCAGAGCGCCATGTGCTCCCAGGTCCAGGCCTGCTCCTGCTGGTAGCGGGCGAAGCTTTCGAGACTGGCGGCGGGGGGGCCTTGCTCGCCAGAGGGGCGCAGGCGCGTGTCCACTTCGTAGAGCGCGCCTTCGGCCGTCTGCACGGAGAGCGCGGCGGTCACGCGCTGGGACAGGCGGTTGTAGTAGAGCGTGGCGCCAAGCGGCCGGCGGCCGTTCGATTCGCCCGCAAAGTCGCCGGTGAACAGGTAGATGAGATCGAGGTCTGAGGCATGGGTGAGCACGCCGCCGCCCATCCGCCCGAGGCCCAGCACGGCCAGCTCGCTGTCCGGCACTTCGCCGTGAACCTCCCGGAATTCCGCCACGGCGGCGTCGGTGAGAACCACCAGCGCGGCTTCGGCGATGCGGCCGAGGGCATGGCTGATCTCCAGCGGATCGTTGACGCCTTCGATCAGCTGCACGCCGAGAGCGAAGCGGCGATCGCCGACTTTGCGGCGCACGGTGTTGAGCTTGCGCTCGTAATCGTCACCGGGTTCGAATCGCTCGAATTCGTCGACCAGCTCGGGCAGGGTGCCGGGGAGGTCGAAGGCGCTGGCGTCGATCAGCGGGTCCAGCAGGTCGGCGCGGCGGGCGAGTGCATCGGCCAGCGGCGGGGCCAGGCTGAGGATCCGCGCCAGCCGTTCGATCAGGGCGGGGCGCGCCTCCAGCAGGCGGAACAGGTTGATCGCCGTGGGCAGGTTGTTGAGCAGTTGCTCCCACCGCGCCATGGCGCGCTCCGGTTCCGGCGCGGCGGCCAGGGCGGCGAGCAGTCCGGGGCGGATCGCCTCGAAAGCCACTCTGGCGGCATCGGATCGCAAGGCGCGCATCCGGCCGGAGAGCCAGCCCTCGATCCGCGAGACCATGGCGTCGGGATCGGCGAAACCCATGCGCATGAGTTCGTCGCGCAGATCCTCCTGAGCCGGCGCCGGCACGGCTACCGCGGAGCCCCCGCCGGTTCCACTGCCCGGCGGCAGGTTGGCCATGACCAGTGCATCGTAGCGCTCGCCCACGGCATCGGTGATCCGGGTCAGTTCGGCGATCAGTGCCGCGCCGTCCGGCAGGCCGTCGAGCCGGGCCACTTCGTCAAGCAGGTCTTCCTTCACGGGCAGCGAATGGGTCTGCTGATCCTGCATCATCTGCAGGCGGTGCTCGACGGTGCGCAGGCGGTCGTAGCTTTCGCCCAGCAGGCGGGCATCCTCGGGCGGGACCAGGCCCGCTTCGGCCAGGGCATCGAGGGTGGCGCGCGTCCCGCGCAGGCGCAGCGCGGGGTTGCGGCCGCCGTGAATGAGCTGGTGAGTCTGGGCGTAGAACTCCACCTCGCGAATGCCGCCGCGGCCTTTCTTGAGGTCGAAGCCGGGGCCGACCGTCACGCTGCCGCGGCTATTGGCGCGAATCTGCGCGGTGAGGCGACCGATCTCGGCAATGGCGCCGAAATCGAGGCTTTTGCGCCAGACGAACGAGCGGATCGCTGCGAGGAAAGCCTCCCCCGCGGCAATGTCGCCCGAGCAGGCGCGGGCGCGGATGAAGGCGGCGCGTTCCCAGGCCAGGGCGGATGATTCGTAATGAGTCAGTGCGCCGTTGATCGAGATCGCCAGCGGACTGACCTCGGAGGCCGGGCGCAGGCGCAAATCGGTGCGGAACACGTAGCCCTCGTCGGTCACGCCGGCGAGCGTTTCCACCACGGCGCGCGCCACGCGCTGGGCTGCTTCGCCCGGTTCGTCGCGTTCGCGGCGGGGGAGCAGCTGGGGGTCGAACAGCAGGATCGGATCGATGTCCGAGCTGTAGTTCAGCTCGCCCGCGCCGTGCTTGCCGAGGGCGAGGGCCAGGAAACCGGCCGGCTCGGCATCGGGCACGCGGCGGCGGATGCCTTCCGCGATGGCGGCGTCCAGCGCGCGGTCGGCCAGGGCGGACAGTTCGCCCGTTACCTTGAGCAACGGGAAGGCTCCGGCCAGGTCGCCGATGGCGAGCGCAAGGGCCAGGGCCTGCTTCTCGCGACGCAAAGCCGCGCCGACGCTGGGCGCGCCTTCACCGGCGGCACGCGCCCAGTCCAGGGCGGCATCGCCTTGTCCGGCGGCGAGCCTTTCGGTCAACGCGGGCAGGCGGTCCAGCGCGCTGGAGAGGTAGGGAGCATGGGCGCGGGCACGGGCGATCGCGCCGGTCCAGTCGGCCTGAGGTGCGGCATTGGGTTCGGCATCCATCCCGGCTTCCTGCCCGCCGCCGCCGCGCAGGGCAAGCGCCTGCGGGCACGGGAATGCCAAATCGGGGCGGCAGGCCGGCGTACCCGGTGACATTGCGGCATTGCCCCGAAGGCGGCGCTCTTCTATCGGCTCGGCCATTCGCGGCGGCAGGCCTTGCTCCGCGGCTGAAGGAGGTTGCCCCGTGACGTTCGCCCTTCCCCCCGAATGGCATGCCCAGGACTGGATCTGGATCGGATTTCCGCACGATCCCGTGGAATGGCCGGGTTTCCTCGAAGCCGCGCAGGAGCAGATGGCTGCTTTCGCATCCGCCGTTGCCGAATCGGGGCAGGAAGTGCGCCTGGTCGTGCGCGATGAGGCCAACCGGGCGCGGGCGGCCTCGCTGGCCTCGTCGAAAGTGAAGCTGGAAGTGCGCCATTATGGCGATGTCTGGCTGCGCGATACCGGGCCGCTGGTCGTGGCCGACGGCAACCGTGCGCTGAAGGCGATGCGGTTCGGCTTCAATGGCTGGGGCGGCAAGTACCTGATGGACGGCGACCAGGAGATCGGCGCCGAACTGGCGCGCGATGCCGGGCTGGATGTCGAGACGGCGGATTGGATCCTGGAAGGCGGCGCGCTCGACGGGGACGGCACCGGCCTGGTCGCCACCACCGAACAATGCCTGCTCAATCCCAATCGCAACCCGCACCTGACGCGCGGCGATCTGGAAATGCGGCTTCGGCGCGACCTCGGTTACGACCGGGTGCTGTGGCTGGGTGAGGGCCTTATCAATGACCATACCGATGGCCATGTCGACAACCTCGCCCGCTTCGTGGCGGCGAACGTCCTGGCCCTGCCGCGGGCGACGGGCCCGAACGACCCTAACGCCGCCATCTATGCCGACGCCAAGGCCCGTGCCGAGGCCATGGGCGTGACCGTGCGCGAAGTCCCCTCGCCCGGCCGGGTGGAAACGGACGGCCGGATCGAGCCTGCCAGCTACATGAACTTCGCGATCACCTCCAAGCTGGTGGTCGTACCGATCTACGGCACGGAGCATGACGAAGCGGGCGTGGCGGCGATCGCGGACTTGTTCCCCGACCGCGATACCGTGGGCATCATGGCCGACGCGGTTCTGGCCGGCGGTGGCTCGTTCCACTGCTCCAGCCAGCAGATGCCGTCGCGCTGATCGCGGGTAATCCCGGAACCACGGGGTTTAACGGATTGGCAAGGGGTTGACGTGCATTACCGCATGCATGGCTCGTATCGTCGCACTTGCGCATGGCGCTCAGAACCTCCGGCAGGGTGAACTTCTGCGCGCCGCGCTTGTGTGCGGCTGCGCACTGGCGCTGATTCTGGCCAAGGATGTCCTGCCTTTCTGACCGCCGGTCCAACCGGACCGCGTCGGATGCCGGACAATTTCCATTTCATTTCAAAATATTTTCGATAGCGGCCGGCGGCCTGCCGTTTCTGCTGCACCGCACATCGTGTCTGCTGCGTTGCAGCAAAGAAATGTCACGCAAGTTCGATGCAATCGAAATTATCCTTCCCCAGTTTACCCGTTCGCGTATCTGGAAAAGGAGACTCACCATGCGCCACATGTCTGACGCCGAGCGGACTCGCCTTCGCCAATCGCTTGTCGGTAATTTTCTGCTATTGCTCTTCGGTCTGGGCGTGCTGGGCTTTCTCGTCGCCATCGACAGGGCGGACTGGTTCACCTTGAGGCCGGTTTCGGGCACTTCTGTCGCGCTGTCGCATGCCGCCACATCGGCGCATGGAGGGGATTCCGCCAAGCAATGATCGTCACTGCCTCGCTGCAACCTGTCCAGATCTTCCGCGAAATCTGGAAACCGCTGACCTTGCTGTTCGTGTGGGACATCATCGTCACGGTGACCTATTTCGTGCTGCCCTTCCATGCGCCCGAACTGCCGGTGACGCTGTTCGGCTCGGCGCTGGCGCTGTTCCTCGGCTTCCGAAGCAATTCCGCCTACCAGCGCTGGTGGGAAGGGCGCGGCCTCTGGGGGCTGATGATCAATGCCAGCCGCAACATCGCGCGTGCGGCCCGCAATTTCATGCCCGATCCCGAGGCGGCCGAACTGAAGCGCCGCATCGTCCTGCGCCAGATCGCCTACGTCAACGCGCTGCGCTGCCAGCTGCGCCGCATCAAGCCCGATGCCGAAGTCCTGCGCATGCTGTCGCGCGGGGACGCCGATGCCTCGCTGGAGCGCGCCAACGTGGCGAACGGCATTCTCGACGAGACCGGCCACCGCATCGACGAAGCGCGGCGCAAGGGCTGGATCGACACGATCCAGCAGGCGCAGATGGAGGCCGTTCTGGTCGATATCGCCAATTCCCAAGGCGGGATGGAGCGACTCAAGAACACGCCGCTGCCCTATCAGTACCGTTTCTTCCCGATCGTCTTCACGCACATGTTCTGCATCCTGCTGCCGATCGGCCTGGTGGAGACGCTGGGCGTGGCGACGCCGCTGGGCTCGACGATCGCGGGCATCATGTTCCTGGCGGTACTCGCCATCGGCGACGACCTGGTCGATCCCTTCGCCAACACCGTGCACGACCTGCCGCTGAACGCGATGTGTCGCACGATCGAGATCGACCTTCTCCAGTCCATCGGCGAAGAAGCGCCGCCGCCGATCGTGGCCGACAAGCACGGCGTCCTGTGGTGAGCCGCTTGTGGTGAACGTCTTGTGGTGAACGCCGGGCGCGCCTAGGGCGGTCACATGGCCAGAGCAGACCGCCTCGAACGCATGGACAACCGCCGTGCCGACCTTGAAACCGATTACCGCGCCGCGCTGATCGAAGCCTTGCAGGCGACGGCGGCGGGGCAGTGGGGCCTGTTCGGCCACACGAAGGACAAGCAGCACAAGGCCAAGGCGGCGCCGATGCTCGATGCGCTTGGCGAGATGGCCGACGAGATCGACGATCTGCGCGACCAGCTGGACATGGAGCCGTTCGCGCTTCACCGCGAATTGCTGGCCGCGCGCGGCCCGGTGCAATCCGACGCCGTTGGCGAGCCGAAGCAGGCGCAGGCCTGGCTGGAGCGGCTGACTCGCGGGGGCTGATCGCCGTTTCGCCTTCGTGCTAAGGCTGGCGGCGTTTCAGCAAAGGGAATCACCGGCTCATGCGCTCGCTCAAGCGTCTCTCCAAGGATCGCCAAACCGCCAAGGCCAGCTTGGAGCTGGGTAACTGGGTCAAGCTGGATGCGCGCACCGATTTCAGCCCTGCGGGCCTGGTCGCGGTGGGTGTGCTGGTTTCCGGTATTCTGCTGAGCACCAGCGTTCTGGTCGCCGCCGCGGGACGCGCTAAGGCGCGGCGGGTGGCGGCGCGTCGGGATCGCTCGCTGCCATACTGATTGTCGCGGGAGCGATGCGCGCGGGCGTTCACCGCCATGCCCGCGGGGGCGGGAATCGCGCTCTTTCAAAGCCTTTTACGGGAAACGAGGAGCCGTCGCCCCGCCTTCATGGGGGGCGACGGAGAATGCGAGGCCGCGTGAGCGAGAGGCCGGCAGCGCCGATCGCGCTGCTGCCCGGTCACTCCGGCGTGGCGAACCAGATGACGTGCTTCGGACCCTTGCCGTTGCTGCGCGAGGAGACCTTCACTTCGTCCACCTTGAATCCGGCGCGTTCCAGGCGGCGGGTGAAGGCGGGGTCCGCACCCGCCGACCAGATCGCCAGCACGCCATCAGGCGTCAGGGCATTGCGCGCCGCGCGCAGGCCGACCTTCGAATAGATCTGGTTGTTGTCTTCGCGCACGAGGCCGTCTGGGCCGTTGTCTACGTCGAGCAGGATGGCATCGTAAGCCGCGCGCGAACCGTCGATGATGTGGGCGACATCGCCCATCACCAGGTTCACGCGCGGATTGTCCAGGCAGCCCTGCGCCAGTTCGGCCATCGGTCCGCGTGCCCATTCGATGATCTCGGGCACGAGTTCGACGACGGTGAGCTTGGAATCCTCAGGCAGGGTACGCAGCGCCGCGCGCAGGGTGAAGCCCATGCCGTAGCCGCCGATCAGCATGTGCGGGCGCTTGGTCACGCCTTTGATGCGATCCCAGGCCATGGTGGCGAGCGCTTCCTCGCTGCCCCACTTGCGCGTGGACATCAGCTCGTTGTGGCCCAGCACGATCATGTAGTCCTGATCGTGCTTGTACAGCTCAAGCTTCTCCCCATCGGGGATCCACGCGGTGTCGATCAGTTCGCGCTTGATCATGCCGGCATGTCCGCACGGAGGTCGGGCGCGGTGGCTTCGACCTTGAGCAGGGCAATCGCCTCGTCGAGGGTCATGACCTTCTGGTGCTCGGCGCCGAGGGTACGCAGGGCGACGGTCTGTTCCTCCGCCTCGCGCTTGCCGACGACCAACAGGTGCGGAACCTTCTTCAGCGAGTGCTCGCGCACCTTGTAGTTGATCTTCTCGTTGCGCACGTCGGTCTCGACGCGCACGCCCGCGGCCTTGAGCTTCTTCGTCACTTCCTGCGCATAGTCGTCGGCATCGGAAACGATCGTGGCGACCACGGCCTGGACCGGGGCGAGCCAGACCGGCAGCTTGCCGGCGAAGTGCTCGATCAGGATGCCGATGAAGCGCTCATAGGAACCGAAGATCGCGCGGTGCAGCATGACCGGGCGGTGGCGCGCGCCATCCTCGCCGATGTAGCTGGCGTCGAGACGCTCGGGCAGCATGCGGTCGGACTGTATCGTGCCCACCTGCCAGGTACGGCCGATCGCATCGGTCAGGTGCCATTCCAGCTTGGGCGCATAGAACGCGCCTTCGCCGGGAAGTTCTTCCCAGCCATATTCCTCGGTGGCGAGGCCCGCGCGCACCACGGCGTCGCGCAGTTCGGCCTCGGCCTTGTCCCACTGCTCGTCGGTGCCGATGCGGTTATCGGGGCGCAGTGCCAGCTTGATCGCGTACGTGAAGCCGAAGTCCTTGTAGACCCGGTCCGCCATCTCGCAGAAAGCCTGCACTTCGCTGACGATCTGGTCTTCGCGGCAGAAGATGTGGCCGTCGTCCTGCGTGAACTGGCGCACGCGCATCAGCCCGTGCAGCGCGCCGTGCGGCTCGTTGCGGTGGCAGCAGCCGTTCTCGACCAGGCGCAGCGGCAGATCGCGGTAGGACTTGATGCCTTGCTTGAAGATCAGGATGTGCGCGGGGCAGTTCATCGGCTTCAGCGCCATCCACTGGGCGTCGTCCGAGATGATCGGGCCGTCGTCCTCGGTGTTGGGCACTTCGTCGGGGATGACGAACATGTTCTCGCGGTACTTGCCCCAGTGGCCCGAGGCTTCCCACTGCCGCGCGTCCATGACCTGCGGGGTCTTCACTTCCTTGCAGTCCGCCTGGCCGATCGCGCGGCGCATGTAGTCCTCAAGGGCGCGATAGATCACGTAGCCCTTGGGGTGCCAGAACACCGAACCGTGCGCTTCGGCCTGGAGGTGGAACAGGTCCATCTCATTGCCCAGCTTGCGGTGGTCGCGCTTGGCGGCTTCCTCAAGACGCGTCAGGTGCGCGGCAAGCTGCTTCTTGTTCAGCCAGCCGGTGCCGTAGATGCGGCTGAGCATCGCGTTCTTCTGGTCGCCGCGCCAGTAGGCGCCGGAAACGCGCGTCAGCTTGAAAGCGGCCGGGTCCAGCTTGCCGGTGGAGGGCAGGTGCGGGCCGCGGCACATGTCCAGCCAGTCCTCGCCCGACCAGTAGACCGTCAGCGGCTCGTCGCCGGGAAGTTCGGCGGCCCATTCGGCCTTGAAGTTCTCGCCCTGCTGCTTCCAGCGGCTGATCAGCGTCTCGCGGTCCCAGACCTCGCGGCGCAGCGGCTTGTTTGCGGCGATGATCTTGCGCATCTCCGCTTCGATCGCCGGAAGATCGTCGTCGGTGAACGGCCCGCGCTCCGGATTGGGCGCGAAGTCGTAGTAAAAGCCGTCATCCGTCGAAGGGCCGAAAGTGATCTGCGTGCCGGGGAACAGCGCCTGCACCGCTTCGGCCAGGACGTGCGCGAAGTCGTGCCGCGCCAGGTCCAGCGCCTCTTCCTCGTCACGGCTGGTGACGAGCGCGAGATTGGCGTCGCCCTTGAAGGGCAGGCTCAGGTCCACCAGTTCGCCGTCGATCTTCGCGGCCAGCGCGGCCTTGGCAAGGCCGGGGCCGATGGCGGCGGCGACGTCGGCCGGGGTGGAGCCTTCGGGCATCTCGCGAACCGAACCGTCGGGCAGGCTGATCTTGAACATCTCGGACATGGACGAACTCATCTCTCGTTTGCCCCATGCCATACCAGAGCATGCGGGCGGAAAACCTTTGGGGCGCCATGGCACAGGCGCGCCGCCGGGTGAAGGTGCGGCGTCAGCAGGATCGGCGCTATTTTCGGGAGAGTGACGCCGCTCGCCCGAACGCCGGGCGACGGTGGCTGCGCCTTCAGGCCGCGACCAACCGTCCCCGGAAGCACCGGGTGGTAGTAGTCGTGGTCAAGGTGCGCAGCTGCGTCATCGCCCGAGCATGTAGCAATTCCCGCGCGAAAAGTCACCCCGCCAGAGCGACGGAGATGATGTAAAGGCTCCTTGACTAGATGGAGTCGCTATGACAACCTTCCTTTACACATGGTCATGTACCCTTGACCATAGAGACTGAGAAAGGAACTCCAGATGGCAGGCACACAGCAGGCGCGTCGCCGCTACATGATGCGCTTCTTGCCGATCACCCTGGCCTATGTGGCCGGGATCGCGCTGGCGACGGCGCTGATTCCCGATCATGCACCGGCCGACGTGCGGACTATCTCGCTCTCCATCCTGCCAGGCCTTGCCGTGATCGGGTGGCTCTGGGCGATGGGGCGCCTGCTGGTCGAACTGGAAGACGAATATCTGCGCATGCTGGAAGTCCGCAAGTTTCTGGTCGCCACCGGCATGACCCTGGCGGCGACGAGCATGTGGGGCATTCTCGAACTCTATTCGCCGGAAGTTCCCCGGTTTCCCGTGTTCTTCGTAATGCCGCTATGGTGTCTGGGGCTGGCGGTTGGAGCTCTGTTCAATCGCCTGACGTTCGGAAGCATGAAGGCCGGGGCGGATCACTCTTGAAGAACCGACTCAAGGTCCTGCGCGCTGAGCGTAGTTGGAGCCAGCAAGACCTCGCCGATCGCCTGGAGGTCAGCCGTCAGAGCGTGAACGCCATCGAAACCGGCAAGTACGACCCCTCGCTGCCACTGGCATTTCGCATTGCCGAGGTCTTTGCTATGAGGATCGAGGAAATATTCCTGAAGGGGTGAGCGATGTCGGGTCGAATTGGCGGGATAGGCTTGTGGATGGCGGCGGCGCTTGCGCTCGCCATCGGCCTGATCCTGCTCGATGCGCGCACCTCCAGCCATCGCAAGGTCGAAAGCGCCGAGGCCACGCCCGGCACGGTGATCGTGCGCGTGATCGGGCCGGCGCTGCTCTGACCTGCTCCTGATCTGGCCGGCTGCCGATCCCTCAGTGGATCGTCGGCTTGCGCCGCGCCCAGGCCAGGCGCTCCACCCCGGTTGCCACAAGCCAGCCCACGGTCATGCAGATGAAAGGCATGACCGGATAATGGAAGCGTGACTGCCCGGAAAACAGCAGGCAGATCAGCGTCGGATAGAGCGCCACGCCGTAAGGCAGCAGCCACCATCCCGCCCAGCGCGTCCTTTCGCGCAGGCGGCGCAAGGTCATCACCGCGAAAGCCGCCGCGAACCCGATCATCAGCAGCGCGTAGTAGCCCTGGTTGGCATAGCGGACCGCGCGGTAGAGCGCCTCGAAGCGCGGATAGTTCGGTGCGCCGCCCTGATAGGCCCATTCCGCCTCTCCGTCCGGCAGCCAGAGGCGCATGAGCTTCCTGGGCGCCAGAGCGGCGAACTTGCCGGGATTCTCGCGGATCCACGCGAGACCCATGCGCGCGGCCTCCTTGTCGCTGGCCACCTCGTCGAGGTCGGTCCGGGCCATGAACCGCTGCACGACCGGGGCGTTCGGGGTGAAATCGCCGGTGGCGCTGTCATGGTTGCCGGTCAGCAGGGTGTAGCCGCCATTGGTGGAGACGGCGACCCAGTGGCCGAGCCGGGCGTGGTTGCGCGCCGTCCACGGCGCCACCACCAGTGCCGCGACGGCGATGACGATCAAGCCCTCCACCAGCAGGCCGGGAAGCCGGCGCCACATACCGCGCGCGCGCAGCCAGTCGATGGCGAAGATCAGAGGCACCACCACCAGCGTCTGCGCTTTCACCAGGGTCGCGAAACCGAAGATCAGTCCCGCGCCGATCAGCTGCCAGCGGTTGGTGCGCGCCATCACCGCCCAGCAGCCCGCGAGCAGCAGCATGGTGTAGAACACTTCGGTCAGCGCGAGCGGGACGTAGGCGATGGCATTGGGATAGACCGCCAGCAGCAGCAGGCCGCCGCGCGCCGCCGCCTCGCTGCCGAAGATGTGGCGGCCCAGCGCCAGCGTCAGCAACCCGGTCAGCATCGAGGCGCCCAGGTTGAACAGCCCCAGCGAGACTTGCGAAATGCCGAACTGGTGGAACATCACGGAAAGCGCCAGCGGCAGGCCCGGGGGCCAGAACGCGGTCGGCAGGCCCTTGTCCATGTAGCCTTGCCCGGCGGCGAGACCCGCAGCGCGCGCAAAGTAGGACGCGGCGTCGGATGTGGGCGTCACGTCGATCAGCAGCACCGCCACGCGCAGCGCGAAATAGAGCGCCCAGATCGCCAGCAGCACCGACCGCTCGGTGGCGAACCATTCGAGGCGCAGGGCGAGCCGGCTGGGGCGGGTCGGAAAGTCGAGAATCTGCGCGGACATTCTTGGACGACTTCCTGTTTCCGGCGCTCGGGCCGCGACCTGGTGCAGATGCCTTCAGGGCATCTTCCGATCGGTGCCAGTCCGCCAAATTCGCCCTCGGCAAATTCCAGATGGCCTCTTAAGCCGCGATCGGTGTGGGCCGCAACCGGAACTCTGCCGATATCCGGGCCTTGTCCTCGCTGCCGCGCGACCCCAGATGGGCGGCCATGACCGAGACACGTTATCTGGAGCTGCCCGACGGGCGCCGTATCGCCCACCGTTTCACCCCCGGCACCGGCCCCACGATCGTGTTCCTGCCCGGCTACATGTCGGACATGGCGGGCAGCAAGGCCACGGCCCTGTTCGAGATGGCCCAGGCCAGCGGCCGCCCCTGCCTGCTGCTCGACTATTCCGGCTGCGGCGACAGTCCGGGCGATTTTGCCGAAGGCACGCTCTCCCGCTGGCGGGACGAGGTCCTTGCCGTGATCGCTGCCGCCGCGCTGGAACAGGTGGTGCTGGTGGGCTCGTCCATGGGCGGCTGGCTCATGCTGATGGTGGCAGAGGCGCTGGCCGGCAAGGTGCGCGGCCTGATCGGCGTGGCACCCGCGCCGGACTTCACCGACTGGGGCATCGCCCAGATGGACAAGAACATTCTGGCGGATGGCGAAACGCTCTGGGAAGACAATCCTTACGGTCCCGAACCCACTCCCACTCACCCCGGTTTCTGGGCGGACGGCCAGGCCAACCTCATGCTCGGCAAGGAAATCGCCTTCGACGGTCCGGTTCGCCTGCTGCACGGCCAGCGCGATGCCGAGGTGCCCTGGGACGTTTCGGTGAAACTGGCCGAGCGCCTGCGTTCAGCCGACGTGCAGGTCGCGCTGATCAAGGACGGTGACCACCGCCTCTCGCGCGAGTCCGACATCCACCTGCTTCTCCGCACGGTTGCCGAACTGGTCCTCGCCCGCGATCCGGCGGCTTGATCCTGCCCTGATCCTGCTAGGACCGTCTTTCCATGCCCATCCTTCTTCCCCTCATGCTGATGCAATCCACCCTCGACGCGGGGGGCATTTCCAGCCCTTACGCCTCGGCGCTCCCGCGTGAGATCGTCGAGAAGAAGGAGGACGAGGAACGCAAGCGCCGCACCGAATCGGCGCAGTTCGCAGGGCCTTTGCCGCTCCGGGCCGAAAACGGCTGCCTGCTGGCGGTGGAGGCCGATCCCGAGCGCTCGGCCGAAGTGGCGCGCAAGGCGCTTTCCAGCGCCCAGGGCCGCGAGCGCGTGCGTGCGGGGCTGTGCCTGGGCGTGGCGCTGGCCGATCTCGACCGCTGGGCCGAGGCGCGCACGGTCTTCGTCCAGGCCCGCGATGCCGCCGATCCCGGCGACCATCTCAGCCGCGCCCGGCTGGGCGCCATGGCGGGCAATGCCGCCCTGGCCGACGGCAAGGCAGGCGAGGCGCTGACCCTGCTGGCGCCCGCCGCCGTGGAGGCCAAGACCGCCAGCGACGGCTCGCTCGGCGCGTCCATCGCGCTCGACCGCGCCCGCGCGCTCGTCTCGCTGGGCCAGAACGAGGAAGCCGGGCGGGCGCTTGCCGATGCCCGCACCGCCGATCCCGACAATGCGCAGGCCTGGCTGCTCTCCGCCACGCTTGCGCGCCGCCAGAAGCAGTTGATCGAGGCACAGACCCAGATCGAGAAGGCTGCGCAGCTCGCCCCGCAGGATGCGGAGATCGGGCTGGAAGCAGGCGTGATCGCCGTGCTCGGCGGGCGCGACGATGCCGCGCGGCACAGCTGGAACTCCGTGGTCACGATGAACCCTGAAAGCCCGTCCGCCGCCACCGCCAAGGAATATCTCGCCCAGCTTGGGCCGGAAGGAACATCGAAGCCATGACGCCACTCTCCGTCCTCGATCTCGTCTCCGTGCGCGAAGGCGGCACTGTCGCCGAAGCGCTCGCCCTTTCCGCCCGCACCGCGCAGGCCGCCGAAAAGGCCGGCTATTCGCGCTACTGGGTGGCGGAACACCACGGCATGGACGGGATCGCGGGCGGAGCCACGTCGGTCGTGCTCGCGCATATCGGCGCGGCCACCTCCACGATCCGCATTGGCGCGGGCGGCATCATGCTGCCCAATCACACGCCCTACATCATCGCGGAGCAGTTCGGCACGCTGGCTGCGCTGTTCCCCGGCCGCGTCGACCTTGGCCTCGGCCGCGCGGCGGGTGCGGACGGGCGGCTCGCCAATGCCCTGCGCAAGGACATCCACGGCGCGTCCGAGCGGTTCCCGCAGGATGTCGTGGAACTCCAGGCCCGCTTCGCCGGACAGGCGGTGGGCGGCGTTTCCTCGCCCCAGGCCGACGGCGCGGACGTACAGATGTGGATCCTCGGCTCCAGCCTGTTCGGTGCCCAACTCGCGGCCATGCTCGGCCTGCCCTATGCTTTCGCCTCGCACTTCGCGCCGGCCATGCTGGACGAGGCCGCCCGGATCTACCGCGAGCGCTTCGAGCCCGGCAAAGTGCTGGACAAGCCGCACTTCATGGCCGGCATCAATGTCGTCGCCGCCGATACCGACGAGGAGGCGCGCTATCTTGCCTCCTCCACGGACCAGAGCTTCGTCGCCCTGCGCACCGGGTCGCCCGGCCGCCTGCCGCCGCCGATCCGCGATTATCGCGAAGGGTTGCCGGGTGCGGCCAAGGCGATGCTGGAGCAAGTGCGCTCGGTCAGCGCGGTGGGCACCCCGGCGCGGGTGCGGGACGAGATCAGGGCCTTCGTGGAGCGCACCCAGGCGGACGAGCTGATCGTTTCCGGCGCGATCTTCGATCCCGATGCTCAGATCCGTTCGCTGGAACTGACGATGGGTGCCTTCGAGGAAGCTCGGGCCTGAGGGCTGTCCTTCGAAATCGCGATATCGTCTTCCACGGCAATTCAATTTCGTGCCGGGGCATTGACCCGGAGGCAAAATTGCTGGAACCCAACCGGCCATGAGCAAGGCAGACGTCGTTATCGTGGGAGCCGGGCACGGCGGTGCGCAATGCGCGATCGCCCTTCGCCAGAACGGTTTCGAGGGGACCATCACCGTCATCGGCCGCGAGCCGGAGCATCCTTACGAGCGGCCGCCGCTCTCCAAGGAATACTTCGC
>NZ_JBFRCW010000031.1:0-18146 GCF_052113265.1 Novosphingobium sp. YAF33
GGCAAACCTCGACCGTTGGAAGCCCTGCCTCCTGTTCCTTGATCATCCCGATGATCTGCGCCTCGGTGAAACGGCTCTTCCTCATGCGTCTGCTCCTTCTCGTGGGCAGACTCTACATCAGAATGAGGGACCTTTCGGGGGGCAGGTCAAGCCATATTGAGGTTCTCAGGGACTGCATGGTGATTGGCTTCGGCCTTGGCGGTTAAATGCCGGTGGGGCGGACGAGGCGTTAATTGTTGTGCCAGTCCACCCAGCGAAGCGTGGCCTTTTTGACGGCAGACATGCTCGGCGTCGCCTTTATATTCGCACTGGCCTTAGCTGGTAGATTATCATTCGAAATGCGAAGACCGGAGGATTGTAGGATCTACGGTCTTCTTTGCTGGAAAGTCGCTCGAATCGAGCAACAGCAGATTTCCCGCGGCGCGAACAGTCGGACCTCCGACTGTCGGTTTTAAGGTCCGCTTTGTCGGCGGTTGGACGGCGTACCGTCCTAAGATAAATATTTGACTGCTGGGTCCGGGTTTTTCCCGATAACGCCCGGCAGCGTGGTGTAGCATTCTCGAAAGAGTCGAATTGCCTCGACAGAGCCGGTGCGCACCATCGGATTTCTGTCGCTGGGAGTTCCGCGTGACGCCAATCCGCGCGGAACTCCCAAACCTTTCGGAAAACCCATCTTCGGTATCTGGCGGTTCGCTACTTCGCGTGCGGCTGTCTCGATTAAGACCGCCTTCGAATGCCCAGCGGAAAAGCAGAAAAAATAGCGAACTCGAAACCAATTCGGTGGACACGGTGTTGTGGCTTGACCCCCATGGAGTGAGCCTAATGCCAAAAGCAACGTTTGAGAACGTCGATGGTGATGACGTCGAAATCGACAGCGATGATGTCGTGCATCTTGCGGCCGGCGAGGAACCGGAAGTCACGGTAATCGAACTCGAAAATGGAGACCAGATTGAGGTTGTTGCGACCGAACTGGAGGTTGCTGCTGAGCTCGGTCTTAATCCGTTGGAGTATGTCGATGCTGAAGATGATGATGAATCAATCGAAGGCATGGTCGAAGACGAAGGCCTAGATGACGAAGAATGAGATAATGCGGCGGCTAATTTTAGCCGCCGCACATTTCTAGAATCCCAACTTGCAAGTATCATCCTCGATCAGAACAGGTTCGGGCTCATTTTGCGATGCTCGCTCAGGGTGAACGTGACAGTAGCCCGACATCGTCAGACGATGAATTGTCTTATTTACGGCCTGAACTTAAACCGCGGCGGCACTCCCGCAGCTGGAAAATCGATGTAGACAGGACGTGAACGATCACCATCCAGCCTATTCCTAATTCATTCGATTACCGGCAGCATTCCCGCCTCGAACCTCTAGTCTAGTTAGCTCTGTTGGCAGCCGTATCTAAGGGAGATAAGCATTTTTCCTGATCTATTCGGTCGGTAAGTCCATATCTTTTTTGGGAGACCGGAACATTCTCGAACAATCCTTGATTGTTTTCATCGGGAGCAAAGCCGTCTTTTACAAAAGGCGACCTGCGGCAAAGAGCTCCGTCTTCTAAACCGGCATAAGCTCAAAAATTGAACCAGTCAGCCCGCTTCACCGAAAAGCCGATAATCAGGTGGTTATGCGATCTCGGCGGCCATCACAGCGAACAATAGCCGGCTGACAAAAGTGGGAAATAGCCCAACAGGGGGGAGGGCACCCAACCGGGCGGCGGCCGCAATTCGCGGTTACCACTTACACCGCAGGATTGCCCCGCCTCGGCTGCCTTTAACCGATCGCTTCATAGCGTCCGCGAAACTTTCGGAACTCATCGACGCAACCGATGTTGGTGAATGATTGGGCGAGTGCCCAAACAATATCCCTTTTGGGAACGGCGGAGCTTGGCATATGACAGGATCGATCGAAACTCACGGGAAAGCCGGAGCGAGCCGCCGCGATCAACAATCCGTTGACGACCAGCGCCGTGATCAAGGCCCCCTGCGATCTGTTAATGACTCATCTCTCCCATCGCCTGAAAGGATCCAAGAGCTGCTATTTGAAGCGGCGCGGATCGGCCGGGACGATATGATCACCCCCCTGATCAATGCAGGCGCGGATCTGGAAGCCCGCGATATCAAAGGCCATACCGCGCTGGTACTGGCAACGTATAATGGTCAGGAGACCACAACCGGATTGCTCCTCGGGCTGGGCGCGGCGCCTGATGGTGATACGGTGAGCGGGAGCCCCTTAATGGGGGTATGCTTTAAAGGCCACCTCAGGATTGCGAAAAAACTCATTGATGCAGGAGCTGATGTCGACCAGCGCAATTCCGCCGGTCAGACGGCACTGATGATGGCGTCACTCTTTGGTCACCGCGATATTATCGATTTGCTTGTTTCCAATGGCGCCGATCTGCGAGCGATTGACGCGGCAGGAAATGATGCTGTCAGCTTAGCCCGGGCCCAAGGCAACGAAGAGATAGCGTCCTGGCTCATGGAACTGGCATCTTAGTAAAGTCTCACTACCCGCTGCGACCTCTGATAGGAAAGGAACAATGCTCAACCATTGATCATCACCGACTAATGTCACGGCGCTAACAGCTACTGTCTTTCGCGTGCCGAAAGCAGCTTCAAAGAGAACAAGGTTTTGCTTATTTACTATAAGTCGTCGGATGGGCCACACCTTTCGAAGACTACGGCGAAAATCGGCGCCGCTTCTATTTCTTGATGCTCGCCGCGGCTTCGCGAGAGGTCGATCACGTCGCGTGAAGTGCCAAGCAGAGGATGCTTCTTGCATCGCCTGTTTTCGGCGATGGCGAAATCAAACGTTATCACTTGGTTGAGGGGGGAAGGGGGCGATCCCGGACGTAGGGGCGCTCGCCGCTCATTGCAGTGCCCCAGCCACAAGTCGTCGCAGCGTACATCGGCAATTCATCCAGCGAACCGTCTCATGGCTCCTTCCAAAGGAGGCGACTATGAAAATTCTGAAATTATCTCTCGCACTTGCAGCACTCGCTGGCGGCCTCGGAATAGCCGCTACGGCCGACGCACACCCTCGCGATCACCATCGCTACGAGGAGCGACGCCACCACTATCGCGATTATCGCCGCTATGATCGGCCGCGACATTGGAGCGGCCACCGCTATCGCGAAAATCATCGACGCTGCTGGACCGAATGGCGCCACCACCACAAGGTCCGTGTCTGCCGCTAAACCGCGTCCCAAACATGATGATCTCAAAGAAGGTCGGGCCGTCGATAGGCCCGGCCTTCATGCGGCTTGGTTCCTCTCCCCTTGCGAAATCCGAAGCCGAAAAACGCCTAGCTCTCTTGAACAAGACTAGGTGCATCTAGCCAAGCGCTGGTATGATCAAATCTACAGACAAGGTTCACCGATCGACGGTATCGGCTGCGGCGCGGCTATAAGGAAGCCGCACGCTCCAGCGTTGGCCTGACTGGCGGCGTATTCTTTGGCCAGCCTCCGATCACCTATATAAAGCTCAACGCGGCTGAGGTAATCTCTGACATTACAGAACCTCGCCAGCGCTTGGTGATCACCCAGAACGACAAAGCTGTGGCGGTGCTCCGGGTTTGCCAATAAAGTCATATCTGATCATTTTTTGAATCTAACGCGCCAGATATGAATTATCGCGCAAATGCCAGTTCCCTCTCGTCGTGTACGAACGCTGGCTCATATGATCTTGCCAGGAGTCGGGACAGGCCGGCTTCTCCAAGCGAGTTGCGCCATGACGATGACTGTCTGTGCCAGCCCTTGTATGGTGCCGCGGGCTTCCAGCGCGAGCGCCATTGACCGATCAAGCGCGCCGCCTTCCAGAATCTACGTTTCCAGATGCGGGTTGCGGTCGAGTGCAGGATTGACGTCAAAGACCGGCGACAAGCGCCACTGCTCGCCGGCGATATATAAAAAGCCGTGGTTCTTAGGTGGTCGTCCTCGTTGGACACGAGGATGGTAAACGTTAGGCGCCGATGGAGTTCGCGAAAATCTTGCCTGGGCTGGGCCGAGTATGGCCGGATGAAGTCGATGATCTCGGTATAGGACCCCAGTTTAATATCGCTCTTGCCCAGAGCCGTGCGCGCGGAAATATAGGGTATTCGGTTCGCTTTAGGCATTTGCTCAGGAAACCGTGAGCAGCCCTGGACCTCGTATTGGGAGGTCTACGATCGATGGTCGTATCGTTCGCGAACATCCACAACGGTGTCTCACGAAATTCCGGCAGGAGACGACGCATGAGGCGGGTATAGAGCGGCGCATCACCGAACGTGATAATAATCATTATGTTAACTTTGAGCATTTTGCAGCGTATTTGATAGGTCGCAGGGCTGTCGCACTCACAGGATGCGAGGATCCAGGAAAAACGGCACGATTTTCGAAATTTGAAGCCTACCGATGGGAACAGATATGGCACGGGCGACCAAGGCAAAAGCCACCTCAGCAGATGAGCGGCTCCCGTTGTTTCGGCTAGCAATACAGGCGGCCAAGGTTAGCCGATTCTCGGGATCGTCCAAAACGGCGCTTGTGTTGGTCGTTCGCGTTTAATGCCCCGAACGACCAACCCCCCCCCTTCTGAGCGTCGTCCATTTCCGACCGCACCCGCGACAAGACCCGTGCGGCCACCCCGCTCTGGACCTGAAACTGCCGCCCATAGCGCAGCGCCGTGGAGGGCGAAGACCTTCGCAAGGTAGGGGCAATGCCGGCACCGTCCTCCCCAGCGGCGAACAGGTCTTGGGTCAGCCCGCCGCGAAGGCTGTGGGTCGACAGCGCCGCAACGGCAGAGCCTAGTTCGGCGGAGGGCACATCGACCAGCCCCTCGCGTGCTACGGCAAGAGCAATGCGCCGGTAGATCCCGGTGCCCCCCTGCCGGGTCAGGCGGGGATCGCCAACCGTGAAAGTGACCAGCAGCTCCGAATTGTCTGCATCCTCATCGCCGCACCGCGCGTCGGCGGCCTCCTTGGCGCGCTGCCGGCGGCGATCAACCCCGACGCGGCGAAGCAGCACGCCTTCGCCGATCCCGCTTTCCGAGCGCCAGCGCGCAATCCGGCGCATGGTGTCCCCCAAGAGCCACGCCCAGGCTCCGAGACCCTCCTGATCGGTTTTGGAGCGGGGGAGATGGAGGAGCCCGGTGTCATCGCCTTGCGGTCGCAGATCCCTGACCTCGACGGCAGTATACTCGCTGACCCGCAGGCCGGCATCGTAGCCCAGCGATAGCAGCGCGGCGTCGCGCACGCCCTGAACATCGACGCTGCAGGCGTCGAGCAGCACCGAGATCGTGAAGCCGCCGGCACCTCCGAGTTCGCCCCCGAAACGCATCGGCGCCGCCTGGCGCTGCGCGGCGCTTTGGCGGCGATGCTGCGCGCGCAGCGCGTTGCGCACTATCGGCGCCGACCTTGGCGGAGTTTCCCCGCCAAGGTCGAGCATGCGGTGCACAGTGGCGAGACTGGCGATCCGCCGGCTAAGCGTTGCCGGCTTGCCGCCATCGGCCTCGAGCGTGCGCAGGTAGCGCACCAGGTCCTTAGGCTCGGCGGGTAGCGCAGGGCGATGCTCGTGGGCGCATTAGTTGAGCCAGCAGTCGAGATCGACAGCGATCGCCAGCTTGGATGCCGGCACCATAGCCTCGAGCGCGGTTTCGAGGCCGATCGCACTGACCGGCGCCATATCGCTGGGCGCAGCGCGGCCGAGCGTTGCGATCAGTCGTTCATCGGGTGTAGCGGCGTGGGCACGGCGCAAGGCGGCGCGGCAGCGGCCCGACGCTGCGGACGATGATGATCGTCGCGGGTGCTGCCGGCACCGCACCAGACTCAAATGCCGAATGCGAACCAAGATCGACCGCTTGAGGCTCTTCTAACGCAGATGGATCCAGCGCTGAAGGCGTGACTTCTTCGGCCGGCTATGTCTCAAAATTATCTTCGTGACTCACGCCCTGCCCCGTCATTCTGTTGTCCACCATAACTAGCACTACTTTGGCAGAAGTATGATTTTTGGGATTCCCATGCCTCTGATTGCGTGATTCATGGGGAGCCAGCTTTGACGGAGGCTGGCGATGGACGAAGACTGGCAGGCGGATCTTGAGCGTTGGCTCGCGCCTTATCTGGATGCCTTGGGGAACAAGACGCGGCGTCGAATGTGCCCAGCCTATATTGCTGGTCTGATCGGACCCGGTGATCGCAAAAGCATCCAGCCCATGGCAGCCCGCTCAGATGCGATCCCTTATGACCGGCTTCATCATTTCATCGGGGCCGGTCTGTGGGACAGCGCCCCGCTGGAAGCGACCTTATGGAATCAGGCGGATCAATTGGTTGGTGGCGATAGAGCCTGGCTGATCATCGACGACACTGCCTTGCCAAAGAAGGGCAAGGCCTCGGTTGGCGTCGCGCCGCAGTATGCCACGGCGCTCGGGAAGAATGCCAACTGTCAGACGCTGGTGTCGGTGACGCTGGCTTCTAGCGAAGTTCCGCTAATGCTGAGCTTGCGGCTGTTCCTGCCGGAAAGCTGGACGAGCGATACCGCGCGCATGGACAAGTCGGGCGTGCCTGCTCCTTTGCAGGAATACCGTACCAAGCCCGAGATCGCGATCGAGGAGATCGATCGCATCATCGCGGCCGGCGTGCGCTTCGGCTGTGTGCTGGCTGATGCCGGTTACGGGCTGTCGGCTCCGTTCCGGCAGGCGCTGAGTACACGCGGCCTCTGCTGGGCTGTCGGCATCCCCAGGCACCAGAAGGTCTATCCGGCCGACGTGCAACTGATCTTCCCGGTCCCAAGCCGTGGTCGCCCACGGGTGCGGCATGTGCCCAACGTCAAATCCATGGCCGCGCACGCGATGCTCGAAACTGCGAAGTGGCGGCAGGTCAGTTGGCGCAAGGGAACCAAGGGACTGCTGACGGCCCGCTTTGCGGCCATGCGCGTGCGCATTGCCGATGGTGCGCCTCAGCGGATCGGCTCTGCCGGGGCCCAGCACATGCCAGGTGAGGAAGCCTGGCTGGTGGGTGAGCATCGCTCGAATGGCGAGCGAAAATACTATCTCTCCAATCTGCCCGGCGACACTCCAATCAAGGCTCTCGCGGGCGCGATCAAAGCGCGCTGGATCTGCGAACAAGCGCATCAGCAACTCAAGGAAGAGTTGGGGTTGGATCACTTCGAAGGACGATCCTGGACTGGACTTCACCGCCATGCTTTGATGTCGATGATGGCCTACGCCTTTCTGCAGTCCCGAAGGCTCGCTCAGGCGGGGCGGAAAAAAAAGAGTCCTTGGCCCGCCTCCCCAACCCACCTTGCCGGCAGTGCGCCAAGCCATCCTTGACGGCCTGTCTCGCTCACCGCCGGAGCAATGCCCTCACTGCGGATGTAGCCTCATCAGACACTCAACCAAACTTCTGCCAAAGTAGTGCTAGGCTGTATCTACCATAATATCCGATTATGGAATGTGCGTTTAAGGAAGGTGGCACGGGTGAGGGTGAATGTCTCAATTACCGATCTGTGCACCCTATAGCGCATCGTTACCTCCCTTTGCCTTGAAGTATATCATGAGATCATCGCACCCTCTTTGGACATAAGAGCGCCATATGACCGTTCAGATCAATATTACGCCGAAAGGCCGCATGAGCCTGCCGGCAGACATCCGCAGGCGCCTGGGCCTCACGGATGGTGGTGCGATCTATCTCGATGAGACGGACGATGGCGTCGTCCTGCGCACCGCAGCGCAGGCGGTCGCACGTGCGCAGGCCTTGGCAAAGCGCTATACCGGCGACAATCCCGACAGCTCGGTCCAAGCCTTCCTGGCCGGTCGCCGCGAGGATAACGGCGAATGACTGACATCGTGCTCGATGCCTCCGCGCTGCTCGCCATGCACAAAGGCGAGCGCGGTGCAGCCAAGGTTGCCGGTGCCATAGCCGGAGCGCGAATCAGCGCAGTCAATTACGCGGAAGTTGTCAGCCACTTCGTTCATGCCGGGATGCCGAGCGCGAAGTGGACGCCATGCTCGATCCGCTACCGATGACCGTGGTTCCAATCGACAAAGCCCTTGCCCAACTCGCCGGCCGCCTGCGTGCGGTGACCTCGAGCGCGGGTCTGTCGCTTGGCGATCGCTGCTGCCGCGCCCTCGTCCAGCGCGACGGTCTCCCTGCCTGGACTAGCAACCTGGCGTGGAAGACAGTCACCGATGTGGTCCCAGTGAAGATCGTCGCCATTCGCTAAATCAAAGGCGGCGGCGGTGCGGCTGCGTCCACCAACCATTCGGGCCCATAGACGCATGCCCCCTGCCCTTCACCCGGCCGCGAAAGCTGAAGCGAGCATCCCAAGGTCGCCAGCACCACCAGCACCTTTCCCAGTTGGACAGTTTCTTTGCCGCGCTCAAGATCAACGATAAACCGCAGGCCTACACCACTGGCAGCGGCAAGGTCATTCTGGCGAAGACCCTGTGCTTTACGCTCAGCGCGGATCAGATGGCCGATCTCCGCAACACTCTTCAACGTTTCACTCCATTTTCCCGAACAGGAAATATGTTGCCTTATCGCGCAGCAAGTGAATATTTCCCGATCGGTAAATTCAGCTCAATGGAGGCGCGCAAATAGTAAATTATTCCCGATCGGTAAATTTTATCAGACGAACAGCCGAGCCGACAGCGTGTCTTTGGGTATTGGTCGGCAACTGGAGGGAGGTCGTCTCCCCTAGGGCGGCGCGCTGGCGTTGGTGCCGCTGTGCATGCTTTTCTCAATCCGGCGGCCAAGGGTATCATAGCCCTCTCCGGAATCGCGGTGCTGGATGGTCTGATCATGCTCACATCGATCCAGAAGCTCATGAATGAAGGGTGCCCACCTCGCAAGGCAGCACGAGACGGAGCGCTCGCGCGCTTGCGGAAATCGCCACGGCGACAATGGCACGGGATCTGCCGGAAACCGCCCCCACCGGCTTCGCCGACTTGGACGAGCCCGCTTTCGCGGCAGGCGAGCGTGGTGAGAGTAGGGTATATCGTGAAGTTTTGATCTGGCTGAGGTTGCCGTCCCAGAGTGAAGTTCCCTTGAACGAGAGGACCTCACGATGACTACGATCTCCACTCCTGCCCCGATCAGCCTGCTGCGCCCGCGCATGCAGCACGACATAATGAGGCCTGCTCCCGCGCACACAAGACCAGTCATTCGGCACGTCCGGCGCTTCGCAGCCTACCTGGGCCGACCACTCAATACGGCAACCGCAGAGGATCTGCGCAATTTCCAGATCCACCAGCACGAGAGCGGAGCCAGCGCGGGCACCATAAACGGCGCGGTGTCGGCGCTGCGCTTCCTCTACACCGTCACGCTCCGGCGCCGTGACCTGGCGCGCGGACTGATCACGACACGCCGTCCGGACAAGCGCGAAGTCCTCAGCGTTTAGGAGGCTATCCGGTTGCTCGAGGCAGCACCCGGCATCAAGTACAAGACCGCACTCGGCGTTGCTTATGGCGCGGGTCTGCGCGTTTCTGGGGTCCCCCATCTTAAGGTCGACGATATCGACAGCGAGCGCATGCTGATCCGAGGTGAACAGGGCAAGGGGGGGCGCGATCGCAACGGCATGCTGTTGCCACATTTGCTTGAACTGCTCCGTCTGTGGTGACGCAAGGGAAGCGGCGCGGGGTGGGTTTCCGCATGACTGGTTGTTCCCCGGGCGCAGCTACACCGACCCGATCTCCTCGCGTCAACCACACCGCGCGGTTCAAGAAGCCGCCGAGGTCGCGGGCATCCGCAAGCGCATCAGTCCGCACACGCTGCGCCACAGCTTAACCACCCACCTGATTGAACAGGACGTCGATATCCGCGTCATCCAGGTCCTGCTGGGACACGCCAAGATCGACAGGACCGCAGTCTATACCAAGGTCGCAACCCGCACGATCCAGGCCGTCGCCAGCCTGCTAGACCGGATCATCGCTCTGATGGAGGGCAAGGCCCCTCCCGGCTGAGACCGTGCCCACCTCACACGAGGTCGCCGATATCTTCCGCAGCGCCGGGCCAGGCTACAGGGCCGCCCATGGCGGACACCCGAGCCTCGCTCAGCTCAAGGTCATGACGGCGATTGAGAACCCCCGCACCGCAGCCCTGGGCGGCCATGTCGAAGCCTGCGAAGATTCCTGAAATTGGCGTCTCGCCTACAGCTCGTGCCGCAACCGGCATCTCCCCACGTGTCAGGGCGCGGCCGCGAGCACCTAGTTGGCCGAGCGCGAGCCGATCTCTTGCCAGTAGGCTACTTCCACGTGGTCTTCACCCTGCCCGCCGAGATCACTGTCATTGCGCTGCAGAACAAGGCTCTGGTCTACGACTTGCTGTTCAAGACGGAATCGGAGACGATGCTGACCATCGCCGCTGATCCCAAACATCTAGTCGCCCGCATCGGCATGACCGCCGTCCTGCATACGTAGGGGTCAGCGATGACCCACCACCCGCACGTCCACATGATCGTGCCGGGCGGCGGCGTCGCGCACGATCGCAAACGCTGTATCGCTTCCCGGCCGCCTTCTTCTGCCCGTGCGTGTTTTGGGCAATCTGTTCCGCCGTCTGTTTCTTACTCGTTTTGCCGAACCCCATCGCGCCGGCCGGCTCGGCTTCTTCCGGTCACTGGCCGGTCTCGCCGATCCGCGCGCCTTCCAGCGCCATCTCGCCCCTGTCCGCAAGAAGGCCTGAGTCGTCTACGCCAAGCCGCCCTTCGCCGGCCCCGAAGCGGTGCTCGCCTATCTCTCGCGCTACACCCACCGCATTGCCATCGCGAACCGGCGCCTCATTGCCTTCGAAGAGAACGGAGTGACCTTCCGTGTTGAGGATTACCGCCACGACGGCGCCGAACGTCAGCGGGTGATGACGCTCGAAACCCGCGAGTTCATCCGCCGCTTAAAGACGCACGTCCTGCCTCGCGGCTTCCATCGCATCCGCCATTACGGCCTGCTCGCCGCCTCTACACGCAAGGCCCCTGCTTGCCCTCGCCCGCCACCTCCTCGATGTTCCCGCGCCGAGCGAGCCGCAGCCCGAGGAGGCTAAAAACTATCGTCCACCGTGCCCGTGCTGCGGCGGGCACATGCTAATCATCGAGGCCTTCGCCTGTTGGCGCCAGCCACGTGCACCGCCGCCACCGACCGCGCTCGCCCGAATGCCTTCGCCATGACCGGGCATGGCTCGCGCCTCTCCAACTCCGGCAGATCCGCAAGCCGGGCAACCACCCACACGCCTTTCATCTTATAAGCGCCTGGCTCGGCACCCGAAGAACGGTCCGGAAGCCCCTCTCTTCGCTTCCGAAACATTCGGGCACCGTCGCCCCTAGCCCGCCTCGCAACATGCGCGGTGGCCCCAGCCAGATCACTCCAAAGCACAAATCTCCACAGACCAGCCTATGCCGCCCGCGCGGTTCCTCCATATTAAAATATCGTACGCAAGCGCCTGAAATCCTTTGACAAAGCCGGCGTTGAGTGCGTCATTTCGCCTCCCTGATAGCTGACTTTGGTTCCCCAAATTGCAGCTTAATCTGAACGACTTCTCTTGGGACTTTTTGCTCGGTCCGGTTCTGAGCGCACGACTCGAGAAAGCTGACGCTCTCAGCGTGGAACTTGCCAGCATCTCCTTGGCAGCAATGCGCCCAATCTCGCCGCCCAGGAGCGTTTCTCGCGCGCCCGTAAGCGGTCATTCGTTCAGATTGGACCGGCCAATCTGACGGTAGAAAAGCTGCCAGTCGGCAGACGCCCCATCAACGTCTTTAAGCGTCTTGATCCCGATGCCAGAAAGCTGACGCGTCTGCCTCAGTCAGTCACGAACGAGAGATACGCATCTCCGTAGCTTTTCCGACCTGAAGGAGGGGAAACACCGATGGCGTGCTGAGCCAGGCTTCCGCACTTTTCCAGAAAGTCAGGAGCCAGCGACATGCCGAGCAAAAAGCCGAATATTCTAGTCATTTGGGGAGATGACATCGGGATCAGCAACCTAAGCTGTTATTCAGATGGCCTCATGGGGTATCGTACACCTAACATCGATCGCATTGCGAACGAGGGTATGCGGTTTACAGATAGCTACGGGGAGCAAAGCTGCACCGCTGGGCGATCTTCGTTTATCACCGGTCAGAGCGTGCTGCGGACGGGGCTATCCAAGGTTGGTGTGCCGGATGCTCCGGTAGGAATGCGCACGGATATTGTTACAATTGCTTCTCTGTTAAAGGAGCAAGGCTACGCGACCGGGCAGTTCGGCAAGAACCATCTTGGAGATCGCAACGAACATCTCCCGACGAACCATGGCTTCGACGAATTCTACGGTAATCTTTATCATTTGAACGCCGAGGAGGAGCCGGAAATGGAGGACTATTTCCTCGAGCAGGATTTTCCGAACTACCGCAAGCGCCAGGGGCCGCGAGGGGTGATCCATTCTTGGGCTACCACTGAGGACGATGCGACCGTGATGGATCGGGGCGGCAAGGTAGGTAAGCAGCGCATCGAGGACACAGGTCCGCTGACAAAAAAGCGCATGGAAACCTGCGACGAAGACTTTGCGGCCAATGCGCAGCGCTTTATTCGCGAAGCGGAGGATGCAGGGGAGCCATGGTTCGTATGGCTCAACACGACCCACATGCATTTTATGACTCATACCAAGGATGAGAGCCGCGGACAGGCTGGCCGTTGGCAATCCGCCTATCACGATACGATGATCGATCACGACAAGACCGTTGGATCGATGCTCGATCTGCTCGACGAGCTTGGCATAAGCGACGACACGTTCGTGATGTACTCAACCGACAACGGGCCGCATCGTAATAGCTGGCCCGATGCTGGGACCACTCCGTTTCGAAGCGAAAAAAACACCAACTGGGAGGGAGCGTTCCGCATCCCAAAACTGGTGCGCTGGCCCGGCAAAATCAAGGCGGGCACCGTCTCCAACGAGATCGTCCAGCACCATGACTGGCTTCCGACATTTCTCGCGATCGCAGGGGAGCCCGATATCGTCGAGAAGTTAAAAGCGGGCTACGATGCCAATGGCCGAAGCTATAAGAACCACATTGATGGCTTCAATCTGCTACCCTATCTGACCGGCCGAGAAGAAAGAAGCCCGCGCAAGGTCTTCGTTTATATCAGTGACGATGGGGACATCCTGGCTCTAAGGTACGACAATTGGAAGATTATGTTCATGGAGCAGGCCGCGGTCGGCACCCTTAAGGTATGGTCTAATCCATTTACACGACTCAGAATGCCGATGCTGTTCAACCTCAGAACGGATCCGTTCGAGTTTGCGGACCTCACTTCCAATACCTACTACGATTGGATACTTTATCACAGCTTCATCGTCCATGGCCTGACCATAGCCGCCAAGGAGTTCGCAGGAACGTTCAAGGACTTCCCTCCGATCCAGAAGCCGAACAGCTTCACCATCGATGACGCAATCGAAAAAATGGCAGATGCGACCGCAGGGGCCAGCTGAATAACAGCGAATTTATGGACAATTTGGATGGCGGTCGGTTGGCGATCGTTGTTGTAGCGATTGCCGCCGACTTGCTGACGTGAAGATGAGTCCAGCGGGCTATTCGAAAACCCAAATGGCCGGATTCGACATAATGCGATGTATACCGCAGCGCTGAGGAATGGCGACAATTGGTCGAACCACGATGAGAGGGGCATGGCTTAGAGGGCCGCTATCGCCCCCATCAGACCAAAAGCGGCCAGGCAGCTTGCCACCCTTGGCGGTCACTCACAGGCGGAAATCGCGAAACCTGAAGCCGTCCGACTGCAAACGCCCCATTGCCGCCGTTCATTTCATGCTACAGCTGTCATATATAGTCGTCTCGCAGAGACATTAGAGGCTAAATTAAGGAGAACGCTGTTTGCTCGCTTTGACTTTGACTGTCCTCCAAGCTACAACAGCGAGCACGGTAGGTGTGACACTTCAAGATGCGTCGTCCAGTCTGAGTGGAAAGACGCAGTGCGTTTCGTTCAATTGGGCGCCGGATGACGAAAGTACCCCGCGAGCCGCAATCACCGTTCCTATCAAGATCAATGGTGAATTGATCCACCTTCAGCTTGATACCGGTTCCGATGCTACGATCCTTTACGGACGTGCAGCCGACCGCGCAGGATGGATTAGTGAGGGGCGTAATTCGTTTCGCGCCACATCGCTAATGATAGGTTCTACCTCGATCGACAGGCCAGAGATTCATGCTGACCAAGACATTGAAGAAGATGCAAGGCTTGTAGGAACGCTGGGGCTTACGGAACTAATGGGCCGTGTTACTGTGATAGATTACCCTCATCAGCGTTTCTGCCTGTTTTCCGAGGCAGACCTTCCATCGGCATTGAAAAAAGCCCCCTACGTCCGGGCTAACTTGCGCAACTCGAAGCTCTTTGTTCCGGTCGCGGTTGACGCTTTTCAAAGCGACGCTGTGGTATTCGACACCGGCTCGAGTTTGATGCCGCTAAGCGTAGATTTGGCCACTTGGAGAAAGATAACGGGTCTCACCGATGTAGCGCAAGCTCATACCGTTATTAAAGGCACCGCGTGGGGGAAGCCAGTGACAATGGCCGGGGCGCCCGCAGCAGGAACAATGATGGTTGGAAAACTGAACCTCGGAAAGCCAACGGTGTTCACAGATAGCGATCAGCCAACGCAATATGCGAACTGGTCATTTCGTGCTGATGGAGTGATGGGCAACGCCTCGTTTTGGGATGGGATTGTCATCGTCGATCTTACGGCTAAGGTCCGCTTCGGCTTTGTGAAATGACAACGGGATCGAACGGCAGCTAGCCACTAGATGTCGGCCCTTCCAGCGCGAAGATCACTCGCCTTGGATCGGAGGTTGACTGACCCCATCAATCATCGGCAATCGAATGACCGCTAGCCGTGGATCCCGCCGTTCCTGCGGCAAACGATGAACGACCGGGCCTGGTCGACACCTGCCGGGATAGCGGACCGTCAGCAGTTGGGGATCAAAAATTGGCTGCTGAGAGTCTTAAATGGGTCGTTCAAACCCCTTGCGCCCCGTATCACGAGATGATACGTATCGTGTCATGATACGGAGCGCCAAAGGCAAGTTGGTTGAACAGGTATTGGCGGGCAAGCCTGGAAAGGGCTTCCCGAACGATATCTTCCGGGCTGCTCTGCGTAAAATAGCTATGCTTGAAGCAGCGGTAAATCTGGACGACTTGCGGTCGCCTCCGGGCAACAGGCTGGAAGCCCTGTCCGATGACCGAGAGGGCCAGCACTCGATCCGTATCAACGACCAGTGGCGTATTTGTTTCGTCTGGACCGACAATGGCCCGGAAGACGTAGAGATCGTGGACTATCATTGAAGGGAGCCGTCATGACCATGTTGCAAACCCCGGTCCATCCCGGCGAAATTCTCAAGCATGAGTTCCTTGAGGAAATGGGCATTTCTGCTGGAAAGCTGGCGAAGCATATCCATGTTCCCCGCACCCGCATCGAGCGGTTGTGCGAGGAGAGGACTTCGGTCACGCCGGACACGGCCAAGCGTCTGTCCARGGCACTTGGTACGACGCCGGAGTTCTGGCTTAACCTCCAGACGCATTATGATTTGCTGGTGGATCAGGCAGCCGACATCGAAGAAATCAAGCCGCTGTTGGCCGCTTGATTCTCTGCGTGTGATCGCAACGCGAGGCTTTTCCTACACTTCGACTCCCTGAAAGCTCGCAGGTTGAATCCGGCCAGGATCAAGTGCGAAAATTAGAGAGCTGCCCTTCCGGACCTGGAGATCGAACATTGGTTGTCGAGCGGCAACGATGGGTCGACATCCGAAGGGGGGGCGGGACTTAAACGCCRTTCGCGTCCAATGATCCGTACCCATCCGGTGGGCCCCGCCTTGCCGATGAGGTGATCGACCGGTCTTAAGTGCGCTCTTAAGAGTGCGCTTAGGAGCGGTCGATGGGTCAGATCACGGTGTTTTCCGGGCCGGAACGGCGTCGCCGTTGGAGCGACGAGGAACGGGATCGAGGATGCGGACATCGCTCCTTCTGGCCTGCAGCCCGCGATCGTCATCGACCTCGCGCGCGGCAAGCGGATCAGCATCTTTGCGTCGGCTTCGCCGGCGCTGGTGGCCTCAGCCTTGAAGGCGCTGCGATGATCCCTTCGGGTGCGCGGGTGTGGATTGCGATGGGGCACACGGATATGCGCAAGGGGATGCAGGGACTGGCCTTGCTGGTCCAACAGGGCCTCAAGCGCGATCCCCATGGCGGCGATCTGTTCGTGTTCCGCGGGCGCGCGGGATCGCTGGTGAAGCTGATCTGGCACGACGGGATCGGCATGTCGCTCTACGCCAAGCGGCTCGAGAAGGGCCGCTTTGTCTGGCCATCGGCGAAGGACGGGATGGTGTCGCTTACAGCCTCGCAACTCGCCTGCCTGCTCGACGGGATCGACTGGCGGAACCCGCAGTATTCCTGGCGTCCGCAGAGCGCCGGATAGGGACGTCGTTTTCTTCTCCAGCGGAGCATTTTGCGCTTCATTCGGGCGGGTTTCTGTGATTCCATCGCGGCCATGGAAGCCGTCGTTTCGCCCCTTCCTGACGATATCGAAGCGCTCAAGGCGCTGCTGGCGAGCGCGACCCAGCGGGCCAATGAGGCCGAGGCCAAGCTCGCCAATGCCCATGCCCGGGAGAGCGCCACCGAGGCCGTGATCGCGCACCTCAAGCTGCAGATCGCCAAGCTCAGGCGCGAGCAATATGGCGCCAGCGCCGAGCGCACCCGCCGCCTGCTCGACCAGATGGAACTGCAGCTCGAAGATCTCGAGGCCGACGCCGCCGAGGACGATCTTGCTGCCGAGGTTGCGGCCGAGAAGACCGCGACCGTCACCGCCTTCGAACGCAAGCGGCCATCCCGGAAGCCGTTTCCCGAACACCTGCCGCGCGAGCGGGTCGTCGTGCCGGCGCCATGCTCTTGCCCGGCCTGCGGCGGCAGCAGGCTATCGAAGCTGGGCGAGGACGTCACCGAGACGCTCGAGGTGATCCCGCGCGCCTGGAAGGTTGTCCAGACCGTGCGCGAGAAGTTCTCCTGCCGGGACTGCGAGACGATCACCCAGCCGCCGGCGCCCTTCCACGTCGTGCCGCGTGGCTGGGCTGGCCCCAGCTTCCTCGCCATGCTGCTGTTCGAGAAGTACGGCCAGCACCAGCCCCTCAACCGCCAGGCCGAGCGCTTCGCCCGCGAGGGCGTGCCGCTGAGCACCTCGACGCTTGCCGATCAGGTCGGTGCCGCTGCCTTTGCGCTGATGCCGCTCTATCGCCTCATCGAGGCCCATGTCCTCGCCGCCGAGCGATTACATGGCGACGATACTACCGTGCCCGTCATGGCTAAGGTGAAGACCGATACGGCTCGATTGTGGGTCTACGTACGCGATGATCGGCCGTTCGCCGGCGCCGGTCCACCCGCGGCGCTGTTCCACTACTCCCGCGATCGGCGCGGCGAACATCCACGAGCGCATCTCGCGTCATGGTCAGGGATCCTGCAGGCCGACGCCTATGGTGGTTACGGCGAGCTCTACGCTCCCGGCCGCATGCCTGCGCCCGTGCTCGAGGCCGGCTGCTTTGCCCACGCGCGGCGCAAGTTCTTCGAACTGGCCGACGTCGCCAGCGCAGCCCGCAAGAAGAGCCGCGGCGATCATGCCGGCATGATCTATCCAATCGCGCTCGAGGCAGTGCAGCGGATCGATACCCTGTTCGACGTCGAGCGCGGCATCAATGGCAAGGACGCGGCCGAGCGGCTCGCTGTGCGTCAGGAACTGAGTGTGCCGCTCATGGCCGAGCTTCACGCCTGGCTCACCGCCCAGCTCGCCAGGCTGTCGCGCAACCACGATCTCGCCAAGGCCATTAACTACATGCTCCGCCGCTGGGATGCCTTCACCCGCTTCCTCGACGACGGCCGGATCTGCCTGACCAATAATGCCGCCGAACGTGCTCTGCGTTGTGTGCCGCTCGGACGGAAAGCTTGGCTGTTCTGTGGATCCGATCGCGGCGGCCAGCGTGCGGCCACCCTCTACACCCTGATCCAGACCGCCCGCCTCAACGACGTCGATCCGCAGGCTTGGCTCGCCGATGTACTCGCTCGCATTGCTGAGCATCCGGCCCGACAGCTCGATCAGCTAATGCCCTGGAATTGGCAACCAGAACAGCACCCGATCGTCACCTGATCCGAGCTACGTCGCGGCTTTCACCGGATGGCTAC
>NZ_JBFRCW010000032.1:0-11053 GCF_052113265.1 Novosphingobium sp. YAF33
GCTATCGGCAGCGGGAAATCGGCTTCCGCTCCGCTACAGCCGCTTCCCCGCTGCCGATAGTGCCCAGCCTCAATCCGAGGCTGTTTGACTGAACCAACTGGCCCCTTTTTAAACCGGTGCCTGGCCCCATTTTATACCGGCGTTGACACTGATGAATTACCCCGCTCGGCGTCGAGCTTAAAATGATCGGCCACGCCTATACCACCGACGATCCTGAAAGGGTCGCAGCGCTTATGGTGCCGGGATACGACGCCAAAGGAGAGAGGGCTTTCGTGATCGACATAGTAGGGTTCGATTGGGACTGCCTTCAGCACATTACACCCCGCTTCACAGACGCGCAGATCGCGGAGCCCACCCGGCCCCTGCTGGATGAGCTGGAGCTTTTGCGCGCCCGCGTCGCCCGATTGGAGCAACATCATCATGGCTGAAAAACTGACCTGCGGCGTCCACCATGTGGGCCTTACCGTTTCCGATCTCGATCAGGCGCGCGCATTCTTCTGCGATGTGCTTGGTTTTGATCTGGTTGGCGGCAAACCAGATTACCCCTCGATTTTCGTGTCCGATGGCACGATACTACTCACCCTCTGGCGCGCGGCCGACCCCATCACCGCCCGCTTTTTCGATCGTCGCGCCAATATCGGGCTGCATCATTTGTCGTTGGCTGTCGCGAACGATGATGCTCTGGACGAGGCGTGGAGCAAGATAAGCACCCAGCCCGAAGTCATCATCGATGTGCCACTCGAGCCCATGCGCCCAGGATCGGCGATGCGGCACTTCCTTGTGTTCATTCCTGGCGGCATTCGCTTGGAATTTGCTACCTCGTCCGCACAGGGATAGGAGCCGCGCAGTTGAAACGTCGGGGTTCGGTAAAGCCGGACGTTTACGGTTTGAAGCGGGAACGTTGGAAAAGTCCCACCTCCAGGCGTTCAAGGCTGAGGCAGGTGGTGGCCACGGACCAACGATGGCGCCCCGAAGCCGTAGCGCCTTACGAGGCTGATGCTGTTGAGCGTGCCCAGATAGCCGGTCATGGCCGGTGTCTATTCGGCAGAATGCCGAGCCGGTGTTTGAAACTGCAGCGTAATTGCATACGGCTCTGAACATTCTTCAGAGTTCGACGATGATGATGCCGCTAAGTTGCCCTGCGTTAGATTTATGCAGGGAGTCCGGAGCGTCGTCGATCCACTCGGAAAAGGCAAGCGCGCCGGTTTGTTTGGTCAGGCCGCGAGTTTTCCGGTCCCGTCTTCCTGAAGACGGGCTACGGCATCGTGGATCGAATCAACATCCTTTTCAAACAGATAGGGCATGGCATCGAGCAACTTTGGCAGATCGAACAATCTGGAATCCTGGAAATGCTGGATAGCCCGACTACGTGCAGGGTCTTTATCCCATGAAAGCTCGCTTACTGTTGGGCCTGGGAAATAGCGCTGTTCAACGAGCGAGCTGACGACATGCCGGGTGGGCTCCATCAATCCGAGAATGCGACCTTGTTCATTTTCATCGGTCACGGTACCCTCGGTTCCCACAATCCCGACCAAATCGCTTGGTTCTAGTGTCGATCTGGCGTTAATCCGCCAGCCGTTGGTGCTGAACTGCAGCGGCCCCGACGGAACGCTGACCCCCCATGTTTTGGTCATATACAACGTCACGCCCGAGCGCCCCTCTTGAGGCCCGGAAAGCGGTCGATCGCCAGGTGAAGATTTGTCGGGCGGTCATGCCGGGCTCCAGATCAGACGCCATGCCGCGAATTCCGAAGGGCGGACCTGGTAGCGCGCGAAATTGCCCTCGTGAAGGCCAAGCAACTCTGTCTCTGCAACCTCGATAAACTGCTCCTGATCTGCCGTTGGAATGGTCTCGCGCACAATCTCGGCAAGGTGCGCGCGCGCAGCCATTCGGTTCATCGGGCCGCGCACAACATCGCGGATGACGTCTCGCAACTCTTCGCGGTAGTGCAAGCGGAAGGGGTCCGGTTCACCCATCGATTGGCGAACGGCCGCATAGCGTCCTGCTGATCGCTCATAGGCCCAGAGGAATACGTCACGCAGCAGGGACGTGTCGTTTCGTTCGTACACGCCAAGCGTAGCGGTCGTGTAGAGATCGCCTGGGACCTCGGTAAACGACAGCGGCGCAAGGTTCGCCCTGATCATCGGAATGTTGGCGGCGAGTCGGGAGACCCGTTTGTTCACATCGTCGAAGGGCTGAAGGTAGGGAAGTTGAACCATTACGAAGAAGGCTTGCTCGAAGGGATCCGTAATGGCTGCAGCAGTAGCGAGGATCTGATCAAAGCATTCCTCGATTAGGCCGGGCACTTCCAGCGGATGGAATGTCGAACCGTCGATGCCGACGATAATGTGACGTAACCGACCAACCGCCGTAGGGTCGGCCAACAGGTTGTTGGCGAGCAAGGCGTGCAGATTGAGGATCGTATAGCGATTGAAGCCAATATCGTCGGCGTTGGCGACGAGAAACTCAATCGCGTCCTTGTGGTTGAGGATCATCTGCGCTTCGAGTGGCCCGCGACCCTCGGCAGCCTCCCCGAAATCGAGCAACCGCCGGGTGTCGAGCAGCGAATAGGTGTTGCCTTCGAGCCGGCTGGAATTCCACGCCAAGTCGATCAGCAGCCTGTTCATGATTTGCCTCGCGTAGGTTCCGGCGGCTGCGGCCTCGATCTGCGGTTTGCCGATCACGGCCAGATGTTCGCGATGCTCTTGGGTGAGATAATATGTTTCGTTCGGCCGGTAGCCATCCAGGAAGCAGCGATCATAACCGACCGGCAGGCGAGCCACCACAGGCTGGCGGACATAGGCCAGGACCGCTTTGCCTTCGGGCGACATTGGGACGATGTCGGCCGCGTCAGGTTCGGCAACAGCATCACCAACAAGATGGTAACGGGCGGCACGCCCGTCTCCGGCAAGCCGGAGGCGACCGGCATCAACCAGCGCACGAAGGCGATATTGGAGAGTGCGACGGGCACCAGGCGCGGCGAGAACTTCAATAATCTGCGCAACTGAGGCACCGCCTGGATGTTGCGCTACTGCTGCCTCGATCGCTGCTAGATCGCTTTCGGGAATCGGTCGTGCCACACAAGCTCCTTAGTTGCGCAAAACATGAAACGCACAACTAAGTGAGTCAATGCGCAATTAAGTAAAGATTTGCGCAATCACATTTGGATTCGCGCAATATCAGACTGCGCAAAAGGCTCCACCGCTCTCTGCGACGATGCCAGTAGCAGCGACCGCTTTCTGGAACTCTCCATCATGGCACCGGTGCCTCTTCCTGCGGGGGGCCTAAAAACCGGGACTTGGGAAACTCGCCATGCTCCATTGCCACCGCGAGCATCTGATAAAGCCGTTGATCAAACGTGCAGCGATCCTAAGGGGTTTCGATCACCATCGCCCCGTCCAGGCAATCCATTTTCGTATTATGTCGCAAGGCATCGTTGATCCGCCAAGCCATTGTCTGATTGCCTATTCGCTCTGGTAGGCTGACGAAAATGACGAGGCCAGAAGCGTCTGGCATGGCGAGAGCGACGCGGGTTGCCGTGATCTTCGCTCGAGCCAGCGTCACTTTCTTTCTCACACGCGCCCCAACCACTCTCAGCGCCTGTTCGGCAACTGGTTTTGGCAGGTCGTGATGCCTGACATTCAATGTGCCAAACACAATCGGAGCGCCAGAGCCGGCATTGCGTTCCATCACTGCGCCGAGCTTGGTCGCGACCTGTGGATCTTGCCTGCGCCTGTCCTTACACAACGCGCGTACCGGTGTGCCGTGGGCTTCTCCGACGAACGTCTGGTTGTAAGCCTAAAGCTGCCGATACTTGCTCTTCTGCGAGCGGCCGGAAAGTCCCACGTCAAGACGACGCATAGAGGGCCGGGATCGGTCCTTTGGTTCTTTGAGCAGGTCAGCCACAATCAGCGCGATCCCGATTGAGATGAGGGATCGGGGGCCAAGCTTCGCTTACTTGCTTAGCCACGAGTGGAATTGGAGAGCTGGAAGCCATGCTCTGTTTGAACGAAGGCGGGGCCTGGCCCGGTGCAGATGCCGCGCCTTGCTTGTAACGCGGGGGTATATCGCCGATAGCGCCGCCGATGACATCCAAATCCGTCCCTGCCGCCATGCATCCTCGCGAATTCGTCGCCTTTATTGCTGCAGTCATGGCGGTAAACGCTCTGGGCGTCGATCTGATGCTGCCTGCCCTGGCGGACATAGGCCGGGAGCTTGCTATAAGCGATGCCAACCATCGGCAGTGGATCATCACCGTCTACTTGGTCGGTTTCGCCGCAGGGCAGCTGGTCTATGGCCCTCTCGCGGATCGGTTCGGCCGGAAACCGGTCGTTGTCGGCACCCTGATCGGCTTCATTGCCGCAAGTGTGTTTGCGGCGAGTTCGGCTACGTTCCCAGCGCTGCTCGGTGCGCGCCTGCTGCAAGGTCTGATGTCCGCGTCGACCCGCGTCCTTGCGGTCGCCATCGTCCGCGATGGCGCATCCGGGCGAAAGATGGCCCGCACCATGTCTGTCGCGCAAATGATCTTCTTCGTTGTGCCGATCCTCGCGCCGACGCTCGGACAGGCGCTACTCGCGTTCGGGCCATGGCGGTTCATCTTTTATGTGCTTGGCGCTTTCGCAGCCTTCGTCCTCGCGTGGACGCTCGTGCGCCTGCCCGAAACCCTGCCTGTTGCAGGTCGGATGCCGATCTCGTTCGCTGTCTTGCGGCAAAGTTACTGGCTGACGCTCACGGACCGGTTCTCCATCGGCTACGCGGTGGCTGCGTCTCTCACGTTCGGCGGGATCATCGCCTTCGTCTCATCCTCTCAGCAGATTTTCGTCGATGAGTTCGGCGCCGGGGCCAAGTTCACATGGCTGTTCGCAATCTGCGCCGGCGCGATGGGACTGGCAGCGTTCGCCAACAGCCGGCTTGTGGAAAGGCTTGGAACGAGGGTTATTTCACAGTCGGCAGTGCTCGCGCTGATCGGGCTCTCGATACTGCATGTACTGGTCATCTTTGCCGGGCTTGAGACGCTGACGAGCTTTACCATCCTCCAGGCGCTCAGCATGACCTCGATCGGGCTTTGCGGCTCCAACTTCGGATCCATGGCGATGGAGCCGGTAGGCCACATCGCAGGGACGGCATCCTCGGTACAGGGCTTCATCTCCAGCATCGGCGCAGTTCTGGTTGGTTCAGCCATCGGCCAGGCTTATGCAGGCACGACCTCGCCGCTGGCAGTGGGCTATCTGTGCATCGGCATAACCGTGCTCGCCATCGTCTACCTCATCGAAGGCGGCCGGCTTTTTCGGRCCCGTGAGGCACGACAGCAGAGTTAGGCGCTCTCGCCGAGCGATGGAGAGCCCGTCGTTTTCAGGTATCGACAGCGTAGGGATCCTGGCTTGCGCTCAAGCAGGCATGCACGCCGCCATGTTGAATGAGCGTGATGAAGGCATTCAGCGCGCTCTTGCCCACGATTGAGATCATGTCGATGTTCATGGGTGCGCGTGACCGCGTTTCCCATCGGGACGTCTCGACGAACAGGGCTATGCCCAGATCGACAAGATGAAAATCGGCCAGTTGCCCATCGATCATGCAATCCGCCTCGTAGGCGATGCCGTTCGTGATGAACGCGGTCTCGAGCTTGCGCGTGAGCGGTGCGAACGTGCTGGTCGTGCGCTCCAGCGGACGGGGCTGCGCTGAAAGCACTGCTGCCCTGGTGCGTGCGGAGGTTTCGCGAAGGCCGCGCTCCATCAGGCCGATCATGACGCGCGACAGGCCAAGGCGCTGGGCAAGCTCGGCCTGGGTCAATCCCAGAGCTTGCAATGGGCGCGCATCTCTTCTCCAAACATTGAACCTCAAATGATAATTGAGTTATCATTTTGATCGATGCCGGAGTGCTGCGATAGTAGATACCGCGCTTATTAACAGGTTACACACAGGCTGGAGGGGTGCCCAAAGCGATTCTGGCGGCAATGGTCACAACAACAGACGGATCGGCATCTGCCGTTTTGCAGGGCAGGGCAACAGGAGCTAAACACGAAGGATAAGCCGACAGGCTGCGCCAAGGGCAGTACAGGTCATTTAAGGGGCGTCAGCACGCCCCATACGGAACATTACCGGAAAATCGGTCTCGATTTGTAGCAATTGAGTTTTTCAGGCTGTTTTTGGCCTGGGTTTGCGCGCGACCACACGTTGGACTTTTTCAATCCAGATTTTTGGAAAAAATTCCCCGCGGCCTTATAATTTTGGTTTTTCAATCGGAATTTGCGATCTTCAATCGAAAGAGCACGCTGTTGGTTAACCCGCTGCCTGGTAAACCTGAAGACACAGTACTGATGGGCTACGCCCAGCTGATCCAGCAAGGCGTGGCCGAAGCTGCCGGCATAAGTTTCCTGTATTTCTGGCACAATAGCTGCGGCGTCACGCTTTTGTGCTTCATCCCGCGGGAAACCAGTTACAGGCCCGGCTTAGTCCTATCTCATGGCGGCCGTCCCATTGGCCGGAGTAGTTTGCGTCCCAGCACCGCATCTTGCGCGCAGCCCACCGGCATCGGCTGATTGTCCAGCCCCTTCCTCTCATCCTGCCGCAGCAGTCTAAGCTTTAAGTTTCTCAAGTGCAGGATTCAGCAGAGCATTACGACCCACATTGTGCATTAATGACGCCTTCCATCGCCTTTTGTTACGGTCGTTTGCGTGGCGGAATCTTAATTTCGGCGTTCGCGGTAAAGTATATCAGTACGCCACCGTCGAGTGCGCGCCGGAGCAAAATTTAGAAGACGTCAACGAAAGCATCGACTCTCATGGCTATAACTGCCTTTATAAACACTAATTATGCGTTCCCATCGGTTCGCCAAGACAAACCGTACGCTCAGGCGCCCAACTCGGATGAAACTCGATTGATTCAGATGGGAACAGCATCACAACCGTCGATCCCAGTAAGAACCGCCCCATTTCGTGACCTTTTTTCAGATCAATCTCATTGTCTGCATAACGCCAATCGGTTATCCTCCTCTTTGATTTCGGCTTCACCAATCCGTGCCAGACCGTGGCAATGCTTCCCACGATCGTTGCGCCGATGAGTACCATCGCAAAGGAACGATCGTCAGAAGATGTAAATTCGCATACCACGCGCTCGTTGCGTGCGAATAAGTTACGTATACCGCGTGCAGTTCCCGGATTCACGGAGAAGAGCGTGCCCGGAATGTAGATCATTCGCTTCAGCCGACCGTCGCAAGGCATATGGACCCGGTGATAATCCCTTGGCGACAAGTATAGGTTGACGAACTTGCCGTGACGAAAATGCTCCGCCAACGCTGTGTCCCCGCCCAACAGCTCCGGGACATTGAAATAGTGGCCTTTCGCCTGCAGAATACGATGATCGTCGATCCTGCCGAATTGGCTGATGGTCCCATCAACCGGGCTAACAAAATCGGCGTTCGCCAGCGGCCGGACGTGCGCTTTTAGCGATCTGGCAAAGAATTCGTTGAAACTGAGATAAGTGCGAGTATCACTTTGCAAAGCCTCGCTCATGTCAACGCCGTATTTTTTCACAAATAAGCCAATGAGCCAGTTCGTCATTTCGCTTCGTTGCGCGTTCGCCACGCGGCCGGCAAGCGACGTCAGAAAGCGCTTGGGAAGCAGGTGCTGCAGCAGGGCGTTCAGTTTATAAGACATAGCATTTGCGATGCTAGAACAGTCCGGGCGTACGGCAAGGTTATTTATTCGTCCGTTTCCGCCAACCTCCGGTTCGGCTTCTCGGTAATGCAAATGTCTGTGGAACAGAAGATCTAATTAGCGGCAGATAAGGAGTCTGCTAAGCTCTGAGGCGTTATAAACATGATCAATGCTCCCGGAACGCGGCTCAGCCTGTCCTCCCGCCTCTTGCCGATTTGCCGCCTGACAACCGAGAACGTCAATCCCAGCGCTTCATTTCGCTTGCCCTGAAATTTGCGAGGCTGTCCGTGTCACAATCCTGCTAGCCCCGCCGATTATCGAGCAACGGGGTTCCTCAGGGCCAATGCTTCGGCCATAATGCAGACAGTCACATACCTTGGTCTTGCACGGCCCACTCGTTCAAATGCCCCTCCTGACCGGCCGCTATTTGTAACAAACGATTCTTTGCATCGTTAATCGCATCCGGCCCCGTCCCGATAACAAGGGTGACTTGGGCATTGCAGGGGGCTGCGCCATCGCCTTCTTCATTGATGGTCACCTGAGCATCAGGCCCCTCTACGGCTACGGCAAAAGCCTGAGCGGAGGCCCGGTTTAAAAAGCCGAAGCTAAAGACAACCTTGCGCGTGCTATCAGCGCTTCCTGATGTTGAAACGTTGTCTCCGATATTTTCATTTCGCATTCGCACTACTCCTTAAAACTAAGCTTCAATTTTATTAACCGCAAACGATTTACTCAGAAAGCTCTAACAAAACCAGGTAACGTTATTTGCTCATTAAAAACCAGCATTGTCGAGATTTGCTTGGCCTCCCTTTCGTTGCCCGGCTGAGTCGTTAGCGGCTACCATGGGTTTAAATCCATCTAGGACTTCAGGAGTTCCGCTGCAGTACCGGAACACAATGCTAAGCTGGTTTCTTCTCCCCTGGAAAGCAAAGGCGCCAAGCGTTGAAAGCCACTGCGCCCTTTCTTTCAAGATCTTCCGCGCAGCATGGTTCTCGGCAAAAACCTGAAAGCTTGCCTGTCGAATGCGGGAATGCCCGCTTCTCGCCGGCGTTCGGCTACCGATCTATTCCAGTCTCGACCTGGACGCAAACTTACAGATCGTTCCTACTTATTCTCAACGCCACCCTTTTGGTGCTAGCCAGCCCGATGTGCGCCATTCTCCGTCTTTCTTGATTAGGCAAATCCTCGATTTAGAGCTGCACGGGGCTATCACCAGATAAAAGCCGTATCCATCGCGATCACCCCCGGGTCCTTAGCTTCACGAAGGCTGTTGATAGTCCGTCCGTCTAATCCCACATCCTTTCCCGCCCATGGTAAAAATACCCTGCAGGTCAACGCGGCATGTACCTGCCGATGGTGAAACAGCCCGCTGGCCAAGCTTTGAACATTGACGCCAGCGCCGCGTTGGTTGTGCAAGCCCTTGAGCAGCTAGCCCGCGCGGTATGCCGCCAGCCGAAGAGCGGGACTGCCTGCGATATGCAATCCTGGACAATCAGGCGGGAAGTCACATCGAAGATTCCTGTTCTGCGGCGGGTTTGAGATTTTTGAGCTTTATAACATTTTATATTAGCGAGCGAGCGCATCTGCTTCAGTCATAGCTGCGGTGAGTCGCCGAGTACGACAGGCCGGCTGCTTGCCACACGCGCTTCGGCGCGCAGCGACCCAACGACTTTACCCGGAACGCTTGCGTTTCGGGTCTTTTTAATGGCGCGGCGCGCTCCAGTTGCAGCGGCGCTTTGAGTTTAAATGTGTTTTGCGATCGAAATTTCTCGGGACGTTCATGGCGGCGTCGCATCGTACCGCTGTTGCTTGGCGCTGACGCGGAAGGCTGGCCCATGCTACCCAATTTACGATTCGCGCTGCCCAGATGACTTCATGAGCTGAAAGGCTCCGAACCTAAAGCCTCGGCTTCACTGCCGATGGCAATTTAAGACCGCAGTGTATGAAATATTGAACCAGACTATATTTTAAACGGTTTGAGAAAATACTCTAGGGGCGCGTAATTCGTAGGGGCATCGGGTTTGGAGACGAGACAATTCTCCAATCACATCGAAATTTTCGATTCAAACCCGGCAGGTTCAAGACAATTTAATATCCTGCCCGCTATTGCGGGCGGCGAGGAGACAGACGAATGCAAACTGGATGCCAGGGCTGCCGATCAAGCCAGAACGAGTTCGAGCTAGCGATGGCCTTTCAGCCCATCATCGACAGTAAGACCGGAGAGGTATTTGCCTTCGAAGCTTTGGTGCGAGGAATACGCGGTGAGAGCGCGGGCGAAGTGCTTTCAAATGTAACTCGGGAAAACCGCTACGCTTTCGACCAGCAATGCAGAGTGGCAGCCATCAAGGGAGCTGTAGACGCTGGTATCTTGCAAACAGGAGCCAAGCTGTCGATTAACTTCCTTCCGAACGCCGTCTATTCGCCTGAAGCCTGTATCCAGTTGACACTCAAGACCGCTCGCGAGGTGGGCTTTCCTTCCGAGCGTCTTATTTTTGAGTTCACTGAAAACGAACAGATAGTCGACACCGATCACGTTCAACGGATCGTCGCGACTTACCGGAAGATGGGTTTTGCTACCGCACTGGATGACTTTGGTGCCGGGCACGCGGGATTGGGGCTGCTTGCCAAGTTTCAAACCGATTTGATCAAATTAGATATGGACTTGATTCAAGGTCTTGCGATGAACGAGGCACGGCGGTTGGTCGTTAAAGGCGTGGTCGAAATAGCGAAAGCTTTAGATATCATGGTAATTGCCGAAGGGATTGAGACCAACGATGATTTTCGCGTTCTTCGAGACCTTGGCGTACGCCTGATGCAGGGATATCTTTTCGCAAAACCCGGTTTTCGAAGCCTGCCGTTGCCGATAGTGCCGGGGACGGGTGTAGCCGCGGCGATATGATAGTAACAGTGGAGGCAGTCGGTCCGCCTGATAACTCTTCGCGCGGAGTCGCTTTTTGATTTCCACGGTGATGTGCCTGAGATTATATACGACTGGCCCTGGATCTTTTTTTTTGCTGGTGAATACCGTCCGCTGTCTGGATCCCGAGCCCAACGGTAAACCTGGAGCCACGCGGACACCCGCCTAATTGGCAAGGCTGGGAGTAGCCCAGGAGCCGGCGCTCCCTCTTCTGTCCCGCTCGTTTCGCAGGGCGTGAGACAGTCAGATTATGTGCTGCAAGACGCCATTGCGATCAGATAGCGCTCCAATTTATTTGCCGCGATCAAGGGCCCGAACGGCCAATTCCCGTTCCGTAAGCGGTAAAAATCTCCCACGTGGCGGTGGAGCCACCCCGTCAGGTTTGCCGATGTCTTTTCGGTGATCAAGCAGCGGTGACGATGTTGCTAATTTCGAACATGGTTTGCCCGGCGTTTGTATTGACCCAGTTGTATGGGAGCAG
>NZ_JBFRCW010000033.1:0-10645 GCF_052113265.1 Novosphingobium sp. YAF33
CCGCAGGCTTGGCTCGCCGATGTACTCGCTCGCATTGCTGAGCATCCGGCCCGACAGCTCGATCAGCTAATGCCCTGGAATTGGCAACCAGAACAGCACCCGATCGTCACCTGATCCGAGCTACGTCGCGGCTTTCACCGGATGGCTACAATGATCCGTACGGTCGCACCTGACAGGACCCGACGTTTAGCGTCGGGCAGCCGAACGTCTAATGTGAGGAAGCAACCTGCCTATACCGCCGTGCCCCGACAAGGAATTCCGCGGAGATAGCTACCGTAAAGCACCTCATTCCGGTTCATCAATAGCAGCCGCCTGTTCACCGACCTGCACATCTGGTGAGCCTAAAGGTGAGGATGGCCGATAAGTTCATCGCGCATTCGCACCATCACCGCGAACTGCCTGTCGCCCGCAGCGAAGTGCTCAGCGGTAGTATCGCGATGTGGCGGCTCAGCACTCGAGCCGGTGGATGGTTCTGCTCCCGGCGGGAGTGGAGGGGGAGGTGGGCCAAAGCATTCGTAGACCGTCTGACGATCTTTGTTGGCACGTTCAGTAACCGCCTGACGATAATCCGCCTCCAAGTCTGTTTTACGCAGAGACCGCATGAACGTACGGTCTCTGTCTTCACGTGCGGTGACGTAAGCGCGGACTTCGTCAGGGGCACAGTGAGGAACAACGAAAATTTGGTAGTCTTCGACTGCCTTTCGAAACGCTGCTCGTCCATCTTCCGGCAGCCGCTGATAAGCTCCCACTTGCTGTGAAAATAAGACAGTTAATCCCGTCAATAGCGCACGTCGCTTCATTTGGGGATGCCTCACTACATGATCGCTGAGTACCGGGGGCGGTGTTTCGAGCTGCTAAGCAACCAAAGAGACCTCACAATCGTGAATTTGCAATCCATAAATTCGCTCAATCATTCGTGCCCATAGTCGCCACTTCACATTCGCGCCGCGCAGCCAGCGTCCCTTTTCATGAACGGTCGCGTTCCATATGAGCAGCGATCACCCCGAAGTGCTGACGATTACACATCGCAACCGATCATTTCCGTGTGGCAAACGGCCGATTTCAGGAAAACTAGCCGTTCCAGCGGCGGTCTGCAGATGACCAGAAGTGGTCCGCGACCTACCGGGTTTGCTGACCGTCCGCACCTGGGGAACGAAAATTGACGGCTGAGAGTCCGCAAAGGGTCGACAGCAGAAAATGGCAATCATACGCCAATTTAAGAGTTTCGAAGAATCGGTGCCAGGTCGCGAAAAGCATTGATGACACGCTGGATGGTGACGACCTTCCCATCTACATTATACGCTATTATTAAACGACGCTCGAATGTCAGCGTCCGCAGGCCTACCACTAAGTCATCACGGGGCGACCCGCGCTGGGGGAAATCGCCCAACGCAGCGATGCGTTTTTCAATTCTGGTAAGATAGCCGTCTGCCGTGGGAATATCAGCTTCCACGCTCACCCATTGGTGAAGTGCAATCAAATCCTCGATCGCCAATGCCGACAGCTGCACATTATAGGTCATGCTTTGGCGATCGAGGCCCTAACCTGCGCAAATGCCCGATCGAGCGGCATCGGGGGACGGGGGTCAGCTAGGGCTTCCGCAACGCGGACGCGCACTAATTCATCCAAAACTGCCTCTTCGCGATCCAGCGCGCGTAAACCCGCTCGCATCACTTCGCTCATAGAAGCATATCGGCCAGACGCCAGATGGCGCTCGGCGTGCGATGACATTTCGCCAAGCGTTACCGTTATTGCTTTCGCAGCCATACCGACCTCCGTTCAAATATGATTTTATCATATCGCATCTTGTGTGCGGATGCTAGTGGCCGGTTAGCGGTAATGTGCCGGAAGTGGGTCCAGGAACCGGAAAGCGGACCAGCCGCAGCTGGGAGTGAAAAATCAGCGGCTGAACGACAATTAAGGGTCGGTTTTCCCGAGCGCCGAACGCCGCATCGTGGGACAGAGTCGCTGTTCGCGGTGTCGCTACCAAACAGCTGGTTTACTGGCATAACCCGCCGGTGGTCTGTTGACGTTGGATCGGGGGAATATGTCAGGTCCGAGGTTAGCGATTAGCGCCCTGGACTTGCCAAGAGGGGCACGACCCTACGGTTGACCTAGCGGTTTGCATCCAGCTTTTTATCACCACCCCGCAGCCGCTCAGAGAGCGATTTTCGCTCCCCAGGTGCAGACCGTCCGGTTCCGGCTGCTCGCGACCCAGGCCCGGTCGTTCTTCGCTCGCCGGACGAGCGGCGGGATTCACCGCTAGCGGTCATTCGGCTGCCGATGATCCTCAGCGTCACTCAATGTCCGGTCCCAGGCGAGTGATCTTCGCTCGGAGGGTCGTGGCCCGCTACTGGCCCAAGTCGAGATAGTAGCGGGTGGATTTCAGCGTGCCGGTCTGCCTTAGTGCGCCGATATCAACCAACTCGTGCAAATCGCGGGTTGCAGTCGCACGAGAGGTACCGGTGATGGTGATGTAATTGGCCGCGCTCAGCCCCCCGGTGAAGCCGTCCAACCCTTCGCGGAACATCCGGGCAATGGCGCGCGCTTGCCGTTCGTTGAGCCGGTCCCGGAAGCGGTCGTAGAATTGTGTCTTGGTGATGAGAGAGTCGATCAGGGCAAGGCTGTGCGTCTGGGCGTCCAGCACGGTTTCGGCGAAATAGGTTAGCCAAGTGGTGATTTCGTTGTGCTTGTTGGCCGCTTCCAGCGCATCGTAATAGGCGCCCCGCTTGCGCTGGATGACATGTGAAAGGGCAATCAGGCTGGGCTGGCCGATTGCCTGTGATAGCACTTTCTCGGCTAGCGCACGAGCCACGCGTCCGTTGCCATCTTCAAAGGGATGGATCGACACGAAGTAGAGGTGAGCGATCCCGGCCCGGGTCAAGCCCGGCAGCGGTCTTGTCCCCTCGGGAGATGTGGCGGCGAACCACGCCAGGAAACTCTGCATTTCCCGTGACACGTCCTGCGAGGGCGGGGCCTCGAAATGCACTTTCGGCTCGTGGCTGAAACCTGAGACGACTTGCATGGCGTCCGCGTGTTCGCGGTAACTGCCGACAGCCTCGATGTCGTGTCGCCCACTGACGACCATGCGGTGCCAGGCGAACAAGGTCTCATCCGTGAGCGGTTCGGCAAAGTCGCGATAAAGGGCGATCATCATTTCAGCGATGCCGCGCTCGGCCGGCGGGATGCGGCGGTCTCCGACTTCAAGACCCAACTGGCGGCGCAGCGAGCTTTGCACGCTGTCGCGGTTGAGCAACTCGCCTTCGATCTCGGACGTCTTGAGCGCTTCGCCGGTCATGATATCGATGGTGACAGCGGCGCGGTCATCGTCGGCAAGGTGCTTGACCGAACCAATGAGTATTCCGGACTGCTGCAGGAATCTGGCTTCATTCGCCGCCAAAGAGGCGCTATCCCAACAAAATTCAGGCCAGTCCGGCTGTTGCCAATTCCACTTCATGAGCAATAAATAGCTCCCTTATAACTCACTGTATACCATTTTTTGAGGTAAAAGCCTGTAGTTTTTGCCTCATCCAGCCATCAATCGCTGAGTGACCGAAGCGGGACAACCCGTTCTGACGCGTTATACCTATGGCCATCATGTCCATTGGAGACGTGTCATGGGGTCAGAATTCGATCCTGCCGCGCATGAGCGGGTTTGATGGAACGCCAGGCGAAAAGTGGGCGCGAAGCGCGCGCTCAAGCCGCGTCAGATCTGGGCCGTCCGCTTCTTTCTCGACCAACATCGACGTATCCGGGATCGGGCCTATTCGATCTTGCAATCGACAGCAAATTGCGCGGCTGCGTGATCGGTGCGGCTAGGAAATGCAAAGTCCTCCAAGGATTCACCTCGAAGCTCGAGCCATTTGAGTAGGCTGGCGCGAGCATCGGCCATCAGTTCAAACTGAACTGGTCGGCTGGTCTTTTGCTGTACGACCGTCGCCCGTGTTCGAATTTTCCGATCGCAAACGATGTCACTGATCCGGATCTTCACCAGATCGCATCCGCAAAGCTTGCTGTCGATGGCGAGGTCAAAGAGGGCCCGGGCGCGGACCCGTCCATGCCGTTCGAGAAAAAGCGGATCGGCCATATCTGACGGGGTTTAAGCGCTCGCTTTGCTCCAACTTTACGCCCGTCGTTCCGCGACACCCGCTAGCGAGCGGCGGGATCAAACTCTGATAATCCTATGACACATCTCCTGTGGCCCAGACGGCCATAGGTAGAACGCTTCTAAGAAGGCCGACCCTTTGTCGCCATTCAGGCACCCATCTCGCATTCCCAGGTCCGGGCTGTCCGGGAACCGGCAGGTCGCGACCAAGTCAGTCGTCCCGGTATGGGTTCTGGACTGTCCACTGACCCCGGAACCAGTCCTTCGTCCGACGAACGGCTGCCGTTTAACTGAGCGCCGATCCTCGTCGCTCTTCAGAGTCCAACTCTGCATTCTCAGGAGCGGACACTTGAAGGTTCAGTTGACTATTCAGGCCCGCTAATGATGAATACACATTGGGCTGGTACAGGATGTGCAGCACTCATCGTCTATGTCGATGTTATATTTTTTTGGATTCTGTGGTATCCAACTTGCCTACCCTACTCGTGAGTGCTGCCAAAACCGGGACGGATGCGATGGGCATCTTCCCCTACTTCAATGGCGCGCTGACCCGTCACCACGTCCACCATGCAGTTGAAAAACTCCAGGGCTTCGTACGGCGTCGTCAGTGGCAGTTGCACTTTTGCGCCAAGCAAGGCATTCGCGGCGTCTTCTTCGGTGGCATCCCGAAGCTGTATCAGCAAAACATCTTTGCGCGCCTTGCGGTCATCAAGCTCGCAGCCGAGTAAATCAGCGACCAGCCTTATGAAGTCCTGTCGTTCAGGCGATCCCAGATCGACACGCATGAAGTCCTCGATCGAAGTGCTCGTGACGGCGCCGCCCGATGAGCGGTTCGCTTCATGCACCACCGTAGTTTTGTCAGGGCCGTTTCCACGGGCCAGATACCATTGGTCGCCGTTGGAACTTACAGAGAATCGCAGCGCAGGATGGATCATGGCAAATTAAACTCCGCTAGGGCGACGAGAAAGCGCCGGAGAGAATCCTGTTCCTCATCATCAAGGCACTTGTGGGCGATAAAAGGGATATCGCTCGATGAGGCCGGCGATCAGATTTCGCGGGAAAAGCTGAGGCGTCTCTTCGGTCCCCTCCGGCCTGACGCAGACAAGATGAGTGCCGCCGCCCGGGAAAGGTTCCATTGCACTGACTGACACGAGGTGCTTGGCGCACTGCCGCTCGACTTTTGCCTGAGGCGGATCAATATTAAGCAGACGGCTCATGATGCGATCCTGAGATCGCGATCAATCCACAAATAAACATTGTGCGAGCTTCTGCTCCAGCCGTCCGCTGCACCTGCTCCAATGCCGGATTGATGGTTGCTGATCCGGTTCGCTGTGACGCCGGCCGCGGCGAGGTGCCGCGTTTTTGCAAGACGCGTTCCGGCAGCGCTCGCGCGCATAAGCGATAATTGGTGCTCGAAGTACTGGTGATTGAGATCCATGGCAATGCTCCCCTCTATTAAGCGGGAGCACTATGGTCTCTCAGCCGCCGGTGCTTAATTTTGTCTGCCAGCGATTGCCTTTATGTAGGAACAAAAGTTGATACTTCAACGGGAGGCGTCTCAATCCCGCATAAAATTTCACAGCTTTTGCGCGAACCAGATTGTAATAGGAAAACCCCTGGTGTTGGGCCGCGCCCTGACCTGCGTCTCGGTCACCCCGAAGCCGGCATCACGCAATCGTTGTGTGAATGCAGGTTTGTGAAGGCCAGATGGCTAGTATGCCGCGCGGTCGCAGCGCCAGTATGGCTCGTTGCGGTCCAGGCACCGAGTAACCCGATGCGCCATGTCTGCGCCAGAAGTCCGATCATCTGGATTTCTTCTGCGTAGAAGGGCTGCGCGAGCAGCGCGGCGCCGATCCAGTGCTTCAGGTCACGCATCGCTGCCTCCTCAGGTTGAAACGGGATCGAGGACGAAGGCGGTTCGCTCGGCAAGATCGCCGATCGCGGCAAGATAGGCCTGGAAGTGCGGGGTCGCGCGGTGCGCGGCAACCGCGTCAGAACTGGTGTAGAGCTCGTCCAGCACGAAGCGCGTGGGCTCGCTCTGATCCTTCCAGAGATCATAGCGCAAGTTGCCGGCTTCCGCCCGGCTCGGCGCAAGCATGCCGTCGAGCAGGGTACGGAGCTGGTCGGCAGCGCCGGGACGGGCGGTCAGGACGGCGACGATCTTCACGTGGGCGGTCATAGGGGTAATCCTTGATGAATGGGCGGGCGTGGTGGCGCGCATCCGCAGCGCGCCTCCTGTCATGCGCGTACTCATGCCGCCGTCTGCAGGCCGCTGAGCGCCGCGATCATGGCCTTCGCGACCGCGTGATCGGAGGCCGGGTTCTGGCCAGTGATCAGTTCGCGGTCGACGACCACGTTGGCGGCGAAATCTTCAGGAGCGGCCGAGACCTCGCCGCCTGGCAGCCGCAGAGCCTTAGGCATGTCGAAGTACAGTTCGCCCTTCAGCAGGTGCTCTTCGGCGATCTTCTCCTCGCTCACCGAGAAGACCGTCATGCGGTAGCCCGCATAGATCCAGTCTTGGGCGAGGTCCGCGGCCTTGGCGTCGTCGCCCTCGATCAGGGCCGCTCTGTACGCTGCCGGGTCAGCCAGGGCGGCAACAACCGCTACGGGACCATGGCAGAGCAGCCCGGTCGGCCGGGCCGCCGTATGGAAGTGGCGCAGGATGACGCCCGTCTCGCGGTCCTGCATCAGGTCGACCGCCGGAGCATGGCCGCCGGGGACAAATACGCCTGCAAACTCGTCCAGACCCTGTTCGATGACCGAGGCCAGGGTGCGAACCTCGTTCATGGCGGGGTGCTCGGCGAAGAAGTGCCGGGCGCGCTCATAAACGGCCTGGTCGCCCCCGAAATGCTCCACCGTATCCGATGCCTCGTCGATATGCGGCTTGGCGCCGTCGGGCGTGGCGAGCACGACATCGTAGCCGGCCTCGATCAGCGCCATTGCGGGCACCACGGTTTCGTTCAGGTACTGGCCGATCGTGGCCGAGCCGCCGCCACGCAGCTCGATCTGCGTGGCGTTGGATCCGAGGAAGAGCACTTTCGTATGGGTCATCTGAGCCTCCATTGTCTCACCGCAATCGCTGGGGACGGGAGGAAAGTGGCCCATTCCAACATATTCCAGAAGTTTATTGTCTTGATTTCAGATATACGCTCTAGAGCATGTCTGTATGCGATACGACCTCAACCTGCTCCCGATCTTTGTCGCTTTGATGGAAGAGCGCAGCGTCACGCGCGCGGCCGAGCGCGTCGGGATGACGCAACCAGCGCTGTCCAACGCGCTCTCGCGGCTGCGTCTGATGCTGCAGGATCAACTCTTCATCCGTGAGCGGTACGGGATTCAGCCTACTGCCGTCGCTCTGGAGCTTGCACCCGCGATCGCCGATGCGCTGGCGAAGCTCGATGACACGGTGCTGGGCCAGCAGGGCTTCAATCCCGCCAAGGCGGAGCGGACCTTCACGATAGCGCCCAACGGCTACGTCGAGTTCGTGCTTGTTCCCGCTATCGTCGCCCGGCTCCAGCAGGTCGCGCCCGGCATCAAGCTTCGGTTGACGCCCTATGGCAACGATCTGGTCGAGACCGGCGTCGTGTCAGGCACCACAGCGCTGGTGCTCGGCCGCATTGTCGATCCCCCCGACAATCTCGTCGTCCAGCACCTGATGGACGAGAGCCTCGCCTGTGCTGTGCGGGCAGATCATCCCAGTATCGACGATACGATGACCCGCGAGCAGTTCGAGACGCTCAAGCACGTCAATATCCTACCGCCAGGGCGGATGCGTGCGGGGCTATTCCAAGCGCTCGCACAGCAGGAACTCAAGCGTGAGGTGGCGATCTCGGTGACCAACTTCTTCGCGGTCGCCGAGATGGTGGCGGTCACCGACTACTGTGCAACGCTCCCGTCTTTGATCTGCAAGCGGCTGCAACAGGATCATCGCTTAAAGATCCTTCCCGCACCGGTAGATCTGGGCACATTCCCGGTCGAGATGGCTTGGCATGTGCGATACCGACAGGACGCGGCCCATCGCTGGTTGAGAGGTCTGGTCGCCGACATCGTGCGAGAGATGTCGGCCTAGGGCCGACCCCTCCCAGCGCTCTTCTCCAGGTTGGTGCGTGGGAAAGCAAATCGTGCGGGAATGAGGCTTTGTTCCACGGTGCGGCGTTTGGCGCTCGGGGAAACCGACCCTACGTTGCCGCCAGTGATGAACGAAGATCGCCCAGCGGTGCAGCTTTGCTCGCCATAACTGCCGGTAAACCGCACACCTTCGTTCGCAATGCGGGCAATTTTGGGGGTGCGGTATCCCCTCAGGCCGTCCGAATAGCAACTGAGGTTGCTGATCCCAATGTCATCTCTTCAAATGACCAGAATATTCGGTTTCTTGCTCGACCTAGTGCTACCTCCTCACTGTCGGAGAAAAATGCGAGGTAGTTGCACGACCTATTATGGGATTTTTCCCGCTTCGGGTCAGGGAAGCTACGATGTTACACGTCTCTCCTCGGCGCTCGGCTGAAAAGCAGCCGTGAATATTCGCCGGCAGGCGAGCTATGTCTGCATGTCCTCACTTTACGAATGACTTAAGTCATTCCGGTGCAGTTCAGTGAACGTCAGCTGTCGGCTGAAGCAATTATTCGATGGTACCGAGGCAGCTTGGCGGCTTCGAGAGTGCCTGCATCAGGCGAAATTCCTAAGGAATCCTGTGCGAGGGCCGGTCGGCTTCTGATTACCGGCCCGGCGGCTACACAAAGTCGGAGACGACTAAATCTGCCGCCGCAGCCGGAGAGTTCCATCATAGCGAAGCGGCGGCACCGACCAATGCACCCGAGGCCAGTATCGCCGGCGTCACCCACGCCCCCTTAAAGCGCCATGCGGCGATCAAGGCGAAGCAAAACAGCGTTATCGCCGTTGGCAGCGAGGATATGCGCAACCACGCTGCCTCGCCTAGCTGCAGGAAGGTCGCGGCGATGATGCCGACCACTGCTGCAGCAACGCCTTCCAGTGCCCGTTGGAGCGCAGGATGATCAACGATCGCTTCTAACCGCTCAAAAAAAATGAGCGAGAAGGCGAACGCAGGGAGGAACATGCCCGCCGTGATCGCTATCGCGCCAGACAGCTCGCCCGCAGCATAGCCGACGAACGTTGCAAAGATCACGAGCGGGGCGGGAAGTATCCCTGCCAGCGCGATCCCGTCGAGAAAGGTAGTGTCACTCAACCAGCCACGGCCCACGGTGTCGGCGCGGACATAGGGAATTGCGGTGTAGGCGCCCCCAAAGGTTAGCAGGCCGCCCTTTAGGCCGGCGATGAAGAGGGCAACGTCTGTTGACGGCTCATGAGAGATGTTAAGAGCCGCTTGTCCGAAGGGAGCCAGATGGAGACAGGCAGCCAGGCCTGCGGTGAAGACGGCGACGGCAACCGCCAGATAAGACCTATGAGCAAAGGCGTAAACCGCGGCGCCGGCCGCAAGCGGCAACCAGAACGGCATATTCGACAGCGTGAGCAACGCGCTACCCGAGGCGATCCCCCATGTCAGCCGATCCAAAAGGATATGCCCGCCGATCCGGAAAACGGCACGCAGAATGATCGCGAGTACAGCAATCTGGACGCCCAGAAGCGGCCCACTCCACATTCCGTGTCCCGCTATCCAAGTTACGTAGACCCAACCAGCGAGCAGCATAAGTGCGAAACCGGGCAGCATGAAACCCAGCCCCGCCAGAAGCCCGCCAATCCGGCCCCGCGCAACTATGCCGAAGTGGACGCAGAGTTCATGGGCTTCAGGTCCTGGAAGGACTTGCAGGATCGCGAGCAGCTTATTGAAGCGGGAGCGGTCAATCCACCGCTCCTCCTCGACCAGTGACTGACGCAGCATGGCAATCTGAGCTACAGGGCCGCCGAAGGCGAGGAAGCCAAAACGAAGGAATTTTAGAAAAAGTGCGGGAAGGCTGATCAACGGAAGATGCTTGTCAGTGGCCGTATAATCCATAAACGCTCCTTGACCGCAGACGCGGTAAATGGAGCGGACTTGAACGGATACCGTCTGATCGGGCGCCCGCACTGCCCGATGGTAAGCTTATCGGTGAATGTCGATGCCGCGTCAATGGCCGCTTTTCGTACCGATCCCCCGTTTCGCGCGTTATTTAAAAGCTGCAAAAGTTCTACCCTTAGGCGTCACGCATTTTGCGAAACCGACCCTTCCCGGTCATTCAGCAGCCAGCTTTCCTCTTCTGAATACCCGAGACGGGCCGATTACAGACTGTCCAACTTGAGGCAGAGCTTTTGATATAGCAGACATTTACAGGGCGCCGCTTTCTTGTGGGCATGCGATTATCGTTTCGCCCCCAAAGGCCGCTTTAGAAGGCTCGATTGACATTTATAGAAAAAGTCGTTGTCGCGGGCGTATAGCTCTGAGAACACCGGTAATAAAAGGGGCCATCCGTCGGCTGAGAGCACCGGGATAAAAAGGGGCCAGTCCTGCTAACCTCCGTTTTTGGGCGGAGGAGAAGGATGAAGAGAGTGGAGCTTTATCAGAAGGTCCGGCGTGCGGTGATGATC
>NZ_JBFRCW010000035.1:0-4732 GCF_052113265.1 Novosphingobium sp. YAF33
CCAGACGTACCTTCAGATAGAGTTCCACGCTGAAAATCCCCAGTCCTCCCTGCCAAGCAGAAAGGCTTCAAGGTGGACGACTTTTACGCCGCCCGCAGCGGACCTATCCCGCCGCTACCGTGGCCGACTATTCCACCGCCGTTCTCAGGCCGCGCGCAACTATAAGCAGTGGTTTGAGAGCGCGAGCCGTTTTCTCGCCGGATCAAAATTCATGATTTCGCAGGGGTGGGGGAACCAAGCCGCGTTCATGCTGCATCAGGCTACCGAGCATGCCTACCACGCCACGCTTCTCACCCTGACGCTCTACACCCCGAAGTCGCATAACATCGAGTTTCTGCGAAACCGTAGCGAGGACCTGGTCCGCGACCTGATTCCGGTCTGGCCGCGCGACAGCAAGTTCACGCGGCGCTGTTTCGAGCTGCTGAAGCAGGCTTACGTCAAGGCCCGCTACTCCCAGTATTACACGGTCAGGGACGCTGAACTGGAGTGGATCGTCGAGCGCGTCGAATTGCTTCATGTGCTTGTGAAGGAATCCTGCGAGGCGCACCTTCAGAAACCTGTTCGCGCCTCCTAGGCGACCTCTTTTATCTCGATATCCAGCGTCAGCTGCAGCACGTCTTCCCCGTCGGGCAAGGCGTACGGCTGTAGGGTTTCCGTGCCGCATGCCAGCGCGATCCAATCGAAATTCCAGTCCAGTTCCAGCGCTTCTCCGAGGCCCTGACGCACGATCTTGACCATCGCGGCACCTTCGGCTGCGATGGCAAATTGGCATGCCGGGCCGCCAGGAATCCAGTTCGCCAGAATCAGCGTTCCATCGGAAAATGCCAGCGAGAATCCCTCGGCAATCCCGCGTGCCGGAACATCGAGGACGGTCTGGATATCGCCGTGTAATTGCAGGCGGTTTCCCTCCAATGCTTCGATCCGCACGCCCATTTTCCAGCTCCTGTTCGCGACTCAGTGAGCACAATCAATAGAACATATAGCGAACATCGGAAAGGCTCTCTCAAGGGGATAGCGGCTGAATTCTTGAGCGCGGGAAAAGGGGGGAGGGGCTGAAGAGGGGCGGAAAGGGCGGAGGGCAAGATAGAAGCAGGGCCTCTCGTACCCGCTTTTTTGCTGTCTTCACATCGGTTTAGCGGGAGGCTCCCGCGTTTTGGAGGAGTGTGGTCGGAGGGTGCCAATTCTTGCGATGGCAGAGGCGGAAAATTGCCTTTGCGCGTTCGAGGTGGACCGTCTGGGATCGGTCGAGTGTCGCCGTATAGCATGTGCTCTCGCACAGGACAGTGTGGCAGATTGAGGTGCCGGATGGCCGTCCAAGCGGACCCGGTCGCGAAGATAGCTTCTCCGGGCATAAATGCGGTCATCGCGCGCCTGAAGCATATCCAGGGTGAGGGGAGTATTCCCTGGGCGAATGCGTCACGCTTTCAGGACCGGCAGAGACGTCGTCTTTGGCAATGGGATTTCCCAGAGAGAGTACCCCTGATCGCGGGGATTTCGATTGATCTTTGCACTTGATGAAGGCGAGCAGCGCGTGGGACTGCGGCCTTGACCGTCAGCTGCTGCAGAACTTCGAGGATGACACTACCGCTCGTCTCGGATGGGGGCGATAAGTAATCGCCATGCCTTGTCTTTGCGCGGCGCTCACAGACAGGCCATCGATCTGGTTATTGCCCCTGACGAAATCGTGCGGGAAAACGCCTTGTTCCGGGCCAGATATTACTGAGCTCAAACTGCGCGGCGCCGCGTGCTTCGGCGGCTCATCCTGCGTGTCGCGACGAAAGATGAAATGGAGGGCTGCCATTGCGCTCGAGAGCTTTGAAACGGTCCCCAGGGGAATGGATGGCACAATGACAATATTGCTGCCCCGGACCGCCAGCTGAAAGCCATCCCAAGCTGCTGCAGAAGGACAAGGTGATCCAGGATCTCGACGAGGTCGTGGGTAGGGTCGAGGAGGAGGGGGCCTTTTCGAAGAGCAGCGTGCTGCCGCTACCTGTTCGTCGCGGTTGGCAATGGAAACGCAGGATGTTCACACCGAGCGCGAACTTGACGCGATTGCGATAGTGATAGGCCTGCCCGATTGTTTTTCTCGGATCCGACAACCAGGCGCCTGCGATTGCCGCCGGGAAATCGGACTTATTGGAATCGGTTGGGTCGATGCGATGCGATGCGGGGGGGGGGGGGGGGGCAGCGGTTGGCTTAATACCGGAATCGTGACTCTCCCGCCGGGCCTGAGCCCTCGATCGACCACGAAGATTTGGGCTGTGTAAAGCCGCAGCATGCGCGCGCTACCTCGATGCAATCAAAGCCGTCCCGGCCGGAAAGTTTGTGGCGCAATTTTTTGATACCACTCATGGCCGCTTGAGCTTGGACTTGCGGTTTCGGATGAAGCGCTGAGATTCCCGTGTTGAAAAAGAGGACATCATGGGCCTCTAGGACGAGGTCGCAAGCGCTGGTCCCATTGAATTGAAATCTGGGCTGCCCCAGAAAGTGTCTTGGGTCCACCGGAGCGCGCCTGCCGCTGGATAGCCGCAGAAGATATGCTGACGATCATGCAGATAGGCAGAGTCAAGTTGTGACCTTCTCCGTGATAGCCTCGGTTCGGTTCGGCGCGAGTTCATGTCCAGGCGAGCGTTTGGCGGGTGTCCTGGATGTCAGGCCTTAAGCGGCGCGAAGCAGATGAGGTTACCCCGGCAGGATCCTCGATTGGCAGGCAGACGAGTAACGTTCCTTTTAAGGAGTGAAGCGATGGAGAATGGCGAAAATCGTTTGGCGGGAAATCGGCGGGTGATGTCGCCGACTGAGCCACTCGCGGTACGTATTCCCGAAGCCTGCCGCCTAATCGGTATTGGCCGGTCAACTCTTTACAAGATGATCGCGGAAGGGGATCTGAAGGTCGTGAAGATCGGAGGTGCAACCCTTGTGCCGATGAAAAGCCTCCGAGGGATTATCGAGAATTTGTGAAGCTATCGGAACGTTTATGTCTTGGTCGTGGGACAGTCAGGAAGGGCAGCTACGCAGACATGATATCGGATAGTGGACATTCCAACGCTTCGGTGTCGGCTTCCGATGCCGACCCTTTGCCGCCATTCAGGCGCCAATTTCGCATCCCTAGGTTCGGACTATCCGGTAACCCGCAGGTCGCGGCCACGACGCGGCGTTCGGCTTCCGGCGGCAGCCGACCAGCCCCGGCCGTTCAGCTGGGCCACAGCGAACGTCTGCTCCTGATAGAAGCTGCCGTATTGACGGCCCGAAGTGGATTGACTGCAACGCGCCCCAATTCAAATCGTTAGGCCTATCCGCCGTTTGTCCGGCAACCCGACCCATCAATAGCGAATTGAAGTGTGACCGCCTTTGGGCAAAGATTGATTAAAGCGGTGATGCATTCATGATATGCAACCGGTTGCATCGATCCGAAATAATTGCGATCGAAGTAGCTTAGGAAATCTTTATGACCGGCCGGGTATTCATCAATTATCGTTGGGATGACACCGCCGAAGCTGCGCAAGCTATATTTTCGCAGCTGAGCCTGCATTTCAGCATTTCCGATCTATTTATGGATACATCTTCAATCGAGAGTGGCCAAGAATGGCCAGCGCGCATTCGCGATTGGCTGCTCGGGTCGAGGGCGATGTTATGTCTTATTGGCCGCAATTGGCTCTTCTTACAGGATACTCATGGGCGGCGTCGCATCGACAGCGACGAAGACTGGGTTCGCAGAGAGATTGAGCAGGCTTTGGCGGAAGGGCTGCAAATCTATCCTATTCTGATTGATAACGCTGAAATGCCAGAAGCGCGGGCCCTACCGACGAGCATCAGGGCACTTCATGATAGGCAGGCATTCAGAATCGGTCGGACGAGCTGGATGGCTGATCTTCGAAGCTTGGTGACAAGCTTGGAGAAGGATAGTGTGATCGCCGATCACCATTCCTCACTTGATCATCCTTCTTATCCAAACCCTGCTAAGCTAACGGCGCAAGGCCTTTCAGAGAAAGAGCTTTCTGACGCCTTGCAAGAGCTGGACGGCTGGCAGCCCTGGTCGGAGCGAATACTACGTGAATATCCGTTCGAACGAACGGAACTCAGGAGAACGTTTGGGTTCCGAAGCTTCAGGGCGGCGATAAAGTTTATGGACGAAGCTGTCGAGGTATTCACTGCGATGCAGCACCACCCTCGTTGGGGCAACGAGTGGCGCGTCGTCCACATTCGTCTGACTACTTGGGATGCGGGTAACAAGATTACCCGAGCTGACATTGAGGCAGCGAGGGCGATCGATGCTTTGGTACAGAGGTGGCGAAATGCCGGAAAAACCGTGATATAAGAACTCGTCTTACCCTATGCCATTTCCTAAGCAGGAGAACGCTGAGCGTGATCGGATACCCTCGATTGCTGTGCTAGGATCTCCAATCGCTTAACCCGGCACTGACGTGGCGGGTAGGTTGTAGATCTGGCACTCTGGCACACTCAAGTGGGCGCCGACGGTGTCGCAGGCCGTTTGATACGGTCGGCTAGATCAAACTCATCCATCTCAATTATGCTGATGTAATTTGGATGGCGTTTGAGACGATGTTTGCCGCTGTCGAACGGTACCCATCCGGTGGGCCCCGCCTTGCCGATGAGGTGATCGACCGGTCTTAAGTGCGCTCTTAAGAGTGCGCTTAGGAGCGGTCGATGGGTCAGATCACGGTGTTTTCCGGGCCGGAACGGCGTCGCCGTTGGAGCGACGAGGAACGGG
>NZ_JBFRCW010000036.1:0-3817 GCF_052113265.1 Novosphingobium sp. YAF33
GGCTATCGGCAGCGGGAAATCGGCTTGGCTTCCGCTCCGCTACAGCCGCTTCCCCGCTGCCGATAGTGCCCAGCCTCAATCCGAGGCTGTTTGACTGAACCAACTGGCCCCTTTTTAAACCGGTGCCTGGCCCCATTTTATACCGGCGTTGACATCTGTCCTTTTAGAGAAGCCGTCCAGCGCGTGCAGTGTGGGCCGGCAGTTTGTCGTTGAGCCCCCATTTGGGCGGGAACCAGACGCCGTGCGGAGAGGGCAGCGGCTTATAGATTTGCTTGATCCTGGTGCGGCCCGACACGCCCATCACTTCGGGATGGGCAACCCGTGCATATTTGCTGATCTCGCAGAACAGGTTCTGGCAATCGATCAACTGAAGCGGCCGCCCCCACAAGCTTTCGAAGTCGAGGCCGAGCCGCTCGAATTCCCGTTCCTGGCGCTCGTACATGAACTCGATGATATCTTCGGCGAGGTAGTCCGAGGCGTTTACGAAGCATTTGGCGATGCCGTCGCGCGCGCCTGGGCCAGCGACCACGAAACTGTCCTCGGGAAAATCGATGGCCGTGCCGTAGTTGAGGTCGATCGCAAGCTGAAAAGCGAGAAAATCGCCGAGCGACGGCAATTGCTTGAGGAGCGCGAACACTTCGCCAAGCGAGGTTGCGCCGCCAAGCTCGTCGATCAACTTCCCGCCCAGCGCCGTGCGGATGAGGTGCAGGTGCCCGCGATGCTTGACCCCGTCGCCGCCCGGCCATTTGACTGGCGGGATGATGTAAGCCGCGGAATAGAGCTTGCCGCCGCTGCGCATGGCCGCCGACAGGAGCTTGTCATACCGGGCGAAGTCGAAGGTTTCCCAACGCAGGTCACCAAGCTGGTCTTCGAGAAGCTGCCAGGTCTCGATCCTGTTGAACAGCTTGAACAAGAGGACGCGGAACAGCTGCTCGCGCGGGTCCATCGAGCGGCCTTCGCCATAAATGACCTCGCGGATCAAATACTGGCTGACCCGGTCCGCCGCGCGATAGGTGTTGGTGAAACGGTGGCGCAGCAGGATCGGATCCTCGGTCCATGGTGCAGGATCGCCGCGCAACCGGCGGAAGAAGATCGCCTGTCTCTCGGCGGCGAAGCGCCAATAGCTGTCAAAAACGGTGGACGGACGGAGGCCGGCAAATCGGTTCGTGTCTCGGAAGAAAGCGGGGGCATGTTGGTCGGTCATATCAGGCGGCCTGGCAGATTTCCTGCGCAGAGGCCAGTTCAGCGCGAACCGTGGCTAGCAGGGTCGCGAGATCGGGGTCATTCTTTTTGATTTTGTCCATCTTGGCGACGCCGACGAAGACGTTCAGCCGTTCAAATTTGCGCCCCATTTGCGAAGCCATGAACGCCCCGAGGCGCGCGAGCCCCAAATAATTGCCATAGCCTTTGTGAACGATCTGCTGGGTTGCGTAGAAGGCGTTCAACACAAGCCCGTCATCGCCCGAGAACGTGAAGCTGACCTGCTGCAGACATGGAAATTCCAGCAAGGCGGTCGTCATCATGTCACGGCGAGGGTCAAAGGTCGTGGCCTGCCATTTGGACCGTCGACCCTTTGGGTTGCGATGGTATTCGTCGAGTATCCAAGCGAGCTGATTAAATCCGCTTCCGCCACCTTCGAAATCGACCATGCGCTGGAAATAGGAACCACGGCGGTTATTCTGCGGATTGAATTTCTGCACACGCGGAAACGCTTCGCGGAACATTTCGAACAAGATGGCGCGGTCGCCTTGTGCCATCAGCCAGTAGCGTTGGGGGAAGATCGTCCAGGCAACATTCTCAACATCACGTTTGTCCTTGGCGCTGAGCAGTGCGTCGATGGCATGCCGGATTGCCGGTACCTCAGCGGCCTCACCATTCTCATCAAAACCTGAGATCGAGAGTGTGAGCGGCGAAATTTCGTCCACGCCGCACTGCATCAGCCGGTCAAGAACGCGCGCCCAGCCAAGCGATAAATTGGTGGTAGATATCGACTCGGGTTCGGCGATCTTACTCATCGGGATCCTCAATGAAGCGATAGTTGGCGGGGCCGGTGAAGCGCGCCGGGGCGACACGCGCCTCGATCTGCCAGTCCGGCGTGGTCACGGTGGCGCGGCCTCGGCCGACGGCGTTGTAGACATCATACCCTTCGATGGTCTGGCGCGGGGTCAACACGGCGCCCTCGATCGTTGCCCCGCGCGGCACCGCCAGCGCGTAGCCCTCATCGAGATCGACGCTGGTCGCCTGCTGGTGCGCATCGAGCAAAACGAGTCCGTCGGCATCGTCGTCGCCGAGTACCCGCTTGCGGATACGTTGGGGCGTCCATTTGCCCAGGTCGATGCGGCTGCTACGCGGCAGATCGCCGAGCGTCATCGAAAGGTGGGTGAGCAGGGTCTCATATCCCACTCCGAATTCGCTGGCGATCGTGAGGATCTGAAGCGGATTGGCGGTTGCGGGCTTCCACCCCCTGCTGTTGAACGCGCGTCGCATCGCGATTGACGGCATTAGCAGGAGGCCGGCAAAGGCATTAGCGAGAACCTCTTCTGGGATATCGCTGTCCTGCCGGTCATCCGCTTTAAGCTCGTCGATCGTCGAGCCATGGCCGAACCAGTGGTGTCCGATTTCGTGCGCGCAAGTGAAGGCCTTGCGGGCAAGTGGGCGGAGCGCCGAGAGCATGATGCGCGGCGGCATTCCCTTCTGGTAGAAGCCTTCCATGCTGACCGGGAGGAAGCGGACCCTGATCCCAAGCGCTTCGGCAATCGCGTACGGATCGACGGGTGCGATCTGGTCGAGGCCGACCTGCTCGCGCACATCAGACGCAGCCTGGGCACCGTCGAGAATAAGGGTCCGCCGGTTCATCGCTCAGTCCTTGGTTTCGTCATCGGTCCGCACTGCGGCGAGCGCGCGCAAAAGACCGTCCAGAGCGTCAGGCGACAACTTTGAAAGTTCGCGCGCGGCGAGCTGGAGCTTGGGATCGTCAAGCGCCAGTTTGTCGGGGGCCTCACCAAGCAGATAAGCGGTGCCGACATCGAAGATCTCGGCAAAGCGGGCAATTTCGTCGGCGCTGACCCGTCGGTTGCCGGCTTCGATCTCGCTGACGGTCGGGCGATGCATGCCCATCAGCTTGGCGACCTGACCCTGGCTGAGTCCGGCGAGCTGACGAGCTTCACGGATGCGCTGCGCGATGAGTTGGCGCTGTTCGGTCTCGGCGGTCATTCCGCCGCGACCGCATAGTGCTGCTCGCCGCAGTGCGAGCAAATAACTTCGGCCGACTGGTCGATTGTCAGCAACGGTTCCCCATTTTTTCCTCCAAACAAATGAATGTCATTATCGATCTTCACTCCAAGCTCCTTGGCAATCCACGATGTGGCCACCGGCCAGACCGTGCTGTCGAAATGTTCGAGAACCCGGCGCGGGACTTCACCGCCCGCCAGGCTCGGACAGGGCAATCCGCTTACTTCCTGAACTTTCTGCAGCGTCTTGACGATCGCCGCTTTGGCTTCATCTAGAGTCATAGACACCTTCCTTACAGGTGGTAAGATAATCTTACCATCCTGACATTCAAGAGGCTGCGGAGATTTTTTCTACGCACGCGTGATCTGGGAAATCGCAGTCCGCGCTTCAGCTTCGCAAAGGACCGGTCAACGTCAAAGTCGAAGGCAAACGAATAACAAGCCGATCGTGTCCCGAGAGGTGGTGTAGCTTTTCTGGACCACCTTGCTTTTCGGCCTCAGCCTGAGCCGATCATGAGCCGGGTACTGCCGACAGCATGACAATGGGATTGTCGCTGAGCGGGGCCATCGTTTCAAGCGTCATGTAC
>NZ_JBFRCW010000037.1:0-2598 GCF_052113265.1 Novosphingobium sp. YAF33
GTAAGCGGTCAAAATCCCCCACATTTTCAGAAGCTCTGAGGTTGGTAGTTTCGTCGCATTGAACGGCGAGGTTACCAGTGAGTGATGAAATTGATTTCGAAACATGTTTCGAAACGAGCGCCCCGGGTCAGGTGCAGCGGCTTGGCGTGATCGAAAGTGCGCGGGGCAAGCGGCACTGGACGCCCGAGGCGCGGGCGCAGATCATCGCGGAAAGCCTGGAGCCGGGTGCCAATGTGTCAGCGGTGGCGCGCCGCCACGGGCTGTTTCCCCAGCAGTTGTACACATGGCGGCGCGGATTGCGGGAGCGCGCGGAGGCGATGACCTTTGTGCCGGCAATGGTCGAGCGTGGGAAGGTCGACGAGCTGTCCAGCGCGGCAGTGCCACCGGTCAGCGGACAGATCGTCGTCGAGGCAAGCGGGCTGTTGATCCGCATCCCGCCCGACGTGAGCGCGGATCACATCGAGCGGGTATTGTTGGCCGCGCGGGTGAGCGCGTGATTATCCCGCCCGGCCCCCTGAAGGTACTGGTCGCAACGCAGCCCGTGGACTTCAGGAAAGGAATGGTAGGCCTTGCCTCGCTGGTCGAGCGCGAACTCAGGCTCGATCCCTTCTCAGGTATGCTGTTTATCTTCCGAGCGCGCAGGGCGGACCGGATCAAACTCCTGGTCTGGGACGGCACCGGGCTGGTGCTGGTGACGAAGCGCTTGCACGATGGGAAGTTCCGTTGGCCACGCCCGGGAGACGGGGTGATGAAGCTGTCAGCGGCGCAAGCCTCGGCGTTGATCGAGGGGTTGGACTGGTCGCGCGTGCACGTGCCGCGCGTGCCCAAACCGCTTCATGCGCAGTAGGCCGCATGCCTGATTCTGCTTGGCGCAAGGCTGTTCCTCGCAAGGCAAAATCCCCTAGAATGCAGGTGTGACGGCGCATCCAGAACTCCCCGCAGCGACCGGCGCAGAAGCCGGATACGATGAGCTTCCCGACGACGTCGAGCAGCTCAAGGCGATGTTGCTGGCTGAGCGCGCCCGCGCAGCGCGGCTCGAGCATATCCTCAAGCTGATCAACCGCACGACCTTCGGCAAGCGTTCGGAGAAGCTTCCTGCCGATCAGCTCGCGCTGGCGCTGGAAGACCAGGCCGTGGCCCTTGGCGAAGCCCAGGGCCTGCAGGATAAGACAGACGAAGAAGCCGAGCGTCATGGCCTCGTGCCTCGCAAACGCCGGCCCGCCGATACACAGCGCGCATCGCTGCCGGCGCATCTGCCGCGCTTCGAGGTGGTGATCGAACCCGACAGCCTGGAATGCGCCTGTGGCGGCGCGCTGCACAAGATCGGCGAGGACCGTGCGGAACGGCTCGACATCATCCCGGCGCAGCACCGCGTCATGGTGACGATCCGGCCGCGCTATGCATGCCGGTGCTGTACCGATGGCGTACACCAGGCCCCGGCACCGGCGCGCGTGGTGCCGGGCGGCTTGCCGACCGAAGCGCTGATCGCCGATGTTCTCATCAACAAATACTGCGACCACCTTCCGCTTTACCGCCAGTCGAAGATCTTCGCGCGGCAGGGCATCGAGATCAGCCGCGCCACGCTGGCCAACTGGGTCGGCCGGGGCATTGCGGCGCTGCTGCCGATCGTCGACCGGATGCGCGTGGATGCACTTGCACGATCACGGCTGTTCGTCGACGAAACCACCGTCAAGGTGCTGGCACCGGGGACCGGCAAGGCCAAAACCGGCTACATGTGGGTCATCGTCTGTGACGACCGGGCCCATGGCGGTGCCGATCCGCCGCTGGCGCTCTACACCTATATGCCCGGCCGCGGGGCGATGTGGGCCAGACAGCTGCTGGGAGCCTACCAAGGCATCCTGCAGGTCGATGCCTGGCAAGCCTACGACCAGTTTGGCAAGGACGACCGCGCCAATGCTGGCGTCCGGAAATCCTACTGTTGGGCGCACCTGCGACGTAAGTTTGTCGAGGCGGGCAGTGATGCTCCGATCGCGCAGGATGCGTTGCAGCGCATCGCCAGGATCTACGGCATCGAAAAGGACATCCGTGGTCGCCCGCCCGAGGAGCGCCTTGCTGTACGGCAGGAGCGAAGCCGTCCGCTGATCGATAGCCTCCATGCTTGGTTCACTGCCATCAGCCCCCGCATCATGGCTGGCTCCGCGACAAGCGACGCGATGAAATATGCGCTGAAACGTTGGGCGGGCTTCAGCCGGTTCCTCGACGACGGACGGATCGAGCTCGACAACAACGCCGCCGAACGTGCCATCCGGCCAGTGACTCTGCAGAGAAAAAATGCGTTGTTCGCCGGTCACCAACTCGGCGCCGAAAATTGGGCGGCGATCGCCTCGCTGGTCGAAACCTGCAAGATGCTGGACCTCGAGCCCTACGCCTACCTCTCCGATGTACTCGCCCGAATCATCAGCCGCTCCGACACCGATCCGATCGACGATCTGCTCCCATACAACTGGGTCAATACAAACGCCGGGCAAACCATGTTCGAAATTAGCAACATCGTCACCGCTGCTTGATCACCGAAAAGACATCGGCAAACCTGACGGGGTGGCTCCACCGCCACGTGGGAGATTTTTACCGCTTACG
>NZ_JBFRCW010000038.1:0-2595 GCF_052113265.1 Novosphingobium sp. YAF33
TGTCAACGCCGGTATAAAATGGGGCCAGGCACCGGTTTAAAAAGGGGCCAGTTGGTTCAGTCAAACAGCCTCGGATTGAGGCTGGGCACTATCGGCAGCGGGGAAGCGGCTGTAGCGGAGCGGAAGCCGATTTCCCGCTGCCGATAGCCGTTTTTGATTAAGGCATCTTGCTGCTCTCCTTGTCCTTCTGGCGCTTGCGGCTGCTGGCGAGCCGGAAGCTCTCGCCGTTCATCTCGAGGATGTGGACGTGATGGGTCAGGCGGTCGAGCAGGGCGCCGGTGAGGCGCTCGGAGCCGAACACTGATGTCCATTCGTCGAACGGCAGGTTGCTGGTTATGAGCGTGCTGCCGCGTTCGTAGCGCTGGCTGAGCACCTCGAACAGCAACTCGCCGCCAACGGCCGTGAACGGCACGTAGCCCAGCTCATCGAGGATCAGCAGCTTTACCGAAGCCAGATGCTTCTGAAGGGTGCGTAATCGGCGTTCGTCCCTGGCTTCCATGAGGTCATGCACCAGCGCTGCCGCTGTAGTGAATGCTACGCTGAGCCCTTTCTGGCAGGCGGCAAGGCCCAGTGCCAGGGCGGCGTGCGTCTTGCCGGTGCCGCTCGGCCCGAGCGCGATGACATTGCGCCGCCGCTCGATCCATTCCCCGCGTGCCAGTTCCAGCACAAGCGCCTTGTTCAGCGAAGGCTGGGCTGCAAAATCGAAGGTGTCGAAGCTCTTGGTGTGCGGGAATCTGGCCATGCGGATGCGGCGCTCGACCATCCGGCGTTCGCGATCGATCCGCTCGAGTTCGCACAGGCGCAGTAGATAGCGCGCATAATCGGCGCGGTCCTGCGCGGCCTCCAGGGCGACTTTCTCGTGCTCACGCACGAAGGTCGGCAGCTTCAGTGCCTTGAGGTGGTTGGCCAGCAGCACCGCTGGCGGCACGCTGGTCGAAGCCTGCTCCATGGCGGGCAGCGGCATCAGGTTCTCGGTCATGCTGCCGCTCCAGGAGCCGAAGCAGTCGTCCCGGACAGCAGGCCCAGATAACTGCGTGGATTGGTTCGCCCAACATGGGCGCGAGGCAGATGCGGATAGAGCTCCAGATCCAGACGCGGGGGGCGCTGCTCAAGGCGTGCCAGCGCAATCATCTTCACTGCATCAAAGCTGATCGCCCCCATCTCCAGCGCCCGCGCCACTGCCCATTCGACAAGGGTTTGCTCGAATTTCTCACATAGGCGCAGCACCTGAATGAACTCACGTCGACCTTCTTTGCCGCTGCGGGCCTCCATCAAACGACGGATACGGTGCATCGGTTCGGCCAGCACCCAGCCATCCAGCGGCGCAGCCTGATCCAGCGCGCGTGGCTTGCGCTCCAGTAGCGCCAGATAATGCAGCGGATTGGGGATGAAGTCTTCGCGTTCATAGCTGCGCGGGTGCACCGCAATCCGTTCCCCGCCGCAGATCACCTCAACCCTCTCGACATAGCCTTTTATCACCACCTCCTGGTGGGCGTAGGCGGTCGGCACCGAGTAATCATTGGTGCGGTAGCGCACGAGCGACATCGACGAGGCACGGCCCGTCACCATATGGCACGGATCGAACGCAGTCGCCGGCAACGCCATGAATGCCGCCAGGTCTGCCTCCATCCTTGTCGCTATGCTCTGCTCATTCCCGCGCAGCACAGCTTGACGGCGTTCCACGCATTGTTCGAGAAAGCGAGCGTTCATCGCATCAAAGCTCTCGGCCACCGGCATCGGCACCATGAAGTGACGCCGAACATAGCCAACCAATCCCTCGACCTTGCCTTTGTCATTGCCCTTGCCAGGGCGACCAAACTTGTCCTCGAACAGGTAATGGCTCTGCAGAGTGGAAAACATCCGGCTACGTTCACGCTTCCCGTCGCCCAGGATCTGCGCCACGGCCAGCTTGGTGTTATCGTACAGGATGGACTGCGGGATGCCGCCGAAGAAGGCGAACGCCGCCACATGGCCTTCACAAAAAGCCTCGGCTACTTCGGCCGGATACGCTTTGACAAACGGCGCATCGCTGTGCGGTAAATCCATGCAGAAATAGTGAAATCGCAGCAACTTGCCGCCGATGATCCCGTCCGCCTCGCCAAAGTCCACCTGGGCGTGACCCGGCTTGTGGCTTAGCGGAATGAACGCCTCGCGGCTGTGGAGCTTTGCGCTCGCCACATAATCGCGGACAATCGTGATGCCGCCAGCATACCCGTGCTCATCGCGAAGCCGCTCGAATATCCGAAACGCCGTATGGCGCTGCTTGAAATGCACCGTGCGATCCTCAACCAGTATCCGGTCAATGATCTCGGTGAACTCCGCAAGCTTGCGGCTGTAGCTCCTACCCGACCGCCCGTGCTGCGGCGGTTCCGGAAAGGTCAGCATCTTGTCCACCGTCTTGCGGTTGACGCCAAAATAACGCGCAGCACCCCGACGGCTCATCCCGTCGATCATCACCGCACGCCGGACCTTCTGATAAAGCTCCACTCTCTTCATCCTTCTCCTCCGCCCAAAAACGGAGGTTAGCAGGACTGGCCCCTTTTTATCCCGGTGCTCTCAGCCGACGGATGGCCCCTTTTATTACCGGTGTTCTCA
>NZ_JBFRCW010000039.1:0-2499 GCF_052113265.1 Novosphingobium sp. YAF33
TGTCAACGGCGGCGCAAAAGTCGGCCACGGGGCGGAGTAAAACCAGGCCAGTGTGGCGGCCGCCCGGGGAAGTGGCGTGAGGGCGTAGCCCGAGGGCCACTTCCCCGGGCGTTGGCCTGATTTCAGGGGTTGGTTTTGGGCTTTCGGGCGCGGCTATGGGCGAGGCGGTAGCTCTCGCCATTCATCTCCAGGATGCTGACGTGATGGGTCAGCCGGTCGAGGAGCGCGCCGGTGAGACGTTCGGATCCGAAGGTCTCGGTCCATTCGTCAAAGGGCAGATTGCTGGTGATGAAAGTCGAGCCGCGTTCATAGCGCTGTGAGATCAGCTCGAACAGCAATTCGGCCCCGGTCTTGGAGAGCGGCACGAAGCCCAGTTCGTCGATGATGAGCAGCTTGTAACCAGCCATCTGTTTCTGGAAGCGCAGGAGGCGTCGCTCGTCCCGGGCCTCCATCATCTCGCTGACCAACGCGGCGGCGGTGGTGAAGCCGACGGACAGCCCTTTCTGGCATGCCGCCAGCCCCAGTCCGAGAGCCACATGCGTTTTGCCCGTGCCCGATGGCCCCAGAGCGATGGCGTTCTCGCGGCGCTCGATCCATTCGCAGCGCGCCATCTCGAGCACCTGCATCTTGTTGAGTCGGGGGATCGCGGTGAAGTCGAAGCTGTCGAGGCTTTTGACCGCGGGGAAGCGTGCCGTCTTGATGCGCCGCTCCACCATGCGACGCTCCCTGTCGATCATCTCCATCTCGATGAGCCGGGCGAGGAAGCGGATATGGTCGAGGCCTTCGGCCGCGCATTGCCGGGCCAGTTTCTGATGCTCACGAAGGCAGGTGGGCAGCTTGAGCGCCTTGAGATGGTGGGCGAGCAGGATCTCGGGGGCCTGACCGCTCATGCCGCTTCCTGCTTGTCGGACAGGAGGCTCAGGTAGGCTTTGGCCAAAGTCTTTTCGACCTTGGCCCTGGGCAGGAAGGGATAGACCTCAAGGTCGAGCCTGGGCGGCACGCGCTCCACCCGGCACAGGATCAGGTGCTTGACGGCATCGAAGCTGATGGCGCCCAGGTCGATGGCCTGTTCCACCGCCACCTGGAGATCGGCGATATCGAAGCTCTCCAGCAGGCGCAGCACCTGCACATACTCGCGCCTGCCATGCTTGTGCATGCGCGCTTCCATCAGGCGTTGCAGTGTCGCGAACGCCTCGGGCAGTTCCCATCCCTGCAGCGGCGCCGCCTGGTCCAGCGCATTGATCTTCTGTTCGATCAGCGGGAGATAATGAAGCGGATCGAAGATGACCTCGTCCCGCCGCCAGCAACGAGGATGCCGGGCGATGACCTCGCTGCGGCAGCCGATCACCACCTCATCGACATAACCCCGGACCCAGGCTTCTTGATGCCCCCAAGCCACCGGCACCGAATAGTCGTTGGTCTTGTAACGCACCAGGGACTGTGACGAGACACGTCCGCTGGTCTGGTCGCAAGCCTCGAAGGGCGAGGCTGGCAGGGGCTGCATCGCGGCAAGATCGCGCTGAAGCCGCTCGCCGATCGTCTCGCTCTCCCCCCGCAGCTTGTCGTCCTGGCGTTTGCGGCACTGCTCCTCGAGCCACAGGTTGAACGCCTCCCAGGTCGGGAACTGCGGGATCGGCACCATGAAGTTACGCCGGCAATAGCCAACGAGACCTTCCACATTGCCCTTCTCGTTCCCCTTGCCCGGGCGTGCGTAGCGATCGCGGATCAGGTAATGAGACAGGAAAGCGCTGAACAGCGATGCGCGCTGCCTCGTGCCGTCGGGCAGGATCTTCGCCACCAGGCAGCGATCGTTATCGTAGACGATCGAACGGGGCACCGCGCCGAAAAAGGCGAAGGCATGGACGTGACCATCGACCCAGGCTTCGGCCACCGCGGCCGGATACGCCCGGACATAGCACCCGTCACTGTGCGGCAGATCAAGCACGAAGAAGTGCGCCTTCTGCGTGACCCCGCCGATCATCACCAGCGCTTCCCCAAAATCGGCCTGAGCATCGCCCGTCGGGTGGGCCAGCGGCACGAACATCTCCCGGCTACGCTGCTCGCGCTCCCGGACGTAATCCTTGATGATCGTATAGCCGCCGGTGAACCCATGCTCCTGGCGCAGGCGATCGAATACCCGCTTCGCCGTATGGCGCTGCTTGCGCGGAACGCCCCGGTCCCCGTCGAGCCAGCCATCGATGATCGCTACAAACCCGTCCAGCTTCGGACGGCAAGGCGCTGCCTGGCGCCGGTAACCGGGCGGCGATGAAAACGACAGCATCTTGCGCACCGTGTCGCGCGACACATTGAAACGCTTCGCCGCGCTCCGCTGGCTCAGCCCTTCCGCGCAAGCCAGACGTACCTTCAGATAGAGTTCCACGCTGAAAATCCCCAGTCCTCCCTGCCAAGCAGAAAGGCTTCAAGGTGGACGACTTTTACGCCGCCCGCAGCGGACCTATCCCGCCGCTACCGTGGCCGACTATTCCACCGCCGTTCTCA
>NZ_JBFRCW010000040.1:0-2359 GCF_052113265.1 Novosphingobium sp. YAF33
AGCTGATGCCGTACCGGCAATACCAGCGTACCGCCCACAGGATGACCTCGCCGGTAAAATGCCGCCCTTTGAAATCGTTCATCGCAACCGACCTTGAAAGCCCTCGAACCAAACCATGGCGACCGCGTCAGAATTTGCAACAGAGCCGCCTCATATTCGATACCACCCGTGACACTTTACCCCGCCCTCTAGGTAAAGTGTCACAGGAGACATCATGATGAGCTGAAGACGGCAAGTAGCTCACGCAGCACGACTGAGTGAACCCCCAACGCCGCCAATATCGATCTGGTCATCCGGGAAGTCCGAGGTGACGCTGCCTGTTTCTGATGGAATCGCTTGATCCATGCGACCGAACCGCCACGATGCAGGATCCTTTGTAGCGGTGCGGGGAGCGACATATGGGCAGATGGACAGGCATCGGCGCACTCGCGGCAGTTTTATGGGCGCCGCCGCTCATGGCCCAATCGGCAGGCATGACCCGCGAACAGACGAAAGCCCTCTATGGCGCGGGCGGCTTTTCTGTCGTCACCGACGCCGTCGGGCCGACGAACCGCTGCGGCAAACCGGCAAGGCCGCGCATTACCTTCGTCGATATGGACGGCGATGGACGCAAGGAAGCCCTCTTTATCGACAGCGGAGATTGCTACCAGCAGGAGAAGCGCTGGTATGCCGTCGCCACCCAGGGCCCGGATGGCCGCTGGCGCTGCATTCTTGAAGGGGAAGGCTCCGTCGCGGCGTCGGGTACAGCAGTCAACGGCTGGTTCGTGCTCAACGCGACGCGCGGCGGCGTGACGACGCGGCTCACTTATGATGGCCATGTCTACGCGGACGCACGTATGGCTTCACAGGCGGCGCGTCCAGCCGCCTCCGCGCCCGCTGGAGACGCCGCGATCTTCCTTGCCGCTGGCTTCCACCTCAAGAAAGGTCGCTGGGAAAGCGGCTGCAACGATGGCGACGAGGACAATGGGCCAGGGTCCTATGGACCCGGCACGATCGAGGAGCGGCGCGACTTGAACGGCGACGGCAGACCCGAGGCCATCATCACCGAAGGCGGCACCTATTGTTACGGCAATACGGGTGCCGCCTTCTGGGTAATGAGCCAGCAGGCCGACGGCCGCTGGAAGCGCATGTATAATTCGGTCGGTATCGCCGATATTCGTCGCACCAAGGGCGCGGACGGTTGGCCGGATATCGGCATCGGCGGCCCCGGCCTTTGCATGCCGGTCGTGCGATGGAACGGCCGGGCCTATGTCGACCTGCGGGTCGAGGGCAAGGGATGTGCCCGTTAAGCCGACACGGGATTGCCGAAGCGATTGGCGCTCCGCGAGCCCGGCTCGATACAAAGCCATAGCTGGATGATGATCCCAAGAGCCGCGATGGCCATGGTCAAAGGCGCGTCGGTCGCCAGCGGGTCGCCGCGCAGCGTCGTCCAGACCAATCCGACCGTATTGAACCCCGATAATCCAACGTCGTGGAAACGCTTGACCGTAATGGCGATCCCCACCCAGACCGCCAGCGCGCTAATGACGACGACCGCGACGTTGATGGCGGCGGCATAGCGTAGCGCGAGCAGCGGGTTGAAAGGCAGGAAATCGAACGCGATCGCCCAACCTGTGGCCACCACCGCCAGGAATGGCCCACGGCCGACTCGCCCTTTCGGAGACAGCAGGATTTCGCCAATGTCCATGCCTTGTCCTTTCTCAGTCGAGCGCCGGTGGATCGGTGAGGTTCACGCGCGTGTGAAGCTTTCCGCCCGGACGCCGATACATGAGCGGCAGAGGGCCGCTCGGCTTACAAATCGAGGCCCAGACTGCGTTCGGGCAGCGGGGGCAGCAGATCGGCTTGTTCGGGCTTGAGGCGCGGCGCGCTCAAATCATCAGACTTCGTCCTGGCTGCCACCTGCCCTTCGGCCGGGGGCACCGGCGGCAAGCCATCGAGTCCGTCGGCCGCTTTGGGACCAGGCCCGCCCTCGACAGGTCCCGGATCGAATGGGCCGGATGCCTGGGCCCTTCCCGGACCGTCGATTTCGAGCCGGCCCAGGGTCTCGAGCGCAGAGGTCTTGTTTCCAGGGTTGTGGTCGAGTTGCCGCTCGAGCTTCGCCTTGTCGTCGACCACCATGGTTAGGTCGTCGCGCACGCGGGTAACGCCGACATTGAAGAGGCGCTGGTTCGACAGGTTGCGCTCATGGCTATCCATGACCGTAATGGCCTTGAGAACACCGGTAATAAAAGGGGCCATCCGTCGGCTGAGAGCACCGGGATAAAAAGGGGCCAGTCCTGCTAACCTCCGTTTTTGGGCGGAGGAGAAGGATGAAGAGAGTGGAGCTTTATCAGAAGGTCCGGCGTGCGGTGATGATCGA
>NZ_JBFRCW010000041.1:0-2177 GCF_052113265.1 Novosphingobium sp. YAF33
TTGCCCAGCAGGTTCATGCCCGGCTGGAAGTCGGCCTTGGGATTGCCCTCGCGGTCGACGCCCATGTCGCCGGTCTGCACGCCGATCACGGCGCCGTTCTCGTCATAGAGGATCTCGGCGGCCGGGAAGCCCGGGAAGATCTCGATCTCCAGCGCCTCGGCCTGTTCGGCCAGCCAGCGGCAGAGATTGCCCAGCGAGCCGGTGTAATTGCCCTCGTTCGACATGAACGGCGGCATRACCAGGTGCGGCAGRCCGAACTTCTTCTTCTTCGTGAGRTGCCARTGCCAGTTGTCGGTCACCGGCGTTTCCGCCAGCGGGCAGCCGTCCTCGCGCCAGGTGGGCAGCAGTTCGTCGAGCGCCYKGGGATCGATCGTCGCGCCCGACAGAATGTGCGCGCCGATCTCCGARCCCTTCTCCAGCACGCAGACCGACAGCGCCGGATCGACCTGCTTCAGCCGGATCGCCGTGGCAAGRCCGGCAGGCCCACCGCCGACGATGACGACGTCATACGGCATCTCTTCGCGTTCAATCATGGTCTTTGCATCTCGAAGAAGGGTCGGAAAAGAGGGCTCAGAGCTTGCCGGTGAGTTCCGGCACGGCGGTGAACAGGTCCGCCACCAGGCCGACGTCAGCGACCTGGAAGATCGGGGCGTCTTCGTCCTTGTTGATGGCGATGATGGTCTTGGAGTCCTTCATGCCCGCAAGGTGCTGGATCGCGCCCGAGATGCCCACAGCGATGTAGACTTCGGGAGCCACGATCTTGCCGGTCTGGCCGACCTGGTAGTCGTTCGGCACGTAGCCCGCGTCGACCGCAGCGCGGCTGGCACCGACGGCAGCACCGAGCTTGTCGGCGAGCGGCATGATCACCTGCTCGAAGGTTTCCGAATCCTTCAGCGCGCGGCCGCCCGAGACGATCACCTTGGCGCTGGTCAGTTCCGGACGCTCGGACTTCGCGAGTTCGGCACCCACGAAGCTCGAAAGCCCTGCGTCACCAGCACCGGCAACGTCTTCGATGGCAGCCGAGCCACCCTCGGCAGCGGCCTTCTCGAAGGCGGTGCCGCGTACGGTGATGACCAGCTTGGCATCGCTCGATTCGACGGTAGCGATGGCGTTGCCGGCATAGATCGGGCGCGTGAAGGTCTTCTCGCCCTCGACCGAGAGGATGTCCGATAGCTGCATCACGTCGAGCAGCGCGGCCACGCGCGGAGCGACGTTCTTGCCGGTAGTGGTGGCGGGCGCCAGGAACGCGTCGTGGTGGCCCATGAGGTCCACGATCAGCGGCGCGATGTTCTCGGCCAGCGCGTGTTCATAGGCGGCGTTGTCGGCGAGATGCACCTTGGCGACGCCGGCGATCTTGGCAGCGGCTTCGGCAGCGGCGCGGCAGTTCGCACCGGCGACCAGCAGGTGGACTTCACCCAGCTTGGCAGCGGCGGTGACGGTGTGGAGCGTCGCGTCCTTGACCGACGCGTTGTCGTGTTCGACCCAAACGAGCGTCTTCATCAGGCGACTCCCAGTTCCTTGAGCTTCGTGACCAGCGCGTCGACATCGGCAACCTTGACGCCGGCGACACGCACCGGCGGCTCCGAGACCTTCAGGGTCTTGAGGCGCGGGGCGATGTCGACGCCGTAGTCGGCGGCGGTCTTCACATCGAGCTGCTTCTTCTTCGCCTTCATGATGTTGGGCAGCGAAGCGTAGCGCGGCTCGTTGAGGCGCAAGTCGGTGGTGACGATCGCGGGCAGCGACAGCTTCACGGTTTCCAGGCCGCCATCGACTTCGCGGGTCACGGCAACGTGGTCGCCCCCCAAATCACCGCCAATCTCGACCTTGCTGGCGAACGTGCCCTGCGGGCGGCCCAGCAGCGCGGCGAGCATCTGGCCGGTCTGGTTCGAATCGTCGTCGATGGCCTGCTTGCCCAGGATCACGAGGCCGGGATTCTCTTCGGCGACGATGGCCTTGAGGATCTTGGCGACCGCGAGCGGCTCCACTTCCGTATCGGTCTCGATCAGGATCGCGCGGTCGGCGCCCATCGCGAGCGCGGTGCGCAGCGTGTCCTGCGCCTTGGCCGGGCCGACCGAGACGGCGACGATCTCTTCCGCCTTGCCCGCTTCCTTGATGCGGATGGCTTCTTCCACCGCGATCTCGTCGAACGGGTTCATGCTCATCTTGACGTTGGCCAG
>NZ_JBFRCW010000042.1:0-2119 GCF_052113265.1 Novosphingobium sp. YAF33
CGCGGTACATGACGCTTGAAACGATGGCCCCGCTCAGCGACAATCCCATTGTCATGCTGTCGGCAGTACCCGGCTCATGATCGGCTCAGGCTGACGGCAGTACCCGGCTCATGATCGGCTCAGGCTGAGGCCGAAAAGCAAGGTGGTCCAGAAAAGCTACACCACCTCTCGGGACACGATCCCCGAGGAAGCCAAAGGCCAGCGCCGAATAGTGTTGTTCTCACGAGAAACAACACAGTTAGTGCATCCGCCACTAATCGATGGGCGTCAGGGAAGCAGAATCGAGGAATACCTCAGGAAGTCCATCCTCCTTAAGCAGGTGATGTCAAACAAGGCGAGAAAATATCGCGCCATAAATGCGACTCAGAACTTTGCGACAGTCGCCATATCGTCTCTACTATTATTTATTGGATTTTCCGGATTAGAGAAAGTTCAAAAATATATTTCATGGGTGCGTCCGATTACCCATGACGGCGCAGAGCTTGCATTTAACCTTCTCGTTTTTGCAATTTTTGTCGTGGGTGTGCTCCACCTCGTATTCAGATTTTCGGAAAAACAGTCATCAGCTGAAAAAGGGATTGCTGCGCTCGCCACCCTTGCGAACGAGATCGAGGACACAGTCACTTCCAAAGGGAATCTTGTAATCAGCGAAGAGGCGTCAAGAGTTGACCTTGTTCGGACGCGATACGAAGCAATAGCCGAGAATTTGCCAGCAAACTCGGATCGCGAATTCTTGCAGGCTAAACGTGACGTTGCTTCCAAAGAGGCCCGCCGGCCGACTATCACTATAAGTCCCCAGCAGCTTTTTGATGAAGATCAACAACGACGGATTGTGGCGTCGATCGTGCTAGGCTCGCGCGCCGTTGTTGACGCGCTGATAGCGCTACGGAGCACGGACAAGTCGCTTTTTCTTGGTGGCGGGATGATACGGAACGTTGTGTGGGACTACCTGCACGGTTACGGGTCGCCAACGCAGACTGATGACGTGGATGTAATCCACTATAATCCAGCCGATTCGGAAAAGCGTCATGATGAGGCCATCCAAATGCGACTTGCCACGTTGGTTCCAAACGCAAAATGGTCCGTCAAAAATCAAGCGCGCATGCACATTTCGAACAGCGAAACAGCATATACGTCTTTAGAACATGCGATTTCGCGCTGGCCCGAAACTGCCACCGCCTTCATTGCGCGCCTCGATGATTCTGGCTGGATCGAATTCGTAGCGCCATACGGCTTCGATGACCTGTTGCGCCTACTTATCGTAAATACTCCCGCCTTTGAAGACAGGATTGAGACCATCCGCGCGCGTGTGGAAGCCAAGCAATGGCAGCGATTCTGGCCACGCCTAAAAATCATTTTACCAGACTAGACAGCAGTTTGGTTGACATTGAACCCGCTTGCGTCCGACCCTTCCCGGACACTCAGCAGCCGATTTCAGCGCCCTAGGGCGGACAGTCCGGTTCCGGCAACTCGCGACCAGCTCAAGACATTCAGCGTCGTTGATGTGAGCGGCGGCTCTTGCTGAAACCCGCCACTCGGGTCGGGCAGACCAGCCGGTCGGCTTTGCGCCCCAAAGTCGGCCATTAGGGTTACCGCCTGTTGATCCTGGAAGCCGCCGTCGGTTCAGCGAACGTTGATTGGTATGTTGGGTGGAAGCACGAACCCGCTGCGCGGAAAGGACGTGTGTGGCGCAGTGGGGTGATGGAACGGGCGTTGCGCTTGGATCGAGCGCGGCAGGAGGTAGGCAGAGCATCGGGGCTCCACCAGAAGGAGCCCTGTCATGACCACCCTCGTCCCTGTTGCCGTCAGCCCGCTATGCCAGCAGCGTCTCTTCGACGAGATCGATATATGGCGCTTCGGCCACGAGACGCAGCGCAACTACATCCGCGATGTCGGCCGGTTCGCGACGTTCGTCCAGCTCTGTCGCTATGCTGCCGGATGCGAGGCCGGCCTCGGGGGCATCCGACAGCAGCTTGAGGATGTCGAGCCGCGTTTCCTGCCCAATCGCTGTCAACGGCGGCGCAAAAGTCGGCCACGGGGCGGAGTAAAACCAGGCCAGTGTGGCGGCCGCCCGGGGAAGTGGCGTGAGGGCGTAGCCCGAGGGCCACTTCCCCGGGCG
>NZ_JBFRCW010000043.1:0-1528 GCF_052113265.1 Novosphingobium sp. YAF33
CCACGCCGGCACCGCCCGGAACAGACAACAAAACACGCTTCAAGGCTGACACGCTCAGCCCTCAATGGTGACGCGGGGTGGAGCAGCCCGGTAGCTCGTCAGGCTCATAACCTGAAGGTCGCAGGTTCAAATCCTGCCCCCGCAACCATTTTCGCCCAGGTCCGATCGTCCCGCTCCGTCCGGCGACGTCCACGGGCGATCATTTTCCCAACCATATCAAATATTTTTGACCATCCCGCCGGGCCGTCATGCGTCCCGCTGCGGCCCGTTCAATGCACCCAGAGCCATTTGAATTGGGGGTATTTTTGGGGGTAGCATTTGGGCCGATACCCCCAGATGGACACGGCCCATGGCGCTCACGGAACTCGAGGTCAAATACGCGGCAAAGCGCGGCAAGCCTTACAAGCTTGCCGATGGCGGCGGATTGCATGTTCTCGTCCATCCAAACGGTTCCAAGCTGTGGCGCATGAAGTACCGCTTCGCCGGCAAGGAAAAGCTTCTCAGCTTCGGTCAATACCCCGACGTGTCGCTGACCGCGGCCCGTGCCAAGAGACACGAAGCACGCCAACTGCTGGCGCTGGGCAAAGACCCCGCCAAGGTCCAGCAGGCCAAAGACGAGGCGGAGGCTCGTACCTTTGAGATCGTCGCGCGTCAGTGGCACGCTCGCCGCGTGGATAGTCTCAATCCCGCCCATGCGAAGCGTCTCCTGGCGCGATTGGAACGCGACGCGTTTCCGGCGATCGGGTCCACTCCCATTGCCGGCGTGAAGGCGCCCGAGATACTGGCGGTGATCAAGGCCGTCGAAGCGCGCGGCGCATTGGACGTGAGCAGGCGCGTACTCCAGTCGATTGGCCAGATCTTCCATTATGCGATCGCCGAAGGGTTTGTTGAGCACGATCCCTCCGCGCATCTGACAGGTGCGCTCAAGGCGCGTCCCAAAGTGCAGCACATGGCGCGGCTCCCACTGCAGCAACTTCCCGAACTCGTGCACGCCATTCAAAACTATGACGGGGAAGAGGATCCCCGGCGCCGCGAGATTACGCGAGAGGCGATGCTGTTCACGCTGCTGACCTGGTGCCGGACCAGCGAGACACGCTTTGCGGCCTGGCACGAGTTCGAGAACCTCGACGGCGCGAACCCGCTCTGGCGGATCCCCGGCGAGCGCATGAAGATGGACCGCGAGCATATCGTCCCGCTCTCGCGTCAGGTCGTGTTGCTCCTCCGGCGCCGCCTGCGCGCGACCAACGGCGAAGGGCTGGTGTTTCCGGGAACCAAACCGAGTAGTCCCATCTCGCAAAACACCATGATCTACGCCTGCTACCGGATGGGCTATCGCGGCCGGCAGACGGTGCACGGCTTTCGCGGCATGGCCTCGACCTGGGGTAAGCGGTCAAAATCCCCCACATTTTCAGAAGCTCTGAGGTTGGTAGTTTCGTCGCATTGAACGGCGAGGTTACCAGTGAGTGATGAAATTGATTTCGAAACATGTTTCGAAACGAGCGCCCCGGGTCAGGTGCAGCGGCTTGGC
>NZ_JBFRCW010000044.1:0-1371 GCF_052113265.1 Novosphingobium sp. YAF33
GATCGTGTCCCAGGACGTGGTGTAGCTGAAGGCTGAGGTGGTCACCGTGATTTTCGGGTAGGTTTGGGTTGTGAAGCTCAAACCTGACGGAAGGAATCACGATGACCGATCCGATGATGCACTTGCGTTCGCTGGTAGAGAAGGCCCCCGATGCAGATATTCTGCGCGAGATGATTTCGTTTGCCGCCGAGCGGCTGATGGAGATGGAAGTCGGCAACCTGACCGGAGCCGGCCACGGCGAGAAATCTGCGGCGAGGCTGGTCCAGCGCAACGGCTACCGCGAGCGCGACTGGCAGACGCGAGCGGGGACGGTCGAACTACGCATCCCCAAGCTCAGGAAGGGAAGCTACTTCCCCGGCTTCCTCGAACCCCGTCGCATGGCCGAGCGGGCGCTGACCGCAGTGATCCAGGAAGCGTATATCCAGGGCATCTCCACCCGCTCGGTAGATGACCTGGTAAAGGCGCTGGGTATGGATGGGATCTCGAAGAGCCAGGTCAGCCGGCTGTGCGAGGAACTCGACGAGAAGGTCGGTGCCTTCCTCGAGCGCCCAATCGAAGGCGACTGGCCGTACCTATGGATCGACGCCACCTACGTGAAAGTCCGGCAGAACGGGCGTATCGTGTCGGTGGCGGTGATCGTCGCGGTGGGCGTCAACAGCGATGGCCGCCGCGAGGTGCTAGGCATGGATATCGGTCCTTCCGAGGCCGAGCCGTTCTGGACCGCCTTCCTGCGCAAACTGACGCGCCGAGGACTGCGTGGCGTTAAGCTGGTCATCTCCGATGCGCACGAAGGCATTAAGGCGGCGGTCTCCAAACTGCTGTGCGCGACCTGGCAGCGCTGCCGCGTCCACTTCATGCGCAATGCACTCGCCCATGCCGGCAAGAGCGGCAGGCGCGTCGTCTCCGCCTTCATCGCCACCGCCTTCGCCCAGGAAACTCCAGAAGCTGCGAGCCAGCAGTGGCGTTCGATCGCCGACCAAGTGCGGCCCAAACTGCCCAAGCTAGCCACGCTGATGGACGACGCTGAGCCCGATGTGTTGGCCTACATGACATTCCCGCGCGAGCATCGCGCCAAACTACACAGCACAAACCCCATCGAGCGCCTTAATGGCGAAATCAAACGGCGGACCGAGGTCGTTGGGATCTTCCCGAACGAAGCCGCCATCACCCGCCTCGTCGGAGCCATCCTCATGGAACAGTCCGACGAATGGGCCGTCCAGCGCGCGCGGTACATGACGCTTGAAACGATGGCCCCGCTCAGCGACAATCCCATTGTCATGCTGTCGGCAGTACCCGGCTCATGATCGGCTCAGGCTGAGGCCGAAAAGCAAGGTGGTCCAGAAAAGCTACACCACCTCTCGGGACACGATC
>NZ_JBFRCW010000045.1:0-1218 GCF_052113265.1 Novosphingobium sp. YAF33
TCATAACGAGAGTCTTGCGGTTGAATAATCCGGCACGCTCGCCTGCACAAGCGCGTCGGGCGTGATGCTATCGTCCTGCACGAACGTCCGACGCGCTTGTGCAGGCGTTCGATTTCCCAACGATGAGTGGGGCCGAACATGGTTGTAGTCGTAGCGCCAGATGGCCAGCTTCCGACGGGCGTCAGCCAAGCTGTCGAACAGTTCCTCGTTGAGCAGCTCATCGCGCAATGAGCCGTTGAAGCTCTCGATGAAGCCATTCTGCTGGGGCTTTCCGGGGTCRATGTAATGCCACTCAACCTTGTTCTTGCTRGCCCACTGTAGGATCGCCCGGCTCGTAAATTCAGTGCCATTGTCACTGACGATGCAAGCAGGTTTCCCATGCAGGCGAACAAGCGCATCCAGTTCGCGCGCCACTCGAGCCCCCGAGAYGCTGGTGTCCGCCGCCAGGCACAGGTTCTCCCGGCARCAATCATCGTTGATCGCCAGAATCCTGAACTTGCGCGACGCGCCAAACGTATCGGCGACAAAGTCCATCGACCAGCGGTCACCAGGACGAAGTGCTCCCGGCACCGGCGTYCGGCTGCCTCKGGCGCGCTTGCGGCCGCGTCGTCGGCGTACAGACAAGCCTTCTTCCCGATATAGCCGGTAGAGCTTCTTGTGGTTCATGCTCATGCCCTTGCGCTCCAGCATGACGCCGATCCGGCGATAGCCGAACCGACGGCGCTGCCCTGCGATCTCCCGCATGGCTTCGCGGATGGCTCCGTGGTCCGGCGGGCGTTCGCGCCTGACCGTCTTGGGATCGACGCCAATCAGCACGCAGGCCCGACGCTGTGAGACTTGGTAGTCCCTCATCACACCGAGCGCCACGTCGCGCCGCTGGCCCGGCGTCGTCAGCCTTTTCCCAGCAGGTCTTTCAGGATCGCGTTGTCCAGCATGCTGTCGGCTAGGAGCCGCTTCAGCTTGCCGTTTTCGTCCTCCAACTGCCGCAACCGATGGGCATCGGAAACCTCCATGCCGCCATACTTCGCCTTCAGCTTGTAAAAGGTCGCCGTGCTCAGGCCGTGCTTCCGGCAAACCTCGACCGTTGGAAGCCCTGCCTCCTGTTCCTTGATCATCCCGATGATCTGCGCCTCGGTGAAACGGCTCTTCCTCATGCGTCTGCTCCTTCTCGTGGGCAGACTCTACATCAGAATGAGGGACCTTTCGGGGGGCAGGTCA
>NZ_JBFRCW010000046.1:0-929 GCF_052113265.1 Novosphingobium sp. YAF33
GCAGACGTCGTTATCGTGGGAGCCGGGCACGGCGGTGCGCAATGCGCGATCGCCCTTCGCCAGAACGGTTTCGAGGGGACCATCACCGTCATCGGCCGCGAGCCGGAGCATCCTTACGAGCGGCCGCCGCTCTCCAAGGAATACTTCGCGCGGGAGAAGACCTTCGACCGYCTCTACATCCGCCCGCCGACGTTCTGGGCCGAGAAGGAGATCACCTTCAAGCTCGGCACCGAAGTGACCAAAGTCGATCCGGCGGCGCAGGAACTCGCGCTCTCGGACGGTGAGACTTACGGYTACGGCAAGCTGGTCTGGGCSACGGGCGGCGATCCGCGCCGGCTGTCGTGCTCGGGCGCGGATCTGGCCGGGGTCCATGCCGTGCGCACCCGCGAGGATTGCGACACGCTGATGGCCGAAATCGATGCGGGCACGAAGAAYGTGGTCGTGATCGGCGGCGGCTACATCGGCCTCGAAGCGGCGGCAGTGCTCTCGAAGATGSGCCTCAAGGTCACSCTGCTGGAAGCGCTGCCGCGCGTGCTGGCGCGCGTGGCCGGGGAGCCGCTCTCGGAATTCTACCAAGGCGAGCACCGGACGCACGGCGTCGACCTGCGCACGGGCGTCGCAGTCGATTGCCTGGTGGGCGATGGCCACAAGGTCACCGGCGTGCAGCTTGCCGGTGGCGAAGTCCTGGGCGCCGAGGCGGTGATCGTGGGCATCGGCATCGTCCCGGCGGTCGGGCCGCTGATCCTGGCCGGCGCGGCCGGAGCCAACGGCGTGGACGTGGACGAATATTGCCGCACTTCGCTGCCGGACATCTATGCCATCGGCGACTGCGCGGCTTTCGCCTGCGACTTCGCGGGCGGCACGGTGATGCGCGTGGAATCGGTGCAGAACGCCAACGACATGGCGACGTGCGTGGCCAAGGCGATCTG
>NZ_JBFRCW010000047.1:0-885 GCF_052113265.1 Novosphingobium sp. YAF33
GGCTCTGTTGCAAACATTTGGGACCGCCGAACGACACCGCGCCTTTTTTGGGATCAGGCAACATCGGCGAAATGCTGATTGAGCATGTCCATGGCCTCGGTCATGGCCGAGGGGCCAATGCCAAATGATCTTTCGATCAGGCGCACCTCTCCTTTGAACCCCGGCTGCAGGCACCACGGCCGGGCCTGCCCTTTGCGTAGGGCGCGCATGACCTCGAAGCCCTTGATTGTAGCGTAGGCCGTGGGCATCGATTTGAAACCGCGCACAGGCTTGATCAGCATCTTGAGCTTGCCATGGTCGGCCTCGAGCACATTGTTCAGGTATTTCACCTGCCGGTGTTCGGTTTCCGGGGCGAGCTTCCCTTCTCGTTTCAGCTCGGCGATCGCGGCGCCGTAGCTGGGTGCCTTGTCGGTGTTGAGTTTCGTCGGCTTTTCCCAGTCCTTCAGGCCACGAAGAGCCTTGCCTAGAAAGCGCTTCGCGGCTTTGGCGCTGCGGGTCGACGACAGGTAGAAGTCGATCGTGTCGCCCCGTTTGTCGACCGCCCGGTAGAGGTAGGTCCATTTACCCCGGACCTTGACGTAAGTCTCATCGAGACGCCAGCTCGGATCAAAGCCGCGCCGCCAGAACCAGCGCAACCGCTTCTCCATCTCCGGCGCGTAGCGCTGCACCCAGCGATAGATGGTCGTGTGATCGACATTGATGCCACGCTCGGCTAGCATTTCCTCGAGATCACGGTAGCTGATGCCGTACCGGCAATACCAGCGTACCGCCCACAGGATGACCTCGCCGGTAAAATGCCGCCCTTTGAAATCGTTCATCGCAACCGACCTTGAAAGCCCTCGAACCAAACCATGGCGACCGCGTCAGAATTTGCAACAGAGCCGC
>NZ_JBFRCW010000048.1:0-824 GCF_052113265.1 Novosphingobium sp. YAF33
CCCTACGTCTACCCGTTCGAGGAATTCCAGCGCTGGAAGCAGCACCCGGATATCCGCGCGATCCTGGARGGCGGCAAGCGCGTGGCTTACGGTGCGCGYGCGATCAACGAGGGCGGCTGGCAGTCGGTGCCGATGCTGGCCTTCCCGGGCGGCGTGCTGGCGGGTTGCTCGGCCGGTTTCGTCAACGTGCCGCGCATCAAGGGCACGCATACCGCGATGAAGAGCGGCATGCTGGCGGCCGAGGCGATGGCCGCGGCGATCAACGCGGGCCGCGCGCAGGACACGCTGGGCGAATAYGACACCGCCGTGCGCGAAAGCTGGATCGCCAAGGAACTGAAGCTCGTCCAGAATGCCGAGCCGATGGTCGCCAAGTGGGGCGGGGAAATCGGCACGGTGCTGGCCGGCGCSGACATGTGGCTGCGCACGCTGTTCGGYTTCGGCCTTGCCAAGCCGATGAAGCATCACACCGATGCTTCYACGCTCCAGCGCGCCGATCTCTACCAGCCGATCGCCTATCCCAAGCCCGACGGTGTCATCAGCTTCGACCGCCTGACCAGCGTGTCCTACTCGTTCACCAAYCACGAGGAAGACCAGCCSGTCCACCTGAAGCTCAAGGATGCCAGCATCCCGACCGCGATCAACCTRCCSCTCTATGCCGGGCCGGAAGCGCGCTATTGCCCGGCCGGCGTCTACGAATTCGTCGATCCGGACGGTGCGGGCGCCAAGCTCCAGATCAACGCGCAGAACTGCGTCCACTGCAAGACCTGCGACATCAAGGACCCCACCCAGAACATCGAATGGGTGACGCCGGAAGGCGGCGGCGG
>NZ_JBFRCW010000049.1:0-701 GCF_052113265.1 Novosphingobium sp. YAF33
ACTACAACCATGTTCGGCCCCACTCATCGTTGGGAAATCGAACGCCTGCACAAGCGCGTCGGACGTTCGTGCAGGACGATAGCATCACGCCCGACGCGCTTGTGCAGGCGAGCGTGCCGGATTATTCAACCGCAAGACTCTCGTTATGATCGAGGGACCGCCGGGGGGCAGGTCACTAGCTGCACGCGCGAGGGAACATCCCTGCGGCGTGCTCCGCGCATCGGCGCCTGCTGGCGCGTGTGCGGCGCCAAGGCGCGCGCTTGCCTGGACCGTTGGGTGTGGGGATGTGTTTATGGTTGCGGGGGCAGGATTTGAACCTGCGACCTTCAGGTTATGAGCCTGACGAGCTACCGGGCTGCTCCACCCCGCGTCACCATTGAGGGCTGAGCGTGTCAGCCTTGAAGCGTGTTTTGTKGTCTGTTCCGGGCGGTGCCGGCGTGGACGGCGGGGTGCTTCTTCCCCGCGTGATGATGGCTGCGTTCGTCATGAACGCGAACAGGGCCCTTATGGGGCCCTGTTTGAGGGCATTTGCCCTTTGTCATTGTGATGGGTTTTTTTACAGCACGCCGGCTTCAATGCCTGGCGACGTCCTACTCTTCCAACGCTTGAGCGTTAGTACCATTGGCGCTGTCAGGTTTCACGGCCGAGTTCGAGATGGGATCGGGTGGGTCACTGACGCTATGGTCACCAAGCAATGGAGA
>NZ_JBFRCW010000050.1:0-569 GCF_052113265.1 Novosphingobium sp. YAF33
GAGATCGAGATCTTCCCGGGCTTCCCGGCCGCCGAGATCCTCTATGACGAGAACGGCGCCGTGATCGGCGTGCAGACCGGCGACATGGGCGTCGACCGCGAGGGCAATCCCAAGGCCGACTTCCAGCCGGGCATGAACCTGCTGGGCAAATATACCGTGTTCTGCGAAGGCGCGCGCGGCCACCTGACCAAGCGGCTCAAGGCCAGGTACGACCTGGAGGCGGATTGCCAGCCGCAGATCTACGGCCTCGGCATCAAGGAGCTCTGGGATATCCCCGCCGACAAGCACGTCGCCGGCCGGGTCATCCATACCCAGGGCTGGCCGATGAGCGAGACCGACAGCTGGGGCGGCGGCTTCCTCTACCACCAGGCCAACAACCAGGTGGCGCTCGGCTTCGTGACCGCGCTCGATTACAAGAATCCCTACGTCTACCCGTTCGAGGAATTCCAGCGCTGGAAGCAGCACCCGGATATCCGCGCGATCCTGGAGGGCGGCAAGCGCGTGGCTTACGGTGCGCGTGCGATCAACGAGGGCGGCTGGCAGTCGGTGCCGATGCTGGCCTTCCCGGG
>NZ_JBFRCW010000051.1:0-569 GCF_052113265.1 Novosphingobium sp. YAF33
CCCCCCGGGAAGGCCAGCATCGGCACCGACTGCCAGCCGCCCTCGTTGATCGCGCGCGCACCGTAAGCCACGCGCTTGCCGCCTTCCAGGATCGCGCGGATATCCGGGTGCTGCTTCCAGCGCTGGAATTCCTCGAACGGGTAGACGTAGGGGTTCTTGTAATCGAGCGCGGTCACGAAACCGAGCGCCACCTGGTTGTTGGCCTGGTGGTAGAGGAAGCCGCCGCCCCAGCTGTCGGTCTCGCTCATCGGCCAGCCCTGGGTGTGGATGACCCGGCCGGGGACGTGCTTGTCCGCGGGGATATCCCAGAGTTCCTTGATGCCGATGCCGTAGATCTGCGGCTGGCAATCCGCTTCGAGGTCGTACCTGGCCTTGAGCCGCTTGGTCAGATGGCCGCGCGCGCCTTCACAGAACACGGTGTACTTGCCCAGCAGGTTCATGCCCGGCTGGAAGTCGGCCTTGGGATTGCCCTCGCGGTCGACGCCCATGTCGCCGGTCTGCACGCCGATCACGGCGCCGTTCTCGTCATAGAGGATCTCGGCGGCCGGGAAGCCCGGGAAGATCTCGAT
>NZ_JBFRCW010000052.1:0-542 GCF_052113265.1 Novosphingobium sp. YAF33
TCACGACGTTCTGAACCCAGCTCGCGTACCGCTTTAATGGGCGAACAGCCCAACCCTTGGGACCGACTACAGCCCCAGGATGCGATGAGCCGACATCGAGGTGCCAAACCTCCCCGTCGATGTGGACTCTTGGGGGAGATAAGCCTGTTATCCCCGGGGTAGCTTTTATCCGTTGAGCGATGGCCCTTCCATGCGGAACCACCGGATCACTAAGCCCGACTTTCGTCCCTGCTCGACTTGTAGGTCTCGCAGTCAAGCTCCCTTATGCCTTTGCACTCTACGAATGATTTCCAACCATTCTGAGGGAACCTTTGGGCGCCTCCGTTACACTTTAGGAGGCGACCGCCCCAGTCAAACTGCCCACCTGACACTGTCTCCCGGGTCGATAAGACCCGTAGGTTAGAATTTCAATACAGTCAGGGCGGTATCCCACCAGCGCCTCCACCGAAGCTAGCGCTCCGGTTTCAATGGCTCCCGCCTATCCTGTACAAACTGTACCAAAATTCAATATCAGGCTACAGTAAAGCTCCACGGGGTCTTTC
>NZ_JBFRCW010000053.1:0-514 GCF_052113265.1 Novosphingobium sp. YAF33
GCAGATTCCCACGCGTTACGCACCCGTGCAGATTCCCACGCGTTACGCACCCGTGCGCCACTAGACCCGAAGGTCTCGTTCGACTTGCATGTGTTAGGCATGCCGCCAGCGTTCGTTCTGAGCCAGGATCAAACTCTCAAGTTTGTGTCCAATCTCACAACAGGACCAGCCAAAAGRCCAGCCACCTGACGTAAAATTAATTCAGGGATCATCACCCTGCACATATCTAAACGTATGGTTACGTAAGGACATGTTAAGGTAACGACTATCTACTGCCACCCCGAGCCCTGAAGCCCCGGGAGCAGGCGCCGTCGCCCACATGTCCCTTCATCTAAAACCTACAATGTCAAAGAACCAGTCCCTCACGAGACCCGCCGAACAGTAAAGCCGGACAACTAGCGCTCCCCGCTTTCTTGCGATGGGGGAACAAGCTGTCCGTCTCTGTTGGCGACCGCTGCAAAACCGTGTGGTCCGCTGCGGTGAGAGGCCCTCTAAGTGCCACCCGTGATTCGGT
>NZ_JBFRCW010000054.1:0-496 GCF_052113265.1 Novosphingobium sp. YAF33
CAGATCGCCTTGGCCACGTACGTCGCCATGTCGTTGGCGTTCTGCACCGATTCCACGCGCATCACCGTGCCGCCCGCGAAGTCGCAGGCRAAAGCCGCGCAGTCGCCGATGGCATAGATGTCCGGCAGCGAAGTGCGGCAATATTCGTCGACGTCCACGCCGTTGGCTCCGGCCGCGCCGGCCAGGATCAGCGGCCCGACCGCCGGGACGATGCCGATGCCCACGATCACCGCCTCGGCGCCCAGGACCTCGCCGCCGGCAAGCTGCACGCCGGTGACCTTGTGGCCATCGCCCACCAGGCAATCGACCGCGACGCCCGTGCGCAGGTCGACGCCGTGCGTCCGGTGCTCGCTTTGGTAGAATTCCGAGAGCGGCTCCCCGGCCACGCGCGCCAGCACGCGCGGCAGCGCTTCCAGCAGGGTGACCTTGAGGCCCATCTTCGAGAGCACTGCCGCCGCTTCGAGGCCGATGTAGCCGCCGCCGATCACGACCACAT
>NZ_JBFRCW010000055.1:0-419 GCF_052113265.1 Novosphingobium sp. YAF33
GGGTAAGGAAGACAGACCCAGGGAACTGAAACATCTAAGTACCTGGAGGAAGAGAAAGCAAATGCGATTTCCTGAGTAGCGGCGAGCGAAACGGAACAKAGCCCAAACCAASARGCTTGCYTSTTGGGGTTGTAGGACATTCTATACGGAGTTACAAAGGAACGAGGTAGACGAAGCGACCTGGAAAGGTCCGTCGTAGAGGGTAACAACCCCGTAGTCGAAACTTCGTTCTCTCTTGAATGTATCCTGAGTACGGCGGAACACGTGAAATTCCGTCGGAATCTGGGAGGACCATCTCCCAAGGCTAAATACTCCCTAGTGATCGATAGTGAACCAGTACCGTGAGGGAAAGGTGAAAAGCACCCCGGAAGGGGAGTGAAAGAGATCCTGAAACCGTGTGCCTACAAATAGTCAGAGCC
>NZ_JBFRCW010000056.1:0-371 GCF_052113265.1 Novosphingobium sp. YAF33
CTCACCTTCACCGGCGCCGACCTCACCGTCAACCCGCGCGGCCTCACCGTCACTGCCGATGCGCTCTCGCGCCTCTATGGCAATGCCAATCCGGCGCTGACCTAYTCCGTGGGCGGCGAYGGCCTCGTCAACGGCGACACYYTGAGCGGYGCGCTGGCCACCGCGGCAAGTGCCACCAGCAATATCGGCGCCTATGGCATCACCCAGGGCTCCCTCGCGGCTGGCGGCAATTATGCCCTCACCTTCACCGGCGCCGACCTCACCGTCAACCCGCGCGGCCTCACCGTCACTGCCGATGCGCTCTCGCGCCTCTATGGCAATGCCAATCCGGCGCTGACCTATTCCGTGGGCGGCGACGGCCTCGTCAACGG
>NZ_JBFRCW010000057.1:0-357 GCF_052113265.1 Novosphingobium sp. YAF33
CTCACCTTCACCGGCGCCGACCTCACCGTCAACCCGCGCGGCCTCACCGTCACTGCCGATGCGCTCTCGCGCCTCTATGGCAATGCCAATCCGGCGCTGACCTATTCCGTGGGCGGCGACGGCCTCGTCAACGGTGACACTTTGAGCGGCGCGCTGGCCACCGCGGCAAGTGCCACCAGCAATATCGGCGCCTATGGCATCACCCAGGGCTCCCTCGCGGCTGGCGGCAACTATGCCCTCACCTTCACMGGCKCCGACCTCACCGTCACCCCGCGCGGCCTCACCGTCACTGCCGATGCGCTCTCGCGCCTCTATGGCAATGCCAATCCGGCGCTGACCTACTCCSTGGGCGGCGAT
>NZ_JBFRCW010000058.1:0-329 GCF_052113265.1 Novosphingobium sp. YAF33
GGTTCTTTGACATTGTAGGTTTTAGATGAAGGGACATGTGGGCGACGGCGCCTGCTCCCGGGGCTTCAGGGCTCGGGGTGGCAGTAGATAGTCGTTACCTTTACATGTCCTTACGTAACCATACGTTTAGATATGTGCAGGGTGATGATCCCTGAATTAATTTTACGTCAGGTGGCYGGTCTTTTGGCTGGTCCTGTTGTGAGATTGGACACAAACTTGAGAGTTTGATCCTGGCTCAGAACGAACGCTGGCGGCATGCCTAACACATGCAAGTCGAACGAGACCTTCGGGTCTAGTGGCGCACGGGTGCGTAACGCGTGGGAATCTGC